>CAZAEQ010000012.1:0-51020 GCA_964484185.1 uncultured Phycisphaeraceae bacterium
ATACCAGCACGCGGGCTGCAGCCCAGTTCAAGATCCGGGTGCGAACGGGTTTTGTCGATGAGATTGACGCAGTGGCGGACAAACACTTCGCTGACATGAACGGTCTGCACTTTCATCATCGCTTCAGTGAGTTCAGAGATACGAATGACCGGTTCATCTTTGATGGAGTCGAATGCGGTCTTGGGAACTGCTCCGCCTGAGGCGTCGCGGCTGAGGCCGAGGTTCAGGGAGCGGCGGACGACTTCGGTTTCCTGGTCTTTGGTTGGATAGTCGAGTCGATGGCAGAGCATGAAGCGGTCGAGCTGGGCTTCTGGCAATTCAAACGTACCAGCCTGTTCAATCGGGTTCTGGGTTGCGATCACCAGAAACGGGGTGGGGAGCTTCAATGCCTGATTGCCGACAGTGACCCGCCGCTCCTGCATGGCCTCAAGCAATGCTGATTGAACCTTTGGAGTAGCGCGGTTGATTTCGTCGGCCAGGAGCAGGTTGGTGAAGACCGGGCCCTTGTGCAGGCGGAACTGGCGAGTTGCCTCATCGAGAATTTCGGATCCGACGATGTCAGCGGGCAAGAGGTCGATGGTGAACTGCACGCGGCCGAACTGCAGGTCGATTGCTTTGGCGACCGCATTGACGAGCAGTGTCTTGGCGAGACCGGGAACACCTTGCAGCAGGAGGTGACCGCCAGTGAGAAGCGCGATAAGGATCGCATCGACAACCGTGTCCTGCCCCACCACCGTTTCGCGCACGCGAGCCCGCACGGAATCGGCAAGCGCAACCGTCGAATGGCCACGTGCTGGGGCATGGACCGGACTTGAAGTATCAATCATTATCAAAAACTCCCATCGCGGCGTCGTTCTCGGGGAACATCCGGCATCCAGGCGCAGGTGCGCGGCAACCGGTCTAGATATCGACCCACGAACAATCCTTGGGCGAATATCTGCCTGCAGTATATAAAGACGCCATATCTTGCTGGAGGTTCACCATTTTGTTGTTGAATTGGTTTTCACCACCGTCTTGAAAGTACACCGAATCGCAAGGGTCCTCCCGAACGGACGCCGCTTAAGCCGCGGAATTCGCCCGCGTCGACGATCACGACCAGTGAAGTCAGGTCCAAGCGGCAAGGATTGCCGACTCAGGACGGCTGCCGACCGGGCTCACGGTCATGGCGGCGATGTATGGCCCACATTTCCAACGGAATAGGCCGTAATGTAAGGCAATGACCAGCGACAACAGACGACACATTCGCCGCATATTCGTGGAAATTGCCGAGCTTCCCGATTACGAGCGTGGAGAGGCCCTGTTCCGCTTATGCGGCACGGATTCCAACCTGAAACACGAAGTTGAAGTGTTGTTACAGGCGGACAAGCGCGCTGCCAGCCCTATGAACAAGCCGACGATGGATGTCGGGGCCGACGTTGTCCAGGGGACGCCGACCGCTTCATCAACTGCGCAGCTTGAGAGTGAAGGAAGGGTCGTTGGTCGTTACAAACTCCTTCAGGAGATTGGCGAAGGCGGATTTGGCACAGTCTGGCTCGCCGAACAGCGTGAGCCGGTGAAACGCCGTGTCGCCTTCAAGATCATCAAGCTGGGCATGGACACCAAGCAGGTGATTGCCCGGTTCGAGGCTGAGCGTCAGGCGCTGGCGATGATGGACCACCCCAATATCGCCAAGGTGTTTGACGCGGGCGCGACCGACTCTGGCCGCCCGTACTTTGTGATGGAGTACATCGACGGCGTCCCGATCTGCGAATATTGCGACACCAACAAGCTGGACACCAAAGCAAGACTTGGCCTGTTCATGAATGTCTGCCACGCCATCCAGCACGCACACCAGAAGGGCATCGTCCATCGCGATATCAAACCGAGCAACGTGCTGGTAGCGATTGTCGACGGTGTGCCGGTTCCCAAAGTGATCGACTTTGGAATTGCCAAAGCCACCAGCGGAGAACTGAGTCAACACACCCGCTTCACCGCCCACAAAAATATAATTGGCACGCCGGCATATATGAGTCCGGAGCAGGCCGAAATGTCGGGCATCGATATCGATACGCGCAGCGACATCTATTCGCTGGGCGTATTGCTTTATGAACTGCTGACGGGCACGACACCCTTTGACAGCCATTCGCTTCTGGAAGCCGGGATGGCCGAAATGATGCGGATCATTCGCGAAGTCGAACCGCACAAGCCCAGCACGCGACTGAGTTCACTCGGCGACACCGGAACTCGCACCGCGATCGACCGCCACGCGGGCGATCCACTCACGCTCAGCTCGATCCTTAAGGGCGACCTGGACTGGATCGTGATGAAGTGTCTGGAGAAAGATCGCACGCGTCGCTACGAAACGGCCAACGGACTCGCGGCCGACATTAAGCGCCACCTCAACGATGAGCCGGTGAGCGCGGGCGCACCTGGCTCAGGCTACAGACTGCGGAAATTTGCCAGGCGCCACCGAAGGGAAGTGATCGCAGGCACAGTGGTGTTGATCGCACTGGTGACCGGGCTTGCGGGCACAATCTGGCAGGCGCGGGCTGCTTCGCTGCAACGGGACAAAGCTCTGGTTGAGGCGACACGCGCTGTTGCTGCTGAAGCACAGACGCGGCGCAAGGCCACGGAATTGCAGAGTGTCGCTGATTTCCAGGGACAGATGCTTGCGCAGGTCGATCCCACTGCCGCGGGCGTGCGGCTTTCTGAAGATATTCGAACTCGATTCGCGGCGGCTCTGGACAAGTCCACTGTTCCCGAAGCTGAACGCGCCACCCAAGTCGATGAATTCATTGGCCAATGGAGCCGTGTGAACGCGACCGACACCGCGCTCGAACTGATTGACTCAACTATTCTCAAACCCGCGACAGCCGCAATCGATAAGCAGTTCTCGGATCAACCTGCAATTGCCGCCACACTGCGGCACGTTCTTGCGGAGCGCTATCACGGGCTTGGGCTTGATAATGTCGCGGCCGAATTGGAACAACAGTCCCTTGCAGCGCGGCGGCGGGTCCTTGGCGATGACCATTCAGACACACTGCTCTCAATGAGCAACCTTGGCGTGTATTTGAACGGCCTGGGCAAGATGACCGAAGCCGAGGCAATCTATCGCGAGGCGATGGACAGAAGTCGCCGCGTGAAAGGGGAAGAACACCCTGACACGCTAACCTGCATCGCCAACACGGGAAGCATGCTGCTCGACAAAAGTGCGCCGGCGGAAGCGGAGCCGTTTATCCGTGAATCGCTGGAGAAGCGCACGCGTGTGCTCGGCGACGATCATCCCGACACCATGGAATCTCTGCATCTGCTTGCCACCATGCTGCGCGAACAGGGAAAATTCGGCGAAGCCGAGCAGGTCACCCGCGATGTGCTTGCGAAACGACGCGGCGTCCTGGGCGAAGAACACGCTGCGACGTTGCTTTCAGTGAACGAACTGGGAGTGCTGCTGCAAAGTCAGGGCAAGCTCGACGACTCAGTTGTGGCCTTTCGCGAGGTTGTGGACAAGAAGCGCCGTATCCTGGGCGAAGTTCACCCATCCACACTCCGGTCCGTGCAGAGCCTGGGCACGTTGCTCGATGCCAGCGGCCACCCGGTGGAAGCCGAAGCGCTTATGCGTGAAGCTCTGGCACAGCAGCAGAAGCTCTCTGGCGTAGACCACATGGACACGCTTACGACCCTGGGAAATTTCTGCGTGTATCTCATTGGCCGAAACAAGTTCGCCGAAGCGGAACCATTGTGCCGCGAAACGCTGGAAAGGCGGCAGCGCGTTCTGGGTGTGAATCACACTGCAACATTGATCGCCAACAACGTCATGGGCCTGTGCCTTGTTCGTCAGGGAAAGCTCGCTGAGGGAGAGCCTTTCTGGCGCGACGCGATGACGATCGCACAACGGGTCCTTGGACCATCTCATCCCGAGACACTTATTTACACACACAACCTGGGGGGGCTTGCGACCGATCAGAAAAATTCTGTTGCAGCAGAGCAGCTCTTTCGTCAAGTCATTGATGCAGGCGCTCCTTCAGTTGGCGCAGGACATCCGACCGTCCTGAGCGCGACGCGAAGACTTGCAGCGCTCATGCTCGAACAGAAGCGCTTTTCTGAAGCGGCGGAGATTCTCTCTAATGCAGAGCCGGCCGCTCGAGTCACCTATACCGGATCTTCAGAAAGAAACCTTGGCGCACTGCTGAGAAATCTGGGTGCAGCACGCACTCAATTGAAACAGTTTGCCCTGGCCGAGACCAACCTGCTCGAGGCGTACGCGATCCTGATAAAGAATCCCGGAGAAAAGCACAAAGACACGCGCGACTGCGTGCAATTTCTCGCCGATTGCTACGAGGCATGGAACACAGCCGAATCGGGAAATGGGCGCGATGCCAAAGCCGCGGAATGGAAGACAAAGCTGGAAACCATGAAGGCGGCGGCAGAATTAGAAAAGCCAAAGTGATTCGCAGAAGAGTCTTCGCCGACTCTGAATTCAAACATCAGTGCTTCGGCACATAGTGCAGCGGCGCCTGAGTTCCAAGTTCCATTCCGCTCCAGTACCACAGGAGCAGGAATCCTGTCCAGGCGACAAACAGTACAACTGAGTATGGAACCATCAGCGACACCTGTGTTCCCAGTCCGGCGCTGGGTTTGTATTTCTGGAGCACCACCAGGATCACCAGCAGGTAACTGTTCATCGGCGTGACGATGTTGACCACGCTGTCGCCGATGCGGTACGCCGCCGTTGTGAGTTCAGGGCTCACGCCCACCATCATGAACATGGGAATGAAAATCGGCGCGAGGATCGCAAACTTGCTGAGCATTCCGCTGATGGCAAAGTCTCCCAGCACCACAAGCAGCACGAACAGCACCAGCAGTACCGGAATCGGCAGGTTGGCCTCAACCAGCAGGCTGCCGCCGGCATACGCCAGCATTCGATCAAGACCGGTGTACTGGAAGTAGTTCACAAACTGGCCGAGGAAAAACATAATGCCCAGCACGGGGACAACTGAGCGAATGCCGTGATAGAAAGCCTCGATGAAATCCTTTTGCGTGCGCATCACGCCCGTCAGCCCGCCATAGACCATTCCCGGCAGCAGGAATGCCAGGAAAATCATCGGGACAATGACCTGTGACCAGCGATCACCCGCCGCCTCAACAAGCTTGGGCTTTCCCGCCCCTTCCGCCACCACCAGCGGCGACTCTGCAATCACCTTGTCCGGCGCAACGCCAGCCTTGGTTGCCGCTTCGGCGCTTGGGTACACAACCACCGACTGGTGCGCCAGCACTTTTCCATCGGCGAGCAATGGCAAACCCTTTCCATGCAAGGGGCCGGTTGGAACAAAGATCATCGCACCAAACGCCGCCAGCAGGACCGCAAGCGTGAGGCCGGACCACCCAAGCGCACGTCCTTCGACTTTTGAAAGCGCCATCTCCGCCAGACTCTTGCCTTCGAGTTTCACATCCTGTCCGCGGCCTGTTTCTCGCACTAATCGCGGCTCGACAATCTTGTCTGTCACAAACCAGCCGCAGAGCGTCACCACGATCGCCGAGCCCATCTTGAACCACCAGTTGTGTGTTGCGAGCACGCTCGCATATCCAGGATCAATAATGTGCGCGGCTTGCGTTGCCACGCCTGCCAGAAATCCATCGGCGGCTGTCGGGATAAACCCGCCGCCAAAACCGCCGGAAACACCGCAGAACGCCGCGGCCAATCCGGCGAGTGGATGCCTGCCCACCGTGAGATACAACGCTGCCGCGAGCGGCGGCAGGATGATGTACCCCGCATCGCTTGCGACACTCGCGTTCGCGCCTAAAAACACAACCATGGGTGTCAAAATCCTTGGCGGCGTGCACAAGGCCAGAAAACGCATGAACGCGCCAAATAGTCCGAATTTCTCCGCAACACCGATCCCGAGCATCGCCACAAAGATCAGTGGTAACGCTGGCAGCGTCGTGAAGTTCTTGAGCATCGAGCTGAACATCCAGTAGACGCCCTCGACCGTGAGCAGGCTCTTCGCCTTGATTGGAGTGCCTTGTGCAACCAGCTTGGTCACTGGCAGACCTTTTTCATTCAGGGCCGGCACCATCTTCGGGGTGCCGTCCGTATTCAGGATCGCGCGACCATCTGTTTCCACTGCCGCGATCTTTTCAACCTGCAGCCGCTGCGGCTGGACGCTCCAATCTCTCC
Source organism: uncultured Phycisphaeraceae bacterium (assembly GCA_964484185.1). GTDB lineage: Bacteria > Planctomycetota > Phycisphaerae > Phycisphaerales > UBA1924 > F1-120-MAGs238. The sequence goes on from CAZAEQ010000012.1 coordinate 6,155, forward strand.
AGACTGCGACTGCGGAAACAACGATGACGACCGCCGCGAGAATTGCAAAAATCAGCGCAGGCTCGGGAAGTTTGTTGCCGAGCCACTCGATGGTGTCAAGAAATCCTCGGCGGCGCGCAGGGTTCGAATCTGATGACGATTGCGGGGGCTGCGAAGTCATGTGGTAATTTCCTCGGAGAGGAGGTTATCCCACATGCGATTGCGCTGCTTCTTCGACTCGCGCTGTAATTTATGGCACCATTGGCGCCGTGATGACTTTCTCTAACTCTGCATAGTCCAGAGGCTTCACGAGGTAGGCATCAAAGCCTGAAACTTGCGCGAGTGCCACATCTTCCGGCCGGCCATACCCAGAAAGCGCGACCAGTCTGATTGGCGAACTTGCTGCTTTTTCTCCAGAGCCGCCTGAACCAACTGCCGCCAACGCCTGATCTGCACGCAGATTCCGAGCAACTTCATGGCCGTCCATCCCCGGGAGACCGATATCCAGAATAGCGATACTCGGCAGCCATTCACGTGCAATCTTCAAAGCTTCCGGGCCGGTGTACGCGCTCCGCACTGTGAATCCTCGCAGTGTCAGCAAGCTGCTGAGCGTGGTCACCAGGTCAACATTGTCATCAACTATCAGCACGCGCGGCGCGTTGAAGGGACCCCTGGGCGCCCCAATAGACGCCGTCTCACCATCTGGAGGCAATATCATTTTTACGTCAACCTTCGGGGCGTCGCTTTTGGCATCGCTTTTCGAATCGCCTTTTGCGGCTTTCGTTTTCAAAGGCTCGCCTGAAACAAATGACGGCTGTTCTGCTTGCGCCTGACTCGATACGCTCGCGGCGACCGCGGGCAAACGGACGATGAACTCAGCGCCCTTTCCCGGGCCATCGCTCCTGACAACGATCGTCCCGCCGTGCTGCTTCACAAGCTGACTCGCCAGCGACAGCCCGATACCCAGCCCGCCTTGGGCACGCGCGAGTGATCGGTCGCCTTGCGAGAAAAGATCGAATATCCGCGGCAGGAGTTCGGCATCCACACCCATTCCGCGGTCACGCACGCGTACCTGCGCATAACGACTCACGAGTTGTGTCGCTCCCAGCATTTCTTCTCGATGTTCACACCACACCTCAATATGCCCGCCGTCGGGGGAATATTTGGCAGCGTTGTTGAGCAGATTGATGAAGACCTCTTCCATCCGCATGGGGTCGACATTTGCCAGAAGCGGCAGATCGCAATAGTGAACGACCAGCGTGTGCTGGTGGTGGTCAATCAGTGGCGAGGTGGTTTCGATGGCGTGGCGCACGATCTCGTTGAGATCGACCGTGCTGCGATTCAGCCTGACCCTCCCGCTGACGACCCGCGAAACTTCGAGCAGATCGTTGACCAGACGAGTGATGTTGCCGGCCTGTCGCGAGATGATTTCAAGAGCCTGCACACCAAGGGGAGTGCGCCCCGCAAGATTATTCGTCTGCATCAATTGAACTGCAGCGCGAATCGGCGCAAGCGGATTTCGAAGCTCGTGCGCGAGCATCGCCAGGAACTCGTCCTTGCGGCGCGATTCGCCCGCGATCTGGACAGACTGCTCGTTGAGCTTCTTTTCCATTTCGACGCGCTGAGAAATGTCGCGGACGTTGCACTGGGCGACCAGCTTGGAGCCTTCCTGATACACATTGGCAACAACTTCAACCTCGACTGTGATGCCCTTGTGATTCTTTACGGACAGATTCTCATAGCGGAGATATTTTTTCTCCTTCAAGACTTCGAAGGCTTTCTTGCTCACCTCGATATCACCGAACAATCCGATGTGATACAGCTCCTTGCCGATCACCGCGGCAGATTCCAGCCCAAGCAGGGCCGCTATGAACTGATTGCAATCGGTGACTTTACCCGTTTGCAGGTCAAGGATGAGAATGCCGTCTTTGGCTGCTTCAAATACGCGGCGATATCGAAGTTCAGAGATGCGCTGCAGCTCTTCCAGTTGCCGCCGCCCCGTGACATCTACGACTACGTTAATGCCGCCGATGATGGCGCCGGTGCTGCTGTGCAGGGCCATGGGGTAGACCTCGCCCCAGAGACGAGACCCATCGGGACGTTCGCCGATCACGGTCTGACCCTGGGGAGCCTGACCTTCTTTGATAGCGCGGGCCATCGGGCTGCTGTCGAGCGCCATGGGGGTGCCATCGGCGTGGAACAGCTTGCCGAAGACGCACCACCGATCGACACCCAGCACTGGCGTTCGGCCGCAACCGAGGTTGGCAGCGCGATTGAAGTGCGTGAGGTACCCCTGGGCATCGGTCACATACACGGCGACCGGAAGAGCGTCGATCATCTGGTGGAATCGTGCCTGGTGTTCGGCCACGATTTCCGCCGCCTGCTTGCGATCGGTGATGTCTACCAGTACCACTACTGCGCCGTTGACCTTGCCATCATTGGTCTTGTACGGACGGACGCGGAGAGAGTACCAGTTTCGCGCCTGGTCCTGGACATCACAGTCGTATTCCCGCTCCGAAACAATGACTTCCGCGGCGATACCTTCCAGATCCGTTGGAGCCATTTCCGGTGATTGTGAGGCTGGAGCGTCTCCATTTCGCTGGCTGTTCAACACGGGCGTAGATAAAAGGCGGTGACGAATATGGCCAACGGGCCTGCCCACGTCAGTCGCGAGCAAGTCAAACAACTTCTCAGCTTGTGGGCTGAATCGACGGATACTCAGGTCACGATCAAGCAGCACGATGGCAAGCTTGGTCGACGTCTGAAGATTGATCAGGTCGTTGTTGAGAACGTTGAGCTCGGAGTTGCGATGGTTCATCTCCTCATTGACCGTGATAAGCTCTTCGTTTGCCGACTCCAGCTCTTCCTTCGAAGTTTCCAGCTCTTCATCCACCGACTGAAATTCTTCGTTTGCAGACTGAACCTCTTCGCTGGAAACCTGAAGTTCTTCGTTCGCCGCATCGTGTTGCTCTTGCATCACCTGCATAAATTCGCGAATCTCTGAGAGATCGGTCTCGAGTTCGGAAACGCGGCCACGTTCTTCTGCCTGATCCTGTTCAGATAACGCTGGTCGGAGGTTCTTTGCCGCCGATCCGCTGATACGAGCTGGTTCTTCAAAGATGACCAGAAAACAACGTTCACGCAGGTTTTTCAGCGGGATGACTTCAAGATTCACCAGGGTCGTGCTGCCTTGTTCGACCCGGATGCCCTCGCGCCGCACAGTCTTGTGCTCTGTTTTGGCTTCATTGATTGCTGCTCGAAGGGGCAACATCAGGCCGTCGCGAGCCATCTTGAGTACATCGAAGGATGCCTTGCCGGCTGGGGGCTGCAGGTACGCCCCTGTCGGACCGCGGAACTGCAGTATTTGATTCTCTGTATTGATCAAAACCGCCGGCGGCGCGTAACGGTTGATGGCGATCCGATCAGCCTCGCGTTGCGCACTGAGTTCGCCGCGCAATCCATCGAGGACATCCATCCCGGCAGCGCTCTTCCCGCGCGCGATGATCGATGGCGGGCGCCGATCTTGTCCACCAAGCGTGCGTTCCTGGGTGCGTGGAAAATGGAATGCTGGAGTGACGGCCACCTTTTTGCGGTAGATCTTCTGCTTCTTGTCGATCTGTTCAAAGAGATCGGTAAAGCCGCCGATGGATTCAGATGCCCCCAGCAGCAGAAATCCGCCCGGGCGAAGCGCATAGTGGAATGTAGGGATGGCCTTTTTCTGCAGCGAAGGTTCAAGATAGATCAGCAGGTTTCGACAACTGATCAGTGACATTCGAGAAAAAGGCGGATCAGCAATCAGGTTCTGGCGCGCAAAGACCACCATCTCGCGGAGCGACTTGTTGACGCGATAGCCGCCATCTGCTTCGGTGAAGAATCGGCGCAGTCGCGCTGGACTGATATCTTCGACAAGACTCTTGGCGTAGAGACCATGACGCGCCTTGTCGAGCAGCGCATCGTTGAGATCAGTCGCGAATATCTGGAGCGAACGGCTGCTCCCCAGCTTCTCGACAACTTCCACAAACGCCATCGCAAGCGAATAGGCCTCCTGGCCAGTAGAACATCCAAGAACCCAGCATCGCACCGGGTCATCAGATTGCTCTTTGAGCAGCGTGGGCAAGACTTCGTGCTGAATTGTTTCAAACGCCTCAGGATTGCGGAAAAAGCTGGTCACACTGATCAATACATCTGAATAGAGCGAATCCAGTTCTTTGACATTGTCCTTGAGAAAAGCGGCGTAGTCATCCAATGTGGACTGCTTGCTCAAGACCAGTCGCCGGGCAATTCGGCGCTGAATGGTACTGGATTTGTACAGTGAAAAATCTACTCCGGAGTGCTTTCGCAGATGCAACAGGATCTTTCTGTACCCGGCTTCAATGTCCTGGCGATCCGCATGATTCGCATGATTCGGCTGAGTCGCGGCGTGGTCTCGCTTGTTTCCCGACATGCTCACTTCGTCAGCCGGGCCACCCGATGGCAATGGTGCGCCATCATCCTCGTGACGGATCGCCTCATCGCGATTCCGTTCGCCGCGGATATCGCTTCCTCGATCGTTCTCTGCTGTCGCGCTGTCGACACCGTCAACAACTCTCTCTGTCTCGCGGTGCGGCTCAGATGGGCCCGCGACAAAGGGATGCGCTGCAATTCGCGCCAACTCCTTGGCGATATCAGCGGGCGCGAGAACCATGTCAACCGAACCCGATGCAACCGCGCTCAGCGGCATCGATTCGTGCTTTGCTGAATCATCCTGGGCAAATGTGAACCCGCCCTCAGCCTTGATCGCTTCAAGCCCCAGAGTGCCATCGGTCGCAGTGCCCGAAAGCACAATACCGATCGCGCGTTCCCGCTGGTCTGCAGCCAGCGATTCAAAGAACGTGTCGATGGGTCGATGGGGCGCACGAGTCTTTTGACGTGGCACAAGCTTCAACTCGCCACGCTCAATGCTCAAACTTGTATCGCGCGGGATGACATATACCTGATTCGGTTCGACTTTCTGTGACTGAGTGATTTCTTTCACCGGCATCAGAGTTGCCCGCTGAAGTATCTGTACCAGCGCGCTCTGATGATCCGGGTCAAGGTGCTGGACCAGAACAAATCCCATGCCGGTATCAACAGGCAATGCCTTGAGCAATTGTGTGAAGGCCTCAAGCCCCCCAGCCGAAGCGCCAACACCAACGATAGAAAATCCTCGACCCGTCTCTTCGGTCACAGGACTCAGGGCTTTCCCTGAATCCGGTGCGCTGACAACAGCTGATGCCAGCTGGTCATTGGAAGGACTTTTCTTTTTCATGACCGCTCGCAGTGGAAAGGCACTCCGCCATGGAAGCGGCAACCCACCTCGGTCAGAAGGCCGAAGGCCAGATCATACACACTCCGCACTTTGCCATCACCGGCACAAGGTGTGGAGTTATCCCTGTTTTCCAGTATTAGGAATCAAACTCGTAACGCGTGCTGGCAAATCTGTTCTTATAGCTTTCGTAGTGCGTCAATGAACCGGTCGATGTGCTCAGTCGTGTGTGCCGCTGAAATCTGGCACCGCAGACGCGCATGACCTTCCGGAACCACCGGGAATCCAAAGCCAATCACAAACACGCCAAGCTCAAGCAATCGCTTGCTCATCGCGATCGCCTTGGCAGTGTCATGGACAATGATCGGGCAGATTGCCGTCGGGCTCTCAAGTACATCAAAACCCGCAGCGCGGATCTTGGTGCGTGCGTAGTTGCAGTTGTCACGCAGTCGCTGCACGCGCTCTGGTTCGCGGCGCAGGATTTCGATCGCTTTTCTTGCGCTGCACGCAACCGTCACCGGCAGCGCATTTGAAAAGATCGTCGGGCGACCGCGCTGGATCACCATTTCGATTGCTTCTTTGGGGCCGGCAATAAAGCCGCCCGCGCCGCCGCCGAGGGCCTTCCCAAGCGTGCCGGTGAACATATCGACCTGGCGTGCACCAGTTTCGAGCATTCCAAAATGCTCATGCGTTCCGCGGCCAAGTTTGCCCATCACCCCATGGCCGTGCGAATCATCAACAACCAGAATCGCGTTGTATTCATCACACAGTTTCCGCATCGCCTTAAGATCAGCGATCGAACCTTCCATGCTGAACACGCCATCAGTCACGACCCAGATCGCACCGGTCACTTCCTTATTGGCCTTCGCCGCTTCCAGTGCGGCACGCAGTGAACCTTCACCCTCAAGGCGATTGTTTTTATACACCGCCTTGTGTACGCCCTTCTTGATGACCGCCGCGAGACGAATCGCATCGATGATGCAGGCGTGATTGAGTTCATCAGAGATCAGGATGTCGCCGGGCTCGGCCAACGTGGGGAACAGAGCTTCAGCCGCCGTCCACGCGCTCACAAATGAGTACGCGCTCTCGGTCCCCATGTACGACGCAATGTCCTTCTCAAGATCGTGGTGAGGAGAAAACGTGCCGCAGATAAAGCGAACTGATGCGGTACCCGCGCCAAAGTCCCGCAGCCCCTTCACGCCAGCTTCAACAACTTCGGGATGATTCGCAAGGCCAAGATAGTTGTTAGAACACAGGCAGACAACTTCGCCATAACCCTTGAGCTTCACCGTCGGGCCCATCGGTCCTTCGATCGTCTGCAGAACTTTCAGGACCTTGTCTTCCTGAATCTTTGCGAGTGTGGCACGGGCGCGGGTGAGAAACGTGTTCATTGCAACAAGCCTCTTCTCTCTTGTTCTCTTGGCGCGCCGAGATGATCAGCGCCGATTCAACTTAACTGATTGCCGCGGTGATCGGATGTGAATGTCCATCAAACGTGATGCGGGCCTTGCCCGGGAAACCGCCATGTTCATCAAACAACATGACTTCGTTTTCTTCGCCCAGACGCATCCAGCTCGCCGGAATGTAATACGACTCCTGCGGCGGCACGGTCTTGCCATCAGCAGTCGCCACAAAGTAGCGCCCAAGATGCCGCCCATTGATAAACATCTGGCCTTTGGTCATGCCATCGAGTTCCAGGTGCGCAGCAGCCTGTGACACCGGCGCCTTAAACGTCGTCTTCCACCACGTCGGCTCTTTAGCCTTGCCGTTCTTGGCATTGTGGAAATCTGTCGCGCTTGGCGGCTCCCACTTTGCAAACGACCACTGGGCTTTCTCTGTCAGGTTCTCGATCAGTTCTTCGAACAGAATCTGCTGACAGAGATCAGGAATCAGAGCTTCAACTTCTTCCGCGCTGTCAAACGCACTTGTCGGCGTCGGAATCAACGCGAGTTGGATCGTCGAATTTTTTCCAAGTGTCTCTGCATCAAGCACGATCGTGGGCGTGCCGATCGGTTCAAGCACAAAGCTCGGCTTGTCGTTGATCACAAGGATCGCACGCTGCGTAAGTCCCTGCAGATGAATCAAAACATCTGACTTCTTGTTCTTGCGCGTAATCGGCCATGACAGGCGGAACGGCGAGGTGCAATCGCCTTCGCGCACTTCCCAAAGCGGCGACTTGAACGCGAGAATATCAATCGGGTCGCCCTGAAGCACCTTGGGCTTGCTGCCCTTGATCGAATCAGTTTCGTAAATGTGCGATGCCAGACCCTTGTCATCAAAGTTCGTTGGTCCGCCAGAAAGACGTCCAAACGCCTCCGCGAGCACCACCAATCGCTGACCACCCTTGCGAAGCTGAATGTGTCCATCGAACGTCGCGCCCGGACCAAAGCCCAGCACGCCGCTCTCAACGCCATCGACAAAGATGTGCAAACGATCCGCAGCTCTCGGCGCAACCACGCGAGCTTTGTGCGTCGCATGGCCCGGCAGATCAATCCGATACCAGCCGTAGCCAGAGAGCGAGCCCAATTGTGTCAGTGTTTGCGGCCCATCAATCTTTGCGAACCGCGCCGACTCGCCCGCCGCGTATTCAGCCACGCCGCAGCTCGACCAGTGCGCCAGCGAAATGCCGTGCGGCTTTGACTCAACAGCATGCGACACCGGAACCTGCTTCACTTCACCTTCAAGGTTCACCTTCAGGCATGTCTTCACGCCCGCCGCACCAACCGGCTTTCCATCAGCCAGAATTCCCAGCACGCCAAAGTACACTGCATCATCTGCGAAGAACATGCCATCGACCTGTTCTTCAGATGCGATGATGATCGTGAGGCCTTCGTGATCCAGTACCAGCGGAGCCTTCGCCGCCGCGGATGGAACTTCAACATCCATCGGTGAGCCATTGACGCTGATCACGCCGCTTGAGCCCTTGGGGCCAAACAGCACAAGCATCTTGCCCTGCGTACCCATGCACGAAAGATTGGTGTAATCCACGCGTGAGCGGCCGCCCACGCTGACATCAAGCAGCAACCAGGCAACCGGCTGCGATCCCAGATTCACGGGCAATGTCGAACCATCAGACAAGAGCAACGAAGTCGTTCTCGCTCCAGCTTCACCCGATTCGGCATCTTCATCGCCGAACACAAACACGAATCCGCCCTGCGATCCAGTGATGTGTACAACCTTGCATCCGCCAGACTTCGAAGCACCCTTCTTTGTCTTGCCAGTTCCGCCGCTAAAGGAGGGATCCGCGATCACTGGCTGATAGCTAGGCTCCAGGTGCGCAAAGACACGCGCAAACCTTGACGCAAACGTTGTCAATCGACGCAATGGGTGGTACAGAGGACCAACAGCGCCGCTCTCGGTCAGTGGCGCAGTAGCGCACGAAATCGAACTGACAAATCCGCCGTTGGTGGCATCTCTGCCGCCGAGGTATCCAGTGTTCGAGCCCGCCGCGAACGGCTGCAGATTGACCTGCCCGCCGCCCGCAAGCACTTCCGCCAGCTTCCGCATCGCTTGCGTCGCCGTCATTGGCTCTGGCGCTTCTTCACCGAAATAGCTCGGCTCGCCAACTGCAAAATCGGTCACAAGTCGCGGTTGGTCAGGTCTCACCACCGAAAGCTGCCGCAGAGTCGCGAGCATGTTGTCGCTGCCACGCCAGCCATCAAGCTGACCTTCCGCCGACTGCCACAAATTGTGATCATTGAATGTCTGAAGTTCCAATCCAGACTCGCGCAGGTAGCGCTGCAATTCGCCAAGATAAGACTCGGCAAAGCCATCGTGAGCACAGGTCCAGCCCGACTCAAGCTGCATAAGAATGATCGGTCCGCCTTCACCCGGCGCAGAAACTTGCAAATCGCGAATCTGATCCGCGAGCGCACCAAAGTAGCGAGAACACGCTTCAAGGAATGGCGCGTTGTTCGTGCGCAGCTTCATGTCCTTGATCTGCAGCAGCCACGGCGGCATGCCGCCCATGTCGTAGTTGTACCCGACAAATGGGCCCATGCGCAGCACGCAATACATGCCCGCTTTGTGTACAAGCTGAATGAAGCGACGAATATCGTTGTCGCCATTGAAATCAAACCGACCCGGACGCGGTTCGTGGCGGGACCACACTACCGGCGCATCGATACAATTCAATCCTGCAAGTTTCGCGGCGTGGATCCGATCGTGCCAATACTCTTGTGGGATTCTCGCGTATGGAATACTTCCAGAAACGAGCCAGATTCGTCGCCCATCGAGCATAAAGCTGCGGCCGTCGCAGGTCAAAGTAGGCATAGTACGGAGTTCTCCAGTGTCAGCTTCCCTGCCGAAACCCAAACTTGAATCTAACTGTCGGTCAGGACACGAGATACGATCAAAGAGTCCATCACATCCCAGCCATTTCTTGTGTTACGAAATGATTGAGAAAAGGTACTATGTTAGGCAGGCGTGACCAAATTGCCACTTTGAGGCAACCTTCGGATACACTGCTGTAAGATTCCAGCCACGAGGTACTCCCATAAACCGATCAGACACAATACAAAGACTTGTTTTGACAGCCCTGCTTACCGCCACCCTGGCTGGTTGCACCTCGAACATGTCCTCAATTGACCGCCGCTTGGACAAGATTCTGGGAACCGGGACAGCATCTATTAATGGCGAAGCGCGGAACCCAAGTCGCCAAACCAGCCCAGACGATGTAGACCGAACAAAATCCTTAACATCAAAAAACCCAGCAACCACCAACCTCCCCGCATCAGAGCTGCGCTTCACCCCGGCAGATGAAGCTAAGTCGGTGTCGGCCCGCCTTGATGGCTATGCCAACCCGCTCGAAGCTTCGGCAGATGCAGTTGTCATAGATCTCGTCGCAGCCTGGAAACAAAGTCAGCTGACTGGCCGCGAATATCTCGCCTCAGAAGAAGAGTACATCTTCGCCGCGATCCGCCTGCTTACTGAGCAGCGCCGCTGGTCGCCGCGGCTGTTCAACGACACCTCCGCGATTGTGTCGGGTTCAGGCAACCAGGGCAACTTCCAGCACGCGCTGGACATCATTAACACGCTTCGTGTAACGCAACGACTTCCATTTGGCGGCGATGTCGAAGCCCGCTGGGTGACCAGCTCGGTACAGCAATTGCGAGAGCAAGTTTCTGACCGCTATCGCCAGTCTGGCGAAATCGCGCTCTCCGCAAACATTCCGCTGTTGCGCGGGGCCGGCCTCATCGCTCAAGAAGACATCATCCAGGCTGAACGCGAGTTGATCTATCAAGCCCGCGCATTCGAACGATTCCGCCGCAGCTATCTCGTCACGATCGCCAATGACTATTTCAATCTGGTCAATCAGCGCAATCGCATCAAGAACCAGGAAGCTGCGCTCGAGAGCTTTAAGAAACTCAACGAGGCAGAATCCGCACGTGTGGATGCTGGCCGACGCCCCGCATTTCAGCGCAACATTACTGCCAACCAGGTCTTGAGCGCACAGAGCACGCTCTCAAGTCAGCGCGAGTCCTTCCGTCTGGCCCTGGATCGATTCAAGATTCGCCTCGGGCTTCCGCCCTCAAAATCTGCCTCGCTCTCAAACACTGAGCTTGTCATTCCACGCCCGGAATCCACCGAAGATCAGGCCAGCGCCCTCGCCCTCGAATACCGCCTCGACCTTCAGACCCAGCGCGATCGACTCGATGACACCAAACGCGCTGCCCTCAACGCGAAAAACGATCTGCTCCCCGATCTCGATCTCCGCGGCAATGTTGGGGTCCCCACTGACCCGCGCCGGAATGTGGGCGGCGCGAACTTTGATACTGGTGATTTAGACTACTCCACCAGTCTCACGCTCAGCTTGCCACTGGATCGCGAAACTGAACGACTCAGTCTGAAGCGCGCGATCATCGTTCTTGAATCCAGAAAACGCGATCTCGATCGCCAGCGCGATGAGGTCTACGTCGCCGCTCGATCAGCGCTTCGCCGCATCGATCAGGCAGCTTTCCAGTTCGACCTCGCTGAACAGGCTGTCAAGATCAACGAATCACGACTTGAGGAACAAAACCTCAAGGCAAATGAAGTTGAACCGCAGCGCATCGTCGAATCTCAGAACGACTTGCTTCGCTCCCAGAACGACCGCGATCAGGCGCGCACAGATCTCAGGCTCGCGATTCTCAGTTACCTGCTCGAGACCGATCAACTCCGCGTCAGTCCTGATGGAACACTTCTGCCTTTGCCAGGTATGCCAGAATCTACTGAATCAACAGATTCTCCAGATGCGCCTCCGCCCGCTCAACCAGCGCCCGTCTTACCCGGGCAGCCTCAACCCATCGAAGGCCAATGACATATTTGGCGGCAGGCTTGCCTGCGTTTCTTCGTGCTTCAAGTCGTGAGACATGTGTACGAAATACGTTGCGCCAGCATTGATATTCGTCGCCGCGTCTATGGCCTGATTCAGCGTGAAGTGCGTCGGGTGGTGGCGATGCCGCAGTGCATCAAGCACCAGCGTCTTGAGCCCTTCCAGCTTTGACCACGTATGTGTCGGGATCGCGCTCACATCTGTGCAATAGGCCAGCGGCAGGAGCTGATCTGCCCCCGGAAGATCAGATTCAATGCGATAACCAAGCACCGGCAACCTGCCGTGCTGAAAACGCAGCGGCGTAATCCTGAGACCAAAAAACTCAAACGTCTTGTCCGGATCGATCAAGTGCGTGATAAGTGTCGCTACAAACGACTGATTCAGATTGTTGTCTGAGTCAAAGATGTGTCCATAGATCCGCTTGAGGAAGTCCATGGTGTGTTTTTCGGCAAACACATCAATGGCGGTTTGTTGAACTGCGTTGAAACGCCGAACCTCGTCCAGCCCAAACGTGTGATCGACATGATTATGCGTGAACAGAATTCCATCCAGCCGCATCATTCCAGATCGCAGCGCCTGTTGCCGCAAATCGGGCCCAGCATCGATCAGCAGCGTCCGCGGCAAGCCCTTCGCGTCAATCCACTCAAGACACGCACTCGTACGCAACCGCTGATCCCGAGGGTCAGTGCTGGTACACACGTTGCAATCACATCCAATAGATGGAACGCCCGCCGAAGTACCAGTGCCCAGAAATGTCAACTTCAAAAGATCCGCCTTTGCAACAATTGCCCGCTCCTGTGAATTTCCCAGTCAACCTTCATCAGGCGGGTAATCGTAGTCGGATACGCGCTGCTGCCATCACAACTGCGAAACCCACGATTTCACAACCGCCTTAAACGCGCTGCGCTTCGCTTTCACATCCTGTGCGCTGTCAAAAGTCACCAGGCATCGGTCCTTTCCCAGCCATGTCAGCAGGCCCGCAGGGTCATCAATCGCCAGCCCGGTCTTTGCCGAAGCTTTCACTTTGGCGCCGTTATGAAGAATGATTCGAATGCTCCCCTTCGCATGCACGTTGACCGTGGCAAACCAGTCTTTGGTTCGAAAGCTCGGCGCGTTCCACTTGATCCCTTCGTGTATCTCCGGACTGATCCCAAGGATGTCTTTGCAGATCAGCGCAAGCTCTTTCTTCAATGGATGTTCAAGTGCGCTGAGATACGCAGCCACCTCAGGGTCATTTCGCCCCTCGCGCTTCTTCGTCAGTTCGCGTTTCACTGGCTTCTTCTTTGCTGGCATCAACAACCCCTTTACCTGCTTCGCTGTCAGTATCTCTTTAAGACGGTCACAACCGGCAGCAACAACGTGCTCAATTCCTGAAGCCATTGTTGCATCACGAGCCTCCCCGGATCGACAATCCACAGTCGGCATGAACGGCGACCCACCATTTTCTTGCCACAACGCCCTGAACGTGGGAGTTTCGTCACATGCGTGTTGTAATGCCTCTGCCGCGATATTCCTGCCAATCTAGAACCTCACACCTAAAGCACAATTCGATCTATGCCGATGTTTCCATGAGTTATCAGCGATGTAACAACAACCGCAGAGCCATACAAACATCCGCCACTCCATTACTTTTAAGCACTCTCATGCACGCCGGCTCACCACACAGCATGTTCGAACGAAAATCTGAGCGAGCTGTTTGCTTGATTGGATTGACCCTGGTCACAGCCTGCTTTGTCGCTGCTCAGTGCTTCAACGATCTCTCAATTATCAGATTCTTCGACAACGCACATTGGACACTTGGTTATCTCACCGGCGCGGTTCTTGCCTGGTTTGGTGTCCGCCGGTCCGTCGGCGCGCTTCGCCGTACGCGCTTCTGGTTCGCCCTGGGACTGACGGTCTACCTGATCGGCCAGATCCTCTGGGACCTCCAGATCGCACTCAACTGGAACCCCTTCCCGGGTCCATCAGATATTGCCTTTGTCCTGCTGGGTCCACTCCTCCTGATTGGACTCTTAAGTGAACTCCATGAACACCGCCGCCAGGGCGGTTCAAGAATCGTCTTCCTCGACGGCTTAATTGCCAGCACCGGAATCGTCGTGCTCGCCCTCACGCTCTACGTTCCGCGCCGCGGCGAGTTGGACTTCTCGCAGTTCGCCTTCGTCGTCGCCTATCCCGTCGCGCTCCTCACCACCGCTTGCTTTGCGGTCGGCGTGCTGCTCCACTCTCGACCGCGCATGCACCTCGGCTGGATTTTCATGCTCGCCGGCCTGCTGATCAACGGCATTCTCTGGATGCGTTGGAACCTGCTCACGCTCAACAACTCGCTCTCTGAAGGCACCGCATACAACGTCTGCTTCTCATACACCGCCATCCTCTGCGGCTTGGGCGCAATGAGCTGGGACTGCACCACATCAAACTCAAAGTGGGCAAACTGGTTCTGCAACCATCTTGTCCGCCTCATGCCCTCTCTCTGTGTTGTCGCCGCGACCGCCGCAGTCAGTCTCTGCCTCACCATTCCCGGCGTTCCTACCCCGATACAGCAGATCACCATCATCGGCGCTCTCACCGTCAGTGTCCTCTCCCTCGTCCGTCAAACCCTCATCGCCGACGACCTCCGTGCCGCACGCGAAGCCGCCGAAGTTGCCAATCGCGCCAAATCTGAATTCCTCACCAACATGAGCCACGAAATACGCACCCCATTGACAGCAATCATGGGCTGCACCGATGTCCTTCGCGATGGCGAACACGATGGCATTTCACACATCGAACGAACTGAACTCCTGAACACCATCAAACGCGCTGGCGATCACCTTCTCAGCGTGCTCGATGACATCCTCGACCTTTCCAAAATTGAGTCTGGTCGCATGGATGTCGAGGTAATCGAAACCCCGCTCCACGAGTTCTTCAGCGACATCCACACACTCCAGTTGCCGCGTGCTGCTGGTAAAAACGTCGCTCTCACCCTCCGCGCTCATGGCCAGATCCCTTCACTCATTCAAACCGACCCCACCAGGCTCCGCCAGATCGTCATGAACCTCTTGGGTAACGCCATCAAGTTCACCGATAGCGGCTCCATCAACATCATCGTCTCCTGTGCCGCCAATTCATCCTCTTCACTCCTGCGCGTTGATATCGAAGACTCTGGTATGGGTCTGTCGCCCGAGCGCTCCGCCGCTCTCTTTCAACCATTCACCCAGGCCGATACCAGCATCACCCGCAAGTTCGGCGGCACGGGCCTGGGGCTCACACTCTGCCGCCGCCTCGCTCGAATGATGGGCGGCGATGTCACGCTGGTCCGCTCTGCTCCCGGCAAGGGCTCCTGTTTCCGCGCCGAAATCGAGGTCGCCATTCCTTCGAGCGCTGTCTGGTCAGATTCCATCCGATTCTCAAACCCAACCGCTGCTCCACTGCAAAACTCCACAATCCGCGGCCGCATTCTGCTCGCCGAAGACGGTCCCGACAATCAACGCCTCATTTCGTTCTTCCTGCGAAAGGCCGGAGCAGAGGTCGACATAGCCGAAAACGGAAAAGCCGCGATCGCCATGCTCGATACAGCATCGAAAAATAACACGCCTTACGACATGATCGTCACCGACATTCAAATGCCCGAAATGGACGGATACGACCTCACCAAAACTCTTCGCGCCCGCGGCATGCATCTCCCCATCCTCGCCCTCACCGCGCACGCCATGAACGACGATCGCCAAAAATGCCTCGATGCAGGCTGCGATGACTACGCATCCAAACCCATCAATCGCGCTGCTCTGGTTGCTGCCTGCTCAGCCCTCATCGAAGGCTATAAAACCGCCGCCTGACCGCTGGCATACGTCGCCGCTCACCCGCGCAGCGACGCCATATCAATCACAAAACGATACTTCACATCGCTCTTGAGCATCCGCTCATACGCCTCGTTGATCTTCTGCATCGGTATCACTTCAATGTCCGACACAATCTTGTGCTGCGCACAGAAATCCAGCATCTCCTGCGTCTCTTTCAATCCGCCGATTAACGACCCAGCCAGACGCCGCCGCTTGAAGATCAACCCAAACACTTCCAGCGGCGCGTGCGGACTCTCTGGCGCACCCACCAGACACATCGTCCCATCAAGCTTGAGCTGATTCATGAACGGATTCAAATCGTGCGATGCTGCGACCGTATTGATAATGAAATCAAACGTGCCCACGTGCTTGGCCATCTGCTCTTCACTCCGCGAAACCACAACCTCATGCGCTCCCAGCCGCAACGCATCTTCCGTCTTGTTCGGCGACGTCGTAAACACCACCACATGCGCACCCATCGCCCGCGCCAGCTTCACACCCATGTGCCCAAGCCCGCCCAGCCCCACAATCCCAACCTTGTGCCCCTTGCCCACTTTCCACGTCCGCAGCGGCGAATACATCGTGATCCCCGCACACAGCAGCGGCGCCGCCGCCGCTGGATTCATCGAATCCGCGACTCGCAGCACAAAATCCTCATCTACCGTCATCGCCGTCGAATACCCGCCATATGTCATCGGCGCAGTCCCGTGCTTGTCCGGTGCGTTATACGTCATCGTCATACCGGCTTCACAATAATTCTCCAGCCCCTCGCGACAACTCTTGCATTCGCGGCACGAATCCACCAGACACCCCACCCCCACCGTGTCGCCAACCTTGAACTTCTTGACCTGCGACCCGACCTTCGTCACCCGCCCGACAATCTCGTGGCCAGGCACGCACGGATAGGCCGTCATCTTCCATTCATTGCGCGCAAAGTGCAGATCCGAGTGACACACGCCGCAGAAAAGAATGTCCAACTGCACATCCCGCGGCAATGGATCACGCCGCGTAAATGAGAACGGTGCGAGCGGTGTAGTGGCAGAATGGGCGGCATACGCGAGCGTCTTCGACATGGTGTTCTCTCCGGTGAATCGTCGTTCGCCTGACAATAGTGCCTCTAATCTCTTCCCGAAGACCCTGAAAAAAGGTTCGGTACCTATGAATTGTTTGCCTAAAGACCCAACCTAATCTTCGCTGTTCATCTTGCCAACTCCTGCTCAACCACACCCCAAAAACACCCGATAACCCCTATCATGCCAAAATCTCCCTCACAGGTCAGTCGAATCGGAGTCCTCACTGGCGGCGGCGACTGCCCCGGTCTGAACGCCGTCATCCGCGCGGTCACCATGGGCGCGCTCTCCTGCGGCCTCGAAGTCTTTGGCATCGAAGATGGCTTCGCGGGTCTCGTCGAAAACCGCCTGCGCCCGCTCGGAATCCCCGAAGTCGGTGGCATCCTCAACGTCGGCGGCACGATCCTGGGCTCCAACAACAAGTTCAACCCCAAGCAGGCCGTCATCGGCAAAGACAGCGCCGGAAAACCGATCACCCGCGACATGACCGAACTCTGCCTCAACACACTCCACGCGCACCAGATCGACGCCATGGTCGTCATCGGCGGCGATGGAACCCTCACCATCGCAAACGACTTCGCCCAGGCCGGCGTCCCCTGCATCGGCGTTCCAAAAACCATCGATAACGATCTGGTCGGCACTGAAATTACTTTCGGATTCACCACGGCAGTTGCCACCGCGACCGATGCGATCGACAAGGTGCGCACCACCGCCGCCAGTCACCACCGCATCATGGTCGTTGAAGTCATGGGCCGAAACGCCGGTTGGATCGCCCTTCACGCGGGCGTTGCAGGAGCAGCCCACGTCATCCTCATTCCCGAAATCCCGTTCAACCTCAATGCCATCGCTAGCCACCTCGAAAAACGCATGCAACGCGGCCGCAAACACTCCATCATTTGCATCGCCGAAGGTGCCATGATCGAAGGCGGCAAACAAATGATCTCGCGCATCGACCCCACTTCCCCTGACCCGATCCGCCTTGGCGGTATCGGTCGCTGGCTCGGCGATGAACTCGAGAAGCGCACTGGTCTCGAAAGCCGCAGCGTCGTCCTGGGCCATGTCCAACGCGGCGGCACACCCGTCCCCGCCGACCGCGTTCTTGCCACTCAATTCGGCCACCACGCTATGGAACTGCTCATCAGCGGCAAGTGGAATCGCATGGTCGCAATGCAGAATAACCGTCTCACCGACATCGATATCTCAGAACCCGCCGGCAAGCAACGCCAGGTTCGCCGCGATGAACCAGTCATCAGAGCTGCCCGCGGTGTCGGAACTTACTTCGGCGATCAAGTCCGTGAACAGGTCGCGTGAGCCAGACAGCCCGACCCTACAAAAGACTGAACTCTTAAGCTCTCGCCTCCTGCATCCAAACCGGTGTGGCAGCGGTATCATTCAGGCATGAAGAAGACCTTGGTTGCACTTTTGGCCGCCACTATGCTGTTGCCCGCTATTTCGGCGGCACAGCCTGGCTCTACAAAGACCAAAACCGAAGAGCGCCTGATCCCGCCGGTCCCCAGCCAGCAAGACAAGCCCAAGCTCATCGTCTTCTATCTTCTGATCATCGTGATCATCGCCGCAGGTGTGGGCGCAATGTTAATTCCATCCCGCCGTGGCCACCAGGATTGAAGTTTTGAAATGAGGATCTCATGAAGGACCGACGCGTCGCTTTCGGAGTGGTGCTGAATGTTGTGCTATTGATCGCGCTCGCCGCGATCACCCTTGTCCCCGACAACATCCGCCGCAATTCTCAACCCGCCCGCGCCCGCGGCGAATACACCATGCTCGCTGGTCGCCCTAACGGCCAGGCCTCTGATGCAATCTTCATCGTCGACGCTTCTAACCAGGAAGTCGTTGCACTGAAATGGGACAGCGCCAAGAAACTCACGATTCTTGGATATCGCAATCTCGAAACCGATGCCAAGCAAAGCCCCACTCGCTAAAGGACCACACATGAAAACGCAGAAAAGCAATTTCAGTTGGATGTGGGCCTCAGCATTCGTGCTCTCTGGCCTCTGCCTCTTCCAACTCTCACGCCTCGCCGGCTGGACCAATTCATCAGCTGTTGACGCCGCCAATCTCGTCTTCGCAGCCGAACCCCTCTTCGGCGACCCAGCACACGGCCGCGGCGGAATGGTCACAAGCGCTGGCGGATATACAACCATGACAGCCAACGTCGACAGTGAAGATGTGCTTCTGGTCCTCGATTCGCGTAGCGAACAACTGCTCGTCTATCGGGTTCAAAATCTGCAATCTGTTGAATTACGTGATCGCCAAAGCCTGCCCGGCCTCTTCACAACCGCACGCGCCCGCAACCAGGGCCGCGGCAATCCGTGAGCCTTACCCGCCAATCAACTGTGCATTGGTCTTGAACTTCTCCATCGCCCCCAGCAATCGCTCAATCTGCTGATGTGGCGGCATGGAAATCAAATTCCTCCGCAGCGCGGTCATCGTCTTCAACTCTGCCGCACTCAGCAACTTGTTTTCCTTGCGAGTCCCGCTCTCCGCCAGATTCATCGCCGGGAAGAGCCGCCGCTCGGCAACCTTGCGATCCAGCACCAGTTCAGAATTTCCCGTCCCCTTGAACTCTTCAAAAATCACCTGATCCATCGCCGATCCGGTATCAACCAGACACGTTGCGATAATCGTCAACGATCCGACGCCTTCAGCATTGCGAGCCGCGCCAAAGATCATCTTCGGGACTTCAAGCGCCTTGGAATCAATGCCGCCCGTCAATGTGCGGCCGCCAGTTGCGTGCTGATTCGATGTGTTAAACGCTCGACCAAGTCGCGTCAAGGAATCAAGCAGCACAACAACATGCCGCCCCATCTCGACCAATCGTTTGCAACGCTCAACCGTGTTAATACTGACAGTCAGGTGTCGCTCAACACCGTGATCGTTTGACGAAGCAATCACACGTGCCCGCCGCGGCGGCGACAAATTCTCGGCACTGGGAAATTCTTCCGCTGCCTTGGTAATAGTCCGCGTGAAGTCCGTCACTTCTTCCGGACGCTCATCCACCAGCAACATGTACAAATCAAGATCGCGATGATTTCTGAGCAAGGCGATCGCAATGTCTTTGAGCAACGTCGTCTTGCCCGCTTTTGGTGGCGACACAATCAGCCCACGCGTGCCGCGGCCAATTGGACAAAACAAGTCAATCAAGCGACACGAAGCCGGGCAGCCCGGATACTCCAGCGTCAGCCGCGGCTCTGGATCAATCGATGTCAGATCTTCAAATGGCTTAAGCCCAAACCAGCCATGCGGCTCCTTGCCTTCAATCGCCGTTATCCGCTCCGCGATCGGCGCCATCGCTGTCGAGCGCGGTGCATTGCGATCTACCCGGGTCACGCGCGAAACCGGCGGCGAAACCCGCCGCATCCCAAGTTCGACCGTTACTTGCAGCCCGGCCCGAAGCCGGAATCGCTCGCCAAGTTCGATCGGAATGATCGGGTCATCTGGCCGCGCGATGATCGATGCATCGGCGACTTGTCGCAGCCGACCTAATTGAGGGTCAGAGGCTCTGGTAGGCCATTCAAGAATGCCTGTGATAATCTGGTTCATGGAAGGCTGTGCAACGTACGAAATCATGGTCTCAAATTGGGGCCAAGGTTGAAACCGGCGCAAGATAGCGGCGGGCTTCACTCGGAAACAAAACTGAATTTCAGGGCGACTCTTGAGCGTCTATAGGAACGCTGGGCGACAATGTGCCGCGATGAACTCTGGATGGTAGCATGATCGCGGCCAAGGCGTCGGATTTGGCGCGGGCGATAGGCAGGATTGCTAGGATGGCGGCGTGCCCAGCAAACCAACGATAAAGCCGAGTAAGGACGAGAAGCGACCAGCCCCGATTGTGCTCAAGGGGCTCAATGTCTCGCCTGGAATCGTTATTGCGCGTGTGCACCTCCTGGCTGACGAAGCGGGCCTGGTTGCAAGGCGAGTCATCGCGCCAAGTGCTGTCAAAGATGAACTCGCTCGCTTTGACGCGGCGATCAAATCGAGCCTTGACGACCTGCAGAAGATTTACGTCCAGGCCGAAAAGGAAATGGGCAAGGAAGCCGCCAAGATCTTCCTCTTTCATAGAGGAATGTTGCAGGACAAGTCGCTCCTCAACCCCATGCGAAAGATGATCGAGACCGATAAGGTCTGCGCTGAATACGCCGTCAGCGCGACGCTGGGCCAGCTCGCCGCTGCGTTCCGCACCAAGACTGATTCGGTATTTGCAACCAAAGTAAACGACATCGACGACCTGGCCACCCGACTTGTCCGCGAACTTCAGGGCGAGCAGGACACTCGACTCAAAGAACTCGACCACCAGGTCATTCTCGTCGCCCGCGATCTGACTCCCAGCCAGTGCGCTGGCTTTGACCGCGACAAAGTCCTCGGCTTCGCCACTGATCTCGGCGGCAGAACCAGCCACACCGCAATCGTCGCCCGTGCTCTCGGCTTGCCCGCTGTGGTCGGTTGTGGCACCTTGACTTCGGCTGTCGCCCAAAGCGGCGCCGAATGGACTCTCGCAATCCTCGATGGTGATCACGGCGAAGTCATCCTCCATCCAAATGAAGCTCAAGTTGCCAGAACCGTTGAGTATCTCGAACAGAAGAAAAATTATCAGATCACGCTCAATGAGCTTCAAGACCTGCCCGCAGTCACACAAGACGGCGTGCCCATCGAGTTGCTCGGAAACATCGAATTTCCCGAAGAAGTCAAGCGCGTCATCGACGACGGTGGCGTAGGCATCGGGCTCTATCGCACCGAGTTTCTGGTCTTGACTAAAGGCACAGACGCAACCGAAGGCGAACACTTCGCCGCGTATAAGCAGTGTTTAGAACTGCTCAAGGGCCGCACGCTCACGATTCGCACGCTCGACCTGGGTGCAGACAAATACACCCAGAGCCGCACCGAAATCCCGGAGCGAAATCCATTCCTGGGCCTGCGCTCCATCCGCTACAGCCTCAAAAATCACGCCAGCTTCAAACGCCAGCTCCGCGCAATCCTCCGCGCCAGCGGCCTGAAAACCTGCGCAAAAGGCCAGATCAAGGTCATGTTCCCCTTGATCACCAGCACCAGCGAATTCCGCCAGGCTAAATACCTCTTCAACGATGTCATGGAAGACCTCGCCGAGGAAGGTCACGCCTTCGATGCGAAAATCAAAGTCGGAATGATGGTCGAAGTCCCAAGCGCCGCACTGATGGCCGACACCTTCGCACAAGAAGCCGACTTCTTCTCAATCGGTACCAACGACCTCGTGCAATACACGCTCGCTGTCGACCGCACTAACGAACGCGTCGCCCACCTCTACAACCCCTTCCATCCCGCGGTTATTCGACTCATCCGCGATGTCGCACGAGTCGCTAAACGCCGAAACATTCCACTTTCCTGCTGCGGCGAAAGCGCTGCCGATCTCGAATTCGCGCTCCTCCTCATGGGCCTTGGTCTGCGCACGCTCTCAAGCACAAGCTCAACCATCCCCCAGATGAAACGCCTCATCCGCAGCGTAAAAATCGAAACCTGCCGCCGCCTCGCCCGCCAGGCCCTCAGCATGGACAGCGATGTGCAAGTGCAAGCCCTCATGCGCGAACGCGCCCGCAAAATCGTCCCCGAAGCGTTTGGGCTTGAGGAGTAGCACCGGCTTACAACCGGTGGATTGTCCGGCCGCCTGCGCCTTCGCTCCTTTGCGGGACCCCCCCAAACATCGACATCGGACAAAACGCGCCCCCGTTTTGTCCGGTACCGCCGCGGATTATGCCCGATAACCGCCTCCAAACACACAACATTACCTTCTAAATATATAATGTTTTTCCAGCCCAAAACTGGGGAAAACACTGGGTGTACCGGAAGCTTTGCGCCCGCGATGCGCGCCCCCTAACACGAAGAAAATTTCGTTTTCTGACAATTATTTTTTCGCCCCTCCTGCGCTCCCATCAACGTTTTTCACGAGACCGATCGTCCCTACCGGACAAAAAGCGCCCCTCGTTTTGTCCCGCTCCGCCATAGGTAGGGGACGTGACTGCGCGTCGCATCGCACTTCCCCCGACCCTCTCAGGGTCCAACACAGGAGCCTCACCATGTCCAAGTCATCCAAACGCCGCCTCACCCAAGCCGCCATCAAGAACGCCGCCGACAACCCAGTCGCCGCGTCATGCACTCCAACCCAGCTCACACAAGCCGCCGGCACAACCTCAGCACTCAGCACCCAGAACTCAGCACTTCCTCAGTCATTGGACCTATTGGTCCCATCGGGCCTATCAGGCCTTTCCGACTCTTCCTCCTCTGAACTCTCAAATCTCAAATCTGGGATTGCTTCTTCTTCAGACTCTTCCTCCAACTCTGAAATCTCAAATCTCAAATCGGCTTCAGATTCTGTTTCAACTCCCACTCCCCTCCTCTCCGCCGCCCGCGAATCCCTCATCCAATCTCTCGCCCCCGATCCCGCCCTCGCCGCCATCACCCCCGATCAAATCTTCATCGATCTCCCTCCTCTCCCACCAGATCCACCCAGCGCATTCACCGGTCTAACCGCAGAAAGAACAACCCAAGACTCACCCGTGCCTCCCGCAACTCCAGTGCAGGATGAGTTCGCCGACTACCAGGCGAAACTGCGCACAGCCATGCGCGAATGGTCACCCGCCGACCCGCGCATCAAAACCATGCTCGAAAACTACGCCACCATCATGCAAACCGTCACCCTTGAACGTCTCACAACAACTCTGCCCACTCTCTCCGAAGAAGCCTGGGTCAAAACCAACGCCCAGATCATCCGCCTCCACGCCATCATGGAACGCACCAACTCCCGCCACGTTCGCCAGCAGCGAGATGAAGCAGCACAGGCCCGCCGCGAAGCAAGAGAACTCCAGCGCAAAGAACGTCAAGCCCAGAAAGAACAGGAAGCCATCGCGCGCAACCAGCGCACCAAAGACCGCGAAGAACAACGCCGCCAGCGCGAACAAGCCAGAGCCGACCGCGCAGAACAAAAGTACCAGCTCGCCCTGCGCAAACTCGAACTCAAAGAACGCAACCTTAAACTGGATGAAAAAGAGAAACAGCTCGAAAACACCCAACACTCCAACTTTGGAAAAAGCTCAGAACGTCCTTCTCCCTCATCTTCCGTGCCCAATTCCAGCTCCTGACCTGTTCTGGGGGCTTGACAGTCGGTAAAAACGTGGTAGATTGGCTACGTCTGGACCAGTGGCGCTCGCCAGCGTGTGTCTGGCGGCGGCCTTTGGTACGTGGTGAAAGCTCGAAAAGGGGAACGCATGAATCGGAATGCTGGAATCTCGGTAGCTGCTCTGTGTGTCTTTGCTGGTTTGGCCCAGGCTCAATCAGACGATCCGATCGCGCTCGGCGTGCCCGCTCAGGCAACCGCGCCCATCGCCCGTTTCTTCGGCCCGGTCAAACAGGGCTTCTCCACCATGTACGCCAACAACCAGGTGATTCCGTTTAACACCCAGGATATCTGGAAGCCCATCTGCTCGAATCGCGCTGCATTGACCGTCGCAGATCTTCAGAATATGGCAACCACGCACGCCGCCGCGATGGCCGACCCCACCAAAGTGATCGTTGTTGATTCCATCAATCCCGCGGCGGGGCTCGACCTGGTATACACCCTGGGCGGCTCGGTTCCCGCTGGAGCAGTTGCTGCATTCGCCGCGGCCGAAGCCTATCTGGAAGGTCAGTTCCCCAATGACACGATGACCGTCAATATCTCGGTCAGCTTTGCCGCGCTTTCTCCTGGCGTGATTGGCGGCACGAGCAGCGCAAGTGGATACGTCGATTGGCCGAACACACGATTGGCACTGCAGTCTGGCGCAGATGCTTCAGACACAATTCAGGCTTCGCTCCCCAGCGGCACCACAATCCCGGTTCGCTATAGAACCAACACTACAACCAACGAAACACGTGTGTTCTGGACACTTGCCAACTGGAAGGCAACCGGCGGAACCGCAACCGGAACCGATGCCAACATGCAATACTCAACAGCGTTCCCATTTGATTATGACCCATCAAACGGAGTCACTGCGAACACAATTTCACTGCAGGATGTCATCATTCACGAAACCGGACATGCTCTGGGCTTCAGCTCTGGCGTCGACTTCCGCTCCAGCGATATCGAAGTCCCCGACATCTTCCGCTTCCGCCGCACCGATGGCAACGGCGATTTCAATCCTGATACAACCGCCGAATTCACAGCGCGGCCGCGCTGGGCAGTTCGCAATAATCCCGATGACGATGTAAACTTCGATGACATCGCTTCAGAGATTCGCTTCTCTGACGGCAGCCCCTGGCAGGCCAGCCACTGGCGAGAACAGGTTCCGGCGATCGGAATTATGGATCCGGCGTTTAACTACGCCGAGACCTTCTACCCCAACTTCCTGCGCGCAACCGACTTGACCGGGTTTGACGCCTTCGGCTACGACAAGTAGTCCCAGAAAAACTCGCACACTTTTCGGCCCGGACGTTCCAATCGTCCGGGCCGTTTTCTTTTTCTTCAGCAGCCGCTGCTGAAAGCGTCCACAAAGTCGAGATAGTCGAAGAAATCAATGACGCCGTCATCATTGAAATCCGCGGCAGGATCCTGCCCGCTGAAATCATCGACAAAATCCAGATAATCAAAGAAGTCGACAACAGTGTCGCCGTTGTAGTCCCCATTGCAGCAATCCGGAAAGATGAACGCGCTCTGCGATGTTGTGAGTCCCTGCGGGTCTGTTGCTGTATAGCGCAGTTCGTAGGAGTAATAGTCGACGCCGTTGCAGTTGTATGGATCGAGCACAATATTGTGCTGATCGCCCGGGAGCGGCGGGTCAGAGTGCTGATGTTCATTGTGGTGCAGAAAGACCTGCCACGAGGTCGTGAGCGATGCAGGCGTCTCCTGGTCCTGCGCGGATGCTAGAAGTTGAAGAAGAATCGGCTCGTCGATCGCGTATCTGGAACCATCAACTGGCAGAGAAACATTTACCGTCGGAGGCGTGTTGTTGGGCGACACAATCAGGGTGCGGGTCGTGGCGTGATTAAATTCATCTGTCACGGTGAGAGAAATGGTAAATGCCGCAGGCGCTGCTGATGGCGCGGTGAACGTGTGGGTCGGATTGGCAACTGTCGAAATCGGCGAGCCATCGCCAAAATCCCAGGCGTAGAAAATCTCATCGTGATCTGGATCAAACGTTCCAGCAGAAGAAAGCTGGACGTTGAGCGGCGAAGCTCCGAAAGTCGGAGTTGCCGAAATGGTGACCGTCGGAGCGCCATTGGCGGCGGCGGAAATGCGCCGTATTCCAGCAAACTCAGAATGCCAGTGCGTGACATAATACAGCGAACCATCCAAAGGATGAACCGCCATGGAGACAATCTGGCCGACGGTATTTGAGAACGGGCGAACTTCGGTGATTCGATTCTGGCTGTCAAGAACAAAGTTCATGATCCAGCCGCCGAGGTAGTCGCCGTGGAAATAGGTGTTGCGATACGGAGCGGGGAAACGATTGTCGTTGTACCAGACGCCGCCGATCGAGCACGAGCCGGTATCTGTCGGTCCCGGAATGCAGGTTCCAAGGAAACATTCCGAAGCGGTGCCATCAGGGTTAAACGTGGGAGTACGCATGGTGCCGGTACGCCCCCAGTCCATCGCGGGACGATGGTGGACAAATGTGGGTTCAGTCGTAATTGGCGCACCGTTGCAGGGATTGGCCCACACTGGAGTATTGAGTGTCGCCTGCACGGTCAGATCTGAGAAATTGAAGTATGGCGGGCAAGTTCCGGATGCCGCGGGATTGGGTGCATCGAGGTTTGGAACAGAGAGGAGTGAATATTGAACGGTTGGCGTGAGACCTTCATAGAGCGGCCAGCCAAAGTTCTGACCTGGAGAGTCAAAGAAATTCACTTCGTCATAGGTGTACCAGCCGACATCGCCAAATGCGAAAGTGCCCGGGTTTGCAAGTGAAGGGTCGGTGCTGCCGCTTCCGGGCTTGAGCGTCATGCGGAATGGGTTGCGGACTCCAAGGCAGAACACGCGTGACCGTGGGGCACGTGGAAACGCGGGATCAAAGAACGGGTTGCTGGGAATTCCATCGCCGGTTGCTGGGTTGATGCGGAGAATCTTGCCATCAAGGCTGTCTATCAACTGGGCACGAAATGCACCGACATCTTCTTTGGGCAGCATGATGCCATCCTGGAGCGCGGTGTAGGTGCTGCCGGGGTGTGGGCCGCCATCGTCGGCAATTGTGACTGAAGCGGCATCGCCGCAGGAGGCCATGAGTGTTCCATCGGTGCCAAAGACCAGTGAGCCGACGCCGTGAGAGGTTGAACAGATGGGGATGCCGGTGGACATGGTCTCGCCGACAAGAATGTGGCGCGAGGCGGGGTCTGCACGCCAGCCTGTGACTGACGTGTATGTGCAGGTGTAGCGCGTGATGCGACCCATGGTGTCGTGGCGAATGGTATTTGCAAATGGGTCATAGCCAGGGAGACCAAAGCGCGTGAGGTAGTAGTAGTCGACGACGTACATGACATAGATGTAGCCGTTGGTCGCGAAGTTTGGATCGAGCGCGAAACCGAGCATGCCGTAATCGGCCCAGTGTCCGATTTCTTCCTGGATATCCAGGACAGGTTGAAGGGAACGGATGCCGTTCTCGAAAGTAAAGACGCGGCCACCCTGTTCCCAGAAAAAGCCCAGGCCTGTGGGCGCGAAGGCGACGCCGACCACGGTGCCGGTCTGCATCGGTGGAAGGGCCTCATCGGTGAAACCAGGCGGCAGTGCGCTGGCAACAGGTGCGCATGCAGAAAGTGCGATGGCAGCACAGATCTGGACTTTTGAAGAAGTGTTCAATGCATAGTTCCGGGCACCACGAGAGGGTATTAATCGGCGGTTCAGCACCCCGTGCTGAAGATGTCAACGAAATCGAGGTAATCGAAGAAGTCGATGACGCTGTCACCGTTGAAATCTGCAGACGGGTCGTTGGCGGCGAAGGCGTCGACGAAGTCGAGATAATCGAAGAAGTCGAGCGTGCCATCATGGTTGAAATCGGCGAGGCAGCGCGGGGTGCGGATGGCGCGGAGATTGGTGCCACTGCCGGACATGATGAGCGTGCCATCGCGCCCGAGCGCTGGGCCGCCGATATTGGCATTTGGCACGCTGAGCGACCAGCGGAACGAGAGGTCGGCGTTGAAGGCGTAGAGCATGCCGTTTGAGAACGCGCCGTTAGAGAAGAAGACTTTTCCGGCAGCGTCGATCGCGAAATGGGGCGAAAGGAAATCGGCGGCGATTGGGCCATAGGAATTCATGAGTGAGCCGTCAGTAGGATTGCGGCGCGTGAGCATGCCGCCGGGTGCCATCATGTAGACGCTGTTGTCGGGGCCGACCCCGTATTCGCCGTTGGTGGACCACTGGCTGGGAATCGACCAGCGGATGGTGAGAGCCGAACCGGTGTCATCGAGCGCGTAGAAGAAGTCGGTGTTCAAGTTGTTTTGTGTGCGGGCTACATACAGGGTTCCATCGGGGCTTACGAACGGATGCTGCTGGATGGTGAAGCCGATGAGGACGGGGCTTTGGTATTGGAAGGCTCCAGTTGTGAGGTTGTAGCGTTTGATGACGGTGCCACCCGGGGCGGCGTCGGCCACGTAGATCGCATCGCCGAAGAGTGCGCCGCCGCAGCTACCGGAGACTGAGCCGAGGCGATTGGCGGACCAGGCGAGCGTGCCATCGGCCGCGCGGAAACGTTTGATAGTGCGGAAGCTGCAGATGATGATGTCGCCATTTGTCGCGAAGTTTGCGCCGTCGTACGGGCCGGCGTCGATGGTGTTGGGAGCGGTGGACCAGATGGTCTGACCGTTGGAGGCATCGAGGCAGAGCATGGGTGAAGAGACGCTTGCCCCGTTGCCTGCGCGAGATGCGTAGACGCGACTGTCGCGTGCGCCGACGACCCATGTTGACCAGTCGCCCGAAACGGCGGGGATGTGGCGGGTCCAGAGAACTGCGCCGGTGTCGATGTTGAACGCGACGATTGGCGAGCCGGTGGATTCAGGCGGGAAGGAAGTTTGGCGGATGCTGAAGACGCGGTCGCCATCTATGGCGGGGTTCCAGGAGATGATGGAGGATGGTGCGCCGGACCAGAGCGGGTCGTTGGCATCGGGGCCGATTTCGCTTGAGAGGCAATTGCGGGCAGCGTTGCCGCCGGAATTGGACCAATTTTGGGCGTATGTGTGGGAAGCGCAAGCGAGTGCGACGGATATTGAAAGGGCGCGGACGAGCATGAAATGGCTCCGGAGGTGTCTCTACACGATACACCATGCGTCAAGTGGCTGGTACACTCTTGCCATGAATACACAACGACTCCTGGTTGTTTTGATGGCGGTGGTAGCGGGCGGCTGTGCGACGTCTTCGCGAGCTCCCTCTTATGAGACCACAAAGACTGAGGCGGTTACAGACACGTTCCATGGGACGGTTGTCGCAGATCCGTATCGGTGGCTGGAGAATTGGGGCGACCCGGATGTGCAGGCCTGGAGTGAGCGGCAGAATGTTTTGGCGCGGAAGCACTTGGACAGCATTGCTTGTCGTGAGTTTGTGAAGGCGCGGCTTGAGGCCCTGGAGGGGTCGGGGTCGGTTGAGTACACATCGATGAAGTATTCGAAGGGTTTGAAGATGTATCTGGCGCTTAAGCATGAGCCGCCGAAGCAGCAGCCTTTCTTGATTGGGCTCACGGAGTTTTCTGCATCGCGGCAGGAGAAGGTGTTGCTTGATCCCAATGTGATGGACTCAACAGGGGCGACGACGATTGACTGGTTTGTTCCTTCGCCGGATGGGAAGTTCTTGGCGGTGAGCTTGTCGAAGTCGGGGACTGAAGCAGGCGATGTGCATGTTTTGAATTCGGCGACGGGGGAGATTTCGGATATTGTGCCGCGGGCGCACGGCGGAACTGCGGGCGGCGCACTTGCGTGGGCACCAGATGCGAAGTCGTTTTTCTACACGCGGTATCCGCGTGGCAACGAGCGGCCAGCGGCGGACATGGATTTTTATGTGCAGGTGTACAGGCATGTGCTTGGGACCCCCACTGCCGGCGACACATATGAGGTTGGCAAAGATTTCCCCAAAATTGCAGAGATCATTCTTGAAGCAAGTGAGGATGGACAGGTGCTGGCGGGCGTGCAGAAGGGCGATGGCGGCGAGTTTTTCCAGGTGCTGCGCGGGCCAGATGGGAAATGGACAACGCTGACGAAGTACTCTGACGCTGTTGATCACATGATGTTTGTAGAGAAGGACGCGGCGTTTGGGAACTTGCAGCCCTTGCTGGTGATTTCGCGTGATGGCGTGCCAAAGGGGCGCGTGTCGAAGCGTGCTGCTGGGCGCGGCGCGACGACGGTGGCGAGGTTGATCAACGAGTCAGAGTTCTCGATTGAGACGGATTTCTTTTCCGGCAAGGGCGTGACGATTGTCGGCGATCGCATGTTTGTGCAGTATCAAGCGGGGGGCCCTAGTGAACTGCGCGTGTTTGATTTGAAGGGCAATCCACAAGGGCGCATTGCACTGCCGGGCGTGTGCAGCGTGAACGAGATTGTTTCAGGCGCTGGCGGCGAGGTGCTGGTTGCGATTGAGAGTTTTACGAATCCGGCGGCGTGGTACACGATTGGAAAAGGCTCGCTGGAATTGAAGCCGACGGATTTGAAGCAGACGAGCAGTGCAGATTTCAGCGATTGCGAAGTAGTGCGCGAGATGGCGGTGAGCAAGGACGGGACGAAGGTGCCGCTGAACATCATTCGCCGCAAGGGAACGGTATTGGATGGGAATAACGCGACGATTGTGTATGGATATGGTGGGTATGGGGTGAATTTGTCGCCGACTTTCTCGCCGCGGCGTAAGGTGTTTTTGGAACAGGGCGGGGTGTTTGTGGTGGCGAATATCCGCGGCGGCGGTGAGTTTGGGGAAGAGTGGCACCGGGCGGGAAATTTGACGGCGAAGCAGAATGTGTTTGATGATTTTTACGCCGCGGCGAAGTGGATGGTGGACAATGGATATACGAAGCGTGATCGCCTGGCAATCATGGGCGGGTCGAACGGCGGATTGCTGATGGGCGCGACGATGACGCAGCATCCGGATCTGTGTAAGGCGGTTGCGTCGAGCGTGGGCATTTATGACATGCTGCGTGTGGAGCTTTCGGCGAACGGTGAATTCAACGTGACCGAGTTTGGCACAGTGAAGAATCCGGAGCAGTTCAGGGCGCTGCGTGGGTACTCGCCGTATCACAACGTGAAGGCGGGAGTGAAGTATCCCAACGTGTTGTTTACAACTGGCGCGAACGATCCGCGCGTGGATCCGATGCAGAGTCGCAAGATGACGGCGATGTTGCAGGCGGCGAGCCCATCTTCGATTACCCTGCTGCGGACGAGCGCGGGGTCGGGGCATGGGGTGGGAGCGTCGCTGAATGAGCGGATTGAACAGAACGCGGACATTTACGCGTTTCTGTTTGAACAACTGGGAGTGACGCCACGATGAGAGCGCTTTTAAGGTTCTGGGGAGGGGTGGCAATGTGTGCGACGATTGCCGCGGGCGGCTGCACAACGACAACGCGGCCGGCGAATGCGGCGAATCGTGAAATTGGGGAGCGGAACAGTCGAACGGATGCCGCGAATCGGGAAACTGATTCGCGGTATTCAGCACCCAGGAGCGGTCCGGGATCGCTGGAAGGGCGTTGAGCGGACGGGTCTGGCACATTTGATCAGAGTTTTGTGCGAATCGGATTGCGGGAGCGTGTGTTTCTGGTATTCTTGCGTCTCTGTAACCCAATGCCTCCGGCATTGCCCACCAATCAGCTCGTGACTCGCGGCCTTTACCAAGGCGGCGATTTCAGCAAGGAGTTTTCGATGAATCGGTCTCGCGTGATTACTGTTGCCTTCCTGGCGTTTGCGGCTGCCTGTACATCAGGCGCGTCGGCGGCAGGACCAGATGTTACACTTCAAAATATTACAGGTACGACGAATTATGGTCTGGTGGGATCGGTTCGTGCCTATGCCTATGACAGTTATACCTGTAACATCGGGACTTCGAATCTGCTGTGGACCAACAGCGGGACCCCGGGATATGCGATGAACCTCTTTCGGATTTACGATGGCCGCATTCAGCAGATTGGCATGAGTTTCTGCAAAATGGCGTGTTGTGCGGCGGCGGGCGCGGGTTGCGGGACTTGCAACGGTGCAGGCGGGAGCGTGCTGGGAGTTGGATGCCGCGATGTGTACGGGTCGGGCTGGAACGGCGGGCAGACGCGGCTTGCTGCGCGTTCTGCGATCAATGGATATACGGGCGTTGTATCAAGTTACAATACAGCGTCTGGCTCTGCGGTTTTCAAGAGATTGCAGGCAAATCAGAGTGATCTGGTGACATCGGCGGCAGGATTTCCCGGCGCACGCTTTATTGCCGATGGCGTCTATTCCGCGACCGATGAGGTTGATGGCGATGCAAGTCAGTTGAACAATGCGACCTATCGCCCGGTGACAGTTGACCAGTCGACGTTCAATATTGGTGTGCTAGGCAACCCGGTGGTCGGCGAGCCGGCGATCTATGCATGGCGCACACATGGACTTGGTCTGAACACTGTTGACCCAAACGTGACGATTCAGATCGTTGATGTTCCCAGCGAAGGGCGGTTTTTCGTGGGGCAGAAAGTGACGCCGCTTGTCAACGGGCGGTATCGTTACGATTATGCAATTTATAATCTAAATTCACATCGTTCGCTGGGCGGATTGAGTGTGCCGGTCTACAACGGCGTGGCGGTCACCAATATCGGGTTCAGCGATGTTGACTATCACTCTGGCGAGATTTACGACAATACGAACTGGACAAGTGTGAATGCCGGCGGCAATGTCACGTGGTCAAGCCCGCAGACCTTTGCACAGAATGCCAACACGAACGCCCTGCGCTGGGGCACGATGTACAACTACTGGTTTGAAGCGGACTCTGCTCCGGTGACGCGGTCTGCAACAATGGATCTGTTCCGCCCGGGAATTCCGTCGAGCTTGTCGGTCAATCTCCAGGTCCCCGCCTGCCGCGCCGATTTCAATGTCAATGGACAAGTCGACTTCTTTGACTATCTGGATTTTGTGGATGCGTTGACCACGAACGGCGCGGGTGCAGATTTTAACAGAGACGGCACCATCGATTTCTTTGACTACCTCGACTTTGTCGATTCCTACAGCATTGGCTGTAACTGATCTCGCCTAGCTGAGTTGGAAAAAGTTGGTTCATGGCGGCTCAGGTTTGGCCTGAGCCGCTTTTTTGTACCCTCCGTTGCCGTGCGTTAGCATATTGATAGTGTCGTTGGTTGAAAAATTCGGTTTGCACATTTTCGTATTATCGGTATGCTAGAGGGCTCAGGGGATTTGTTGATGTGAGCGTTGATAGATTGGCACTTTCGTGCACTGTCTCGCTGTTTACGCGCGTTTACTGAGGAGTTTATATGAGCAAGTTGCGTCTACTTTCAGTTGGTTTCCTTTCATTCGCCGCCGCGGCGACTGCATTTGGTGCACCCGTCAGTTCTGACGTGACATTGCAAACGATTAACGGGACGACAAACTACGGCGTGGTGGGCACTGTTCGCGCCTATGCGTATGACAGTCATACGTGCAACATCGGGCCGGTGAATCTGACCTGGGCCAACGGCGGGACACCGGCGTATGCGATGAATCTTTTCCGAATTTATGATGGACGGCTTCAGCAGATCGGGCTGGGCTTCTGCAAGATGGCGTGTTGTGCGGCGGCGGGCGCGGGCTGCGGCACCTGCAACGGCGTTGGTGGCGGCCAGCTTGGTTCGGGTTGCAAGGATGTGTATTCCTCGGGATACAACGGCGGACAATCGCGACTGGCATCACGGTCATCGATCAATGGATACACAGGGGCCGTGGGCGCATACAGCGGCGCGACCGGATCTGCGGTTTTCAAGAGAATGCAAGTTGAGCAGTCAGCGCTTGTAACATCGGCTGGCGGTTTCCCTGGTGCGAGGTATTTTGCGGAGGGTGTGTATACCGCGACTGATGAAGTCGATGGAAGCGCAGCACAGTTGAACAACGCGACATATCGCCCGGTGACGATTAACCAGACTACGTTCAATATGGACGTTCAAGGCACTGCTGAGACAGGTGTAGCGGCCATCTACGCGTGGCGTAATCATGGTCTGGGACTCGGTGTTGTTGATCCAACCGTGAACATTCAGATCGTTGATGTTCCTGATGAAGGCCGGTTCTATGTAGGACAGAAAGTGACACCGCTCGCTGGCGGACGGTATCGCTACGACTACGCGATTTACAACCTGAACTCACATCGCAGCGGCGGCAGTTTTGTCGTTCCAGTTCCCAATGGTGTAACAGTGACGGGTCAGGGATTCAGCGATGTGAACTATCACTCCGGCGAGGTGTATGACAATACTGACTGGATCATGAACACGGGCACTGGAAACGTGACCTGGTCGAGCCCGCAAACGTTTGCACAGAATGCCAACTCCAACGCCCTGCGCTGGGGCACGATGTACAACTACTGGTTTGAGGCCGACAGCGCTCCGATCAGTCGCACTGCTGGCATGGGTCTATTCCGCCCCGGATTCCCGGCCAACCTGTATTTTAATATCCAGGCTCCATCATGTCGTGCAGATTTCAATCTTGACTCGAACGCCGATTTCTTTGACTACCTTGATTTCGTGCAGGCGTTCAGCGAGAACCAGGCTTCATCTGACTTCAATCACGATGGAACCATCAACTTCTTTGACTACCTTGACTATGTCGAGGCGTTTAACGTGTCGTGCGACTAACGGACGACTGATTCAAAACGCAAGTTTTTGTGCGGGCCGGGCGTACTTCCCGGCCCGCATTGTTTTTATGCATGCCTATATTCGCACCTGCATGAACTCTTCACACCGCCTGCCAACCGATACTGATAATGGGCTGTTGCTCATTATTTCCGGTCCCTCTGGAGTCGGGAAGACGACCATTACCCGCGGCGTAGAGCGCGGGATTGCTGATGCAGTATTTTCAGTCAGTTGTACCACGCGTCCAAAGACCGACGCTGATGTCGATGGGGTGGATTACCACTTTGTTGATGATGAGGCGTTTGAGGCGATGAAAGCCAAGGGCGAGTTTCTTGAGACGGCGGGCATCTATGGGAAGAAGTACGGGACGCCGCGGGCGTGGACACTTGAGCAGCTTCGGCGCGGTCGTCTGGTGATACTCGAGATTGATGTTGAGGGCGCCAAGCAGGTGAAGCAGCAGATCCCCAGCGCGTTTTCGATCTTTGTATTGCCGCCAAATGAGAAGGCTCTGCTTGATCGCCTGCAATCGCGCAAGCGTGAAGATCAGGCCTCGATCATGAAGCGATTCAGCGCGGCACAGAGCGAAATTGACAACGCGAGAAAGTGCAATATCTACGACTTGTTCATCACCAATGAGCAGAAAGAGCCGTCGATTGCTCAGGCAATTGCTGCGGTGGAAAAGCGGCGCGGATTGAAGCGATAGTACAGAAGGTTCAGTTTCCGCCAGCAGCCGGGTCGTTGATTTTCTCTTCTGGCGGCGGGTAATAGATCTGCGGATCGGGCTGAGCTACAGGTTCCCAGTCAACTTTGGCAGCGCCGAGAAGTGTGCCGGTTGCAAATGCGAGGTCAACTTGCGCGGTCTGATAGTCGGTGATGGCGCGAATTTCGGCAAATTGAGATTCGGCGAGGCGGGTGGATGCATCGAGCACGTTGGTGGAAGTTGAAAGTCCAACGCTGAATTGACGTTCTTCAGCCCGCAAGCTTCTGGTTGAGAGCGCGGTGGATTGTCTGGCTGCGAGAATGCGCTGCCAACCGGTATCGAGTTCATCGATCGCGTTCAGCACTTCCTGGCGAATGGCGAGTTGCTGCTGTTCCTTTGATGCGAGGCGTTGGAGCCGCTCAAGAATTGCCCGGCGCACGCGGCTGCGAGCCGCCTCGTTACCGAGCGGGACTTCGAGATTGAGACCGACCTGCCAATCTTCGAAGTTATTCTGTTTGAGCATCTGGAACGCATCCTGGGTCGAGCCGCCCAGGCCGTTGATGCGGTAGGTGTAGTCGAGCGAGAGCAGGGGAAGGGCGCGATTCTTCTCAAGACCGATTGTGGCGGCGTCGGCGGCCAGTTGAAGTTCGGTCTGCAGCATTTCCATGCGAAGCGAAAGCGCCTTTTGTACCAGCTCGTCGCGATTGAATAGATACTCCACAGGATCGGGCTCTGTGGAAAGTTGTACGATGGTGGTTGTGTCCACGGTGAGGCCGGGGAGATTCAGGATGCGCTTGAATTCGCGCTGGGCTTGCAGGATGTTGTTCTGTGCGACAATAATGGTTTCCAGCCGCTGAGCCAGGCCTGCTTCTGCACGAACGGTTTCGATTTCGGCGGCGGTCTGGGCGGTGACGCGGCGAGTAGCTCGGCCCAACTGAACATCGGCGAGCTCGTACTGCTGCTGAGCGACTTCCAGTTCTTTGCGAGCGCGATAGAGACGCCAGTAAGCCCGGTCGATCGCGGCGAGCTGGCGGATTGCTTCAAGCTTGGTGCGAGCCTCGGAGACCTGCTGGTTGTACTGTGCGATTCGAATGCCGGCGGTATTGGCGCGGCGTCCGGCGCCGCGAAGGAGCGGCTGCGAGATAGAGAACTCAAGATCGGCCGTGCTGGCCGGGTTGAGTGTTGAGAACGAGTTGTTGTTTCGACTTTGTCCAACGGGGAGCGCAACGTTGACAGTGCCGCCGGTCAAGAGAGGCATGCGAACGCCGGGAGTTACAGTCACACTGCGTGATTGGGCAGAATTGAGCGAGGAAGAGGTGGGTGAATCAAAGTCGTTGGCGGAAACGCGGGTGGTAAACGCGGATTCAAAGCGAGCTTCTTCTTCTGATACGCTCTGGGCGGCGATGGTGGGCGCAAAAAGCTGTGCCTTCAGGTCAAGATTGTTTGTGAGGACGCTTATTCGGGCATCTTCGATCGTGATGTCGAATTTTTCGAGAGAGTCAAAGCGTTTGCGGAGTTCATTGGCAGCTGTCTGCTGCTGTTGTTCAGGCTTTTTGTAAGTCTGAACATCGAGACGTTCCAAGGAGCGGAGGCGCTCGACCGGGAGTCGGGTCTGACCAGGTGTATCTTGAAAGAACGGGTGATCATCATGGCAGCCTGGCAGCGCTGCAAAAGCGGCGAGAGCCAGAAGAATCGTGGGTGTGCGAAGACGGCGTGAGTGAGAATCATTCATGGCGAAGAGCTTCAATCGGATCGAGGCGTGATGCCTTGATTGCGGGGAACATGCCGAACACCACACCGGTGGCAGCGCAGAAACCAAGAGCCAGGCCGACGGCCCACGCGGGGACACCGGCATCAGCCAGTGGCGAATCGGGTATGAATTTTACAGCGAACACGACGGCGAGACTCAGTGCCAGTCCGACGCAGCCGCCGACCATGCAGAGGACGACCGCTTCGACAAGGAACTGAGAAAGTACAACGCCCGGCTTTGCACCGACGGCTTTTCGCAATCCGATCTCGCGTGTGCGTTCGCTGACAGAGACGAGCATGATGTTCATGATGCCGATGCCGCCAACGAGGAGGGAAATGCCTCCGATGCCCGCGGAAGCGACGGTGAAGATGCTGGCGATTTTCTTGAACTGTTCGATGAACTGTTCAATCGCTTCGACGCCGAAGCTGTTTGGGTCGCCAGGAGCGAGTTGGCGCATGCGGCGCATATATGCGGTAATTTCCGCCTTGGCGTCTTCGTGCAATTCGGGGCGGAGCGTGGTGGCCATGACATAGAGGCCGCGTTCGGATCGCATGGTGAGCGCGGTAGCAAAGGGAATGAAGATTTCAGATTGTGCTTCCCCGCCGCCAAACATGGGGGAAACTGCTTTGGTTTCGACAACACCGACAATGAGAAAGCGCCGCTTGTCGGCGAGGAGATATTGACCGACCGGATTGGAATCGAGGCGAAGTTCGGCGATGGCTTTGTCGTTCACATAACACACCTGGCGTCGTTCATCTTCGTCGATAGAAGAGAAGGGGCGGCCCTGGATAATTGCGCGAACTTCGATGTTGTGCCAACTGGAGCGAATGCCTTGAATGGTAACGGTGGGTTCGGTGCGTTCACCGAACTGCACTTCTGCGCCAAAGCCGAGCACTGGAGTGAGCTCAGCAAGACTGGGGCAACTTGCGAGCATGCCATCAGCTTCGAGCGTGGTCATGCGGATTTGGCGCCAGGTGTATCGGCCGGGCGCTTCACGTGGCATGCGAGGGAAGACCCAGACGCGATTGGCGCCCAGTGAGGCGAACTGTTTGAGAATGGAGCCTTTGAGACCGTCGACGGCAGCGACTGTGACAATGATCGCAAAAACCGCGATGATGATGCCGAGCGTGGTGAGCATGGCGCGGACTTTGTTTGCCCAGATCTGCGAGAGCGCGAGCACCACTGTCTGGAGGAGCAATCGAATGATGATCATGTGGCGGCTCCTGTGGCAGCAACGGCCGGGGCAGGTTCAAGCTTGGCCTGCTCGAATGCGGCATTGGCAACTTGAAGCATGGAGCGGAGGTATTCCTGATGAATCGGGTCTTTCTCGGTGGTGTTGTCGGAGACGATTTTGCCGTCGCGGAGGCGGATGATTCGCTTTGCATGGCCGGCGATATCTTCTTCGTGGGTCACGATGATGATGGTCTGGCCTTCATTATGTAGAGCCTTGAAGAGGTTGATGATTTCGAGGCTGGTTGCGGAATCGAGGTTGCCGGTTGGCTCATCGGCGAGCACGATGCTGGGGCCGTTGACCAGCGCGCGGGCGACGGCGACTCGTTGGCGCTGGCCGCCGGAAAGCTGATTTGGCTTGTGGTGCATGCGGTCGGCGAGACCGACGCGCTTGAGCGCGGCTTTGGCGCGTTTTGATGCGCCGAACCAGTTGGTGGGCGAATAGATCAGCGGGAGCATGACATTGTCGAGCGCGGTGGCGCGGTTGAGCAGTTCAAAGCTCTGGAAGACAAATCCGATCTGAGTGTTGCGAACGTGAGCGAGGTCGGCTGCGCCCATTTTCTGAGTTTGAATTCCATTGAGTTCGTAGACGCCGGCGGTTGGTCTATCGAGGCAGCCCAGGATATTCATGAGCGTGGACTTGCCGGAACCGGACTGACCCATGATGGCGACGAACTCGTTTTTCTGAATGTCAAGATCGATGCCGCGGAGAGCGTTGACGCGCTCCTGTCCGACGCGGTAGATCTTCTGGAGTTGGCTGATTCGGATGAGTGGCATAAGTGAGCAGTGCGTTGAAACTTAGAGATCTGGCGCGTTTTCGTCTTCGCCGCCCTTTGACTTCTTTTCACCTTCAGGTGCGGCCTTTGTGTCAGACATTCGTGCAAGCTTCTGACCATCTTTGAGATTGATGAGCGACTTGGCAGGGCCCGTGACGATTTCATCGTCGACGGAAAGTCCGGCGAGGATGATGGTGGTGGTGAGATCGCTTGCGCCGACGGAGACGGGGACACTCACAGCTTTACCGTCGACGATTTTGTAAACGACGCGGGCGAATTTCTTGGCGCGATCCAGATGTGAGCTGCCGTCTACCACTGCCTTGGGCAATTCGTCAATCGCGCGATCAACGATCGCCTGACTGGGGACTTTGATCGCATCGGTGATGGTCTGTACCTGAACATCTACGTTTGCTGTCATGCCGGTCTTGAGCGCTGCACCCTCGCGGATCGTGAGCAGGACTTCCACTTCAAAATACTTGGTTCCGTCGCGATCGACCTGCATCTGCGGCACAACGCGCTGAACAACTCCTTCGAAATCCAGATTGCGGAACGCGTTCACATACACGCGAGCTTTTTGATTTATCTCGATGGGAGCGATATTGGATTCATCAACCTTGGCGCGAACCAGCATGTTGGAGAGGTCGGCTACTTCCATGATCACGCTGGAGGCGTTATTGAGCGTACCGATCATGACCAGTTCGCCGACTTCCGCAGAGACCTTGGTGACAGTTCCATCGAATCCGACTCTGATGGTTGTGTTTTCAAGGTCGCGCTCGGCGCGAACGATTCGGGCGCTGGCAGACTCAATGCCGTGTTCGCTGGCGGCGACATTGGCGAGCATTTGTGCGACCTGGGTTTCGACCTGGTCGAGTTCGGACTTGGCGATGTCTTTAGTGGAATAGAGCTCTTTCTTGCGGCCCAGTTCAACCTGGAGGTTGGCGAGCTGGGCCCGAGTACCCTCGAGTCGGGCTTTCTCGGCCATCATGTCGGCCTTCGCGGCGTCGAGCGCGGCCTTGAGGTCACGGTCGTCCATGCGAACCAGGAGGTCGCCTTTTTTTACCTTTTCGCCGCCTTTGTAGGGGAGTTCGACGATTCGGGCGGAGACTTGGGAAGAGACCTGAACTTTGGTTCGAGCCTCGACCTGGCCGGGAGCCGAGACGACGCGGACCAACTCGCCTTTCACCGGTTTTTCGAGGCGGACCTCGTTGGGCTTAGAGCCGGGATTGAATTTCTCTTCGAGCTTCTTGTAGGTTCCGGACGAGTACACCCAGTACCCGCCGCCGGCACAGCCTGCGAGGAGGACAAGGGCGATTGCGATTAACCATTTCCACACTCAGGCACACTCCCCGATTTGTTGACGCACCAGCACTCCCGCGAGCGAAATAGGATAACCGGGAGAATAGACGACCGATACGGCAGCGGAGTCTTATTGGGAGTTCGGGGCTCGTTCTTGCACAATCGCGTTTCGGGTTCGTATCGTGTTATCTATGCAAAAAGCACGAACCCGGCCACGCAAGGTTGCCGGGTTCGTCAGAAGTCACTTTGATTTATGGGAGATCAGCGGCGACGGCGGCTGATGAACAGACCACCCATGCCAAGAACGGCGAAGGCGCCGGGGGCGGGAATGGTTGGACCAACAACAACGCTGCCGAATTGTGCTGCGTCAGTTGCCCAAACATTCACCCCGATGGTCTGGAAGCCCCACTGTACGTGACGAGCAGCATCATTCACGAGCGCGAGACTGATGCTGAACGCGCCTGGGGTGGCAGTCATCGTTGTGATATTGAACGATGAATAGTCGGGCGCGAAATCCTTGATGAAAATCAGGGTGGTGTGAGCGCTGGTGAAGGTGTTGGAGAGAACGTTGCCCTCAAAAGTCAACGTGCCGCTGTGGACGCCGGTTGTCTCGATGTAGAGATTGGCTTCCATGATCTTGTTGCCCTGGGCACCCGGGCCGCCGCCGCCAATGTACCAGTAGGGATTGGTGTCGCCAATGGTGTTCACTGAGAGCGTGACAGATGGAGCGGCGTCGTTGAATGACGCGTTGAGATCGGCGGTGCCCCAGGGGCTGCCGAACTGGAACGCCCCACCATCACTGGGCAAATTGAAAACGTTCATGTATCCGAGCCAGCCAGCCCCGGAGTTGCCAACGGTGACGGTGGAGTCAGCGTTTACAATTGCCGCCATGCCAGCCGAGGCGAGGATCGCGATAAAACTACAGGCTTTTTTCATGTCTCTTCTCCTTCGAAAATTCGCACTATTACATACAGATGGAGACAGAAACGGCTTCTGACCCCGATTGCTTTGTTCAAAACTAACACAAATGAACCAGCATTGCAACTGTTTCATGAAGTGTTTCTTAAAGTTGGTCGAGAATATTGTGTCGATCCGTCATTTACTTGATTTTATACGAACAAAACCTAGAAATACCCGGATTTCATTGTCAGCGGCTATTGGTTATGGGACTGATTATTGGTGCAACTGTTTCATGAAACAACAGGCTCCCCCGCTTCGAGAGAGGTTGGAGACTGCGGAGTGAGATTCTGTGGTGGTCAGAGGTTCAGCAGTTCGAATAGGCGTCGACGAAGTCGAGATAGTCGAAGAAATCGATGACCTCATCGTTATTGAAATCGGCAATGGGATCGTTGTCTGCAAATGCGCTGACGAAGTCAAGATAGTCGAAGAAGTCGATGGCGCAATCGCCGTTGAAGTTTGCAGCACAGTCGCGGTTAAAGCCTTCGACGATGACGATCTGGTTTCCGCCGCCGAACGTGGAGAAGATGAAGGAGCCGGTGATCGGGTCGCGAACACCGCCTTCAGCGCCACCGAGGCCGGAAATCATGACGCGGCGGGTGGCGGGGATGGGGTCGCCGTTGGCATCGAGTTCATACGCGGCAACGCTACCGGATCCATACTCACACACAAGGCAGCTCGGAACAAGAAAACCAGGGTTGCCGGCGCCGACGAAGACAATACCTTCCGGGCCACCCCCGATGAATATGTCGACGTCGTTATTGCGCGTCATTGTGTACACGCCCAGCACTGGATCGCTGATGGTGAAATCGTACCAGCGACCAGACCCATAGCTTGCGATTTTGAGGCGACTGGCACCGGGAAAGCCGGCTGGCACAAACTGGCAGGTACCTGTCGATCCGGCAACTCCGAAGTCTCCGAGACTGACCGTAGAAGCTGGCGCTGCGGACCCAAAGGGGATTTGATGCAGAAGATTATTGCTGTAGGTAGTCACAAAGATCGTGTTGTTTGGCGCGATGGCCACGCCACCATCGATGTTCGGCGCGCTCGAGTAGAGCGTGCCTGGTCCGGCAATTCCAGTGATGGCGTTGTTTGAATCTCGATTTATGGGCACTGCGTAGAGAGCGCCACTTGCGCTGTTCGCAGCGCCGCCGACAAGAAGAATATTGGGATTTCCGGGCATGAAGTTGATGCCGCCCAGATTTGAGGGAACAGCTGCGGGGCTGCCCAGCGAGCGAATGTTGTAACATGCGCTAAATTCAGGATTGATAACTTGTGCGTTGCACACAGCGATTGCGAAACATGCCGATGCGGCGGCGACGATCATGGCTTTCGATAGCATTTCGGTACCTTCACTTTCAGATTATCAGTCTACTGGCTGTGTCAATAGGGAGAGGTATCTGCGGGCCCGGGCGCCGGGTTGATAACCGAGCCACATTCTGGACATTTCGGGCTTTTGAGGTCTTTCAGCTGGTAGCTGCAGTATGGGCACATGCCGCGGGAAAGCAGGTTTTGAGCTTTGACAATCTGAATCCATGAGGGAATGAGGAGTACCCAGGAAAGGGACCAGATGAGAAGGATTGAAAGTACGAGAAAGATTCCGTTATAGAGGTAGCCTCCATACAGAGGTTCGGATGTGTATACGTTTGCATCAGCCAGTCTCTGGATTACTTCCTTAGGAGATCCGGTGGACACGAGATGCTGCAGTGCCACCGTTCGTTGCTTTTTCTCGGACTGTGCGTCGGGACCTGGCCAGATGACAAGAGTTTCAAACGTTTCGCGGCGGGTGAGCGCAAGGAATCCGGATTCAATCTGGACGGGCGGGTTGTATACCACGACTACTGCATCTGGCACCAATCCATCAGCGATTCGCGTGGCTTCATCCCAACTTTCAGCATTGGGGTCGGAGCCGACCCAGCCTTGGTCACTCTTGCGAAGAACAATCGGTTTGGTCTGATTTGCGAGCGGATTGATATACGAGTTTGGGTCCTGGCCCCGAATCAGTCGGCCAATCTGTGATTGGGTGTGACTATCCCATTTTGGAAGCAGGAAAATGAGAATAAGAAGCAGCACTGAAAGTACAGCGGAGGCGACGGGGAGCTTGATTTTCCTTGCAGTCACGAGACCTCACGCGATCTTTTGCCTGGAATGAAACCAACGCCGTTTCACTCAACCCATAGTGGTACCTATGGAGTTGTCCACAACATATCCACATTTGCACATTTTCGCCGCCACGGGGCAAGTGTTTGTAAATAGTTTGGATTATTCTGACTCTTCGAGTTGACGAAATGCCTCAGGTCTGCGACACTTCACCTCCCCATCGGTATATAGGATGGGCTTACTAAAGCGGGCACTCGCGGGTTCGAGCCGCTGTAGTTGTTTTTCGTGTGTTTGAAGCGTCACGACACGAGCGTGACAAGGGAGTTGTCTATGGCGGGTCCTACCCGGGCGAGTTTGGGCGTTGGAATCACGATCACATTGCTGAGCGTTCTCACGCTTGGGTTCTTTGTGGCGTTTGTGATTTTCTTTGGCAGAGCAAACAATGCCAGCAAATTGAAAGACGATGCAGATCGTCAGAATGCTGAAATTGTCAAGGCAGAAGAAAAGAACGCTGAAGCTGTGCGCGTGCTGATGGCAGAAGCCAAGACATCCGGCAAATCGCTGGTTGGCTATCTGACTGAGAGCTACGGCGGCACGATGGAACGCGTGACTGGCTCCAAGCGCGAAACACCAAAGTCGTTTGGCGACAAACTCAAGGCCTCTGATATTCCTGAAGGCACCAATCTCATGAGTGTCGTTGCATCGCTCAAGGGTGAGCTTGCGAACGCCCAGGGTCAGCTCGCTGAAGCCAACCGTGCACGCGATGCGGCACTGCAAGATCAGAAAGCGGCAGCAGATCGCACCGAACTTCTGCGTAAGCAGCAG
The DNA here is from genome assembly GCA_964484185.1 of uncultured Phycisphaeraceae bacterium. Classification (GTDB taxonomy): domain Bacteria; phylum Planctomycetota; class Phycisphaerae; order Phycisphaerales; family UBA1924; genus F1-120-MAGs238. The sequence continues at coordinate 50,024 of CAZAEQ010000012.1, forward strand.
GATGAATCGTACAAGGCGCTTGCAGACGATGTCGGCCGCACCAAGAGCGATGCCGATTCGTACCGTGCAGGCTTTGAAACTGCCAAGGCAGAGTACGAGAAGCGCATTGAATCAATCCAGAATGAAACCGGCGATCGTGTGACCAAGTTGAAGGATGAAGTTGGCCGCATGAAGGAAGAGACCCTTGTGTTGAGCAGCCAGCTGTCAGCACTTCGTGGCGACAAGAAGAAAGAACTGCTCCGTCCTGATGATGAGGCTTCGCTTGTCGATGGCCACGTCATGGGTCTGAACTCAGGCGAACGCCAGGCGTTTATCAGCCTTGGCAGCAAGAACAAAATCACGCTGGGAATGGAATTTGCGGTCTACGCAGATGCCCGTTCTGTCCGTCCGGATGCTGATGGCAACTACCCGGCCCCCAAGGGCAAGCTTGAAGTTATCAGCGTCGATACAGACAACGCGATCTGCCGCATTGTCTTCGAAAACCGCGGCCAGCCCGTGGTCTCCGGCGATGTGCTGGTGAACCCGATCTTTGATCCCACCAAGACCTACAAGTTTGTAGCGTTTGGAAACTTCGATGCCGATGGCGACCGGATTGCGACTGCTCTGGAGCGGAAACAGCTCGCATCACTGATTGAAGAATGGGGCGGGTCAGTTGCTGAAGATCTCGGCGGCGATGTGGACTTCCTTGTTCTTGGCGCCCGCCCGCAGCTCGGTCCCAAGCCGGGCACCGATGCCCCGATCGAATTCGTGCAGGCCTATGTGCAGCGCGAGCGCGAAATTCAGAAGTACGACCAGCTGCTCAAGCAGGCAACATCCACCGGTATCCCGGTGCTCAATGAGAACCGCCTGAACACGCTCCTGGGCCGCTGAGTTCCAGGTTGATTTGAGAATCTTCAAAGGGCGAAGAGGCAACTCTTCGCCCTTTTCAATTGATTATGCTTCTGGCGGAACATGGCGGAACATGGCGGAACATGGCGGAACATGGCGGAACATGGCG
>CAZAEQ010000012.1:51120-104601 GCA_964484185.1 uncultured Phycisphaeraceae bacterium
TGGCGGAACATGGCGGAACATGGCGGAACATGGCGGAACATGGCGGAACATGGCGAATCATGGCGAAGAAAAAGAAGTTCAAATTTCCACGACTCTTCGATAAGCCGCTGACCCTGGCGGTGCGAGGCGCTATGTCGTTGCCATTGATAGCGGGTGTTGATTCGTCGGTGCGGATGGCGGGCAAACTTGGTCGATCGTTTGCGACGAGCTTTATGAATAAAGCTCGAATCCGCCGCGCTCACGACCACCTTGCAGAAGCGTTCCCCGAGATCGACTCGGTGGCGCGAAACGAACTTGCGATTAATAGTTATGAGCATCTGTTCAAGCTCGGTGCCGAGTTGTGTTTCGCACCGCGTTTGTTGACTGAAGATGCGTGGCCTCGCCACATTCTGCTGGGAGATCCGCTTGGAGCAGTGCGCCCGCTGCTGGCGGCCAAACCCACCGTTCTGATTACGGGGCATGTCGGAAACTGGGAGCTGGTGGGATACACCATGGCGCTACTCGGGTTTCCAATCAACGCTGTGTATCGCCCGCTCGACAACAAGTCGCTCGACGCCTGGTTGCGCGAGACTCGGGCACGGCGCGGATTATCGCTGGTATCGAAGTTTGGTGCACTGCGCGAATTGCCCAAGGGGCTGGAGAAGGGAATCGCGGCGGGAATGGTGGCTGATCAAAACGGCGGCGACCGAGGCGTTTTCGTCCCGTTCTTTGGCCGCCTGTGTTCGACATATAAATCAATCGGACTTCTTGCCATCGCTCACAAGTCACCGGTGGTGTGTGGCTACGCCCGCAGGCTCGCGCCTGGAGAACCTTTGCCGACGAATGGGCAAGTTCATAATCCGGATTTCGGCGGCAAAGACAGCCTGCGATATGTGATGGAGATCGTGGATGTGTTTGGGCCAGAAGACTGGTCGAAATACCCCGATCCCCTGTTTTATCTTTCCGCGCGATTCCGACGCGCGATTGAAATGATGGTGCGGCGATCTCCTGAGCAGTATCTCTGGATGCACCGGGTCTGGCGCGCCCGGGCTGCGCATGAGCGGCTTGACAAGCCGTTCCCGGATTCGATCAAAGAAAAACTTGCGTGGCTTCCATGGATGAGTTCTGATGATGTCGAAAAAATTGTGGAACGAAGCGAGCGTGACAGATTTGAACTCGTTCGCTCGTGAACTTAGTTCTTCTCAAGATTTGACGTTGAGGCGTTTTTTGAGCCAACGCCGCTTCTGAATTGTTCAGGCACCGGAATCACTTTGTACGATTCGCCAGAGTCGCCGTGGTCTTTTGCAATCGCCTGCATGAGTCCGGTTGGATCGTTGTCGATAAACTGAAGAGCTTTGATCACCGTTGGACGTTTGCGGGTGATCGGGCTTATCGGATTGAGGACGTTCAGGCGTTCGAGCAGCGCCCGGTTGCTTTCATCTGAATCGTTGTTGACTGAACGCTTGATCGTTCGCGAAAGCAGGAAGATCAGATCGGGCTGCATTGAAAGCGCTGTTTCGATTCCGGTGAGCGGAGAAGAACGGCCCAGTGGCTGCACGGTTTCCAGCCATTCGCGCAGAATCGATTTGTTGAGATCGCTGGCCGCGAGCAGGGCGGTTGTTGTTGTCTTGCGGGGAGTCAGAACAAAGGTGCCTGACGCCTGCGAGCCTGGAGGGGGATCGCGGAACACCACTATCTGAAAGCTCTGGGATGCATCAAGTCTTGCAACTGAGCGAAGTAATTCTGCGCGAATGAACGGCAGGCAGAGAGCCATGGACCCTGACCCATCAACGACATAGACGATGCGTTTGGCACTGTTGCCCTTCACATTCGTAAACGCAACAACTCCAGACTTGGCCCCATCTTCTCCGTTGGAGGGGGCGCTGGTCCCGGCAGCGGAGCTGTTGTGCGCTGCCATCTGAACTTTGGGCGGGGAGGGATTTCCAAGTTGTCTTGGTGGAGGAGGTGTCGTTGGAATTTCGGCTGAGACCTTCGCCTGAAATTCGCTGGACTTTGGGGCTTCAACTTCCTGTGCTCTCGGAATCGCAACAGCAACTTTTACGCCGTCTGGTGAACTTGCCGGGTCAGGAATCTTGGCGACCACAACGGCAGGCTGCTTTGGATCTTCTGGTTTCAGTTCCTGGAGCAAGACCGAATTGAGTGAGTCTGAAGAATCGGTCAATCGAGACGGCCGCGAAACGCGCTCAATCGTGAAACCGATAATCACCAGAAGCAAAAGACCGTGAACGATGAGCGCGAGCGACACCGATGTGGTGAGCGAGCCGACCAACGGGCGTTTTCTTACTTCTGGTGCCATTACTGATGCAAGACCTCTTTTACCGAGAATTACTACTCATCGGCCAGTTTGGCGCTGTCGGTCGATGGGCTTACGACTCTTCCAGCACGAAGTTCAGATCGTCCCAGAGCTTTGAGACTCGCTCTGAGAACCCCGAACCATCGTCAAGTCGTTCGCCGCAGGCAATAAGAAGGTCCACCAAGCCGTGGAAATCGTCGATTCCAATGAATTCTCGTTCAATTGTAGCCGGTCTGGTAGCTGTACCGTTCTGTATAGCGGCGAGGTCACCCATGTTGTGATAGTTACCCAGCGGCAGGCAGATGCATGTGGCTTCGTATCCCAGGGTGCAGAACACTGACGCCTCGCACGCGCCCCCCGCCATCAGCTTGCGCTGCCACTTCCAAGGCTTGGTATCGGTCGTTTTGTCTTTGGCTGTGGGCTGCGGGCCGCCAAGTTCCTCAGCGCGTCTGGCACATGCCGCCGTAAGAGTGGGTGAAAAGACCGAAACTCGATCTCCCACGCGAACAACTGGCCCACCGTGAACCGGGGAATCGGGGAATGCGCGACTGTTTTCGAGGGCGATGACGCGGGAATTCCTGGGCATGGTGTTGTTGTGACATGCCGCGATGGCACCGATGAAGCCGATTTCCTCGCTGCGTGTAAAGAGCAATCTGACATCTTCGCGCGGAGTGCGAGTGCGGAGCACATCAAACGCTGCGAGTGCGGCGGCAGCCGCGGCGAGGTCGTCGCAAGCATCGGTGTACATGCAGTTGTCGATGATCTCGGCCGGCGGTAGATCCCAGCGAGCGACATCGCCGACGGCGAAGAACTCGTTAGTGCCACTGTCGAGTCTTGCGAGATATTGATCAAATGGCGGGGCGGACTTTTCCTTCTGGACCAGGGTCGCAGACTGAACATGGTCGGTGCGGCTGAAGATGCGGATGCGGGCGTTGGTGAAGTAATCGGCCATAACGCCGCCGCGGAAGGAGAGGAGGAACGAGTCAGCGTTGACGATCTGATCGACAACGAATGCGGGATGATCGAGATGGGCCGTGAAGTACACTGGACGACGGGCAGTCTCGTACAGCTCTGTTGCGGAGGAGCTGGATTTGAGTGAGAGGTGAAGATTGCCGCTGGCGTCGTCGCGCAAGATGACATCGTCGCGCTCGGCAGCCCATGCACGAATGGCGCGAATCACGCGCCACTCGCGTCCTGCGGCGGTCGGGATCTGCGTGAGAGATTTCAGAAGGTCGAGATGTTGGTCTCGTTGGAGTTGAGTGAGCATGATTTATGGAAGTTCGCGAATAAAGATGTTGGTGAACTCGATTGCGCCATCGTGTTTCTGGAGCGCGATCGGACCGGTTGCATCGACATCCGGGAGTTCGGCATCGGCGAGAACCTGTTTGTCGTTGAGCTTCACCGAGAGCTTCTTACCTTTCATGGTGATGTGGAAGCGATTCCACTGACCAATCGGCTTGTCGGCGGCGACCTTGGGAGTGACACCTGCGCGAACTTTTTCTGACTGGGCGTTATCGGTGCGATAGCCATAGACCTCACCGGAGCCGACGGGCCAGCACCAGATATTGACCTGAGATTTGCTGGAGCCGCGAAGGTAGATGCCGCTGTCGCCAGCGTCTGTCACTGTTGCGGTTTTGGGCTTGCCCTGATCGTCGACTGCGTTCGATCCATCGGGATTAATCACCGGGCGTTCAGCGGTCTCGCCTTTTCCGGTCCAGCGCCAATCGCAGATGAGTTCAAAGTTCTTGTAGGATTTTTTGGACCAGAGGTCTTCGCCCTTGCCATCAAAAACAATGGTGTTGCCCGAAGCGACAAAGTGATCTTTGTGAGCATCGGTGAAATTCCAGTCGCGGAAATCGCCCGCGAAGAGCTGGGTCCAACCCTTGGCATCGGGTGCTTCGGCAGCGGCGTTTGAGCCCGGCAGCGGCGTGAGCTTGATGTTCTTGAACTGGACTGGTGTTCCTTCAGATTCGAGACATATGTAGCCGTTTCGCGGCGTGACGTTCTTCGCGCTGTTAACGACGACGCCGTTGATGCTGAGTTCAATGTCGCCGTTGTTGCATACAACCTTGTAGTGATTCCAGTCGGTCGGCTTGGTGGTTTTGGAGGTTGGGTAAGAGCGGTCGGTCAGTTTTCCGTTGATGGTGCGCGGGTGGTCGGGAGTCATCTTGGCGCCCCAGATCGGGAAGATGTCGCCATCGCAGGTGTACCAGTCGGCCTCGGAACCAACCATGATCTGCACTTCGATGGCGCGGGTGAACGGCACGCCTACTGCAGGAATTCCATCTGACCACACGAAGAGGCCGGCATTGCCCTGCTTTTCCAGGTGCTTCCAATCGAGTTCGAGCACAAAGTTCTCGTACATCTCATTGGTGCGGAGCGCGCCGGTGGGTTTGCCGGTGCAATAAATCATGCCGTCTTTGACGGTGAAGGTTTCCGGGGTGACGTTGACTGGTGTCCAGTGGGAGAGGTCTTTGCCCGAGAACAGTTCAATGGGTGCGGGGTCGGCACAGAGCAGGACGGCGGCAAGAATCGGCGCAAGCATGAATGGGCTCCTTCGGGTTGAGAAATGTCGAGCGCAAGTGTAGAAGTCTGAGGGCCAGACGATGGCAGCTTAACAACCATTACTGAACGAATCGACAAAATCAAGATAATCAAAGAGGTCGATGGTGCCGTCGCCGTTGAAATCTGCGTTCGTACCCTGTGCCGCGAAATCACTCACGAAATCAAGATAATCAAAGAAATCGACCGCCAGATCGTCATTGAAATCGGCGCGGCAGGCCAGCATGTCGAGGTCGACCATCCATCCTTCGATCTGGCTCGCGGGGTTGAATCCGATACCAACGACAATGCGGCCATTGGCACTGATGCCGCGGACTTCATCCAGTCGCCAGCCCGTGAGGTCAACGCCATGCTGGACGAGCAGTGCTGCCAGATCACGCATGCCGTGTCGGGCATCCCAGATAAACGCTCGCGGCGCCGATCCGCAACCAAACGGTCCGCAGGTGCCTTGCACACTGGCGCGACCACCCACAACTGTGCCATCACCGCTTACCGCGTAAGCCCAGGATTGAAATGCGCCGCCAGCAAAGTCGCCGAGGGGTTGCATTCCGCCCGCCGCGGTCCAGCGAAATGCTTCGCCCGCCTGGCCAGAGTCAGAGCTGCGCGATTGGCCGACAATGACTGAACCATCGATGTTGACTGCATAGGCCGCGCTGAAAGGCGCGATGCTCAGAGGCTGAGGCATGAAGCCCATACCGATCATTCCAGTTGCTGCGGTCCATCGAAATGCCTGCTGGTTGTTCTGCGCGTCGTAGCTGATGCCCACAACCGTTGATCCATCACCGCTCAGCCCGTAGCCGAAACTTCCTGGGTGCAGCGGGGAGAGCGTGCCAAGTGGCTGAAATGTCGAATCGCTCACGGTGTATCTGAAAGCTTCGTTGCCGAGAAGGCCCTCACCAATTCCAGCGACAACCCGTCCGTCCAGTGAAACACCGCGCGCGACCGAGTGCGGGACTGCACCACCATCAAGGTCGCCCAGCAGGACGATTCCTGTTTGAGGTGTCCAGAGAAATGCCTGAGAGCCGCGAGGGTCGAATGCTCCGAAATCAGAGAGCCCCACTACTGCACTGGCATCAGCGTTGACTGCGTATGCGGCACTTGTTGCAACTGTTCCGAGCGACATCATGGGCACGTTGAGCTGCACGAGACACGGATCGGTGATGGGAGAAAACCCGCCGCCGCCGGTGACGCTTCTGCCAACTGCGGAAGTTCCGTTGGCTGAGACGGCGTAGATCTCAGAAAGAAAACCACCGCCGCTTAGATCTCCGGCGGGCCAGAAGGTTGGAGCAGCTGATGCGGCGGAGACAACGGCGAGTGAAAGTGCAGATGTCAGGGCAGATGTCATGGCAGGTGTTGACATCGAGTCAGTGTATCAGAAGTGTCAAGTCCGAGCGGGTCAGTTCAGACTGTCAATCATGTAGTTGGGAGACTCTTTTGTAATCTTGATGTCGTGTGGATGATTCTCGACGACCGTGGCGCTTGACACCTTACAGAACATGGCATTCTGTCGCAGTTCTTCGATTGTTGCACAGCCGCAATAGCCCATGCTGGCCCGGATTCCGCCAGCGAGTTGATATGCAAAATCAGCAAGTGTGCCGCGGTATGGCACGAGTCCTTCTACGCCTTCTGGAACGAACTTTCGCACTGCCTTTCCGGATGCATCGAGGCTGTCGGCCTGGCGGTAGCGGTCAGCGCTGCCCGCGTTCATCGCGCCTTCTGATCCCATGCCGCGATAGCTCTTGTAGCGGCGGCCGTGAGAGATCACCAGTTCGCCCGGGGATTCATCGAGCCCTGCAAACAGCGAGCCCATCATGACTGCGTGTGCACCTGCGGCGAGGGCCTTGGGAATGTCGCCGGAATGGCGGATGCCGCCATCAGCGATGATTGCTACGGTGGGATCAGCCTCTTGCACACCACGCAGAACTTCCATAATCGCCGTGATTTGCGGCATGCCCACGCCGGTGACGACACGCGTCGTGCAGATTGAACCGGGACCAATTCCGACTTTCACTGCATCTGCTCCGGCGGCAATGAGATCTCTGGCCGCGTCGGCAGTTACAATGTTTCCGGCAACTATCTGAATATTATAATGTTTCTTTATCTCTCGAACCATGTTCATGACGTTATCGGTGTGGCCGTGAGCGGTGTCGACGGTAATGACATCGACCTCTGCTTCGACCAGCGCGGCCACGCGATCCATCTGTCCGGGTCCGACAGCTGCGCCACACAGAAGTCGGCCGCCGGCATCTGTGACGGCGCGGGGGAAACTGGAGAGCCGTTCGATATCCCGCATGGTGATGAGGCCCACGAGATTGTGAGAGCTGTCGACGAGCAGCAGTTTCTCGACTTTGTTTTTATTGAGAATCCGCTCGGCTTCGAGAAGCGTTGTCGTGTCGGGCGCTGTGATCAGTCCCTTGTGCGTCATGACTTCCCGCACTTGAGTCGCGGGATCTTCAACGAATTTCAAGTCGCGACGGGTGAGGATGCCAAGCAATTTGCCCTTGCCACGCGGCGAGCGTGAACCATCTTCGGTGATGGGGAATCCAGAGACGTTATGAGCACGCATCAAGTCCTTGGCCTTGGCGACATTGTCGCTGGGGCCAAGGGTGAGCGGGTCGCGGATGATGCCGTTGGCGGAGCGTTTTACCTTCGTGACCTCGCGGGCCTGTGCCTCGATCGACATGTTCTTATGGATGATCCCGATGCCACCTTCCTGGGCGAGCGCAATCGCCAGGGCGTGCTCGGTCACGGTGTCCATGGGCGCGGAGATCAGCGGCACATTGAGGTTGAGGGTGCGTGTAAACCGACAACGCGTATCAGCCTCTGCTGGCGAAACGGAAGACCTGCGTGGAATCAGCAAGACATCGTCGAAGGTGATGCCTTCGAGGACGATCTTGGAATACGCAGGTGCGTTGGCAAGTGTGGCCACCGTGCGCGGCGCGACAGGACTCTGCTTGTTTGGGGTGCTGGGGGTGCCGGACGCAGAAATAGTGTGGCTTTCCATGGGAGAGTGTCGCAGCCTGCAGGGAGAAGTCAAGTTAGCTCGCCTTCATAGAACTGCCAAAACTGAAGCATCCAGACCAGATTGTGGACTCTGTTTGGTGTAAACCTACGCGCTGGTCGCGTCCGAACAAGACCTTGCTACCCTCGCCGATGGTTTCACACCGCCTTGCGCCATTTGGGACAACTATTTTCGCTGAGATGACCGCGCTCGCGGCGAAACACGGGGCGATCAATCTCTCTCAGGGCTTTCCTGATTTTGATGGACCTTCGTTTGTGAAAGATGCCGCGATACGGGCGATGAACGCGGGGCACAATCAATATGCGCGGACGCTTGGGGTCCCCGCGCTGAACGAAGCGATTGCCGAGTCTTTTCAGAAGTCCAGCGGCCTGGGCATGAATCCCGAGACCATGGTGACGGTGACAAGCGGCTGCACCGAAGCACTGCCTGCCACGTTTCTTGGACTGATCAATCCTGGCGATGAAGTGATCTTATTTGAGCCGTATTACGACTCCTATCGCGCGTGCATTGAACTGGCGGGCGCCAAAGCGCGATTTGTTTCGCTTGTTCCTGGCGTCGATGGGAAGTTCTATTTCGATGAGAACGAACTGCGAAGGGCTTTTGCCCCGTACAACGGAAAATTTCCGCGGGCGATTCTGGTGAACACGCCGCACAACCCGACTGGAAAAGTGTTTTCCGGGACGGAGCTTTCGGTGATTGCGCGGCTGTGTGTTGAACACGACGTGATTGCAATTGTGGATGAGGTTTACGAAAAATTGACGTTTGAGGCAGCGCTCCCCCACTTGCATCTCGCGACGTTTCCGGGAATGGAACATCGCACCGTCACACTTTCATCGCTGGGCAAGACTTTCAGCCTGACTGGATGGAAGATCGGCTGGGCGATCGCCTCGCCGGAATTGTCGCGCGGTGTTCGCGCAGCGCATCAGTACTTGACGTTCGCAACGGCCACTCCGTTGCAGCACGGCGCGGTCGCGGCGCTTCGCGAAGGGTCGGGCTATGTTGCAGAGTTGCTGGAGCGGTATCGCAGCGCGCGGGAGTTTCTGTCATCTGCGCTTAAAGAGGCTGGGTTTGGGGTGTTTTCGCCCAGCGGGACGTATTTCATCATGGCTGATATTTCGCCGCTGATAGAGCGGTTTGGCAAAAAATACGAGTTGAAGGATGACGTCACGTTTTGCCGCTGGATGACATCAGAGGTCAAAGTCGCCGCAATTCCGCCCAGTGTTTTCTATGAGAACAAGATTCACGGCTCGCGGATGCTTCGATTTGCGTTCTGCAAGAAACAGGAAACGCTGGACAAGGCACGTGAAGCGCTTATGACTTTGACACGTTTGTAGCAACGCCGCTCTTTCAAAAATAAAAAACCTCGAAGCAAATTGCCGCGAGGTTTTGTATCTATGAACTTGAGCAGTATCAGCGCGGGATGGGCGCGGGGGAGAGACGGCTCTGACGGTCAAGCAGGAAGAACCTGCTCAGGTCGTCATTGAGCATGCGAAGGTTTTCGTCGGTGGTAATCGCGTGGCGATTGGCTATATCGATATCACGTTCATGCAAAGTGTGGAGATGAGGTGTGGGATCGCTCTGGTACTCCCCAGCTTTGGCATAGCTGCCACTGCCGGAGGAGCAGCCGCCGAGCAACACCGCTGCAGCGAAGGTGCCGACAAGAACCGCAGACTTCATTACGTTGCTTGCACTAGACATGGTCATTCGCCACCATTCCTTACAATTCCACCCACCAATAAACCTCAGAAGCGACGCTTCGAGGGGACGTAGTTGTAACCCGACTACTTGCTCACGTCAAACACCCTGTCAACGACCAAACCTGAATTTTGGCCGATAACACGTTTCACGATCGGTTCTGAATTTATATACAGCGGTTCGCGCGGCGCGGCTGCAACGGTGTTTGAAAATCTCCGATAATCAAGCCAATGGATTCCATAACCACAGATGTGATGGCTGCTCAGAATGATTCTATGCGTTTTTCCATTTCCATGAAAGTACTGGCAAAAGCGAAGTCTGTTCAGGAACAGCAAGGCGAAAGTGTCGTGAAGATGATCGAGGCCGCCGCGGACATTGGAAAATCAGTTCGAACTTCCACAGGCGGCGTTGACACGTACGGTTGAGCGACCTTGTTAGGCCGACGTTCAACTTAGATCTAATTTACTCGTCCGGGAACCGTACAGGTTTAGCGACCGAATATGGTTCGGAGCGTTCGTGTAAAGATTCATCTTGCAATCGTCGCGTTTATTGTCACAATCTAAACCTGTCGCCTTTCCGGAAAGTCTGAGAGAACCAAAATGAAGAAATTCGCTTTATTGCTGCTGAGCGGCGTCGCTGCTGCCTCGGCTTGTGCTGGCCCCATTGAAATTGCGCCCGAGGCCAATATCTCGGAATCTACGCCATTTGCGGGCCGCTGGTTCCGCACGCAGTTGGAATCGCAGAATGACACTCGCCAAATCATGCCGCCGTGGGAGATGTTTGCGTATTCAAGCGGGTTTGAATTTCCGCAGGGCCCAGTGAATGCGTGTTACGCAAAGGACACTCCGCTATCTGTGATTGAAGCAACAGAGGCTGCGCTTGGTCGCGCATTCGGTCCGGCCTTTCAAAACGGAGGCAGCTGGAACGGCACGGCAGTGAACACGGTTGCGACGATTCGCTGGTCTTTTGTACCAGACGGCTTGAGCATTCCGTCTGGCGTTGGCGAACCCACGGCAAACAGCATTTTGTTCAGCCGCATGAACACACTTGTTCCTGTCACGGCCACCTGGATTGCAAAGTTCCAGCAGTGCTTTGACCGTTGGGGCGCGATGACCGGCATTACTTATGTCCGCGTCACCAGCGGCGGAAACAACTGGGACGATGGCGCGGTTTGGGGCGCGGGTGGCGCTGACGGGCTGCGCGGCGATGTTCGAATCTCCATGAAGAACATCGACAACGGCAACGGCATCCTTGCATACAACTCCTTTCCGCCCGGCGGCGACATGGTGATCGACTCGAGCGAAAACTGGGGCTCAACCAGCAACGACTACCGATTCCTGCGAAATACTGTTCTGCACGAACACGGACACGGCATTGGTCTCAACCACGTCTGCCCGACCAACAACAGCAAGTTAATGGAACCATTCCTCAACACGAATTTTGATGGTCCGCAGCAGGACGACTGCCGCGGCGGCCAGTACATCTACGGCGATGCTCACGAGCCGAACGGAACGATTGCAACCGCGGCATTGGCCGGGGCGCTTTCCGTGGGCGGCAATCTCATTCCGAGCAATCTGTCGGGAAACATTGTTGCAAATACATCTTCGACCAGTAACGCCAACGGTTTTGATACCGACTACTTCCGCTTCACAACGACTCAGAACATGCTCGCAACAGTCACAGTTCTACCGATTGGTACAGCGTATCTGGATGGCGCACAAAACGGTGACGGCTCATGTAGCGCTGGCACGAGTATCAACGCTCTCGCAATGTCGAATCTTACCGCCGCGTTGTATGCAAGCAACGGAACTACCCAGCTGGGCACATCTAACACCGCCCCCGCCGGAGTAAGCGAAGTTCTGGCCAACGTCCTGATTTCCCCACCCGGAACGTTCTACGCACGAGTCACCGCCAGCAGCGTCACCGCCGGCGAAAATCAGCTCTATCGCCTCACGATCAATGGAACTTCGGCTGTTACACTTTCTGCAACTGATCTGACCTTCCCCGACAAGGTGCGTCTGAACTGGACCACCATTCCCGGCGTGGCTGGATATCGCATTCTCCGCGGCACAACAACCTTGCTCGCAAATGCAACCCCGATCGGAACCACAGGGTTTGCCGGTGTCCTTGCAACAACCTTTGACGATACAACGGCTGTTCCTGGAACGCAGTACTACTACTGGGTTGATGCAGGATTCCTCATCAGCGGCACCACATACCGCTACTCAGAAGTCGGCGCGGCTGAACCTGGCTCGCGCTTTGGCAACCCCTGCCTGCCCGACTTCAATGACGATGGCGTCCTTGACTTCTTTGATTACCTCGACTTCGTTGATGCTTTCTCAGCGAACAGTCCTTCAGCCGATTTCAACGGCGACACCGCCATCGACTTCTTTGACTACCTCGACTTCGTCGATGCCTACAGCAGCGGCTGCTGAATCTCATTGTTGATTTAGAACACAGACGCCCACCGGATCCGGTGGGCGTCTGATTTTTTACAGACGTGGAGAAAGGCCCGCGAGCAATTGCAGCCACACTTCGTCTGGGCCGCACGATGCGTCGATTTTCATGTATCGATCCGGTCTCTGCTGGCACAGATCAAGATACCCATTGCGAACGCGCGAGTGAAAGCTCTTTCCTTTGGCTTCCATGCGATCGAGCAGTGGATTGAGCCGTTTGGCGGCGGTGTCTTCGTCGACATCAAACACTATGTTGAGATCGGGCTCAAGCCCGCCCGTGGCAACCATTGCCACCGCCGCGATCTCGGTCATAGGTAATCCGCCCGCGGTGCCCTGATACGCCAGCGTGCTGGCAATGAACCTGTCAGCGAGTACAAGATGACCTTGTTCAAGCGCGGGGCGAATTCGTTGCTCGACAAGCTGCGCCCGGCTGGCCATATACAGCAGCATTTCGCAACGAACGCTCATCTCGCCAAACTGGCGATTCAGCAGAATGCCGCGCACCTGTTCGCCAATCGCTGTGCCGCCCGGTTCCCGGACTTCGCACACTTCCAGCCCGTTTCCGCGGCACAACTCCAGAAATCGCCGGTACTGCGTGGTCTTCCCAGACCCGTCAGGCCCTTCAAATGCGAGGAACTTTCCCTGCAAACGTTCGAATTGAATGGCGTCCGTGCTCACTATCCCAGTGTAGCAATTCTGGGAACCGCTGGGTTTGGAACCGATCGGCTGCCTGCGGAGTATGCCCTTGCGTGGCGTGGTACACTCATGTGGCTCTGGGTCAATCTGCGGAGACTTGAAAATGCCGGTTGAAAGAGAAGAAGATGTTGGTCGCCTGGAAGACGTGCGCATCCTGGTTGTCGATGACGATGACGATGTACGCGAAGCAATGGTGGCCGCGCTGGAATCTGAGGGGGCCGAGACTATTGCCGTCGCAGACGGCAACGAGGCGGTACGGGTGTGCCACGAGTCGTTGCCCGACCTGGTCGTGCTCGACATGATGCTCCCGAAGCGCTCGGGGTTCCTTGTGCTTGAGAAGATCAAGGGATACGAAAACAGCCCATTGGTGATCATGGTGACTGCTAATGAGGGCAAACGCCACCAGGTGTATGCTGAAATGCAGGGGGCAGATCGATACCTTACCAAGCCGGTTCCTCTGGAAACGCTTATTCAGACCGCCGCAGAATTAATTGCGGCAGCCGACAAAGAAGACGAATAAGCACTACGATCTTCCAGTGGCCAAAACACGTCAAATGGTGCTCATGAAAGCAAGCGCAACTCCCGGAGTGTCGGGAGGGCCGCTGGGTTCTTCGCGCTCAATCAAGGAAGCGTTTGCCCCGTTTAACACTGGTTCGGATGGCGGAACCGCAAATCCGGGGCTTGAGATGTTGTATGGACCCGGATTGACGGTCGAGATGCCGCTGAACCAGGCTGAAATCCAGCAAGCCATGGTGACGGTGTCGGATGATGACATTGCCTGGCCGGTGCTTTCCAAGGCATGTCGAAAGCTGGGTTGGACGATGATTGACCTGGAAACAGGTCGCGCGTTTCTGTAGATCGGTTTCTTTCGCGAATTTCGCGCCAACAATCAATCATGCCAACATATGTCTACGAAATCACCGATGCCAAGGGCCAGCCGACCGGCAAGACTTTTGAGTGGGTCCAGTCAATGAAGGACGCTGCGTTTAAGAAACATCCTGAGACCAAGGAACCTTGCCGCCGGGCGATCGTGACTCCAAACATCGCGGGCAAGTGGTCTGATGTCAAAGGCAAGGCCTCGCTCTCAAACAAGAACCTGGAGCGCATGGGGTTCACCAAGTATGAGCGCAAGGGCAAGGGCTATATGGAACGCGTTGCCGGCAGTCAGGGACCAAAGACCATTTCCGCCGACGACTGAACTCACTCGGCAAGAACCACAACATCGCTTGCACGGGCCGTGACTGTCACCATGCCGCCGCGTGTTCGCTTTGCGCCGTACGGCGGGTTCATTTCCGCGACTTTGACCCGCGTGCCGCCTTTGAGTTCCACCACGTGCTGAGCCAGTTCCCCAAGGTAAGTCGTCTCCAAAAGCGTGCCAAGCAGGGCGAACGAATCTGCTCGCGGTGGTGATGTTCCATCGGTCAGCACCAGCGACTCTGGACGGACTGATAGCGTCGATGATTCTCCGGGTGCGAGCTTGGGCGCACCGACAATCACTGCGCCAAGGTTTCCTGCTGCTGATGCGAACACTGCTGCATTGCTGCGAAGTTCAACAAATGAGGCCGGAATGAAATTCGTCTCGCCTAGAAATTCTGCAACGAACTTGCTTCGCGGCCGCCGGTACAGCTCTTCAGGGGTCCCGAGCTGTTCAACCTGTCCCAGGTGCATGATCGCGACCCGGTCGGCCATCGACAAGGCTTCTTTCTGATCGTGTGTCACATACACCGTAGTGATGCCGGATTCCTTGCAGATTCGCCGGATTTCTGAACGCAATTCGATTCTCAGTTTTGCATCGAGATTCGACAGCGGTTCATCCAGCAACAAGACATCGGGCTTGATCACAATCGCGCGCGCCAATGCAACGCGCTGCTGCTGTCCGCCTGACAACTGCGTTGGCCGCCGCATTGCGTATTCATCCATTCGCACCATTTCGAGTGCCTCGTGGATTCTCCGCTCCTGTTCCTTCGCCGGCACTTTGCGGATGTCGAGTCCGAACCCGACATTCTGCGCCACCGTCATGTGCGGCCACAATGCGTAACTCTGAAACACCATTCCGGTGTTACGAGTGTTTGCCGGAGCCCAGGTCACATCTCGTCCATTAAGCAGAACCGTGCCGCTGTCGGGCTCAATAAACCCGGCGATGATTCTCAACAGCGTTGTCTTGCCACAACCAGAAGGCCCAAGCAGAAAAAACAGCTCCCCGGCCTCGATCTCCAGATTCACAGCCTTGAGCACAATCGTGCGTCCATCGACAGCGCCCGCGCTGCCAGGAAGCGCGGGGAAAGTCTTGGAAATCTTCTCGATGGAAATCGAAGTCTTCAAGGCCCAGAGGATAGGAGGCGCTTGTGCCATCTGCCGCTGTTGACGCCTCTAGTATTTCGCATGCGTCCGGCCGAACTTGTCAAACTGGCAAATCTGCGAAAAGCCCCCAAGCGAGATTTTTCGCTTGGGCTGGCATTGGGTGCTGAGTTCAAGACCATTCAGTCTCGTCACCGCCAACTCGGCAAGGTCGGTGCCGCATGGAGCGTTGTGGTGCCCGATGACCTGAAAGCCGCCTGCGCCATTATCTCCTGTTCCCGCGGCGTGCTCACCATCCGTGCCCGCGACCACTCCGCTCGCTTCGATTTTGACCGCTGGCTCCGCTCCGGTGGCAAGGAAGCGCTCGCCGCCGCAGGCGGGAAACTCAAATCGGTCAAAGTTCTATGTTCCTGATTCCATTCTAAGACTTCTTGGGAACTCGCGAGTATTTCCGCGCTCCCCTACCATCTCGCCCTCATGACTTCAGAAACCCCAGCATCCGGCGGCGAACGACTCGAATCTCAACGGCGTGAAAATCGTGAACTCGCGCGCGCGCTGGGAAGAAATCCATACGGCCAGCGCACGAAAGATCTCGTGGCTCTTGGCGAGGCGAAGGCTGTTTACGATGCCGCGGCCGATGAACTTCACAAAGCCAATAGCAAGACTCCGGGCTTTACCGATCCGCGCCCTGAAGTAGCTGTTGCAGGGCGCGTCATGCTGCTGCGCGACAATGGCAAACTCCTCTGGATCAATCTTCGCGATGACACGGGAGATTTGCAAGTTGCGGTCTCGCAGAAAGATGTCTCCGAGGCAGACTTCAAACTCGCCAAGCTCATCGATGTCGCTGACGTTGTCATTATCCGCGGCAGGCTTATGAAAACTCGCACCGGCGAAGTCACCGTCTGGGCATCTGCGGTCGAGCCCGCCGCCAAGAGCCTTGTACCGCCGCCATCAAAGCACGATGGCTTGCAGGATATCGAAATCCGCTACCGTCAGCGCTACACCGATCTTTGGGCTAACCCACAGGGAATTTCAGTTTTCAAACTGCGTTCCAAGATCATCTCTCGAGTGCGCCAGACTCTTACGACGCGTCAGTTTCTCGAAGTTGAAACTCCGATGATGCAGACGCTCGCCGGAGGTGCAGCGGCTCGCCCGTTCATGACACATATGAACGCGCTCACGATCAATCTCTTCCTTCGCATTGCGCCAGAGCTCTATCTCAAGCGATTGCTTGTTGGCGGCCTGCCGCGTGTATACGAGATTAACCGCAACTTCCGCAACGAAGGACTCGACAAACAGCACAATCCTGAGTTTACGATGCTCGAGGTGTATGAAGCATTCGGCGATTGCACCACCGTCATGGACCTGACCGAAGCGATCATTCGCGATGCTGCAATGTTTGTCGCGCGCCAGAGCGAGTACACCGCGTTGTATCCAGATGTCGATGTTTCCAGCATGAAACTGCCATTTGGCGATGTGCTCGTTGACTACGGCACTCCCTTCGCGCGAGTTACCTACGCCGAACTGTTTGAAAAGACGCTTGGCTTTCCGATGACCGATATAGATCGCGCTCGCAAAGCCGCGGTTGAACACAAGGTGCTTTCACCTGAAGCTGCAGGCAAACTCGATGAAGTGCTCGTTATCAATGATCTGTTCGAGCGGCTCGCCGAGAAGACCATCGACCCCGCCAAGCCCACATTTATCATGGAGTATCCCGCAGCTATTTCGCCGCTTACTCGACCCAAGGCTTCGAACCCCGTCGTCGCAGAACGGGCCGACCTCTTCATTGGACACATGGAAATCGCCCCCCACTACACCGAGCTCAACGATCCAGATGTGCAGCTCGCAAAGTTCACCGAACAGCTCAAGGGGCTCGATGCCGAGAAAGCAGCGGAAGAAAACACTTATCGCAACCTCGATGAAGATTTCATCAATGCACTCAAAGTGGGAATGCCTCCCGCCGGCGGCATGGGCCTGGGCATCGACCGTCTCGTGATGCTCCTCACCAATCAGCGAACCATTCGCGATGTCGTTCTGTTCCCGCTTATGCGACCGCTGTAATCAACTTCGTCGCCAGCTCTTCGGCTTGCACTCGAATTTCAGGAACGGCGATAGTCTCCCACAGTTGCGCCTTGCGCACTGGACCAATCGTCCAGAGTCGTGGCTGCGATTGTCCGGTTACAGTCGGTCGCCCTTGTTCATCGCAATCGATTCCGAGCCGCATGATGTCAGACACAACTAGTTTGTCGTTCAACATCTGCCTCACAAGCGGGTTCTCGCTGCGATTCACATCAGTCTCTGGTCCTGTGCAATTCACCACGCATCCGACCTGCACCACTCGCGGCTTTGCTGCTCCGCGATCGAGAATCGTCGCTTCTAATAGCTCGCCGGCCGCGACCACTCGCACCAATCTCGCGGCGGCCACTTCAAGCCTTCCTTCCGATTGCAGTTGATCGGCCCGGGCTGCAACCTGGGGCGCAACGCGATGGCGATGCGAGTCCCAATACGGCACAAGCTTCTCGAGAAACCGCTGCTTGTCTGTAGTGCTGAGCCCCTGCCACAACTGACTCGTCACGGGTCGCAGCGCAGTAATCGCCTCGCGCCAATCAAAATCTTTATTGCGACATGTCAAAACATATGCTCGTATTGCTTTCAGTAGCCCCGGCGTAGATGTTGGCCAGTATGCAATCGGTGGCGGCGGCAACTTCCGCGGCGGCGCATCATGGTGCCGGTGAGGCTGCGGCAGCAGTCCTCGTCTTGAAATCGCCAGCATCTTGTAATCCGGGGACTGCCCCGCTATCGAGACAGCGCAATCGATCATCGTTAACCCTGTGCCAATCAACAGGGCGCCGCGTTCCAGTTGCGAACTGGCAGAACTTACTCTCCATGGATTGTTGATATAGCCAGGATGCTGGCGGGCACTCTCGTCGATTTCCCTGGGAATTCGCGGCGTGTTGTGTCCCCACGCCAACACCACTTGCTTCCCGTAAACCTCCTCGCCGCCTGCTGCAGCAACCTTCACGCCACTATCGGTGGTCTCAAGTCGCACAGCCTGCGATCGAATGTGCTCAATGGATATTCGCTCTGCCGCGAGCGCCGCAAGATAACGCAGGTATTTTCCATAGTCACCGCGTGCCACAAAATCACCACCTGATGCGTTCGCATGTCCCTGAGCCCGGTACCAGGAAAGAAAGTGCTCACTCTCCGACGCAATCGCGCTCATACGCCCCGCGGGCACGTTCAAAACATGCAGCGGCTGCGACGTCTGATATGGCACGCCGGGTCCAAGCTCGCCCGATTCAAAAATCACCACCGAGAACTGCTTCGCCTTTGGTGTGAGCCGCGATAAATGGAACAACAGCATTGTCCCAGAACACCCGCCACCAATGATGATGCAATCAAATATTCGCGGCAACTGTTCTCCTTTGGGTACCAACCCCCCTAGAAGATAGCTGCTTCGACTTCAACTTGGCAAGTGAGACTACTTGTTCTCCTGAACATATTTGAGAAGTTTGGCCCGCTGCGACGGATCTAGCGCAGCGGATATGTCCAGAAACAACATGGTCTTTTCTTTCTGCGTTGCGGGAGTTGTAATGTGTGCCTGCGCAAAATTTGAAGTGATTTTTCGCACTTTTTCTTCCTGTGTCTGTGACATCTCCAGGTGCTTGATGAATTCCTCGAGCTTTCCCTGTCCTTCCGCGATCACCCGTTCATACGCCCGCTTCACATCCTGCCCGAACTGCTCAAATCCGATTTTGAGCATCGCGCCGGCTCGGTCAGGTTTCTTCCCGTTCTTGGTTGGCTTGCCTGCAGCTGCTGCCAGTTCTTCATCCGCTAAGGCTGCCCGATATTCCTGCACAAGCCCGACAAACACCTTCCTCTGCTCCGCGGAAAGCACGGCCCCAACTGTCTCCTGCAGCCTGCCATGCTTGCGAATCGGCTCTGCCTTCTCATAGGTCTCGCGCAAGAGCATCCCCTGCTCCTGTGTGTTGTTGCTTGCGCCAGCTGTTGAGAATCTTAATAACAGATCCAGGTTGTCTCTCACAAACACGTCAAGCAGGAGCGATCTCGCGGCAATCGTTTCATCAACTTTTGCCTTTGTCATTTCATCCAGTTTCATCATGCCGATCGCCGCTTCTTCTGGCGATATCTCCAGTCTGCGCAAGTGGCCATCGAAATCGCGTTCGACAAGCGTGACCTTCTTTGCTGCCCTGTCAACTTTGGGACCAGACAAGGCGTCCTTGCTGTTCTCCGGCGGCTCTGCGACGACAATCCCGCCGATACCGCAGATCGCCACTGAGATCGCCAGAATCAATGAACTCTTCATGCCGGTCCACCCTTTCCACTTGACGCTTCGATCGATTCGCCCAGGCGAGCCCAATCGACACCCCGTTTCCACCGACAAGAACGCACAGCCCTACGACACAATTTCACATCGCCGCAATAAAGGCTGGTTGGGTTTGTGGAAGCATGCCTTTCTCTCTCGAATTTCCCTTAAAGTCCGATAAATACATGCTCACACAAAGAGCCAAGTGTCTTAGTCCGATAATCAAAACGCGGACAAGCGGATTGTTGCCGAGAGATTCGCTGAAAATCTTCGACTCTTCAAATTCTTCTTAGGAAATTCCCGCGCGATCGGTTACATTCACACCTGAGCATTGGCCATTCCCTTCGTTTACGACTGTGCTACGCCGATCTCAACAACATTCTGCCGAATCACGCGGCCATACACCGCGGTGTTGGATTTTCTATTGCCCCATTACGGAGACACTTGCATGCATCGTTCTTTCGATTCCACCACTCTCGCAGCCGCCGTCCTCGCGGCGTGCGCCGGCCTGGCCGTCGCTCAGCCCGCAAACAACTTGTGTGCCAATGCACAAGTGATTGGCTCAAACGCCACAGTCAACGGCACCAATGTAAATGCAACCACAGATGGACCATTAGGCGGTTGCGGCGGCTCCGGTAACGATGTCTGGTATGTCTATTCACATCCCGCGAACGGCACGACACAATCTTTGACGATTGCTACGTGCGCAGGCGCGAACTACGACTCCGTCATTCGCGTCTTCACTGGAAACTGCGGCGGTCTCACACAAACCGTCTGTAACGACGACTCCTGCGGACTGCAGTCATCAGTCGTCCAGTCCGTCACCCCCGGCGTTACCTATTACATCTCAGTTTCCGGCTACAACGGGGCAACCGGAACATTCACGCTCACAACATCAACCGTTGCCGCGCCACCTCGGCCCACCGCGCTTCCTCTGCCCCCACTCCCACCAATGACCACTGGTCCTGACATCATCGTCGGCGACTTGATTGACGTTCAAGCTTGGGGAACAACTGGTGCGGTTGCCGCGTATTCGGTCGGTACCACCTCCTGCAACAACGGCACCGCCAATGTCCTTTGGGTTGCCAACACGAATCAGCACCCTGTCATTGGCCAGAACTTTTACCGCTACGCGGACAACCGCTTTGAACTGGTCGGAATCTCCTGGCTCAAGCACGGATTTACGGCACTGACACAGAGCCTCTGCAACACATGCAGCGGGCAAGGCGGCGCGGTACTTGGCGTCGGCTGTTCAGATCCTTATGGGGCCGGACTCAATGGAAGCCAGGGCGGCCTGGGCCCGCGCAGCCATATCAATGCAACCAATGGATACTACCCATACCCATTCACAAATCCCCCCGCGCCCTACATCGTTCCTGCTGCCGCTGAGCCGGTGATCGGTCGTCGCCTGCAGGCATTGACAGCAGATCTCGCGGTTTCTGGCCGCTATTTCGCTGAATGCCAGTATGTGAACGCTGATGAAGCGACCTTCAATGGGGCAACTCTGGCGACCAACGGCCTCAACAACGTTTCGTATCGCGAAGTCTTCATCACCAACGGCGTTCTCCAGCCAAATTACTTTATCGGCGGCACCGCGCGTGGCTGGCCTGCGCTCAAAGCCTGGACATATCTTGATCCCACCGTTGTGCTCAACTCATACGACCACACTGTTAGCACTGTTACTTCAGCGACCAATCCAACGCTTATCAACGTTGCAACTCGTTTCTGGGTGGGAGCCAAGGTTGTTGACAATGGAAACGGAACCTGGACTTACAACTACACAATCTTCAATGTGAACAGCGATATCGCCATGGGCAAGTTCGAGCTGCCCAGCACTGATATCACTGCGACAGCGCCCTATCAGCGCATTCCAATGTATCACTCCAGCGAACCCGCGACATTTAATGATGCGTGGTCGTACTCCGCAGACTCTGCGGGTGTACGTTGGAATACACCACAGACATTCGCGCAGAATGCCAATTCCTCCGCACTCCGTTACTCCACTTCCGCAACCTTCTCTGTCACTACGGACACTGCGCCAGTCACTGGCACCGCCAAGCTCTACTTCTTTAAGAACAATGGCTCGCTCAATCTGACCGGCCTGCCGATTCCCGGCAACGGATCTCCTGACTGTGCGGCAGATTTCAACGGCGATGCACTTGTCGACTTCTTTGACTATCTCGATTTCGTTGACGCCTTCTCCGCAAACGATCCTTCTGCAGACTTCAATGGCGACGCAGTCATCGACTTCTTCGACTACCTCGATTTCGTCGATGCGTTCTCAACCGGTTGCTGATCGCCCGGAAACATCGCATGTTTAAAAGAGAGCTCGGCTTGCCGAGCTCTCTTTCTTTTTGTGCTCTCGCCGCGCAGTTGTTTGACAATGAACCGCGTGCAAAATATATCAAGATTACACAATATTATTAATTTGAGACCCGTATCACGAATCTCGCCCCGGGCGAATAGTCGCCATCAAACTCCAGCTGCCCGCCGGCGGCTTCCACCATTCGCCGCGAAACCATCAGCCCAAATCCGTGCCCGCCAACCGTTCCGCTCGCAAGGGGTTGAAACAGGCGTTCCCGCACCGCTGCAGTGACCCCGCAACCGGTATCGACCAACTCAATCTCAACACCCCTATCTGCCCCGGTGTTCCACGTAGAACAGTTAATGCAGATTGATCCACCAGGGCAGGTTGCGCGAATTGAGTTGGTGAGAAGATTCACCAATACCTGCTGAAGTTCCAATGGGTTCATTGAGGCTGTGAGTCCATCTGGACAGCTGACCTGAAGTGTAATGCCCTGCTTCTCGATCTGCGTTGATACTGAGTTGCACGCCGCTTCAAGTACGGTCGGCAATCGAACGCCAATCCGAGCGTTGCCACCCGTATTCTCCGAGACCATTACCAGGCCGAGAGTTGATTCTGCGATTCGCGACGCGTGCCGAATGCCGGCAACGGCCCTTTCAAGCGCCTTCGCTGCAAGCTGATGGTCGGTGGGATTGGCTAGTGCCAACTGTGAATATGACAGGGCTGGCGTCAAAGCGTTATTGATCTCGTGCAATACCGCCCCAGCAAGGACGCCTAGTGAGGCCAGCCGCTGGAGGTCTGCAAGCTGGACATCCAGCTGCACATCGGGCCTAGGTTCCACGTGGAACACCTTGGGTCCTTTGCTTTGAGCACGATCCTCCATCCTGATCTGATCGGATGTTCAGCGGTTCCAAAATCCCATTCCGGTTGCTCGCGGCACAGAATGAATCGCCCCAGGCGGTCCAATTTCACCATATTCACAGATTGCCGCGCCACAAATCTGCTACACTGTGTGCATACATGCAAGGAGGCAGAAAATGGAAAAACCCAAAAAATTGGGTCGTGGCCTTAGCAGTCTACTGTCGGTCAACACACCAGTTCAGGTGATGGCACCAAAGGCGAATATTGAGTATACCGGTCTGTCTAGTGAAGAGAAGACAGGTGGGTTGGTACACATTCCGATTGAAGACATTGTACCGAATCGCTATCAGCCACGTCGCGTAATTGATGACTCCACTATTAGTCAATTGGCAGCCTCCATAAAAACGAGCGGTGTGATGCAGCCGATCGTGCTGCGGCCTCTGGCGAACGGGCAAGCGGTGGGGGGGCACGGTTCCGCTGCAGGGGCCGCGTGGGAGCTGGTAGCCGGCGAACGCCGCTGGCGTGCCGCGTCAGAAGCCGGGCTTCGGAGTATTCCAGCAATTATTAAAGAGCTTTCCGACAGCGATTGTGCGCAATGGGCGATAGTCGAAAATGTCCAGCGCGAAGATTTGAATCCGATCGATAAAGCACTGGCGTTCAGAGCCCTCAGTGAACAGTTCGGGATGACCCAGGCAGAGATTGCGGAGCGGGTGGGGGTCGATCGTTCGACCATTGCAAACCTCATCCGCCTCACGGAACTGGAGCCCGTGCTTCAGGAACTGGTTTCCCGCGGCGAGCTTTCGAACGGCCACGCCAAGGTCTTGCTATCTCTTGAGTCAGAAGGCAATTTGCCCCAGGATCAACGCGGCCGCGTTATTCTGGGAAAACGTGCCGCGGCCAGCGGTTGGAGCGTCAAGAGTACGGAAATTGAAGTAAAGAAATGGCAATCTGCGATTCGGACGCGGCAGCAGGGGGGTGTTGGCCAGGAACTTGCGGCAGCGCACCAGAGCGCTGCGACAGACAAGACCCTGATCATTCTCGCCGACCTTGCTCGTCAGATCGGGGAACAGCTGGGTACGAAGGTGCAGATCCAGCCGCATGTCGGTCGCAAGGGCATGACTTCAGGCCGGATTATAATAGAATATTATGATATAGATCATTTTGATGGCTTGGTCGAGAAATTTAGAAAGTGCACCTGATGGGGTGAGAGGTGTGCGTTTGTAGCGCACAATTAGAACGCCCTCGACATTCGAGCGAATGTCGAGGGCGTAGTTTGCTGCTGAATCTCAAGGTATCGCCGTAAAGCTCAACCCTTGGATGTGTATACGCCGCGACGGACCTTCTTGAAACGGCTGGGGAAGCGGATCAGGGTCTGGTTCACAATCGTGCGGAAATTAGCGGCTGTGGTCTTGTAACCATCTTTCACGACTGCGTATGCAATCTCGGTCACGCCAAGTTCTTTGCCCTTCATGGTCGATGCCATCGCATCGGGAAGATTGGACTTGTTCATGAAGCGCTTGCGGCCATGCGATGGCGAGTCGCCGGAGGCGAACGCATGAATGCTTGCGCCGTGAAGCGAGCCGCCCTCAGCACGAATCTGCTCATCGAGGTCGCGAATCTCAAGCAGCAGCTTGTTGCGTTTGCTTTTGAGCGCTGCAACTTTCTGTTGACGTTTTGCTACTTCTTTCACAAGATCCGCGGCAGACGCGCCGCCAAGTGACGATCCGGATTTCTTCGACTTTGCCATTTTGTATTACTCCGATTGAGTTGTTATGTGAAGGTGTGCATAGACACAACTCTTCTACCCTCGCAATGTTATTGCCGTGCTCGATTCAATGCAAGATTTAGCCAGCGATTATTCTCTAATGCCAAGGTCAGACTTAGTAAAGAGAGATTCAAATATCATTCCTGCTTTCTCAATATTTTCTCGTGCGCCTTCCTGGCGGTCAATTGTCGCGATGACCGCCCGCACATCGGCGCCAGCTTCGCGCAGCGATGCAACAGCCTCCAGCGCCTGACCGGCTGTAGTGGCGACGTCTTCGACCAAAACAGTAATCTCACCTGTGTTTATGACACCCTCGAGCTGTTTCGATGTGCCATAATCCTTCTTTTTGTTGCGAACAAACACACAGGGAAGTCCGGTCTTCAAACTTGTGACCGTGACCAACGGAATACCTCCAAGCTCCGCCCCGGCGAGCCGGATGACCGGCTTTCCGATTATTTGCTCAATGTGTCTCACCTTGGCGGCGAGCAGTACACCAATCTGATCGAGCAATTCCGGGCGCGTCGAAAATAAATATTTGTCGAGATAAAAATTACTTACACGCCCCGATCGCAACGTGAACGTGCCGCGAAGCAGGGCTACTTCCGCAATCGATCGAGCAATGGCCTTTGGATCTGAGTTTGAGATGGTCATTTATAAGCATATCTATGTCACGATAATCGAATGGTCAGTTCCGACATGGATTGATCAGAGCTCCATTTCAGTGCCCGGCCCGGCGCGGGAATGTGCGTTCTGCATGGTGAGGTGCTGGCAAAGAACCCCGGCGTGGAGTTCGTCAGTTCGAACAAGCTCTGAAATGCTCGAGTCGATGGAAGTGCTATTGCTGAATTCGCTTATTTTTGCCGACGCCATGTACGCGTCAATGAGGATCATTTCCGTCGCATGGAGCAAACGTGATAGTATTGCGGCGATATTCTCACTGCTGTTTGGGGCTCTGGGAATTCGAGCAAGCTCCGCGATATGGCGCGGATCCACTATCGGAGTCCCGCCCAAGCTTTGGATGCGCTCACACAGGGCAGTCACAAGGGCACCCTGCTCTTTCGCAAATTTACCCATAACAAGATAGAGTTGATAGGTCGATTCACTCCGCATCAGCCATTGGTACTTCTGAAAGTTGGCGTGGAGAATACGTGTATCGGCCTGGAGCTGGTTGAGCCGTTGACAGGAATAGAGCTTTGCTTCATCAGAGAGTTGTCGCGAGGAGCCATCGTCGGCGGCGACCTTGAGAGTGTCGATGCCATCCTGGCACACGGCAAAGTCGCCAGTGATGTTGCTCGCATCCAGACGATGTACCGAGCATGGTTTTGAGATAGACATTGTCACTCTCTCGCTTCTGTGAAAATGTTCAACACCACAATTCAGGGACCGACGGCTTGGCTTTCATGCGAAGTGCATTCTTAATGGCCTCTTTGATCCACCAGCTTGCGTGTGTAGAGAACCTCACCCCCTGCGCAGGTTCAAAGTTCGGCGCAGCGAGCATAAGACCAAGTCTTCCCACCTCGATAAGACTGTCTCGCTCTAGACCGCGACCTTCATACTTGCACACAATTTTGTCAACCAGGTTCTGGTTGGTTTGAACCAGGTGATTCAGCTCTGCGGCGCGGTCTTCAAAGCCTGTCGCGATAAATCGTTCGGCGTCTTCGCAGTGCGCTCCAAATGAGCTATTCGACTGTGCAGAGTAAGTGGTAGTGACCATATTGTTGACTCCGTTGGAATCACGTGAACTGTCGTGTGAAACCGGCTGGCTGGATTGTGGGCCGAAAGAATTGCTGTTAGTGCTCATGGTTCCGTTTTCTGTGGCGCCGAGGTGGGAGCTCCAGGATTGAACTACTTCGGATCGTACTTAACGCTCAATTCAGATGGCTCTACTTGTTTTCCTGAGCGCCATCTTCAATATTGTCGCCAAGCTTCTTTACATCCTTGCCGAACCCCTCGGTGGTTTCGCATGCCGTCATCGCAACTGTCGATGCAGCGAGCGCGAGCAGCACGAGGATAAGTTTGCGGGAAAGACGGGGTGATTCAGACGCACGCATTGCTGAGCCTTTCATATGAGTCTCCTTAAAGTTCCAATTCGGAGTCACCGATTTTCATCGATGCTCCGATCTCGTCCCTCGAACGTTCTGCCTCGGGCCAAAGGAGGGAGTGACTGGACCCATCGCTCCCTGGCCTTGGTTTCCGTTCACTTCGCGTGAACGCAAACACCTGCTCTGTTCCACCACCGACAGGTTTAAGGCTTGTCCCAGGCTGGCTTGTTTGTTCCATCGAGCAACACCACTGTCGCTTCTTTGCAGGCGATCGACTTGGCGATCCAGTATTGACGCCCGTCGACAGTGGCTCTGCATGCTTGGATCGTGATCGGATCCCCGGATTCATAAATGGCCTTCTGGTTGTCCATGTACCACACCGGACCAAGCAGAACTACTTCTTCTGTACCGGCGCTCGATGGTGTACGCAATTTGAGAGCTCTGGCGGGAGCTGTGCCGTTCTCGAATTTTACTTCGATCATCCCGATCACTTCGCCGTCAAGCGACCTGGCCGTGTTGCGATCGATCGAACTGAGAATCGGCCCCGATGCCGACCACGCGCTGATACCATCGGGTTTCAGTGGTGTATCTCTGTCAGGAAGTTCAAATCGCGGAGTTGGAACCTTAAACGCTTTGTACACGCGATCCATCTGCGTACCTGTGTTCAACGTGGATAATTCGGACGGCGTTTCAGGGCTTACCAGTACCATTTCCTTTGATGCATCGATACGCATCGACCCGTCCAGCCCCACAGACGCTACGGTCCAGGGGATCATTCGCTTTGTGTCGCTGATGCCCAGAAAATTCTGATTGGGATCGATAGAGATGAACCCAACGGCACCGGAAGTGCGTTCAAGAATAACGTCGTGGACCTTTCCACATTCATTGCCGCGACAATCGACCTTTGAACCGGGCAGTTCGCTCAGGAGCAGATAACGCGAATGCGAAACACTGTAATTCCGCGCACTTGAATCTGCCCTTGCAAGTTCCCATGCGGGCGCGCCGTCAGCATCGCGAAGATGGAGCTCGTTCTCCCCGATTCGAACGTGGGTAGCGGCCAAAAGGTTGCTTGTATCACGCGGCAGTGCGACTGTTTCTGCAACGACTTTGTCTCCACGCATCGGTGCAGCGTTTGAACTGTTGACATACCAGGATGGGCCAAGTGTGATCTTCTTTGTACCCTGTGAAGTCTGAACAGTAATTTGGACCTGTTCGCCCATCGCGCCGGCGCGAACTCGCTCAACACTTGTGATCTCACCGGACACTCGGACCTTTTTGGCCATCTCGATGTTGCCAGCATATGGATCACTGCTCGAGGCACTATCTTCCTCAAGTCGCTGGCGAAGGTTGCTTTTGTCGGCCGGTGCGAGTTCTTTGAGCGCTTTCCAGTTCTCCGGTGTGTATTCGGCGAACTGTTTAAGCTGCTCCTGGGTCTGGGAAAGAATAAACCGATCTTTGCCACCCGGCGCTTCCCACTTAAACGCCCCGTAGGGAATTGCAATCGCCTTGCCACCCAGGCCCAGTGTCGTGCCCGTCTTGATCACGGCATACGCGATGCGGCCCGTGCCGCGATCGAGAATGAGATCCGAAACTTTGGCGATCTCTTCATTGTTGTTGTTAACAACGTTTCTATCGCTCATCCACTTCGCAGACCTGAAGTCATACGTCGTGGAAACAACTGCCGAAACCGGCTTGGGGTCGTCAAGTCGCACTGAGTTGGCGGCGGCGATACCACATGACATCGCAAGCATTACGCAACTGATCGCGGGGGCCAATGCGCGGGTTTTCATGTTGAACCTCCTAGCTTGATCGAAGACTTGGGTCTTGAACGCCTCAGCGCTCAAGTCGCCTTCTCCAGGTCGCACATGCGAGCCCGAAGATTCGATAAGTACATCATCGCATGGATGCGTTCGATCACAAGTGCTAAAAAGTCCCTGATTATTTTGGTATTTATTGAGACCTTTGTTTCTAAGGTTGGGCAAGACCTTCACGAATGGCAAAACGCATCAGATCCGCTCTTGCCTCAATACCCAGCTTCTTCATCATGCGTTCCTGATGCCCATCTATGGTCTTCACGCTGCGAAACAGCTGCGCGGCAATCTGATTTCGCGAAAGCCCCTTGCCAACAAGTCGCAGAATTTCCGCCTCACGCGCCGTGAGCGTCGCCAGCAGAGTCATCGGGCCGCCGGAATCTTCCCAGGAAATCGTCTGGCGGTCTTTTGCTGCTTTTGAGCCGCGGACTCCGGGATTCAGCACCGGACGACACCGCTCACGAACCTTGGGCCCGAGCAGAAACGTTCCGGGTGGGCTCTTGGCCACTTCGTAAATGCCATTCACAATATCCACAAGTTCATCAGACTTGGCGAAATACGCCTCAATGCCCGCGGCAAACGATGCAGAGATATACGCATCGCGAATATGCGC
Source organism: uncultured Phycisphaeraceae bacterium (assembly GCA_964484185.1). Lineage (GTDB taxonomy): Bacteria > Planctomycetota > Phycisphaerae > Phycisphaerales > UBA1924 > F1-120-MAGs238. The sequence goes on from CAZAEQ010000012.1 coordinate 79,867, forward strand.
ACTCAACACCATGAGCCGCACAGTGGGATACGCACGCTTCAAGCGCGTGGCGACCTCAAAAATATCCGGGCCCGGCATTTCAATATCGAGCATCACCGCCGTCGGCATGAGACGTTTGACTTCTTCAAGCAGTTTATCTGCCGATGAGAGCCTTCCCACAACTTCGATCTTACCTTCTATTGCAAACTGGGCCGAAAGCCCGGCTATCAGCATTGCATGGTCGTCCACGCAAAGCACGCGAATCGCATGCGAAGCCGTCGTCTCGCTGTTCCTTGTCGAATCTTCGCTCGCTCTGCTGGCCGTTCGACTCGCCGTGGTTCCGCCGATATCAGACTGCGTTCGAGGCTCTGTGGTTGAATTCGTCGCGGTGAGCGGCGCTGATTTTTTGTTCATGTTCATATCTTTTCTCCATTAGCGATATTGCTGGTTTGTGCCGACACGGTGAGCCCAAGAATGTGCCGGATGGTTTCAAAGTCGTCAATACGATCGATCACTGTCGCGCCAATACGATCCCACTTTTCCTGTACATTTTTGGGTGGCGAGCCCACCAGAACCACAGTGCCTTTGCTTCGACTCTTTCGCAGTCGTTCTGCCGATACCAGGGACGTGGCAGTTGGCTGCGTGATCCACATGTCGGGCGTGCCCGGACTTGTATCTCTGACTGCTCTCAGATCAACGCCAGCAGAAACAAGTATCTGGGAGATCAGCGCTGCAGTCCGATGATCATGCACCGACAAAGCAGCCGAAACTCTTCGAATCTCACGATTGCCGCCCTTGACTCTGCTCGCCTCCACAATCGGAAGCACCAGAGCCGCCGACGTCCCGTTTCCCGGTGTCGACTGAAGTTCCATACTCCCTCCTGCGCGCATCGCAACTTTGCGAGCCAGCGGCAATCCAAGCCCGGTTCCCAGGCTGCGTACTTTGGTTGTATAAAACAGATCAAATGCTCGGCGCTGTATCTGCTGTGTCATACCGCGACCGTTATCGCTGACGCCAAGCCGCAGCGACTTGCCGTCTTCGGTCTTCTTGGCCCACACTTTCACTTTTCCGTTGCGACGCCCCTGCGGAATCGACTCGCCTGCGTTCACCAGAAGGTTGAGCATCGCCTGAGTCAACAGATACGGCGCAACATTGACGTCAGGCAGAATGTCAGGAAACTTCGCATCGACCTTTACATGCGATGGCACCGTCTTTCGCAGAAGAGTTCCCATCTCCTTCCACCAGCGTGTGATGTTGGTGGTCATTTGTCCGTTCGACGGACCAGCCTCCTTATCTGAATCGATCGTTAGAAAATGCAATCCATCACTCAGGTGCTGCAAATATGTAATCGAGCGTCGAATTGCCGTCAAATGTGCCATCGCCGCTGGAGAAATCCCGGCATGCTCCATCGCGTTGAGCCGCGCACGCACTGGTAACAGCATGCTGTTCATGTCGTGACCAAGTCCAGAGGCAAGCGTCCCCAGTGCTGCCAACCGATCCGAGAGATGTAACCTCAAGTTGGCGCTCGCAAGCGCCCTGGTTTGCTCCGTAATAAGCCGATGCATTCGCGTCCGCTTTTCATCATTGTCCGAATTCTTTTCAATCTCCTGACCCGGGCTGTGGATAATTCCTATGAAATATGGCGGTGCATTTGCCGGCAGATCCGCGCGAGACATCGACAGCTCGATCTGAAACAGCTTGCCGTCCTTGCGTACCGCATCAAAGACTCGCCCTCTCGTTACGGCCTGCGTGCTGCTCGACCGTCGGTAGCGATCAAGATAACGATCCAGGCTCGAACGCTTGGATTCAGGCACAAGCACCGTTACACTCTGGCCGAACAGCTCTGCGGGGGTCCAGCCAAACATCAGTTCTACTGAATCGCTCGCAGACTCGATAAGTCCACTGGCGTTCATGGTGATAATGGGATCAAGAATGGGCAGTAAAGCGCTCTTCCGCGGACCCGCCTCCCTGCGATGCGCTTTCCCGGCGGCAGCAATCTTGCGTGATTTTTTTCGGACGCCCATGTGTGACAATACGAGCACTTCACCCGCAAAATGAAGCACTATTGCGAGTCGTGCTCAGATAGAGGAAACTTCCTCGCACTGCGCTCCGGTGTGCGAACGAAAGACGAAATCGGGTGTGTCTGGCTCAACATGCCGCAGAAATTGGGGATTCCTCCCCAGACTCCCCGCCTGTTCACGCAGCAAGAATTTCAGATCTAAGGTGTCCAGCCCGGCAGGAAGGCCTTGGACTTCTTTTATATTCGCATACAAGGCAACACAATGATTACACACTCCAGGTTGAATGAAAAATTGAAAATGCAATCTCAGCGAATTCTCGGTATCGGAATGCTGTGTTGCGGGAGCGCGCTGATCCTTGCTGGCCTTGGGGCAGCAGACACGTTCGGAGCGAGGTTGTCACATTTCTTCGCTGAATCCGCGGCCGATATAGCGATGTGGCTGGCTTCCTCCGGTGTCGCGCTGCTGGTGTTCGGTGCTTCGTTGTTTTACAGATCTTCGCGAAACGATGCGCAGTGGCGATAGAGCCCTGCGTCTCGCAAAGTTTGTCGCAGGATTAATCCCCGTTCTATTCGCATTCTCTTGAGTACCCCTTGCGATCCTGCCAGGCGCGTGTAAAGTGAATATGTCAGAGCGAGGTATTCGGCCTCCCGACAAAATATCTAGCAAAAGGATTCCAATGCAAAATGCAAACCAAACCAAGACTCTCAAGATCGATGGGATGTCTGGAGATCTCTGCGTACAAAAAGTCACCGATGCGCTGAAGACGGTTCCCGCGGTCACCACTCAGTCCGTGAAAGTTGGCTGCGCCACAATTCAGGCAGACCAGGCAGGCTGCGATGCAGCGTGTAACGCAGTTACAAAGGCTGGCTATAAGGCGAGTGTTGACACAAAGGCTGGCAACGACACAGCTTCAACCAACTCAAAAACACCGACGCAATACAAAGGCGCAATCGACTCACCGCCGCTTCCCAATTCCAACATCGATGCCGCCGGCACCGGCAAGCCCACCGCCAGCGAAACAACAAAAACGCTGACAAACCCAACTGTCGCGCCAACCCCTGGCAATCACTGAGTCATTGCACTCTCATCCGCTTTTTGAAGGTACTCAATGCGGGAGCTGGTCTTTCGTTACTCGTTGGCCTCTGGGAAACATCCTCTTGGCTGATCAGGCCAGCTCCCGCCGTTTCTTCTGAAGCTTCCTTCAAATAGAAAGAAAACACAATGGGACTCATTCTCCTCATCATCGTCGTGCTGCTTCTCGTCGGGGGCTTACCCACCTGGGGTTACAGTCGCAAATGGGGCTACGGCCCCAGCGGCGGCCTCGGCCTCATCCTGCTGATCCTCATCATCCTGCTTGTGCTGAACGTCATTCCCCGCGGATTCTGAGTGATTTCGCTGGCAGCAGCTCAATCTTCTCCAAGCGTCTTCTTCCGCCGCAAGACATGGTGGTAGTGCTGCGCAAATCGGTGCGCTTCATCGCGAATCGCCTGGCACAACCGCAGCCCCAGATTATCCCGGCCCAGTTTCACTGGTTCTGACTTCTGCTGCACATAAATCAACTCTTCCTTCTTCGCCAGACTGATCACCATCGGCGGCTTGATATCCAATTGCGCAAACGCTTCTAACGCGGCATGTAACTGCCCCAGTCCACCGTCAATTAGAATCACATCCGGATACAACTCGTGTCCTTCGCCCGCCTCCCGATACCGCCGACTCACAACTTCTCGTATCGCAAAATAATCGTTATTCTCCACCGTCTTGATGCGATACCTGCGATATTCGCTCTTGAGCGGCCGCCCATCCACAAAACACACTTTGCTCCCGACCGTCTCGCCACCCTGCAGGTGTGCAATATCAATCGCCTCAACACATCGAATCGGCCCATCAATGCCAAGAGTCTTCTGTAGCGATGCCAGCCCGCCCTCTGGATCAATAATCGAAATCTCAGTCTCCGGCTGCCATCCTTCAGATCGCTCACCGCGCTCATCAAGCTTCTCAATCGCTGCGATCTGATCTCGCATGACAGCCGCCCGCTCAAAGTTCAACTCCTTCGCCGCGGCCTCCATCTCCTGGCGCATTTCCCGCAGCATCACGCTCCGCTTGCTTTCCAGGAATCGCACAAATCTCCCAATGTCCTCGCCATACACCGTCAGCGACACCTTGTCCGCGCACGGCGCAGTACATTGATTAATCGCATGCAGCAGACACGGCCTGAAAAACTTGTTCTTGGGATCCTGATCAACGATATCAATTGAACACGTCCGGAACTTAAATACACGCTGCAGCACCTGTACCGCCTCACGCAGCGCGCCTGTCTGCGTAAAAGGTCCAAATATCTTCGCGCCCTTCAGCAGTCGCGCCTCATTCTCATCGCCTGCCCCGGTCGGATTGCGCGTTACAAATACTCGCGGATAATCCTCCCGCATCGTCACCGCCAGATATGGAAACGTCTTGTCATCCGTCAATCGCACATTAAATCGCGGGTGAATGTCCTTGATCAGCCGATTTTCAGCCAGCAGTGCTTCCCACTCGCCTTCGCACTCCAGCACATCAAAATCATGCACCACATCCAGCATGGGCTGCTTCTTGTACCCAAGCTCCGCTGATGGAACGAAATAGCTCGACACTCTGTCCGGCAACCGCAGCGCCTTGCCCACGTAAATCACGGTGCCGCCGGAATCCTTCATCAGATACACGCCCGGCACATCCGCCAGGTCCCGCGCCTTCTTCGAAAGCCGCACCATTCGCTGATCAAACGTCTCCGTACCCCACCCCGGCGGCGTGTCTTTGGGCATCATGCCGTGTGCATCAATCGGTCGATTATCAGGATCATCTGCCACGTGATTGCTTCAGTCTCACCCACGAAGTGCAAGGTTCACGAACATCTCAATTCCGGTCGCAAGCGCATCATCATTAAAATCAAAATCTGGCTGATGGAGCGATGGCATCTGGGTCACCCCAGCCGGCTTCAGACCCAGCATGAAGAAACACGCGGGAACATGCTGCCCATAAAAGCTGAAATCCTCGCCGCCCATCGTGGGCTCTGCGAGTTCCTGCACGCGAGCAGTTCCCAGCGTCGACCGCGCGATATCAAAGAACGTGTCCGTCAGCCCAAAATCATTGAACGTCACGGGATAACCATCCTGCCAGTCAATTTCAGCCTTGCATCCAAACGCCGCCGCGGTCCCTTCAACAATCTCAAAGAACCGCTGCTTCACAATCGCCTTGGTCTCCATGCTCAATGTCCGCACGGTTCCCACAAGCTGCGCTGTCTCCGGAATAATGTTCGTCGCCGTTCCCGCGTGAAACTGTCCAACAGTGCAAACCACGCTATCCAGCGGCCCGACACTCCGCGAAGCAATTGACTGAAGTGCTGTCACAATCTGGGCTCCCGCCAGAATCGGATCGCGACCCTGATGCGGATATGCACCGTGTGCTTGCACGCCCCGCACCGTCACATAAAAATCATCCGTGTTCGCAAGCATCGGTCCCTTGCGGCTCGCGACGGTGTGCAAGGGCACACTCGGCCATCCGTGCTGCCCATAAATCCGCCCGATCGCCGGACCCATGCCGCCGCCGGCAGAGCCCTTCATGATGCCTTCCTGGCACAAGACCTGTCCGCCGCCGCCATGCTCTTCTGCGGGCTGGAAAACAAAAGTGACTGGCTGCGGCCGATGCGAAAGTTGAGAAAGCACTCGAGCTGCCCCCAGCAACATCGCGGTGTGACCATCGTGGCCGCACGCGTGCATGATTCCTGCTGTGCAACTGGCATAAGGCTTTTTGGTCTGCTCCTGAATCGGAAGTGCATCGATATCAGCGCGGAGCGCAACCGCTGGTAAATCTTTCGCTGCGTCAGCAGTGGGGGCCAGATGCGCCACGATGCCCGTTCCGCGCGCCAGACCTGCCTTGAACGGAATATTCAATTTGGTCAGTTCGGCCTGAATAACGTTGCTGGTCCGATGTTCTTCAAACGCGAGCTCCGGATGCGCATGCAGGTCGCGCCGCAAAATTGTCACATCCTTGAGCACACCCTGGATCTGGGCGCGAATCTGATCCGTAGAAGTTGTGGGCTTTGGTTCAATCTGCACAGCGGTACCGGTAGAAAGCGTGGACGTGGTGGACATGCCCAACTGTATGGTGCTCCGCTACTCGCCGAAAACCTCTTTTATGAGCGAAAGCGCTGCCTGTTCCGCCGCGGCAACCTTCGCAGGCTCTGGCTGAAACGGCGCGGGAATCTCAATTCGCGCGAACTGTGGCTGCGTCTCAACCAGTTTTGCAAACTCTTCCCGCAATTTTTCTCGGACTGGGACATTCTTTGATTCTGAGAACGCAAGGATTCGTTCTGCATCTGCCGAAAGCAGAAAATCAAGCAGCTTGATTGCTTCTTGCGTGTGCGGTCCGCCACGAATCTTGGCGACTGTGTTGGGAATCATGATCGGGCCAAGGCTCTTTATGCCTGTGACTTCGTCTTTGGGATCATCCGGAATTTCATAACTGCAGCCAACGGGCCATTTCTCTCGAATCGCGGCCCACACATCATCAGTATCCGTCAGCCCGACATCGATTTCGCCCTGACTGATGCCGCGGACCACCGCAGAATTACTGTCATAAAAGCGCACCTGGTTGTTCTTCATCGCAACCAGAAAGTCCTTCACAACCTGCCGCGGATTCTCCGCGAGTAACACCGCAACATGTGTCCGCATCGTCCCGAATTGCGGGCGCGACATGCCGACTCTGCTTTTCCACACCGGGTCCGCAAGCTGACGCAGCGTGGTCGGCGCGTTCTCAGCATTCAAGCGGTTGGTGTTGTATGCCAGCACTCGCGCCCTCTGCGCAAACCCGTGCCATGCACGATCCGAGGCTCGCAGAATAGATGGCCAGCCGCCCGGAAAATCTCCCTCAGACCGCGGCGTACAGGGCTCAAGCACACCCTCTTTCGCCAGACGCATAGTGCCGACAAGTTCGCTCGACCACCAGATATCCGCCCGCGTCCCCGATTCATCCTGCTTCTCATCGATGATCCGTTGAACCAACCCGGCAGATTTCGTCGCCTCGGTATCGCCGGCAACTTTCACCTTGATGCCGGTGTTCTTTTCAAACTCACTGACAATCGCCCGCACAACCGCATCGTCGGCGCTTGTGTACAGAATCACTTCGCGCTGTCCGGGATCAAACTTGCTTGGTGAGGTATCGCGCCCCCCGACAAACGTAAGAATCATGACCAGAACAGCTGCGCCGATCACAATAGAAAGCCCGATCGTGCTCCATTTTGCGCGCGTCTTTTCATCCGCCCAGCGGTCTTTCAGTTTTGCTCTGAGATTCTCAAACGCAAAAGATTCGGACTTGGGCATTGACGCTTCCTGCGGGGAACCAATCCCGTGTTCTTACTTCTTGTCCGCAGGCTTGGCGTCCTGCGCGGGAACTGCATCTTTGGGTGCCTGCGCCGGCGCATTAGCTGGTGCCGCCGCTCCGCCTTTGGCCTTTTTCGCGGCTTCTTCAAGCCGTCCGAAGTAGTGCCTCACTGCGCCTTGATACTCGCGATGTACACGCATCGTTTCAAACGCTTCGGCTGCCGCGTTCTGGCCGCGTTCCACCGCATCAGTAAACTCGGCAACGCTCTCACCCTTGACTTGTTCGCCATACACCAGGCGCTGCGAAATGATCGCGCCCTTCTGTGTCTTGATGTCGGCCTTTTCCTTCACAAGCTTGTAGTCCGCGGCCTCTTCTTCTGGTCCACGGCCGCCGCCGGAGCGACCCGGCCCGCCAGAGCCGCCGCCTTGACTGAACTCGTCGCCTTCCATGAACTCGCCAACCATGTCGCTGTTCTCAAGCTTGCCGCTCATGCTGCCTTGCATGCTGCCGCCCATTTCCTGCATCTGCTGCTGGATATCTGAAAGGGCATCTGAAATGTTGTTGGCGTTCTGCTGTGCTTCCTGCATTTCAGAAAGTTGCTCGCCCATCTCGCCCATCGCCTCCTGGCCAGCCTGTGACATTCCATCCTTACCCATGCTCTTGGCCATCTCTCCCATCTTGTCGCCCATGTTGTCGCACTTCATGCCAGCTTCGCACATCGACTTGGCCTGCTCTTCCGCCTTCTTTTGTTCTGGGGTCTGCTGCTTGTCGCCAGATTGCTTCTTCTGTTCTTCGAGTTCCTTCTTCAGCTGCTCCTTGGCGGCCGCTGGATCAGTCTGCATCTTCTTCGCGATTTCCTGGGCTGTCTTTTCGTCAAGCCCAGCCTTCTTCATCGTCTCCGCCGCATTTTTCTGAGTCTGCGACAGATTCTGCAATTGCTTCGACAGATTCTGCATCTGTTTAGCCAGCTGCTCTTTTTCGCTGGGAGACATTGATCCAGCGCCAAGCTTGGCAGAAAGTTCTTGTAGCGCCTTCTCGGCCTTGCCAAATTCGCCGCGAGCCATCATGCGCGACATTTCTTCCATCGGCCCTGGGCCCGGAGCCTTCAGCTGCTCCATCATTTCTTTCATCGCCGCGACTTCTTTGACTTGCTCGCTCTCTTTGGCGTCGTTCAGCTTGTCTGCGGCCTTGGTCAAGTTCTTCATCTGGCCGCGGAGAATTTCATCCGCTTTGGTGGGCTCGGGGCTGTTGTCAGAGAATGGCTCGTTCTTGTCGTCTTCCTTCATCGCGATGCCAGCCTTGTCCAGGGCCTTCTTAATCGCGTCTTCTGATTTCTTTACTTGTGACTTGGCAACCACGATGTCAGCCTGCTTCTTGGTAATTTCATCGCGCTTCTTGGTGATGTTCATCAGGTCGAAGTTCTTCACCGTCGTCCACACCAGCAAAAGTGCAACGCTGGCGGCGACCGGATACGCCCACGCCCGCGTCCATTCCATCGGAAGAATCTGTGCGACCTTCACCGTCCGCGCCCGCTCTTCAGCGGTATTGATCATCGAGTGAGCCCACGGATCGGTCTCGCGGCTCTTCTCCATGCACAATGCCGTCGACAGCGATTCCTTGAGCTCGGCACGCTCATCAACTTCGCGCGCAATCGCGAGTGCAGTTGGACGTTTCGCAATCATGTACACAAACGAGGAAACAAATGCAGCACTCAAAAGGCCCAGTACGATTTCGCGATAGCCCAGTACGAAACCAGTTTCAGCTGCTTTCGAACTGACGTTTGGAATCACAATGCCCAGGATCTGTTGAACCAGTCGCGTCACAAGCAAAATGGTGAGCGCGCCCGTCAACGTCCACGGCAATGAACGCAAAAACAGATTCATCCACACGCGGCGGCGGGCTTGGTGAACAACACTGTGAATCTGCTGCATGATGAATCTCCCTTGGGACTCTACTTATATGTAGAATCGCGGGCTGCGTTGCAATGCCGGAATGATAAGACTACATCGGTCAGACGCTTAAGGGAAGGTTTGGGTTCGGTACATTTGAAGGTTCGTGACGGGTGGGTTACATTTTAGTCCGATAACGAAAAATCGGCGACCACGATCATCCGGAACTCAGGCAACTGCCAATCTTTGAAGCCGACGAGCCTGAATAAGTACCACAAGAGCGTTGGCGAGAGCGATCGACGCAAAGACTGCCCCAACGAAAAACGCGATGCCCGGAATCTGAACCGGTGCCTGATCGCTGATGAAATAGCCAAACAGGTTGGTTCCCATCAGCGGACCAAAGATCCCTGCAAGAGATTGCAAACTGGTGATGGCGCCCTGAATCGTGCCCTGTTCGTTATCGCCGACCGATCGCGAAATGAGGCCTTGAACTGCAGGCCCGCCAATACCGCCGAGCGATGCAAATGCGATGATCACGTAAATCAGCCAACCCTGATCGTCTGGAACAAGCCCATAGCAGACATAGCCGACGATAACGAGCGCAAAACCAAAGAGCATTGACTTTCGTTCGCCCAGTTTGGGGATGATCTTGCGTGCAAGTAAACCCTGCACAACTGCGGCGGAGATACCAACCACAAACAGCGAGAACCCTACATCAATGGGTGTCCATTTGTAGCGATGGCCCGTGTAAAGCACCCAGGTGTTGCGCAGCGAATACTCAGCAGTAAACAGCAGAAAAAGACTGATCGTCAGGCCCAGCACAACCTTGTGCTTCGCGAGTAATGCAAACGCCGAAAGCGGATTGGTGCTCCGCCACGTAAATGGTCTCCGATTCGCGGGCTTGAGCGACTCAGGAAGAACAAAGTACCCATACATCGCATTGAGCAGACAAAGTCCTGCCGCAACATAAAATGGAAGACGAAGGTTCGAATCCATTTCGCCGAGCCAGCCGCCAAGAAGCGGCCCAAACGTGAACCCCAGACCAAACGCAGCGCCAATGACTCCAAAGTTTCCTGCCCGCTTCTCCGGCGGCGAAATATCCGCGATATACGCCGTGGCTGCCGTAACACTCGCGCCTGTAATTCCGTTAATCACGCGGGTGACATACAAAAACCCAAGTGAGGGCGCAAGCGCCATCGCAATGTAATCAATGCCCGATCCCAGAAGCGAAAATAGAATCACCGGGCGGCGACCGAAATTGTCAGAAAGACTCCCCAGAATCGGCGCGAAGAAGAACTGCATCAACGCGTAGATTGCTGCTAGAAACCCCACATGCGTCGCCGCCAACGCCTCGTTCCCGCCGTCAAACTGCATCACCAGCTTCGGCGCAATCGGAATAATGATCCCCAGCCCCAGCACATCCAGGAAGATAGTGAAAAAGATGCACGCAAGCGGCGAGCGAAGTCTACTTGGACGCGGCACCGGCGCGTTCATCGAGGCAAGGTTTTGATCGGGCTGAGGTTGGGAAGTTGCAGTCACGAGTGCCTTTAGGAGGTTGGGACTTCATGGTAGATGCGCTAAACCTGAAAAACCGGCTTTTGTTTTTGGCCTCGCTCTGGTAGGCTTTCGCGACAGCGGTTCGCCGATTCATAGGCCCGCACATTTGGCCCGCATTTCGGAGACGAGCGATGACCACGCACGCAACACATAACTGGCCTCTGGCAATCAGCGCTGCAATGAGTCTCTATCTGGCGGCTGCCGCAACAGGGCAGACGTTCACATTGGTCGACTGCAGCGGCGTGAGCATTGGCTCGCTTTCCACCAATCCGCCCGATGTTGTTCGTACGGGCACGGCAACCACCAGCATTGCCGAAGGCTACCGATTCAGCTTTAACCCTGTCGTAAGCGGCACCGGAATCCTGGGTTCAGTTGTAGGAAGTAATCGACTGCTGGGCGATGTGCTCAACGGGTTCGTCTATGGTCAACATCGCATCCTCTACGGCGCAGTCAGAAACCCCGGCGGCGGACTACCGGTCACACTCGACAGAGAAGAAGTCGGCGGAACCTTCAGCGGCATCACTGTAAGTCTTACATTGGATTATATTGTAAGAGCAGATCGAACCGGCCAGGTCGCAATTCGCAATATCCAGAAGCCCTTCGGTCTGGGACTGACAGTCAACTCCGGCGGCCTCAAATGCGATGCCTGGACCCCGCCCCCCGCGGTGAAAAGTGAGTGGCACTTCGATGGCGACCTGCTCAGCGTGAAAGAATCCGGCCTCGCCACCAGTTCCGGCCCCGCCTTGATTCGCTACCTCGATGACAGTCGCTTCGGCACCATCCTGGGCGGCGTAGGAAACGAAAACAATCCCGACTCAGCAACCCCCTTCAATATCACTGATGCACAGTCCAGCTTCGGAACAACAAGCAGCTTCGGAATCCCCGCCATCGGTGGTGAAGACGATGTCGTCTACCGCACCAGTCCGCCGCGTAACGCCGCCGAACCAACAGTCTCAGCTCGCAGCAGAGGCCTGGGTCTCGCGCTCTGGCCCAACACAAGAGACTTCTGGCCAGATGACAAAAACGGCCAGTGGACAATGGTCTGGGATATCTTGATTCCAACTGCCGCCTGGAACAGCGAATACGTCGCCCCCTTGATTCAAGACAATCACAACAACGATGGCACCGCCGACGGCTTCTTAAGAAAGAATGGTGCATCGCTCACTTTTGGATATACGCAGGCCGTGGCCTCCTACCCAGTGCTCTCTGGCGTCACCGCCAATCAATGGTTCCGCCTCGCAATTTCCAGCGATGGCTATCGCGGCAAGATCGGCCGCGTTTTCCTCAACGGCGTGTTCGTTGGCACAACTGGCGGCGACTGGGTCTACAACTCCTGCAAGAGCACCGCCCCCTGCTACGGCGATGTCTCTGAAGCAAACCCGACCGGCACACCTGTAAATCCCACTGTCTGGTCTGGTTGGGGCAGCTTCCCCAGTCCCTGGGCAAAAAGCCCAAACACCGCCGCCGCCCCAATGGCCGCAACCATCCCCCTCTTCGCCGACCTGCTCGGTCAGGGTGAAGCAATCTACGTTGCTAACTTTATGTATAGTGATGAGGCAATGACCGACGTCCAGATCGCCGCATTCGGTGGCCCCAACGGCCGCGGCATCGCATACCTCAGGCCCATCCCCTGCCCCCCTGACTTCAACGGCGATCAGGTTGTCGACTTCTTTGATTACCTCGATTTCGTTGACGCGTTCAGCGCGAATAACCCCAATGCCGATTTCAATAACGACTCCGTAATTGACTTCTTTGACTACCTCGATTTCGTGGACGCCTTCAGTGTTGGATGCTGATCCAGACACGTGGGCGGTGGCCGTTGGGGTGTCCGAATATTGAACTTGGCTGTATTTTGTGCAAATTGCACCGAAATGCCGAAAAATCGGTTGATGTTGGTCCCGCGATTCATTAGTTTCGCGAATCGTTATGACGATATCAATACGGATTATTGGACTCTTTTCGCCAGAACCGCCAGGTTCCGGCACGTGCCAATGACCAGATGAAACAGGTCGGAATTGGAACTTTGGTAGCCTCGATACGGATGTAGGGTGAAAGGGCGAATTTCATGAAAGCTGTTTCGGCGCTCATTTTGGGTCTGTGCTGTGGCGTCGCCACCGCGCAGCCCGTTCAGGTGGAAGATATCAAACAGCTCGAATTCGCTCATAAGGTCCCCATGCCGCGGGGAATGACGCTCGATCGCGCCTGGGATTCCGGAGTTCTCGCAAACGCTGATCCAGATGCACAAGTCGTCTGGTCCACCATTATCCAATCGCCTCAAGCCGCATGGTCCCGCATTCACTTCGGCGGCTGCCAACTCAGCCCCGGCTCTCTCATTCGCGCCAGTTCCCTCAAAGATGGTCAGGTCCACACTCTCGACGCCGCCCAGCTGCTCGAATGGAACAACGCAACCGCCTACTTCAACGGAAGCGACATACTGGTTGAGCTCATCGCCGGGCCACAGACCGAAGCAAACCGCCTGACTATCACCCAAGTTGAAATCGAAATCCCTGCGCTCGGTCCCGCCGGCGATCCCGGTATCTGCGGCATCTGCCAGACCGACGGCCGCGTAAGTTCAACGCAAGGTGGCGTCGGTCGAACCATGCCCAACGGCTGCACCGCCGCCGTCTACACGCCCTGGGGCTGCACCGTTTCCGCTGGCCACTGTGGCGGCCCAAACATGCAGATCATCCAGTTCAACGTGCCGCAAAGCAACGCGAATTGCACCATCGCCATGCCCCCCGTCGATGATCAGTTCCCCTTTATCCGCAGCACCGGCGGCGGCCCATTCAACCCCGGCTCCGACTGGAACGTCGGCGTCACCGGTCGCAATCCCTCCGGCCAATCTGTATTTCAGCGCTACGGAATCTTCCTTCCCCTGGCCACCGCCCGCGCAAGTCAGTTGCAGGCGGTCGATGTCTACGGCTACGGGTTCAACACCGCGTGTACATTGAATCAGACGTTGCAGCGCAGCCCCGGAAGCGGAATCGCCGCGGCCGTGCCGTCAACACAATATTACTATACGTTTGGAAGCGACATCCGCGAAGGAAACTCCGGTTCTCCGCTGATGCGCCAGGGCAGAATCATCGGCGTGGTCACGCACTGCTCCGAAAATTGCCCGCCAAATTACGCGACCATCATCGATCTACCTGTGTTTGCCGAAGTCCGCGCAAGCTTCTGCCCGTGCCCTGCGGATTTCAACGTCGATGGAATCGCCGACTTTTTTGACTACCTGGATTTCGTGGACGCGTTCAGCGCCGGAGCGCTCAGCGCAGATTTCAATGGAGATTCAATAGTCGATTTCTTTGACTATCTCGACTATGTAGACGCTTTCAGTATCGGTTGCTGATGAAATTCTAACGAGAGGGATTGAGATGCGGAAGTTTGCTGCCTGCCTGAGTCTGTTTTGCGCCGCCGCTGTGTTCGCCCAGGGTCCGACTCCAGATGGAACGTGGACCATCCTGAATGAAATGCCCGCACATGTGACCGCCCAGGAGCCCTGGATCAGACCCGATCGATTCTCGGCCCTGCTCATCAATCACGAACAAATGGCCCAGAGCCTCCTCGCCGCACCCGACGAGCAGGTGCCCGGGACTTTTGACGGCGCATTGTTCTTCTGGCTCCCCGATCCAGATGGCAATATTCAGTGCTTCCGCATTCTTGAATCTTCAGTCATGGAGCCAGCGCTACAGGCAGAGTTCCCGGAAATCAGAACATATGTCGGCCAGGGCGTGACCGATCCGACCGCAACCGTCCGCATCGACTTCACCGATCCATCAGCACACTGGAATGGCGCAGGCGGATTCCACGCTCAAGTCCTCAGCCCCAGCGGAAGCTGGTACATCGATCCCTACAGCCGCGGCAATTTCGACTTCTACACCAGCCACTACAAAAGAGACCTGAGAAACCCGCACAATTTCAGCTGCACAGTCGAAGACGAATTCATTCACACGGCCCCGATCAATGAAGGCGACGACATCTCAATCGCCCGCTCAGGAACAACGCTGCGAACCTATCGCCTTTCCAACGCCGCAACCGGCGAATACACCGCCTTTCACGGTGGCACAGTCGCCGCAGGTCAAAACGCTGTTGTCGTTGCTGTCAACCGTGTTACCGGTGTCTATGAAGTCGAACAGGCCGTCCGCCTCACACTCATTGGAACAAACTCTGCCAATGTCTTCACCAATTCCGCTACCGATCCCTATACCAACAACAACGGCGGCACCATGCTCGGTGAAAATCAGACCCGCATGACCTCGGTTCCGGGCACCGCCAATTATGACATCGGCCACGTCTTCTCCACCGGCGGCGGCGGCGTCGCAGGCCTGGGCGTCGTCTGCAACTCCACCAACAAAGCCCGCGGTGTGACCGGCCTCCCAAGCCCCACGGGCGACGCTTTCTATATCGACTATGTCGCACATGAAATGGGACACCAGTTCGGCGGTAACCACACCTTCAACAGCCCCAGCGGAAGCTGCGCCGGCAATCGCGCTGCCTCCGCGGCCTACGAACCAGGCTCAGGTTCGACCATCATGTCCTACGCCGGCATCTGCTCGCCAGACGACATTCAAGCACACTCCGATGCCTACATGCACTCCCGCAGCTTCGATGAAATCCTCACCTTCACCAACAGCGGCGGCGGAAACGGTTGCGCCGCCGCAACCGCAACCGGAAATACCGCGCCGACCGTCAGCGCCGGTCCTGCCCGCACCATCCCGATTGGAACACCGTTCATCCTGACCGCAACCGGAAGCGATCCCAACGGCGACCCGCTCATCTACAGCTGGGAACAACGCAGCCTGGGCGCGGCAGTAACCTTGGCTTCCGCAGATAACGGAACCAGCCCACTCTTCCGCTCGCTGCCTGCAACCACAAGCCCCTCGCGTTTGTTTCCCAAACTCGCAACCATTCTCGCAGGCTCTGTCGACAACAAGGAAAAAATGCCCACGGTCGGTCGCACCATGGTCATGCGCGTCACCGCTCGTGACAACCGCGCTGGCGGCGGTGGCGTCAACACCTCCGATGTCACAATCACAGTCAACGCCACTTCCGGTCCCTTCCTCATCACCAGCCAGAACAGCGCCGTGAGCTACCCCGGCAACTCTGCCCAGACCGTCACCTGGTCGGTAAACAACACCACCGCAGCCCCAGTAAGCTGCGCCAACGTGATGATCGAATGGTCCGCCACCAACGGCAGCGCGTGGACCACGCTTCTTGCTTCCACCCCGAACGACGGCTCAGAAGTCATCACCATTCCGCCCACCACAACGTCCACAGGCCGCATTCGTGTTTCAGCAGTCGGAAACATCTTCTTTGACATCAATAACGCGTTTATCGCCGTGACCTCGCCTGTGCCATCAGCTCCAACCAACGTCACGGCTTCCCCCGATCCGACCTGCGCTGGCACAACTATCACCTTGTCCGGAACAGTTGGCGCAGGCGAAACCATCGACTGGTACGCAAACACCTGCACCGGCCTTCCATTCGCCAGCGGCCTGTCAGTGAATCGCGTTGCAAACACCACGACGACGTACTTCGCGAAGGCAAGGAATCCTGGTACTGGTACGCAGAGCGCAACCTGCACTCCAGTTGTCAGCACTGTGACCCCTCAGCCCGTCATCCCAACCTCAGCCGGGTCTGATCGCAGCAATTTCTGCACCAACGACGGCGGCGATATCGTGCTCTCCGTCACCGGCGGCAGCGGCACCACTGCACGCTGGTTCACCGGTTCCTGCGGCGGAGCTTCAATCGGGACCGGGACCTCGCTTTCTATCCCCTCCCCCACAGAAACCACAACCTATTTCGTCCGCTGGGAAAATGAATGTGCTCTGACAGCCTGCCGCTCGGTCACCGTAACCGTGCTGCAGCAAGCCGCCGACTTCAATCAGGACGGCCTGGTTGACTTCTTTGATTACCTCGACTTTGTCGATGCATATTCGTCAAGCGATCCCAGCTCAGATTTCAACGGCGATGGCGGCATCGACTTCTTCGACTATCTTGATTTTGTAGACTCATACAGCCTTGGCGGCTGCTGAAAATGTCTCAGGTGGCGGACGAAAGCTCGCCACCTGATTTGGTTAGGTGTAGGTAGAAAGCAGGAACAGTTTGGATAAGGAGATCCTGATTGTTGACAAGTGCATTGGCTGCGGTGGCGCTGCTGGGTGTTTCGGCGCCGGTTTCAAATCATGTCGTAGTTCAATTACATTCCGCCCGCGAATTAGATTCGCTGGTCGCGAAGGGCTTTGCCGCTCGGCCGATGTTTCAGATGAGTGACATGGCCATGGCAGCAGACACGGGCCTGGATAAGTTTGCTTTGGTCGATGTCGGCGACAAATCAATTGCCCCGATGTTAAAACTGCTCAAAGAGCAAGCCGAAGTTGCAGACGCAGTCGAAGACGGAATCGTTCAGGCTTGCGAGCGGATTCCAAATGATGTGGAGTTCGGGCGGCAGTATTCCATGCGAAATACTGGGCAGGTTGTGGGCCAAAGCGCCGGGACCATCGGCGCGGATATCAATGCCGCGGAAGCCTGGGCCATTTCCACCGGATCGTCAGCCGTCGCCATTGCGATCCTGGACACCGGTGTAAGGTCCACCCACCCGGATCTGACGGGAAAGATCATCGCCGGTCGAAATTTTGTCGGCGCAGATGCCAACGCGTGGGAAGATGGAAACGGACACGGAACTCACTCGGCGGGTATCGCCGCGGCACGCAGTGATAACGGCGTCGGTGTTGCCGGCGTGTGCTGGGAGTGCTCTCTGGTGGTCGCACGCGTTCTCGATGACAATGGCCTTGGCGTGTGGAGCGGCGTGGCGGCAGCGATCGTGTGGGCGGCAGATCAGCCTGCGGTGCGAGTAATTTCTTTGAACCTGGGAGGTACCGCAACCGACGCCGCCACTCTTAGTGCCGTAAATTATGCGTCAGGACGGGGGAAAATTCTAGTCGCGGCCGCGGGCAATACCTACGGGGGAAATGTCCTCTTTCCTGCGCAGTTTGAAAACTGCATTGCCGTCTCCGCATCCAACAACAACGATCTGCTCGCGGATTTTTCAGCTCAAGGGAGCGCGATCGACCTGGCGGCTCCGGGTGCTGAAGTATATTCATCATTCGGCACTCCAAATACTGGCAATACCTATGCAGTCCTCTCGGGAACAAGCATGGCCGCGCCACATGTTGCAGGACTCGCCGGTCTGGTGTGGTCCATCAATCCGGCGCTATCACCAGCTCGCGTTCGACACGTCATGGAAATGACCGCGAAAGATCTGGGTTCTTTGGGGCGCGATGTTCAGTTTGGTGTGGGTCGAATTGATGCCGGAAAGTCCGCGTTTGTAGCCCGGGCATCTCTTTGCACTGCCGATGTGAACCTGGATGGAATGCTCGACTTCTTCGACTATCTTGATTTTGTAGCCTTGTTCAGCGGCGGTGATCGCGATTCAGATTTCAACGCCGATGGAATCGTCGACTTCTTCGACTACCTCGATTTTGCGATGGCCTTCTCCGCCGGCTGTTCCTGAGAGAATGTTACGGACGAATGGGTGCAGCCGCGCCCAGGCCCGGACCCAGTATGGCGGCATTCATAAACACTCGGCTTGTGCCGCGAGATGCGCCGCGGA
Source organism: uncultured Phycisphaeraceae bacterium (assembly GCA_964484185.1). GTDB lineage: Bacteria > Planctomycetota > Phycisphaerae > Phycisphaerales > UBA1924 > F1-120-MAGs238. The sequence goes on from CAZAEQ010000012.1 coordinate 98,274, forward strand.
ATGTTGGATTGTCAGCAAACAAAATGATCTGGCCCCGACCGATCGATTCCTGCGTGACATACGCAGTGTTCGCAATGCGATCTGCCGCTTCGGGCCATAACAGACCACTCATGCGCAGTCGAAGCTCGTGGCCAGGTGGAGCCAGAAGCCAGCCGGGCTTTGGCTCTTCCTTTTTTTCATCTTTCTTTTCGTCTTTCTTTTCCTCCTTTGCATCTGACTTCTTGTCTGGTTCCTTTGCTTCTGTTTTGGCAGGTTCAGGAGTCGCGACAGCGGGCGTTGGGGGTGCTGGCGGTGCGGGTGCCACAACCGGTGGTGGCGGCGCAGTCACGATCGCTCCAAGCAACACCGGTGCCAGTCCAGACTGCGGCGGAATGAGAATGGACCCGCCAGAATACATGACGGGAAGAATGTCGCCGCAGCCCGCGGTCAGCCAATGCCGATCATCGGTACGTGTCGCAACGATCGCGCCAGTCGGCATGAACAATGCCCGCCACTCATCGCGCCGCTTGGCTTCATCCTCCTCTACCTTGGGTGTCTCGCCAAGCGTCCACGGATACTCAAGCTTCGCAGGCGGCGTGGCGGCCCACACGCTCGCCGGGTCAATCGGCGTATTTTTCCCCAGCCAGTCGCGCACAATTGAAGCACGGAATCCATCGAGCTTCGTAAGAACATCAGGCAACAGTCGAACGCTGCCGATGCCACCAGCCTCTTTCGCGAACGGTGCGGCAGAGTTTCCAATCGCGATAAGCGTGCCGCCTGCTTCCACCCACGTCTTGAGTTCGGGAATGATGTCAGACCAGCGGTCACTCCCGCCATCGGGGATAATGATCACGTTGTAACGCCGCAGGTCCGCGCCATCAATGTCAGCATTGTCAACATACGAAGCGCGAACGCCCATCTCATGATCGAGCAGATGCCAGATTTCACCAAACGAGTACGCGCCTGCCGGTTCGCGCGTGAGCACCGCAATCCGCGGCTGCTCCAGAAGCTGGAAATGCCCGCCGCCAAGATCGGGAAGATCGCCTTGCCCCATGCCGCTCGCAATCGCGTGTGCAAAGATTCCAAACTGACCGGCGATTGTCGAAACCGTTTCGGCAAGGTTGCCGCTGTAATTGCGGTTATCAACAGTCGTGATGAAAAGCGTTCCCCGTGAGAACGAAGTAGCGTCCAGCTTCGTCGGCTTGTTCAGCGCGCGAACTTTGATTCCATTCTCCATCAATCGAGCCGCAACCGCCACGCTTCGATCATCATCGCCCTGAATCGTGAGCGCAACAAAGTTTGCAGGAATCGCCGCCGCTGCGGGCGCAGTCGGCACGCTGAGCTTCTTTGCATCAGCAGGAAGCGGACCGGCAACTTCCCACGTCTCTATGCCGCTGAACATCGGCGCATTCCACGCAGTAATGTCATACAGGCGCGATTGTCCAAATCGCAGCAGCTCGCGTCGCTCTTCCAGAAGAAACTCAGGATTCATCCGCGGATCAAGTTCCAGCAGCGCGGCGGCGAGTCGACCCAGTGGCTGCGCTGCGGGAACAACAACTGTCCCTGCCGGAAACTCGCGGTCCTGAAACGTGCGTCCAAGCCAATCTTTGCCCGAAAACTTCGCTGCACTCGCCAGCGAATACGTTTCAATCCCCTGCAGCGAGAGAATGTCTGCGAACTTCAACCAGCGACCCGGATTAGTGTTGGCGGCATCAATGAAAAAGAGCCGCGTTGAACTTGCATCAGTCGCTTCAACAGAAAGCCGGCGTTGCTCGGCAAAATCTTTAATGATCTCCGTCTTATTCGCCAGCAGTGTTGCAAGGTTGGCCATCGAGCTGACATACTGCTTGTGTACCGATTCGCGATAGGTTTCGATCGTGCCTTCCGGCCGCCGAATTCCATCGCTGATCGTCCGGGCCTGTTCATAAAGATTGTCAATCGTGCCGCGAAGTGCGGCCCACGACCCCGAATAGCCCGGATACCACTCTTCGTTCCACTCCCCGGTGTAATAGCGCCAGCCAAACGCATCAAGCGCCTTGCCCTGATCATCACCAAAGACCTTCGACCACTTGCCGATGTTGGCCGGGATATTGGGATTAATCGGCGCACGTGGCGGCATAAAGAGAAAAGTGTCAAGCGGGTCCTGCTCGTGACTTTCAACAAAGTAGTGGGGGTTCCACTCGCCCGCGGCCTTAATCCGCCCGCGACTCTCAGGCTGCGTGCCCCAGATCCAGTCGCGATTCATATCAAAGAGATAGTGGTTCATCCGCCCACCCGGCCAGGGCTGCGCATGCGGCGTAGATTGATCATCAATCATGGGCTGCACCGCCCGAGTCTGATTCACACTGGCAATGCACCGATCGCGCCCATCAGGGTTCATCAGCGGATCAACAAGCACAACAACATTGTCCAAAAGCTTCGTGACCTCTTCATCTGTCCCGGCAGCCAGGTGATAAATCATCGCCAGTGCCGCATCAGTCCCCGACATTTCATCACCGTGAATCACATACGCCATCCAGGCGATCGCCGGAATCGAACTTGCAATCCGATCGGTCTCGGCAGCAGACTGCCCGCGAGGATCGCCCAGTTTGGCACTGTCCGCCTTGATCTGATCAAGCTTGGCAATATTCGCCGGACTGCTGATCGCAAGATAGTAAAGCTTCTTCCCTTCGTGACTGGTGGCATACTCAAACAGCTTGACACGCCCCGGTGCCTTGTCAGCAATCGCTTTGATCACGGCTTCAACTTGCGCGTGCGTGGCAGCCTTGTCCCCAACTCGAAAGCCCAGGATTGAATCCGGCGTTGGAACATCGGGATCGTGCTTGGCCCCCTGAAAGAAATCGACGTCGTAGCTCAGACCCTTGAGCGCCGTTGGAGGCGGCATCTGCGGCTGCCCCGTGGCGAATCCAGAGAGGGTGGCAACTGAGATTGCTGCGCAAACGAACGATTGAGTTCTTGTAAGCATGGCCCCCATGTTATCCGATGAACGGGGTGGGGCGATGGAGCCGTTCTATTCCAGTGGACGCACAGGCGACCGCCGCGGCGAGTGCCCGGCCCGTAGCAGGTACCTTAGAACTCGCCGCGCAGAGTGCGCCTCGATTGCGACTTCATGCAGCTGCGACAAGCGACCGCCGCAAACCTCCCTCATGGACAGCCGATTGAGAAAGCGTCCACAAAATCCAGGTAATCAAAGAAGTCGATGACACCATCACTGTTGAAGTCCGCGCTGGCGGCGCCGGACGAGAAGGCATCCACAAAATCCAGATAATCAAAGAAATCGACGGTGCCGTCGCAATTGAAATCCGCAGCGCAGCAGCCCGCACATTCATCGGGCACGCCGTCTCCATCAACATCAGCGCTGGTCGGTGCGAAGATTGCCAGAGCTACGGCGATTCCGCCGCTGATCCCGTAGGCCAGGTCCGGGCGCCCATCGCCATTCAGGTCAGCAAGCTCTGATCCCGCGCCCGCAGTCGTCCCCGGACTGAACGCTGTCCCGGGACCAGGAAATGCCCCCGCGCCAGTGTTGCGCACTGCTCGAAATGCGCTCAAGTTAAGCCCCAGGCCAACAAGGTCGGGATCATTGTCTCCATCAAGGTCTCCCGCATGAATGTACTGACCCAGATTGGTAAAGAAAGATGGAGCGCCGAATACGCCGCCACCACCATTAAGAAGTACAGCGGATGCCCGTGGAGCATCTATGTTTGCAACCGCCGCATCAATGTCACCGTCGCTGTCAACGTCCGCAAGAGCAAGTCCAGACGGACCCGGTCCAGCAGCTGCATAAATCGGTGGCCCAAAAACTCCCGCCGTGTTTATGTAGACGCCAATGCTGCCACCTCCTCGAATGCACACCACAAGATCAAGATCGGCATCAGCATCAACCGAGGCAGCTCGAATTTCGAATGGAATCAGCCCGGCTGGCAGCACCACGCCAGCAAAGGAAATCACCCCTCCGAGCGAGGTGTTGGTCAGAACCATCATGGTGCCAGTGGTGGCGTGTGTTGTTGCAAGATCAACATCCGTATCCCCATCAAAGTCGGCAGCAATAACTCCATATGCAGGCGGTCCTGCTGGTAGGAACGGCCCCGAATACGCCGGGAACGTACCGATGCCGGTGTTCAACGCCACAATGACTCCGCCGGCAGCCCCAGCATTTGCGATCGCAAGATCAGTATCCCCGTCGCCATCGAAGTCCCCGGCCGCCAGATCTCTGAGACTCATCCCGGGTACGGTGTACACGTCCTCGGCCCCGAAGATCCCGGCGCCCGCATTCACCCGCACACCCAGAAGCCCGCCTCCCGGTGCTATGTACGCCAAATCTGTCAGACCATCACCGTTGAGGTCGGCGGCGGTCATGAACTCGGCGGTGAGCGATCCGCCATAAAAATCTGGTGTCGCAAACGTGAGCGGATGCGTATCGCAGATGTCAGGAACGCCATTGCCATTGCAATCCGTCGCTGCTCCCGTGACGACATCGCATGAGTCCGGAATTCCATTGCCGTTGCAATCCGGCGCTGTGCCGTCTCGAACCTCGCACGAGTCCGGAATCCCATTGCCGTTGCAGTCCGTCTCCATGCCCGAAGCGATATCACAGGAGTCCGGAATGCGGTTCCGGTTGCAGTCGATGGCAGTGACAAGTCCGGTTTCGATGGAATCGACCATATTATTTGAATTGCAATCAAATGTGACATCGAGCGCATCAACGTCGTCATTGGCCATGAACCCGGATCGCATCGTTTGGAGCCCCAGTTGTTCCGCTGTAATCCAGATGCGTGGCGGCAGGCCTGGTGCTGCCGGAGGCCAGAGAATGTCACCGGGTGAAATCGGAAGTCCGGGGCAGCCCCCCGGTCCGCTCGCCGGAAGTCCAATGACAGCAGATCCGCGCCGCACCGAGAAAAACACCATGTCTGTCCCGCCTCCCACCCAGGAAAACGGAATAACCGGCGGCTCAAACACTCCAGTGCCGTTCTCCCAGAGAATGAGCGCATCAAGATCGTCGGTTCCCACTCCAAACAGGTCGAGACCAAGCAACAATGCCGGTGCGAATACAACCGGGACCACCGCCCCGGGCACTGTCATCAGCACATCTCCGCCGCTTGCAAACCCGTTGGCCAGCGCAGACCCGGTTCCAAAAACTCCCTCTAACGGATCGAAAACGCCGAACCCGGAATCGAGCGAAAAATAGACGGGTGTCCCCAACGCAGCGCCGGGCGGTCCGACCACGGTATCTACATCGAGACCATCCAGATTCGCAGCCAAGTCCGGCAATACCGGAAGGGCGACTGTTGGTTCGGGCAGTCCCACTCCCAGCACAGGCGGGAATGGCGGCGGTACGCCGTTGCCATCCAGCAGAATCGTGTTGCCTCCCGGTGGAAACAGAAGTCCGCAATTCGGTCCCGACCCAATCGTCAAGTCACGAAAAATGGCGGCGGCAACATTGCTTGGAGCACCGGGTGGCGCGGACAGCGTGGCCACACTCGGAATTACCGGCATCGCAGGATTGCCCATCGCCCACTCATCCACTGAGAAAACCCACATGACCGTTGCCGGGGCCAAAGTCGGCACAACAGGCAAATCTGTGCCGTAAGAGAACGCATCTACCTCTACAAATCCTGGAATTCCCGCTGGCAATCCCGCGGCGCCAGGTGCCGCTGGCAAGAGCAATCCGCCAGGAGCAAATCCCGCTGACCGTTGAATGGCAGGTAGCGGTGGAGCCAAGCCGAATCCGGGAAGAAACAGCGGTGCCGGCGGCGTGAGAATGTCGCCTTCTGTAATAGGAAAGAATATGAACGAATCCGGAAAACCCTTGGGCGGCCCTTGGTAATCCACAGAAAATGTGGGCTGCGCTGCCGCGGCAGTTGCAAGGAAGATGGGTGAAAGCGAAGCGATCAACGAGCGGACGAGAACGGAAGATCCGTCTTGTAAGCCGAGCATGGGAAGCTCCTTGTGTTGCGCTGCGTTCAAAATGTCGAGAGACAAGCCGCCTTTCTGAAAGGCTTATTCTCACCTCCGCATGCTACCTGATACAAGTTGCACCAGCAACGGGAAATGTGTATATTTTCATCAAGAATTCGGTGCATCATTGCGCATCGCTTATATTGAGAACATGTTCTCGATATGTGTCAAATGCGCCAGATGCCAACGTATACCGAAAGAACCTCGGCCAGCAACTTGCTCTCTTTGCTCCACCCGCCCCCGCGGCACCGGACACTTCGCGCACTTATTCTGTCCGATACCGGTCCATACTTCGCACCAAACAAAAAATATTACCTTATAAATTGGTAATGAAAGCACGGTCCAAAACTGGGGGAAACACTGGGTGTACCGGAAGCTTTGCGCCCGCGATGCG
>CAZAEQ010000013.1:0-98947 GCA_964484185.1 uncultured Phycisphaeraceae bacterium
CGGGGCCACCAGCATCAACTAACTTACATCGTCGGAGCATCAAATGTAGTAAACGTAGGATATGGCGAAGTGCGTCGCCAGAATGTATAGATCGATCGTCGATGCAGATCTTCCCCTTCACTGGTCCTCCAGCGATTGTCGCTATACGGCGTCTGCAAAAATCCGTCCGGCTGCACCGGGAAAACTGGCGATCCGCCCATCCTCTCTGATAACAACCCGCCGATCGCCAGCGCCTGATCTCGCACCACTTCCGCCTCCAGCCGCACCCGCGGCCCTCGCGCCAGCAGCACATTGTCAGGATCCAACTCACGAAGTCGATCCGATGCACTCGCACCCTGCCGATACGTCGCCGATGACACAACCAGCCGATGCATCGCCTTGAGGCTCCAGTTCTGCCGCACAAGTTCAGTCGCGAGCCAATCAAGCAACTGCGGATGACTCGGCGGCGTCCCACGTGTACCAAAGTTCTCGCTCGTCTCGACAATCCCGCGCCCGAAATGATGCGCCCAAACGCGGTTCATCGCAACCCTCGCCGTCACCGGGTTCTCCGCACTCACAATCCACTTCGCCAGCGCTTCACGATTCGGTCGACCCGGCGACTCGATTTTCCCAAGCACCGCCGGTACACCGGGCTCTACCGATTGACCCGGGCTCAGGAAACTCCCGCGTTCAAGCACCTTCGTATCCCGCGGCGTGGGCAACTCCTTCATCACAAGCGTCGTCACCACTGGCGGCGTGTTCTGCTTCAGCGCATCAATCTCCGCCTTTTTCGCGGCCGCTTCGGGCGAATCCGCCGCGAGTGTCTTGAATTCTTCCTCCATCACTTGAATCCGCTTCCGGTTCGGCTCAAACTTGTCAAGGATGGAAAGCTTCGGACTGATATCGTGAAACACCGAGGAAGCGCCTACGAGCCGCGATTCCTCCGCCTGATCATTAAAGAACGCGAAGAAGCTGTAATACTCCTTCTGCGAAAACGGGTCATACTTGTGATCGTGGCACTGTGCACACCCCAGCGTCTGTCCAAGCCACACCGACGCGGTCGTATTCGCCCGATCGATCACCGCATTGACGCGATACTCCTCCGCATCAACTCCATCTTCCTCATTCATCATCGTGTTGCGGTGAAACCCGGTCGCGATCAACTGCGACTGCGTCGGCTCAGGCAAGAGATCGCCCGCAAGCTGCTCAATCGTGAATTGATCAAACGGCATGTCCGCATTCAGCGCATCGATCACCCAGTCGCGAAATGGCCATATTGAGCGGCTGCGATCCTTCTCATACCCGGTCGAATCCGCGTACCGCGCCAAGTCCAGCCACCCACGCGCCAGATTCACGCCATACTGCGGTGACGCCAGCAACCGATCAACGACACGCTCATACGCATCGGGCTTGTCATCCGCCAGAAACGCATCCAATTCCTCCAGCGTCGGCGGCAACCCCGTCAAATCCAACGTCACCCGCCGCAGCAATGCAGACTTCGCAGCCGGCGCCGAAGGCTTGAGATTCTGCTCACTCAACTTCGCAAGCACAAAGTTGTCAATCGGATTCCGGGCCCAATCCAAATCCTTCACCGCCGGCGGCTCTGCTCGCACCGGTTTCACAAATGCCCAGTGCATCTCCTCCGCATGTGCATCTTTGGAAATTCCATCATCGGGCCACACCGCACCCTGATCAACCCACGCCGCGAGAATGCGAATGCACTCCTCCGGCAGCGGATCCTTATCCAGCGGCATCTGCTGTTCCTGATCCCGCCCAGTCACGCGATCCAGCAACATGCTGTGCGCACTGTCACCAGCAACAAACAAATCACCCGACTTTCCACCCTCCATCGCCGCAGCCTTGATGTCAAGTCGCAGGCCGCCCTTCCGCTTCGCCGCTCCATGACACTCAATACACGCTGCCACAAAGATCGGTTTCACATCGCGAGCAAAGTCGACGGTGCCATCGGCCGGAAAGCGAATGTCCGCCAGGGTCTTCTGTTCTGGCTGGCCGGACCGTGCTCCGAATGCAACAACCGCAAACGTCGCGATGCCCGCAACCCAGGCGATAGCTCGCAACCGCGAATGACATGAGGCTCGATCTTTGGAGAAAATAGTGGTCATTGGTTGTTTGTGACGGTTCTCATTGTACAGGAATTCTGTCATCGCACGCGCATTTTGCCTGAATTCGCAACCCTTCCCCGAGAAACCATCGCCGCAGATTTGAATATTGCCTCCGAGCGGCGAACGATCGGGGACTTGGAGAGGTGCCAGAGCGGTTGAACGGACTGGTTTCGAAAACCAGCAATGGGGGTAACCCCATTCGGGAGTTCGAATCTCCCCCTCTCCGTTAGAAAATTGGGTGAGCGCACCCGTAAATAGTCGCGCCATGGATCCAGTGCCACGACCGACCATGGGGAGATTCGAACTCCCGGGACGTTTGGCTCTGCGAGCGGCCGTCGGGAAGTTCGACGCCGTCCTCGGCGCGGCGAAGCCCATCTCTTCGCTTGTGGGACACCATGCGAAATAGCCAGGAAATAAAACGCTTTGCAATCATCTGCCTGATGGTTCCACTCATATTTCTCGGCGGCGTCGCATCGGTATTTTGGTTGATGCTGCCAAAGAGCAACTCGCCCGAACTTCCCTATAGCGATGCCGCGGTTCTTGAAACGCAGCGACGTGGCGACATTGTGGTCATTGCGCTCAAGTCTTTTCAGAAAACTGTCGGCGCATATCCGGCAGACCTGCAAAAACTCCAGGACTGGAGTGGTGCAACCTACGAATCACCGACATTCGGCGACGGGCTCTGGATCTATAGCCTGGATCCTAAGAGCGGCGAGTTTCGTTTGGGTATGCGCTCCGCAAGGGGTTGGGCCTTGATGAGTTTTGACAGTGGCCGGCAACCACCGGGCTGGTATTTCTCAGATTGAATATCAGAGCTGGTGGGAGGTCAGCCCAGCAACTCACACATCGCAGCGACAATCGCCTCCGGCTCGCTCATTCGCCCCGGACCCACCGACCGACACGCCATCCATCCATCGCCGGGTCCGATCGTTTCGTATCCATCATCCTGCAGAGTCTTCAAGTTCCGCTGGGTCGAAGCCTGTGCCCACATCACATCGTTCATCGATGGGGCCAGCAACACCGGTGTCTTCTTTCGGTCTATCGCGCTCAAGATCAATGACAGCACATCGCTGGTCTGCCCGTTCGCCAATCTTGCCATCGTGTCCATCGTGCATGGCGCAACCACCGCGATATCCAGCGAACTCGCCAGCGAGATGTGCTGCGGGTCGCTTGACTCGATGTGGTCCCATGATGATGTATACACCGGCCGCCCTGACAGCGATTGGAATGTCAGCGGCGTGACAAAGTGCGTCGCTGCCTCGGTCATCGCAACCGTCACTTTGGCACCAGCCTGTGCCAGCCGGCTTGCGATTGTGCAGGTCTTGTAGGCCGCGATGCCGCCAGTCACACCCAGCAGCACCGACTTGCCGCCCACTCGCTCAGCCAGGAAGTCCGGATCCAAAAAGCGCAGAAGATCAGCCGGGGCTTTTTGCGAAGCCTTGGTGGCCGACCGGGTACTGCGACGTTTAGCGGGCATAGGTCAATGCCAACGCAATAAATCCAGAATCACGCGTCAACGTGTTCGATCTGCTGCTTGCCGTTCTTGGCGCGATACTCGAACGCATCCATCGTCTCGAGAGTGATCTTGTCCTGCATGATCTCTTCGATGACGATTTCCAGCTCGGTGCGGCCATCACGCGGCACCAATGGCCGGGCGCCTTCCATGAGCTGTACGCGGCGACGCTGGATCAATGCACAGAGCTTGAACCGGCCGCCGACCTTAAGAACAATGTCATCGCTTTTGAGAGCTTGGATCATGTGACTGGAATTCCTGTAGCAGGCCGACACTCCGAGCCCCGGGGGAATATCCCCCTTTGCTGGCGGCGTATGGCGTTGCCTGTGTGAAGGGGATAGTATTCACCTCGATCGCATCGGGCCAGCCCCCGAAATGGCCGGAAATGACCAGATCTGAATTGGGCTTGCAACCTGACTTATTCGATGAATGTAGTACTTGCAGCGATTTGGGGCTTTTTGGCCCCTGGCAAGGTGTCGGACCAGCTTGGCTGGCGTTGGAGTTTTGATTCACATGCAAACCGTCTTTAAGGCGGGGGATCGCCTGTATCACAGCAACCGGCCCGAATGGGGTCAAGCAGTGGTAGTCTCGGCGGAACCCACAACTCATGAAGGCAAGAAGTGTCAGAGGCTGACGCTCCGGTTCGAACGCGCTGGCCTTAAGACACTCTCGACAGGGATCGCGCCTTTAGCAAAGTTTGAGCAGGCATCGACCGCGTTTTTGACCGCGGTTGCGAATGCAGAGCACCAGGAAGGTTATATGGGAACTAGTTTGTCACGTTCGGGGTCGGGTGAGCCTGATGTGTTCGCGGCCAAGATTCAGGCCGCGACTGATGGTGATTTGAAGGCCATGCTGGTTGAACTGCCTGATGCTGTCACCGATCCGTTTTCCACTCCCAAGCGCAGGCTCGAAGCCACGCTGAGCCAGTACCGTTTCACCTCGCACGGTGGCTCGTTATTGGACTGGGCCGCAGCGCAGACCAAGCTCAAAGACCCGCTCTCTCACTTCAGCCGCCAGGACCTCGAAGACTCCTTCCGGCGATTCAGCAACAAGCTGGAAGCACATCTCAAGACGCTGCTTCGCGAAGTGCGGAAGCAAGACCCGGCCGGCCTGGCTGAAGTCGCTCGCACCGCATCACCAGCTGGACAACAGGCGATGAGGCGGGCCGACAGCGATCGGTGAGTTTTTGCGACAGACGGTATAGATGGACCTGCATCGCCCCGCTGCCGCCAGGTCCGGAAAACTATCTTTCGCTGATTTCGCCCCTGAATTCATGCATATTACACGTCACTCCGCCGCTGGCACGGTGCGCCGGTGTGCTTTGGCACGGTCGTTGTCTTCTTGTTTCTTCGTGAGGCACATCTGCTGCACGACAACTGCAAACACGAGGAAACGACCAATGGGCGATAACGAATTCCAGGTTAAACTGTCCGATCTCATCAGCCAGGCCAACGCGCTCCCTGAAGAACAGCGCAACGCACTGATGCAGATTGCTAATGACACCAAGGCTCGCCACGAAGTCGTTCGCAAGACCATGGCTGAATTGCAGGAAGCGATTGATTACCTGCGTCTGAGCACCAAGTACCTTGTGTTTGATCTTGAGGCGACTCGCCGCGAAAATGCTCATCTTCGTGGGTTGATTGCTCAGCGGTTGGGAAGCGATGTTGATGGCGAAGAAAGCTCGGGCGGCTATGAGGGTGCGGATTAAGTGATCTGGAAGAAGTAGATCTGACAAACCATTGTCTCGCAGCTTAGCGGCTACGAGACGACTTGATAGCTCCCGTGAATGAACCTGTTGCTCCTTGTGTGGCAATTAACCTGGGTGGAGACCCAGGTTGGTTGCGTTTTGGGCGTTTGCCCGATTCAGACACGCTGGAAGGCGAGACGAAACCCACAAGAATTAGCCACAGACTTCCCAGACCGGCCCAGACGAAAGGCCAGAACTAGCGGAAGAAGACGCCCCACACGATTGCGCCGAGTACGAGCAGGCTGACGACCGAAGAAAAGATGTACTTCCATTTGAAGTATGAAGCGCCCGGCAGTTCTTCGTAATAGACGGCGGTGTTGCGTTCTGATTCTTTCTTGGAAGTCTGGGCGAGGGATTTGCCGTAGGCATCCATGGGATCGCCGCTGCGGCCGCTGATTTTCTTGTAGAGTTCTGGGTCGATGGTCATGGAGCCTCCGGGGTTGAGTTGGGAGTTTACTGGAAGTTGGGGTGTGGTGCAAGGGGAGGAAGGCAGTATTAACATGGATGGATATGGATGGACAGGATGGGAAAAGGCCAGGGGATTTGAGAGTTGAAAGTTGGGAGTTGAGAGGCGGATAGGACGTATAGGTCTAATAGGACTGATAGGACTTATATGGAAGCTGGGGCGAGGGAGAACGATTTGAGATTTGAGAGTTGAGAGTTGAAATTTGGGAAGTTCAAAGGCGGGGATCGGGAGCGGGGACACCGGCTGTGAGCCGGATGCCACTTATTGAGTCAGAAACGAAAGGACGCCAACTTTTTCAAAGGACGCCACGTTTTTGGGTGGCGAGTGGCGTCCTTTTGTTTTTAGGTCAGAATCGCCGCTTTTGACAGAGTGCTGGGTGCTGAGTTCTGAGTGCTGACTTCAACTGGGCCGCCGAGGTCGTCGGAGACTGGGGGTTGAGCCGCGTAGTAGGCATCGTTTTCAGCTTTCATGGCGGCGTATTCGTCATCGGTCATTGTGCACTTGGGGCGTGGCTGGGGCGGGTTGTGATCTGCGAAGTGGGCGTGTTCTGGGAGTGCCCAGGACCAGAAGCGTTCTTTGTCGGGCATGACGTGGAGATTGGAGGCGATGTTGAGGTCTAGCTTGGCGCGTTGAAGGGTTCTGGCGGAGATACCCATGAGGCGGCCGCGTGAGAGCAGGTCATCAACTCGGCGCGGGCCGGGGAGGAGTTCGGCTTTCAAGAATTCGGCCGCGATGTCGCGTTCGGTGGGCTTTTTTGGCTCAGTCTTATCTGGTTTTGTTGGGCGTGTGACGCGGGTGCGGGATTTTTCTATGAGGGCGAGGGCTTTGAAGAGGCCGGCCGCGGCGACTTGGTTCATGGGGTCGACATCGAGGGCGATCTGGAAGTGCTGGGCCAACTCCAATTGCTGCAAAAGTGCCTGATTACTGAGGTATTCCTCGAATCCTGGTTCGCCGGGGAGGGGTGGAAGCTCGATGGAATTCATGGCAAAGTTGAGGTTGCCGATGAGGATGGCGAGCTGGTTGGGGGATTCGGGACGTGCGTTTGTGGGGTGTGTGTTTGTCATAGTGTGGCAAGGTACTAGGCTTACAAGACTTTGTCAAGCGAGTAAATTGCGTTTGGTAGAGAATTCGGTTGTGTGAGCGTGAATTTCTGATTTTAGGTCCTATAACAATCGAATCCTAGACGGTCAAAGGTCCTAAGTAGCAGACGCAGTACTTGATTTCCCCTTGAGAGGCGACAGGCCGGATACCAAAGTCACTCTTTGCGGTCAACTTCTCGCTCAGAGCGGCTTTCAGAGATAACTTCTTGGGCTTCGCGTTTGTAAGAATCCCCCAGTTCCCGCAAGGTCGAAGCGAACCTGGGCAAACCGGCATTCTCTATCTGCTCGGCACGTTGGTTGAACTTGCGAGCCAGTTCTATCTCTGGCTTGCCCGTCGGGTCAACATGGTGCATACCGCGCGAATTGAACACGCCAATGCGGTAGCCTTCACGAAGATCGTTCATGTCGGGGGAATCGAGTGCACCGGCGACAGATCGATGAATCCAGAAGCCATCGGGATCTGCGGGGCAATGCACCAGCACCTGTCCTATGAGATGCATCGCGATCTCCAAGTGGCCAGAGTTGGAGCACTCACCCTTTACTTCTGTGATCCAGCTCAAGAAGTTGTCGCCTGACAGTGCGCCCTTGGAGTCGGTGCCGGGAATTCTCTCCAATTCCTGAAGCAGCTGGTAAGCATGTTCGGCTTTGGAGCGCTGTTCTTCGGTCGGCTCGCTGTCTGATTTGGGTTTATTCCTGGCGCGAAACGCAGTTCGAATGAGTTCGCAGAATAAACTTGGATCTGAACAGATCCGTGATTCTAGAAAGCGCGGCGATGCGCCATTGCCGTCTCTGAGGATCGGCAAATAGGCCCATTCCACGGCCAGCAGAGACTCCGAATCTATCGTCTCATCGTTCTGAAGTGCTTGTATCACTGTGACAACGCTGTCTACGTGCATCGCGCTCGGGGATTCGTCTGAAGACAACGCCGCTATGAGCGCCGACACAGCGGGTTGCGTTTCAAATTGGTGTTTCTGGTGAACTGCTGCCGCAAAGCAATCGATCGCAGCCCTTGGCCGTCCGTGTTGTATGAGGGCTTGAACTGCGGCCGTCAGTCCTTGTAAAGCCTGATACGGATTTACGGACACGGTCCGCCAGTATTTGGCGACCTCGTTGCCAAGGATTGCGCTCGCTCGCTGCCAAGCCTCAGGCGAAAACGGCAGCACACCGAGCATTTCTGCAATCTCCTCGGCCGACCAGGACGTAGTGTCAAGTTGGTCTACCCAAGTCCACTTCTTTCGCTGAAAGCACCCAAAGATGTAGCCGCGCGCGAATGCTAATTTTCTTTGATCGTCAGGCTTGAGCAGGGATGGCAGCACATCAGTTGTTATTTTGTCATCTTCGATAGCACCTAGCGCAACACCTACTCGTGAAGGAGATTCTACCGTTTGCGCGAATTGGGTGACCGCCGCGAGGCCCCCGTTCGAGAGAATTTGGCTGACTGCACCGCAGCGTCGAGCATTCAAATTTGCATCTTGTTGTTCGTAGTTACCTTTTTCCTCGTATAGCGCCCAATCCTGTTGAGCGAACAGCGCTCTATAGGACAATTCGGGGCTTTTGGGAGCAATTGTCGCTGTCACAGCTTCGACGGGAACCAAGCGATCTTCAGGAAGCGCCCACGCAGCATCAGAGTAGCGTCTGTGCTTGCGAACGAGCTTCATAAGCGACTCCCATAGTCCAAGTCGTTCTGACTCCGACAAACCACAAATTTCGGGCGACAAAATGTGGTTTAGAATTTTTTGGGTGGAATCCGGCGGAAGCACGTCAAGGTGGTCGACAAGCTTCTGAAGTTTCTCTTTATTGGCCATTGCTTGATCGGTCGCCATTGCAGAGTAAGCGATTATCTGTTCCCAGTATTCCTTATTGGAACGAGGAGAATCGCTCTCTGGAACGAGCTCTCGCCATAGCGGCTTAGTCGTCCCCATGGAAGTGCTTCGCTCATTTGGAAGAAGCTTCATCAGTAGTCGCCACCCCACCTCGGGGCACTCTTTCACGATGGCCGTAACGGCGACAAGCCGCTTTGATAAGGGAGCGCGAGTCTGCGGCAACCATGGAAGGAAAATCGTAGAAAGCGAATTAGCGGGCCGATTTGCCCACGTTCCGCCCGGATCAAGCTCGGCAAGTGAAGCTAGTAACAGTGTTGATCGGACAAGATACTGCTCCTCCCAAGCGAGGGTTTCCAGCGCCCAGAGCAGTCCGGTCAAGAGATTGCCTCCGAAGACTCCATCTCCTTCTTGGGCGAATAACGTATCGAAAGGATGTGAATCACTGACAAGTGCGGCTTCCACGGCGGTAAGAAATTCCACTGGTGCGGCCTCGGCTAGGAGAGGCAAGAGGTCGTTGATGCTCGCCCACAGAACCCAGTCTTGGCTACTGAGCGTATTGCGGACGGCGCGAACCGCTACTAAGTGCGGCTCATTCACTTCACAGTGGGTCAACGAAGCAGATCGGTTTTCCAACAGTGCCAATGTCTCGGCAATGCCTTTTCTCAACTGTTTTGAATATTCTGGCACACTTCCGTAAAAACTAGCAGCAAATCGTTTTTCTGGCTCAAGCAAGTATTTTGGGTCGCGTTCACCAAGTGCAATATGCGTTTGCTCTTCGATCCATTTCAAATGTCTGTTCAACATGCGCGAGCCCAATGCGTGCCACATTTCACCGCGATTCTTGACAGACCACACACTTCCTCGCAACGACAACGGACTGTCGTGTAGTTGGAGCGCCTCGCCCATTGTCTCCAACCATTCAGCTGTTTTACCTTGCGTAAGGGAATCGATAAGTCCCTTATCACCCATAGATTTCTCGTTCCATGCTCCCAGAATATTGGCAAGAACGAGTGCCCCGGCGAATTCGGGATCTTTCCACGACCTTGCGTCGGCCGGAGGAACCTTGCTGGCAAGAGACTCAGGCATCAGAACCCGTGTCGACCTGGAAAATGTCGCCCGTAGATCTGCGGGGAGAGTGGAGGTGGACATCGTTCCAGCGTTTTCATTCGCGTGCATCACCTCCCCTAGCACTTGCCCCCAAACTGCAGAGGCGTTGTCTGGCGCATATTGACCGATTACCGAGTGAAGAAGAGCGTGCATCATCCCGGAACGAACGTCAAAGTCGTATCCGATTAGATGAAAATGACGTAAGAACTGAAATAGCTCCTCGTCCGAAATCGGCGTCCCGGCAGCGTTGGTCACTTGGGATCTGAATGCATCAAGCTTCTCTCGTTTGATGTCACTGCTGAAATTCGCGGTATTCACTTTGCTCAGAAACTCTGCGGACGTCTCTGAGTTTCGAGCCCACTCTAGAATAACTCGCGCGTCATTCGTGTCTGAGGTGTTCAGAGGCCCAGTAACGAGGACGAATGCGTCTTGTTGTTGGGTAAAAACTGTCGGGTTCTTGAAATCTCTCCATGCAGCGACAATGACGCTTTGAAAGTTCTCATCTTTTTTGGATATCTTAATTGAGCGCTTGATCTGTCCAAGGAGTTTGCGTTCATGGACGCCATCGATACTCGTCGTAAACACGATAAAGTCGTCGGTGTGGAAATCTGCATGCCGACCTTGTAGTTTGATTTTTTTGATTGGATCGCAAGGCAGACAGGGCGCGAAGCCGCCTGCCAACATCAGAATGACAAGAGATGCTTGAACATGCGTTTCAAAATTATGGCCGCCCCCACCGGTCGAGTAAGGATTGCTAATCTGTTTTCCATCAGCCGTCGCCATGTCAGCCTCCATACAAGCCCGTCTAGGGGTTAGGTGTTGTTGAAACCCCGCCATGGTATGTAGGCAGAGGAACTCCTTGTTGTGTTCTGACACAAAGTGCATTTTGGCATGGTTGCCTCACTCTTGCCGAGTAAGGTGCGCGATAGCGATGGGGAGTTGTTGGCGTTGTGCGTTGTGTCTGACGCGAAAATCTTCGTCGAATCTAGCAGGTAACGAATGCTGACAGACGCATAAGATCCCGCTATGGACTTTGATGATG
The DNA here is from genome assembly GCA_964484185.1 of uncultured Phycisphaeraceae bacterium. Classification (GTDB taxonomy): domain Bacteria; phylum Planctomycetota; class Phycisphaerae; order Phycisphaerales; family UBA1924; genus F1-120-MAGs238. The sequence continues at coordinate 10,901 of CAZAEQ010000013.1, forward strand.
ACGATCCACTATGCAAGATGTACGACGAGAAGGACCTCATCAAGGCTCAGCCTAAACGCTCCACGTCTCGGACTTGGGCTGTTCATATGTCGCACCAAAATGCTGGTGCGCGTCGCGGCGAAATAGAAGGATTCATTTGCTGCGGATGGGTCTTGGCCGGGGACCTGACGAAGTTTGACACTCAAGAGCTAATGGTAGCCGCCCTCTCAAAACACTACCCCAACGAGAAGCCCGGGAGAATATCGCATTGGGCGGGCGATGCGCTCAGGTTTGCTTTTGACATGAAACCAAATCATCTCTTCGCGTATCTCATCGAAGATAACGGTGAGGTGATGATCGGAACTGTGCAGGGTGAGTACGAGTTCTGGGGTCAAGATCAGGAATTAGTCGATGCAGATTCAGCCAGTGTCCACCGCGTCAAGTGGTTGCTCAATGTGCCACGGAGCGAGTTTACGGATGGCGCGATCAGGTCAATGAACTCTCAGCACACCGTTCATGCCGCAGATCAACACCGGGCGGAGATCGAAGGGGTGTTGAAGAAGCACGGTGTGGTGTTTCCGCAAGTCAATTAGGGCGGAAAGAGCGGCAACCCAGCTCGCGCACGTTTCGGGCTCGTTGACTCTCCGAGCCGGGCTGCCCGCTCGTGTAAAGTTGGTGAAAGCATCTGGAGTAAAGGCGCGGCGTTCCAGTACTAGAGACGCCCCCTATTCAACAGGTCTAATGAGTGACTTGGAGATCGTGGAACCGGATACTGGCAACCGCTTGTTCAGAGCTCTTTCAACCTGAGCAGTAACGTCCCCAGTCACAACGTTGTTGGTGCGGATTTGGTTGTCTATGTGCGGATGATTAACAGCTGTTCCAATTTTTGTTCCGCCCTCTCTACGAACGAAATTCGGTCCGGGATTAGCAACGATCTCACCAAAATCTTTAGATTTTAACGACATGAAATACTCCTAAGACGGAACGACTCCCGCATTTGACGACAAACTATCGACAACTGCTGCAAACGTGTCCGCACCATTCACAGACTTCCACCCTTTGGCGTTGGTCGGTCTAGGGTCCTATTGCAACCGTGGTGCCAGATTTTTTGTCCCACGATCGCATGCATGTAGTACTGACCTGACGACAGTCAGTTCTCGCGCGATCAAAGACGCAGCCAGATCGCCTTCTGACTGCCAGCATGGCGGTCGACTTAACCTGCATATTGACCGACGCAAAATCTCAACAACTCCAAATTTTCGACAATGTTGTTTACGAGGAATGTTAATCGGAAATGAATAATGCAACCAAACATCAGCGCCACTGGGCTTACGCCGCAGGGCACCAGCGCGGATATGGGGTGAGTCGAAGGAGATGGGAGCGGAGGTGGGGATGGTCTGGAGTCCGCCACCCCGACCGGGGCTGGGAGGAGAATCCGCTCTTCCGGGGGTTGCGCCCGACGACTCGCTCACCCCCGGCTACAGCCCTGCGCCCCGTCCGGGGCGGGATGGGGCGAAACCAAAGTGCTGGGTGCTGAGTGTTGAAGGTGAGGAGTCAAACAGAAACAGAGCCCACCGGGTCTCCTGAGGCGACTCTGCGACAGGAATGCCGGTGCCACGCCGCGTTGAGCGGTTTGGTACAATCGCAGCCTGAGCTTGCAGACCATCACGACAGAGGAGAACCCAATGCCGAGCACAAAGACGAAGACCGCCGCGAAGAAACCTTCAAAAGTTCCTGCCGCACGCATGAGCTTCCAAGAAGTGATGACCGCCCTGGAAAAGGCCGGCTCGGCCCAGACTAAAAAGACATATCTGCGGCATGGCGCTGTCGAGCCGATGTTCGGCGTCAGTTTTGCCACTCTCAAAGTTCTCTACAAGAAAATCAAAATCGATCAAGAGCTGGCGGAAGCGTTGTGGGATACCGGGAATTTCGATGCGCTCAACCTGGCGGTGAAGATCGCTGACCCCGCGGGCATTTCTTCCAAAGAGCTTGACCGCTGGGCGGCCACCCCCACCGCTCGCATGTGTGGCGGCTATGTCGCTCATTTGGCGGCGGAGAGTCCACATGGCCGCGTGAAAGCGGATAAGTGGCTGAAGGCGAAAGATGCCCCGACTCAATTCGCGGCGTGGTCGCTTGTTTGTGCGATGGCGTTGATTGATGAAGCGACGGAGGATGCGTGGTTTGCGGATCGGCTGGCACAGATTGAGAAGAGCATTCACACTGCGCCCAATGTGCAGAAGTATGCGATGAACAGCGCGATGATTGCAATCGGCAATCGCAATAGCTCGCTGCGGAAGGCGGCGGTTGCTGCTGCGAAGCGATTGGGGACGATTGAGGTTGATCACGGGGATACGGATTGCAAGACGCCGTCCGCCGCGGAGTCTATTGAAAAGGCGTGGGCGCGATCGAAGGCGGCGGGGTTTGAGAGTCCGGCGGCGCATGAGCGTTCGCGGGAGTCGATGAGGACTAGGTGTTGAGCCTGGTCAGGTCTTGTGAATCGCTCTGGAAGGTACAGGCATTAGGGGAAACCGAAGTCAAGCCGGCTACCAATCTCGCCACTGGTCGGTGAGTTCGTGAAGGGTGCAGTTGTTTGCTGCGGCGAGGCCCGAAATATCGATACCACTTGCAATGATTACATTTTCAATGAATGCACAGATGACCTCACGCTCATCGGTTTCAACGGAAAAGCCATCATAATTCCTGTTCACATGGTTTACCGCCAACACGCAGTCTTTGATGGCATTCATAACTTGTGGGAATCCGGCGGGTGAGGGATCGCATTGCTGGATGGCTTGAACGTATTTCGTGAAAATTGATTCCATTGAGGCGAGGAATGCATCGGGATGGATTCTTGTGAGGAACGCTTCGTTCGCAGGACGGTCACCATCGTTGAGTTCTTGTTGCTCTTCATCGCGTCTTTTACGCCACCTTATTGTCGGCAGTGCTGGGAGCATGCGGTCTCCGGGTTTGGCAAGGAGCTAGGAATTCAGTTTTGCAGAGTAGCGAGTCTGAGGTAGTTTGGTGAGTGGAGGTCGTCAGCACCCCGGACTCACGTCGCGGGGTACCAGCGCGTTGATGGGGTGAGGCGAGGATAATTGGGCGGCGGAGGTGGAGTTTGCGACTTCACTTGCGGGTTTACGCAGGAGTCCGTCTGTCCGCGCGGGGTCTCCAGAGGCGACTCTGCGACAGGAATGCGGGTATTACGCCGCGAAATCTGAATATCGGGAAAAGTGGACAAACGGGATTTGGTTGGTACACTTCCTTCCCCCCAGTCCGGGCGATTCGGGGAACTGATCGATCTTGAGGGACGAACAGATTGGCCCGGCAACCGACAAGACTGCACACTGCGTGTTTGCGCTGTCCAGGATTGCTTCGAATATTTGAAAGGCAGATAGACCAATGGCAGAGAACAACCAAGGCGGCCAGCAGATTCAGCTCCAAATCGATGAGTCGAAGATGCACACGACTTACGCCAACACGATTCGCACCTCGACCACCCCTGATGAAGTCGTCATGGACTTTGGTATGAACCTTCCTATGCCGCAGCAACAGGGCCAGCAGCAGGCCATGCTGTTCAGCGTGGGCAGCCGCGTTGTCATGAACTGGGGCGGCGCCAAGCGCCTCGCGATCAGCCTTGCACAGGTTGTGCGTCAGTACGAAGAACGCAACGGCGAGATTCAGATCAACGCTGGTCAGCGTCCCGCTGGCGGCGGAGCTCCCAAGCTCGTGAACTAATTTGTCACGGTTGAATCGCTTACAACTCGGGACAAACACTCAGGCCCGCAGCGATGCGGGCCTGTTACATTAAGGGTTGCGGGTTCAATGCGGTTACACTGATTTGAATGAGTTGCAGTCGTGCACCCCGCTGGGGTGCGGGACAATGGCGCTCGCTTTCCAGGGGTGCCGAGCCACCCCTGGCAACTCTCGGTCATCCCGCTGGGATGAAGAGGGGTGGAGAGATTTCGGATCGCTTCAAGTGCTTCGTGGAGATTCAAGTGAAGAAACGGGTTGTGATCGTTGGGGCTGGTGGGTATAGCGGCGCGGAGCTTGCTGAGATTTTCTTGCACCATCCGCAGGCTGAGATCGTTGGCCTGTTTGGCTCGGCCAGGCGCGAGAAAGATGGCAAGGTGCAGCGCATGGATGAAGTCTTCCCGCGGTTCCGTGGGAGGCTCACTCTGCCGCTGTCGCCGTATGAACTTGAAGCTTGCGCAGCACTCAAGCCCGATGCGGTTTTTTTGGGGACGCCCAATGAAGTGAGTTTGGAACTCGCCCCCCCACTGCGTGCGGCTGGGCTCACGGTCTTTGATCTCTCCGGTGCGTTCAGATTGAAAGATGCTGCGCTCTATCCCAAGTTCTATGGATTCGAACACACAGCGAAAGACCTGCTGGCCGCCGCGGTGTATGGGCAGCCTGAGACCAATCGTGCGGCGATCAAGACTGCGGACATGGTTGCGGTTCCTGGGTGCTATCCGACGAGCGCGATTCTGGCGGTTGCACCATTTGCGCGCGCCGGCGCGATTCGTGCGGGGACGCGCGTGATTATCGACTCGATCAGCGGCGTGTCTGGCGCTGGACGGGCCGCCGCGGTGAAGAGTCTTTTCTGCGAAGTGAGTGTTCAGGCGTACAACGTTTTGGCACATCGGCACAATCCGGAGATCGATGCGTTCAGCGGGGCGCGGACGCTTTTCACGCCGCAGATTGGGCCGTTTGATCGCGGGATTGTTTCGACGGTGCATGTGGATGTTGCGCCGGGATGGGACGAGGCTCGCGTGCGCGAGTTGTTTGATGCGGCGTATCGCGATGAGCCGTTTGTGCGAGTGTTGGGCAAGGGAACATGGCCGGCGGCGGCGGATGTCCGCGGCACGAACTTCTGCGATATTGGTTTGGCGTTTGATGCGGCTGAAGGGCACGTGATCCTGAGCAGCGCGATTGATAATTTGGTGAAGGGTGCATCGGGTCAGGCGGTGCAGTGTTTCAATATCCGGTTTGGTTTTGATGAGGCGATGGGGATGGCTTCGAAGGCAGGTGTTGGGCAATGAGCGGGCCGCTGATTATCAAGATTGGTGGGCGGGCGCTGGAAGAGCAGACCGGGCGTGATGAGCTTTGGAAGGTGATCCTGGGTCTGCACGAGCGACATGGCGTGGTGCTGATGCATGGCGGCGGCGCGGCTGTGGATCGGCAACTTGCGAAGCTCGGGCTGGTGAGCGAAAAGCGCGATGGGATTCGGATTACGCCGCCGGAGCATGTGGAGCAGATTGTGGGTGTGCTCGCGGGCGTGATGAATAAGGGGTTGGTCGGTGCGATCAATCGCTGCGGCGGATGGGCAGTTGGGCTCTGCCTGGGCGATGGCAAGATTGCAAAGACGGGGAAGACCAAGCGATTTGCGTTTGATGCTGGCAGAGTTGGTGAAGTGACTGCGACCGATGACTCGCTGCTGAAGACGTTACTGGCGGCGAAGTTTCTTCCCGTGGTGAGCTCGATTGGAATTGATGACAATGGCGATTTCCTGAATGTGAATGCTGATGATGCTGCAACTGGGCTGGCGCGAAGGATCGGCGCGAGTACATTGATTCTGCTCACGGATGTTGCGGGGATTAAGGGAGCACGAGGAATTGAGGCGCAGCTCTCGCACTCGCAGATTGAGGCGCTGATTGCCGATGGCACGATCAGTGGCGGCATGGTGGTGAAGGCGCGGACGGCGGCGGAAACTGCGAAGGAAGCGGGCATCGCGGTAGTGATTGTTTCGGGAGAATCAGCAGAGCCGCTGAAACTGTGGGCACAAGGTAACGAAGTAGGTACGCGGGTGATTCCATGATCAAGGCAGGAAGCAGGAAGGCAAAGACGATGGCGAAGGTTAAGAGTTCAAAGTCAGCGGGTGTGAGCATGCTCAAGGGCGCGGACTTGCTGACGTTGGCGAGTGTGACGCCCAAGTGCGTGCAGGAATTGACGAAGCTTGCGCTGAAGATTAAGAAGTCGCCGCGGAAGTACAAGACGGTGCTTGAAGATCGCAGCTGTATTTTGCTTTTTGAGAAGCCCTCGCTGCGCACGCGATTGAGCTTTGAAGTTGGGGTTAACAAGCTCGGCGGGCAGTGCATCTATATGGATCACAGTCAGCAGCGGCTTGGGCAGCGCGAGAGCGTGCATGATTATGCGAAGAACCTGGAGCGATGGATCGATTGCATTATCCCTCGCGTGTTTGAACACCAGACCTTGGTGAAGATGGCGGCGGCATCGAGCGTCCCGGTGATCAATGCGTTGTGCGATAAACACCATCCGTGCCAGGCACTGGCGGATGTGCTGACGTTGAGCGAGCATTTTGGAAGTCTCAAGGGAGTGACGGTTGCGTATGTTGGCGATGGCAACAACGTCTGTCACTCGTTGATGCACGCGACGGTGATGAGCGGGGCGAATGTTGTGGCGATTACGCCTAAGGGCTTTGAGCCGGCGGCGGAGTTTGTGAAGGAAGCGGAGACGCTGGCGGCGGAAACCGGCGCGACGGTGACGGTGACGAATGACCTGAAGCGTGCCGCCGGAGCCGATGCGATTTACACCGATGTCTGGGCATCGATGGGGACTTCGCAGGATGAAGCTGGGCGGAGGATGAAGCTTTTTGGGAAGTATCAGGTCAATTCCGCACTGATGGAGATCGCCGCCCAAAAGGCGGTTTTCATGCACTGTTTGCCGGCACACCGCGGCGTGGAAGTGACCGATGCGGTGCTGGATGGCCCGCAGTCGGTGGTGTATGACCAGGCGGAGAATCGGATGTGGGCCCAGATGGCACTGCTCACTTGTCTGTTTAAGGGTGCGTGAAGTAATCGCGTACCTATTATCAAGTCGTATCACGCTGTTCGCACTTTTCGGCTGAACCTGTGCAAAAAATTCGCCCATAGCCGAGTTGGAGTTTTGGAATGCCTAAGAAGATTTGCATCGCGTATTCTGGTGGCCTCGATACATCCGCGGCGATCCCGTGGCTCAAAGAGAATTACCCCGGCGCGGAAGTAGTCGCGGTTGTTGGCGATGTCGGCCAGGGTTCAGATGAACTCGCGGGCGTGGAGGCAAAGGCCAAGAACTCCGGCGCGAGCGAATGCCATGTTGTGAACTTGCAGAAGGAATTCATCGAGCAGTACGTGTTCCCGACGGTGATCACCGGCGCGATGTACGAAGGACGCTACTTGCTGGGAACAGCGATCGCTCGCCCGATTCTCGCCAAGGCTCAGGTCGATGTTGCACTCAAGACCGGTTGCGATGCACTCTCGCACGGCTGCACCGGCAAGGGCAATGATCAGGTGCGCTTCGAGGCGACGTACTCCGCGCTCGCCCCGCACCTGGAAGTCATCAGCGTGTGGCGCAAGTGGAATCTCCGTTCACGCGAAGATCTGCTGGCGTACCTGGCTAAACATAACGTGCCAACAACGGCAAGTGCCACCAAGCTCTACAGCCGCGACCGCAATCTCTGGCACATCAGCCACGAAGGTGGCGCGATTGAGAACCCCTGGAACGCACCACCCGATGACTGCTGGATGCTCACCGCTGATCCTCAGCAGGCGCCCGACAAGGCTGAAAACGTCTCGCTGACGTTCAAGAAGGGCCGCCCCGTTGCACTCAATGGCGTTGCGATGGCTGGCGATGCACTGGTTGCCAAACTTAACGACATCGGCGGCAGGCACGGCGTCGGCCGCGTTGATCTCGTCGAGAATCGTCTGGTGGGCATGAAGTCGCGTGGCCTCTATGAGACTCCCGGCGGCACGATCATCGTCGAAGCGTTTAAGGGCATCGAGGAAATGGTCCTCGATCGCGAGACTCGCCACTTCCACGAGCACATGGGCCTGTGGTTCGCAGAGATGGTGTATAACGGCCGCTGGTTCACGCCGCTGCGCGAGGCAGTGAGTGCGTTCGCTGAAAGCGTCGCCAGCAAGCTCGATGGCGAGTGTGTGGTCCGCCTGTACAAGGGCACAGCCACCACGATCCAGCGCAAGAGCCCCAATGCTCTGTACTCTGAAACCTTCGCCACCTTCGGCAAGGAAGAAGTCTACAACCAGCAGCACGCTGAAGGCTTCATCCGCCTCTTCTCGCTGCCAGAGCGCATCCGCGCTCTGAAGGCTCAGGGCGGCGCTCACTGAGTAATCTAACAATCTGAATGCTCAAGAACGCCTGAGTCCGACTCAGGCGTTTTTTCGTCCTACTTTTGCTCGACTTCAAGGAGTTCATTGATGGCCAAATCTAAATCTGCACAACTCTGGGGCGGCCGCTTTGATGCGGCATCGGACCCGCTCTTCAAAGCGTTCAACGATTCGCTGCCGTTTGATCATCGCCTCACCAAGCAAGATATCACCGGCTCGATCGCGTGGGCCGGTGCAATCGCCCGCGCTGGCGTGCTGTCGAAGCCCGAGCATACCAAGCTTGTCAAAGCTCTCAACGACCTTCTGAAGATCATTACCAAGAATCCCGCGATTCCCGCAGCCAGTGGTCAGGAAGATGTTCATAGTTTCGTCGAGTCATGGCTTGTGGAAAAAGTCGGCGCTCTGGGCAAGAAGCTTCACACCGGCCGCAGCCGCAACGACCAAGTCGCCACGGATCTCCGCCTCTGGACACGCGATGAAATCGATACTCGCATCGCGGAACTCAAAGCTCTGAATTCCGCGCTCATCTCGCTCGCTGATCGCGAAGTCGAGACGATCATCCCCGGTTACACCCATGTCCAGCGCGCCCAGCCGGTTCTCGCCGCACATTGGGCTCTTGCGTATGTGGAAATGCTCGATCGTGATATCGCACGGTTCGCTTCCGCCCGCGAGCGAGTCAACATCTGCCCGCTCGGGTCCGCCGCACTTGCCGGCACTACGTACAAAATCGATCGCGAGAAACTCGCCAAGTCCCTGGGCTTTGCATCCGCTTCGCGCAACTCTCTTGATGCGACATCCGACCGTGACTTCGCGCTCGAAACTCTCGCCGCCAGCGCGATCACCGCCGTCCATCTTTCACGCATGGCCGAAGACCTCGTCTACTATGCCTCGCAGGAATTCGGCCTGGTCGAAATGCATGACAGCGTCTCCAGCGGCAGCAGTCTTATGCCGCAGAAGAAGAACCCTGATGCTGCCGAACTCATCCGCGGCAAGTCCGGCCGCATCATCGGCGACCTGGTTGGCCTGCTGACAACTCTCAAAGGCCTGCCTCTCGCGTACAACAAAGACTTGCAGGAAGACAAAGAAGGCCTTTTCGACGCCTTGGACCATTTGTCCCTCAGCGTCCGCATGGCCACGCGTGTCATCGCAACTCTCAAGTTCAAGAAAGCAAACTGCCGCAAATCCGCGGCGGGTGGATACTCAAACGCCACCGACCTGGCCGACTACCTGGTTTCTAAAGGCGTCCCCTTCCGCGATGCCCACGAAGAGGTTGGCAAAATCGTCCGCTATGCACTTGCCAAAGGCGCAGCACTCGAAGAACTCTCGCTCGACGAATTCCGTCTTCATGCCAAAGTTGTCCAGAAAGATGTCTACAAGTGGCTGCCGCTGGAATACGGGCTTGTGAAGCGCGAAGTACTTGGCGGCACGGGACCCAAGGCCGTCCGCTCGGCCATCACCGCCGCCCGTAAACGCCTCGCCTAATAGCAACCGCAAAAACACAAACGCCCGACTCATTCCTGAGCCGGGCGTTTTTCATGAAAGAGGGTGACGCGATTCGAACGCGCGACTTTCACGTTGGCAACGTGACGCTCTACCACTGAGCTACACCCTCAAGCGTCTAATTTGTCCCCGCCAGCCGTCTGACAGGGCCAAGACGATAGATCGGTTGTTATGCGGTGTCAATTCGCTCGTGAAACCCGATGGGGTTCCACTGCACCGAACTTGCCGCTTGTTCTGGTCCCACAAGGGGTTATAGCAATCCGCCATATCAGCCAGTATCATCGAACTGCCGGCGATTTAGTTGCTTTGAACCCTGCCTTAGCCATGGTGTCCAACACGACCTGCGGCGTATAAGTATCAAACTTGGCTGGCTGGCCATGGTCTGGCCCCTGAATCGTCAAGAGCGGTATCCCGAGCCACTTCAGTTCGTTCATCCGAGCTCGACCCTCTAGGTTCTCGCCAGTCAGGTCGACCCTGAACGCGACCACATTTGGATCGTTCAGAGCGGCCACGACCTCAGGCCGATGCAAGACTGTCTTCTTTAGTATCTTGCAGTTGAGACACCATTCTGCAGTGAAGTCTGTAACGACCACTTTGTTTTCTTTTAACGCCTGTGCGAATCGCTCGTTGGTGAATCCAACCCACTGAATCGGCCCACGATCTGTCTCTGAAATCGTGAATTTCACCATTCCGATTGCGACCGCAAGTCCAGCGAGCGAAACCACAGCCCGCGGCAACATTCTGACCTTGAGCTTGAACAAACGGTAGATCATCCACACCACGCCGCCCACCACCATCGCCGCCGTCAGCCACCAGTGGAATCGAATCGGCTCGTCAACCGGCGCACGGAACATCGGGTCCAGCCCCACTCCGATAAAGAAAATCGCCACTGCGATCATGAGCAGGCCCATGACCTGCTTCAACAACTCGCTCGCTGGCCCCGTCTTGGGAACACCCTTTACAAGTTGAGGGAACGCCGCGAGTATGAGGTACGGAAGCGCCATTCCAAATCCAATTGCGGCAAACGTTGCGAGCGTGATCCACAGAGTCTGCGTCGCGGCCCAGGCCATCGCGGCGCCGCCGAACGGCGCAGTGCAAGGCGTCGAAAGCACCGCTGTCATCACACCAAACACCACCGATCCGCCAACGGTGTTTCGCTTGGGATCAACCGCGTAGACCCACTGTGGCAAGTTCAGCGTAAACGCGCCGAACATCCCCACTGCCATGAACCCAATGAACAACCCAACTCCAATGGAAAACCACGGGTTCTGAAACAGCTGATTCGCCGCGGTAAAGCTCTTTACAAAGGCAATCGCTGCGCCGATCGCGATCCAGAACGCAATCACACCCACTGCCATCATCACGCCCAGCAGCAGCGTTCGAGATCGGGTCCCCGCAGCGTGACTCAATCCCATCATTTTAATCGGAATCACCGGCAAAACACACGGAGTCAGGTTCAGCAAGAATCCACCCAAAACCGCGGCACACAGCAACAACAACAGGCCAATGGTCCCGGCCGAATCTACCTTCAGTTCTAGGCCAAAGAACGCAAATGTCACGTTCTTGACATTGGCAGACTCAAAACCAGCAATATCAAATCCAATAAAGTCCGATTGATCAACAGCTTCGACTACCTTGGCGCCAATATTGACCGTGAACTTGAGTTTGTCATCCACCGGATTCTGACACACCTTGTCATCACAAGCTTGATAGCTCACCGTGAGTTCAATAGTGCGAGGCCCAGGAGTTGCATTCGGTTCAACATTGAACGGAACATATATGACAGCTCTATTGCTGAAAACCCCGTAAGGCTCAGGTTTCCCAGTTGCAGCCAAATCAGCGATGACAAAGTCTGGCTTGGGCCACTGAATTCTCGCCAGCGCAAGTCCATCAACTGGCGGAACTTTGACCACTGTTGGAATCGGTACAAAATCCCAGGTCGGTGGAACCTGTGGATCATTCGTATGACTATGCCAATGCGGCGCATGGTCGAGAATCACCGCAATCACAAATCGGCTTCCCGGTGTCACCTCGGTCCGGCTCACCTTCGCCGTCAGCGTCACCTTCTCATCAGTCTCTCCAATCCCACCACCGCTCAGCGTCGATGGATCGAATTCCTGGACCTTGCCACTCTCATTCACCGGCGGTCCGGCGATCACAGGACGCGCTGCCACAGTCCCAATCACAGCGACCATGACACTCACCAGCAATACCTTCTGAACTACCAGCCGAAACAAGCTTTGCATGGATTCCTCACAGAGGGTTGAAGGAACTGAGATGCGTGAGAACTGTAATCGCTCCAAGAACCGCCATGAACCGCATGGAATCCTAACCATCTTTGACTCGTTTGGTTTCAAGAGAATGGCGTCAGAGCGTCGATAACCCTGACGCTCACCGATCAGGTCAGTGAGTGCAGGGTATCTCATTGTATGTCTGACACACTCGACCAAAGTTCGATCGATGCCCTCCTGGCTGACAATGTCCAGTCGGCGGCAGACCAGCCCGGCAACGATGTCCCCAAGATCTTCAGTCGCTCAATGCGAGATCCGCACTTCTCTGAAGTAAAGCAATACGACTTCAAACGCCCCGAACGCGTCTCTAAAGACCAGATGCGGGCCCTTCAGACTCTTCACGAGTCCTTCGCCCGAAATTTCGGCGCTTCGCTTTCCGGTTTCCTTCGAACCATTATCGAAGTCAAAGTCGCCACATGCGAGCAGATGACTTACTCCGAGTTCATCTCCGGCCTGCCCAACCCCACAAGCTTCAACCTGGTGGTCGCCGATGCACTTGAAGGCCAGATGTGCCTCGAAGTCAGCCCACTGATCGTCTATCCGATCATCGATCGCCTGATGGGTGGCAGTTCCACCGACCTCTTCATTCCACAGCGCCCGATGACACTCATTGAAATGCGTCTCATCTCCAGCGTCACAAACCGCGGCCTGTCTGCACTCGCCGAAGCCTGGTCTGGTGTTCGGAAGTTGAACTTCAGCGTCGCATCAACCGAGTCGAACCCGCAGCTGGTTCAAATTGTGCCGCCAAACGAAGTCGTTGTCGTCATCGGCTTTGAACTTAAGATGTCAAACCGCGCAGGCACAATGAACCTGTGCATCCCCTACAACGTCATCGAACCAGTCATGGAAGAACTGGCGAGCCAGTCCTGGTTTGCTGTCAAACAAAACAACAACAACCAAAGCGAGCAAGACCTGGGCAAAGTTGTGGGCCGCGCGCCGGTCATGGTCACAGGCGTCCTGGCCGAAACCACAATCTCCGTAAGCGACCTGCTCGCGATGCGCCCCGGCGACCTCATCGTCACCGACAAACCCGCCAACGCGCCGGTTGCTCTGTGGGTCGAAACCGAACGCAAATTCATGGTGCAAATCGGCCAGTTCAAGGGCAATCGCGCTCTCAAAGTCGTCCGTCCTGTGCAATCCGACGACCGCTTCTAACGGCGAATTTACTGAATCGCCGCCCACTTCCTGACTAACCTGTTCTAAACTCTTCAATGCTCCTTCTATCTATCTGCTGGGCTGCCATCTCCATCACTCCCCTTGATTCCCTTCGAGAATCCCTCGCTGCTCCAACCTGGTCACTCACCTCGGTCGCCGAATCTTCATTCGCAAAACACCCGCTAACAGAATCAGAAGCCGCCGAAGCATCACAACTCCTCTACGAGGCGCTCGCAACAAAGCTACGAACCGACCGCCAGAAGGAGTGGACCGCCAAAGAAATCTCGCTCGCCGACAAGACCATGAAGTTCGACTTTCGCACCTTCGGCGACGCTCCCGCAACTGGCCGCTCTCTCTTCATTTCGATGCATGGTGGCGGCAGCACCACCTCCAAAGTCAACGACCAGCAATGGCGAAACCAGATCCGCCTCTACACCCCCGCGGAAGGAATCTACCTCGCACCCCGTGCCCCCACCGATGCCTGGAACATGTGGCATCAAGACCACATTGATCTCATGTTCGATCGCATCATCGAAGATGCAATCCTTTTCGAAGGTGTCAATCCCAATCGCGTGTACCTCATGGGCTACTCCGCCGGCGGCGATGGTGTCTATCAACTCGCCCCGCGCATGGCCGACAGATTCGCCGCCGCCAGCATGATGGCGGGCCACCCCAACGAAGCCTCGCCCCTGGGCCTTCGCAATCTCCCGTTCGCTATTCATGTTGGCGAAAAAGATGCCGCGTTTAATCGCAACACCATCGCCGCGGAATGGGGAACAAAGCTCGATGAACTCGCCAAGGCCGATCCCAAAGGCTACACGCATCATGTAGAAGTTCACCCAGGAAAACCGCACTGGATGGATCGCGAAGATGCATCAGCGGTGCCGTGGATGGCCGCGTTCACGCGCGATCCGCTCCCCCATCGCGTTGTCTGGCGTCAGGATGATGTCATTCAAACTCGCTTCTATTGGCTCGCCGCCGATGGCGTGCGGAAAGCCGGCGACCTGCTCGATATAACACTTGACAACAACGTGTTCATTGTTGCCCCGGAGACTACGGTCACTTCATTCTGGCTGCTGCTCAACGATGCTCTCGTTCGGCTCGACGCAGAGGCGCCACTCGTCCTGAAATTCAAGGGTTCCGATCTAAAACTTGAACAACCGACCAGGACAATCGCACACATCTGCGAAAGCCTGAGTGAACGAGCGGATCCCACATCCTGTTTCACATCCCGCATCCGGGTCCAACTGCCGGCAAGCCAGCTTGAAGGGCCTAATTAGCTGAACCAGTACGTCCGATCATGCCGAAGACTCAAGAACCCGTGCGAGTCGCGGCCAAAGGATCCACCATGATCAGATCAATTGTCGCAGTCATAGTTTCCTTCATCGCCATGTTTGGCCTCACCATGGTTGTATTCTCTGGACTGTGGTATGGCATGGGCCCTGATACTCTGTTGCAGCCCGCGAGCTTTAGGTTCAGCATGCTCCTGGCCGTCGCTATCGCGGCAATCACCGTGATTCGCGGCCTCATCGGTGGGTGGATGTGCGCCAAAATCGGCCGCGGAACTAAGCCGGTAATGGTGCTTGCGGGTCTGGTCCTGATGATTGGAATGATCGTGTGCTATTCGACGCTCAAAGCTCCCGAACTAACGGATGTGCGTGGACCCGGCATGACCACTGACCAGTTCTTTGACAAGGCTCGCGAGCCATTGTGGCTTGTGATCTTCAATCCGATTGCGGGTGCTGCCATGGTGCTCATCGGAGGGTTGTGTATTGCCTCACCACGTAAGCCACAATTAACACTCCAATAGCTGTTCATCGCGACAATGGAAGGCATTCTCCCACTCCGTCACTTCTGGGACCTCCCCCTTTTGTCACCCAATTGTCACGCCCCCTACTCCACTTGGAACCCAATCCAAGATGACTAGTACAAACTACTTCCTGATTCGGAGCTGCCTATGCCCACAATCACACTGCCCGTCCTCGAAAACGTGAAGATCGCCTCATCGTGCAACGTGAATTGGGATGACATGCAAGGCAACGACCGCGTACGCCTCTGCCAGCAATGCAATTTCAACGTGTTCAATCTCTCAGATATGACGCGCCGTGAAGCTGAAACACTGATTCAATCTGCGACGGGCCGACTCTGCATCGGTTATTACCAGCGATCTGATGGCACTATTTTGACTCGAGATTGTCCGGTTGGCCTCCGCGCATTGCGTGCCAATTTCACACGCTTGACCCTTCGTTTCGGCGCGATTGCCGCTTCTCTGTTTACCGCCCTGGTATTTGGACGCCTGAGTACTGATG
Source organism: uncultured Phycisphaeraceae bacterium (assembly GCA_964484185.1). Lineage (GTDB taxonomy): Bacteria > Planctomycetota > Phycisphaerae > Phycisphaerales > UBA1924 > F1-120-MAGs238. The sequence goes on from CAZAEQ010000013.1 coordinate 26,255, forward strand.
GAGCCCGCAGCAACGAACTCGTTTCGCAGGACCCATTCGCAAGCATCGCTTCCATGTTTGGGAAAGCTCCTCCGGCGCAGACCTTGTTCGTCAAGGGCGAAATGTGCGTGCCGATTTCTCCGCCGCCCGCACTTCCAGTAACACCTGCCAAGAACTGAGGAAGCCATGGTCGCGATCAATCTGCCACAACTCCCAAATATTCGCATCGCTTCTCCCTGTTCCATGGACTGGGAGTCAATGAGTGGCACAGATCAAGCTCGCCACTGTGCTGAATGTAAGCTCAACGTCTACAACCTCTCCAATATGACAACGCAGGAAGCACTCGATCTGATCAAACGGACCGAAGGAAACCTCTGCGTTCGAATGCTTCAGCGCTCTGATGGCACTGTCATCACTCAAGATTGCCCGGTCGGTCTTGCCGCCGCTCGAGCCAAAGTCGCACGTGTTGCCTGTCGTATTAGTGCGGTCGCTGCGACAGTACTCGCCGCCGTTGTACTTGGAAAATCTCGCTCACCATTTGAAGAACGCAGCGGCCTCACCGCAAACGACCCTTTCTACAGCATCGCATCACTCTTCGACCGCGTTCCACCCAGCAATCGCTTCATCATGGGGAAAATCTGCGTACCCGCAACTCCTCCACCTGCAACCAACACAAACAGCATCGTCAACTTATGGGGTATTTTCTGATGAACACTACGCAATCAATTCGACCACTCATCTTCTATTCTGGCGGCACAATGGCCGCATGGATCGCGGCGGCGGCACTGGTGTTTTTTCGCCAAGGAAAACTCACCTTTCACGGCGATGAGATCACCCCTGCTGCTCAGACCTCTTACTTCATCATGCTCACACTCGTTCCCCTGGTCTGTCACTGGCTCGCGGCAGATCTCATCGATCGAGTGTGGCCCCGACTCTTCTTGCGATCCGACTCGCGTTACCTGTTAAGCGTCTTTTTCCGCGGCGTGATTGCCGGTACGCTTTCCCTGCTCGCCGCCGCCGCGCTCGCACCATTTCTCGATCCCGTGATCCACGGCGCGTTCACCGTCGCCGCATGTTGCATCACCTCGTCACAGCTCGTCGTCGCACTGGCCGCCAAAGCAAGAGTCAACCATTGTGCAAGCTGCAACTACGATCTTGTGAACACTCCGCGTAATGCGCCGTGCCCAGAATGTGGCCGCAAGTTCTCTCGAGTTGAGGCTGCGATTACCAAAGCATCCGCAAACGAATCGTCTCTTCCACCTTCTTTAATCCCTCAGTCAACCGCTGCCCATCAGTAGGATCAACATCCAGAACCACATACCCGATTTTGTCGTTCGTCTGCAGATACTGAGCTGAGATGTTCGCTCCCAGGTCCGCGGCGACCGAGTTGATTTTCTTCATCACGCCCGGCCTATTGCGATGGAAGTGCAGCACGCGATGCCGCCGCGAAGTTGCTGGCCCTTCCGCTTCTCCGCCTTGCCCCGGCAACTCAACCTGCGGTACATTCACTGCGCCAGTGGTACTCCCATTATTCACAAACTTGATCAACTTCATGCACACATCTTCAGCGATAGCTTCCTGCGCCTCTTCGGTACTTCCCCCAATATGCGGCGTAAGAATCACATTGTCCAACCCGCAAAGGTCACTCTGGAACTTCTCGCCCGCCGCCGATGGTTCCACTGGAAACACATCCAGAGCCGCACCACCCAGACGACTCTTGCCAAGCGCTGAAGCCAGCGCAGTCAGATCGACGACACTCCCACGCGCGTTATTGATCAGCATCGCGCCGGGTTTCATCTTGGCAATCTCTTTGGCTCCGATCATGTTCTTTGTCGATGCGGTCGCGGGCACGTGCAGGGTCACCACATCAGCAACTTCAAGAAGTGCAGCCAGCGATGTCATCCGCCGCGCGTTCCCCATTGCGAGTTTAGAAATGATGTCAAAGAACACGACTTTCATGCCCATCGCCTCGGCCATCACGCTGACCTGCGAACCAATGTGGCCATATCCCACGATCCCAATCGTGCGGCCGCGCACTTCGTGTGCACCCGCGGCGGACTTGTCCCACTCACCCCGGTGCATCCGCTGCGACTTGGTAAAGACGCCGCGTACCAGCGAGATGGTTTCGGCGATCGTCAACTCTGCAACACTGCGCGTATTTGAAAACGGCGAATTGAAAACGGGTATTCCGCCATCGCACGCAGTCTCAGTCGCAACCTGGTTGGTCCCGATGCAAAAACACCCGACCGCAAGCAACCGCCCGGCGTGCTGCAAATGCCCCTGCGTCAATTCGGTCTTGGAGCGGATTCCCAGCACATGCGCTGTCGCGAGCAACTCTTTTAGCTCTTTATCCCCCGGCGCCCCCTTGAGCGCTCGGACCTTAAACCCCTCTGCCTCACACAGTTCTACCGCGCGTGGATGGATCGATTCAACCAGTGCAACTTCGACTTGTTCTTTCGGAAAAGGCTTTCTGACCATGAGGCGATTGTTGACACCCAAACTGCCAGAGCAATTCTTCTCGCGTATCCTGTGCATTATGCGCACACGCCTGCTCCCAATCCTCTCTGCTTCCCTGGCATTCATCACTTCGCTCGCGGCGGGCCAGGATGTCCCCGTTGAGAAATACGTGCTGCCAAACGGCATGAAAGTGATCCTGCACCAAGACCGCAACCTGCCAATCGCCACGATCAACATCTGGTACAGCGTGGGCGCTCAGGATGAACCAAAGGGCCGATCAGGCTTTGCCCACCTCTTTGAACACCTCATGTTCATGGGATCTAAGCGCGTCCCCGGCAATCAGTTCGATGTGCTCATGGAAACCGGCGGCGGAGCCAACAACGCCAACACCGACCTGCACCGCACCGACTACTTCTCCTCTGGTCCTTCAAGCCTTCTGCCCACACTCCTCTGGCTCGATGCCGATCGCCTGGAAGACATGGGTCTGAACATGACCTCGGAGAAAGTTGACAAACAGCGCGATGTCGTCCGCAACGAACTTCGCCAGGTAGTTGAGAACGCGCCATACGGCAAGGCCGATGAACTGCTTTGGCCCATGCTCTTTCCGCCAACCCACCCCTACTACACCGGCGTGATTGGAACCCACGAAGATCTTGAAGCTGCGAACGTGACCAACGTTCGCGATTTCTTCGCCAACTTCTACGTACCGAATAACGCTTCATTGGTCGTCGCGGGCGATTTTGATCCAGCCGTCATAAAGCCGCTGATCAACGATCTCTATGGAACTCTCCCAAGAGGCGGCGATGTCCCGCGCAAGTACACGCTTCCCAAAGAGGCCATCCCGCTCAAGATCGATGGCGTGAAGCGCACAACAGCGATCGACAAAGTCCAGTTGTCGCGAGTCCAGTACACATTCTTCAGCCCTAATTCCTACGGCCCAGGCGATGCGGACATGAAGCTGGCAGCGATGGTCCTGGCCGATGGCAACGCCAGCCGCCTCTATAAGCGGCTGGTCATGGATGAAAAACTCGCCGCCGATGTCTCCGCAAGTCAGAACGGATACCCGCTCGCATCATTCTTCCAGGTCAACGTCCTCACGCCGCCAGGGACCGATCTTGGTCGTGTTGAGAAGGTGATTGACGAAGAACTGGTCCGCTTTGCAAAAGATGGCCCGACTGCCGCGGAACTCGAACGCACCAAAGCTACATCAGAACTTGCCATGCTCTCGGAGATCCAGTCGATCCCGCGCAAGGCTGCGATGCTCAATGAATACGAAGCCGCGTGGGGCGAGCCCAACAGCTTCAAGCGCGACCTCGACCGCTATCGCAACGCAACGCCCGACTCCGTGAAGCAATGGTCCGCAAGGGTCTTTGACCTCAACGCTCGAGTCATCACTCGCGTACTTCCTGAAGAGCCACAGCGTTCCGAATCAAAGCGCGACATCGCCCCACCATCGGCCGCCGCGACACCTTTCGCCACTCCAGCACCTGCCGAATTTACCCTCTCCAGCGGCATGAAAGTCATGCTCTGGACCAAGAAGGACATTCCGCTCGTCTCCCTGCGGCTCCACGCCGGATCAAAGGGCTCGCTCGACCCCGCAGGCAAAGAAGGCGTGCATGAACTCGCCGCTCAAATGCTCTCTGAAGGCGCCGGCTCACGCGATGCACTACAATTTGCAAACGCAGTGCAGGACATCGGCGGCCGCTTCTCCGCCAGTGCCGATGAAGAATCACTGACTGCAACATTCACTGTGCTCAAGCGAAATCTGGACACCGGCATTTCATTGTTCAGTGACGCCATCGTGCGTCCTCAGATGAACTCCAGCGATTTCGATCGTATCAAAGGATTGCATCTCGACGATCTTCGTCAGGCCGATGACACCGCCCCGGCGATCGCGGCCAAGGTAGCCAATATGGTGCTCTACGGAAAAGGCAATCCATACGCCACTTCCGCCGCGGGCAATGTTGCGAGCGTTTCTGAGGTGTCGCTCGATGATGTAAAGTCCGCCGCGAAACAGGCGATTCAGCCCGACAACAGCACGCTCCTTGTCGCTGGCGACATTACCGAAGCTGAACTGAAACCCTTGCTTGAAACCGCACTCAAAGGCTGGTCGAATTCGAACGCAGCGGCGCGTGCCGCTGACAATCTCTCAAATCCTGCATCGAGCAAGATGCGCGTAGTTGTAGTAGATCGCCCAGGCGCGACCCAGACTGTTGTTCGTTACCAGGCTCCCGGCTCCAAGTTTGATTCGCCAGATCGCGTCAAACTTGAACTGCTCAACACTATTCTCGGCGGCAGCTTTACCAGCCGTCTCAACCAGAACCTGCGCGAAGATCACGGGTACACCTACGGCGCTCGATCCAACTTCAATCAACATCGCATGACTGGCGATTTCACCGCTGGCGCACGCGTACAGGCTGAAGTCACCGGTCCATCGCTCAAAGAATTTGCCAACGAGTTTGCCCGATTCCGCGCTGGCGACATCACCGATGCGGAAGTAGCCAAAGCTCGCGAAACTTATAAGAATGAAACGGTTGAGTCGTTCGCCGCGCTCGATGGCATTCTCTCCGCCGCGGAAGTGCGTGTGGAAAACGGTGTCCCATTCACCACAATTGCAAAAGACATCAATGAGTCAGCGACCATCACCGCCGCTGATCTGAACGCTGTAGCACAGAAGGTAGTTGAGAGTCTTGACCGCGGTGTGCTGGTTCTGGTCGGCGACAAAACTCTTATTCTCGATCAGATCAAAGATCTTGGACTTGCTGAACCAGTGATACTTGATGTCAACGCAAACCCGGTGAAGTAACCCGACTTACGCGGCTTTCCGCGTGCTGGTCCAGCTTTCGATTGTCCCGGTCCACTTTGCCAGATCGCGGCACAGAGATACCTTGTCGATAAACTCGGTGGCACCGCTTCGGATCGCTTGAGACTTTGCTGTCACATCTGACGACATCGCCAGAATCGGTGCCGCAAATCCCCTGCTGCGTGCGGCGAGAATAAACTCGGTTCCCAGCCCGTCAGGCAGGTGCATATCGACAATCGCGCCGACCCATGAACCGGAAACGATCTTGAGAGCCTCTTCAACAGTCCGGACCAGAACGATTTCAACCCCTGCGCGTTTGGCGAACGCGAGCTGAATGAGCTTTGATGCCAGTGCATCATCCTCGATCAGAAGTATCTGACGCCGACCCGAAGTATCGACAGCCTGTGAAGACGGCAGCGCGCCGCTGACCGTGACCCGATTGCGCCCTTCCTGCTTAGACCGATAGACCGCTTCATCTGCTGCTTTCACAACAGCGGTGCCATTTTCATAGACTCCAACATCTGTCGCGGAAACGCCAAGGCTGATCGTAACTGGAAGTGTCGCCGGCGCGCCTGCCACACCTGATAGGTCAAAATGCGGAGCTTCGATGGCGACTCGCAGCCGCTCTGCTATTTCTGCGGCAACAACCAGGCCGTTTCCAGGAACAATGACCGCAAACTCCTCGCCACCATATCTGTACAGTTCGCCAGCGCCGGCAAGTGTCGCTTTCATGCGCTGCGCGAGAATTTTCAGCACCGCATCGCCAGCTGGATGTCCGAATCGATCGTTGACACTCTTGAACTTATCCGCATCAAGAAAGATCACGGAAAACGGAACCTGAGCGGTTGTAGATAGCTCGAAGCTCGCGTTCAGTGCGACATCAAAGCTCTTGCGGTTCTTTGCCCCAGTTAATGCATCGGTGATGTTTGCAATTGCCAGCTCTTCGTTCTGAGCGCGGAGCTGGACTGATTCCCGCTGCGTTGCCATCTGCGCTTCAAGTGCCTGCTCACTGGCCTCGGCCATGATGAATTCGATGTTTGGCACAGACCCAACATCTTTCTCAAACACCCGGCCGAGGTCTTGTGCGCCCGAGGAGACTTTGCTGAGCAGGTCCTCAATGTTGTCCGGGCGTTTCCCAAACCACTCAGCCATTCCACGGTTGACAGCCAGTACTGCAGATCTTGGCTGCGTTGAAGACATCGCCTCGGCCAGCAGGCCTCCAAGCGACACCACTCTCGCCATCGACCTGGAAGACATCGGCGCGGACTCTGAGTTGTGATGATACCGGATCGCATCAACATACTGCGCAGGGAGCTTCCATTTAGTCGCCAGTTCTGCGCCGATCTCGCCGTGCGATGTCTTGAATACTTCGATCTCGTGCGCCGAGAGCTTGCCGTGTTCCAATGCCGCCTCTAGCACATCTGAGTACCGATCACCCAAAGCCAGGAACGACGCCAGCACTCCAATATCCGCGAAGATCGCGGCAGTAAAAGCTTCATCAGGATCGCAGGACTTGGTTACCTGAGCGATTGCACGAGCGCCCGCCGCAGAATACGTGGCGCGACGCCAATGTGCCTGCATATCGAGTCCGCGTCCCTTGGTCACACCGCGTGTGCAATCAACCAGGCTGAAACCCAGCACCAGTGATTTGACGGCGTTCAGGCCGAGGTAAGCAAGTGCGCGGTCGATCTTTGAACACTGGGTGGTCAATCCGAAGATTGACGAGTTCACGGTCTTTAATACCTTTGCGGAGAGCGCCGGATCCGCTTGAACTACCTTGCCCAAGTCGTTCAATCCGACCTGTGGATCTCTTGTCAATTCCAGAACCTTCAGGGCCACTGCTGGCAGCGTTGGGAGATTCGGGCACGATAGCACTGTCTGAAGTACCTGATTTGGCTGCGCCGACATGTACACCACCTGTATGTCACGTTTGAGAGTGTGAAGTCAATCAACTGTGCCCCCACTATCGGTGTTGCGCATAGACATCCAAAGGGTAAACACCCCAATACTTGTTTGAGGTACTTCTACCCAACCGATAAGCCCACTACCCGACGCAGGCGTCACAATCGGAACGAGCTTGCTTGTTTGTAGTGATTTTTGATAGTTCTAATTGAACCGAAGTCTGGCATCAGCCTCAACAACCGCGCCCTCGCGATAGGCTTCGATGAGATCATCAAGGTCGGCAATGAGTCGAATGACCTCTGCGCCGGCATCTGTATCACTGACCGCTCTCGGGGCCGGATACGTGCGGATTGTTGTAATTTTCGGAACGATATCTGAGCCAGAAGTGATCACGGCTTCGATACCTGTGAATGGCGAGTGCTCGGCAAGGTCGATTCGATCTGGCCGCAGAACAAGGGTATAGCCACGATCTCCATATGCTTCGCTGAACGCACCATCAATGGTGATTGCATTACCACCTTTCTTGAGTGGCATTTCACCCTTTTCGACCTTTACCGGAACGTGACCGTTCACCACCAGGCAGTCTTCATTGCAACCGAAGAGTCGGCCGACTGACTTGATGAACTCGGAATTGTTCATCAGTTCGAAATACGCGTTCTTATGTTCTTTGTGCGTTTCTTTATCGGCAATGAAATAGCTCTCAAACGTGGTGAGCTTGTCTTTGCCAAAGAGCGGGGATTGCGGACTTCCCCACATGTACCAGAGCCAGTCGGCGTCGGTATCAAGCCCGAACCAGCGCTTTCGCATGGCGCGGCGGACCATGGAACCCAGAGCATCCATCAGCTGGCGGCCGCTTCGTTCCTGGCCATCGATCAAGAGTTTCTGTGGCGCACCAGTTGCATCGACTGGTACGCACGCGTGGAAGAACAGGACCTCTTCGCGCTTGGTCCACATGCGGCCGTGACGGACCATCCACTCCATGTGCTCGCGCAACTTGCCAGAGCGGGTGAAAGACTCTCTGAGTCTTTCCATGCACACTTGCTCTTCCGGGCTGTAGGCGTAAGGATCAGCCGGGTTGATCGTTGGAAGGAAGCCATCGAGCATTCGGTGCTCTTTGCCGTCGATTTCCACTGAGATTGCTTTGCCGCCCTCAAACTTGATCTTGTGAAGCAGGCGGCGGTGTGAGAGATTCCATTCGGGGTGCTGCTCAATCATGCGACCTTCAGACTTGAACTGCATGATTGCAATTGCTTTTTGCATGCGAGCGACCATTCTCTGGTCTCGCAATCCCTGGCCTTTGGGCGTAAATCTCTCCGCCGGATCATCCCCGTAGACCTCGCGCACGAGTTTCTCAAGAGGCGTTGTCAAGATGCCGTAGCCTTCTTCAAGCTGCGCCGCCTGGCGATATCTTGCGCTGAATCGCAGTGTGGTCCACATGCAGGCTTCGTGACCCAGATGTGCTCCGAGCCAGATCATGTCGTGGTTGCCCCAGAGGACGTTGCATTTAGGTTGGCGCATGAGGGCCTCGATGACTCGATCGATGCGCGGTCCGCGATCGCCCAGGTCGCCGATGACGAGCAGTTCTTCGCATGCAAGATTGCGGATCAGTCTCGCGCCCGCGCGGACTGCGCCCCAGTCTTTATCATGTAGTCCAAGGCCGCGGAGCAATTCCTTGATGTATTCGGGACGCTGACCAGAGCCAAGTTCCACGAACAGTTCGCGATAGTCACGAGGGAGGAGTTCTTCAAAGTGTTCTCTGCGATACGTGCTGCGCAAGTGCCGCACGATTTCAAATTGAAGGAATAGGGTGCGGTAGACCCATTCAACGCGCTGGCCGCTGGCAACGATGTCGCGGCTGAACCGGTTGATCCATTCCCTGGGGTAGTACAGGACGGCGAGGAAGCGTGACTTTTCTGGTTCCTTCAACGTTGAACCGAGAATTTGTTCGACGAGCTGGCGAATCGCACCGGAGGCGTTGTTAATGACGTGCCGCAGTTTTGCATCTTCGCCATGGATATCTGAAATCACGTGGACCACGCCGCGGGGAAGTGTAAGTTGAGCGCGGAGGGCACCGGCTTCGGTAATTGCGGTATCTGCGGTGGGAAAGCGCGAGGACAGCGCTTTGAGGTGAGCAAGTCTTTCCGGCGTGAGATTCAACATACAACTCTCCAGGTGGGCGGAGAGTGTATTGCTGGGGCGGCGACAGAGCGTTAAATCACAGGGCGGCAGGCTTTGCGGAATTGTGCTGGCGATACGCCAACTGTGCGGCGGAACTGGCGTGTGAAAGCGCTTTGATCGGAATATCCGCAGGCCAGAGCGATTGCGGCAATCGGGTCGTTACCTTCCCGCAGTTTGCGAATAGCTGAGTCGATTCGTGCCTTCTGAACAAACTGTCCGATTGGCATCTGAAACAGTTTGCGAATTCGTTGATCGAGGCGGAACGAGGAAAGATCCGCCATCTTTGCGAGTTGTTCAACCGTGAAAGGCTTTTCCAGGTTTGCCTGAATGAACTTGACAACTTTTGCAACACCGGAATATTCGCTTTCGTTCTCGGCCTGGATGTCGCGAGATATTCCAACGAGTCCAACGACGTTTCCACGTGCTCCCCGCAGAGGCAGCTTGTTGGTGATACACCAGCCAGTCGCCCCGTTTGGATAGAGGTGAACTTCGAGCTGATTGAGGATCGGGGTGCCTGTGCGCAAAAGCAAATCGTCCTGTTGACGATACAGCAGGCCCATGGGCTCGGGGAATATCTCATCGGCAGTCTTGCCGAGCAGCGCGGATTTGTCCTGCGCGCCGCAGCGGTCTGCAAGTGTCCGATTCACAACCACATATTCCGCCCTTGAATTCTTGATGAAATATACAGTGTCAGCAACGCAATCAAAAAGCTCTTCGGCTGTAAACGGTTCCGCAAGCTCAGAGAGCATGTCGATGCGAAGTCGGTCTGTAGCCGAAGATTGAACTGTGCGCAAAGCTCGAAGCATAATAAGGTACTCGTCAAGATTATTGAGGCCGAATCACAACAATATACCTAGAAATGGCTGTGTGGCCTAAAAGCTGAATAGAAGATTTTCAGGTTTTTTGTGTTTTTCATGGAATTGAAAGTCGTGTCTCCATGGCTGTGACTGTCACTCCACTTCGATCGAAAGACTGAGCTAGATGCAAAACCGCACGAAATCCGATACATTTGGTCGCGTTGAAGTGATCGATTCCCATACCGAAGGCGAGCCCACACGTGTGGTGATATCCGGGGGTCCGGATCTTGGATCAGGCACAATTTCGGAGAAACTCGCTGCTTTTCGCAGCCAACACGATTCTTTCCGGTCGGCGATTGTCAACGAGCCGCGTGGAAACGATGCAATTGTCGGGGCGTTGATAGTGCCCCCCGTCAAACCCACCTCGGCGTGCGGAGTGATTTTCTTTAACAACGTGGGCGTACTTCATTCGTGCGGTCACGGAACAATTGGTCTTGCGGTTACCCTGGCCCACCTGGGTCGAATTGGTCCGGGAAGGCACACCATTGAAACTCCTGTCGGCGACGTTGCAGTGTCGCTGTCAGAGAATGGGTCGGTCTGCCTTGAGAATGTTGAGTCGTATCTTCACGCCGCGGGCGCCGAGACATCGATCGAGTTTGAAGGTAAGACGCATGTTGTCCGCGGTGATGTTGCATGGGGAGGCAACTGGTTTTTTCTGACTGAATCAACGCTCGTTCCAGTCCTGCCAGGGAATATTGATCGGCTTACTTCGCTTGGATGGACAATTCGTAAATCACTTGAGAGCCGCGGAATCACTGGCGCACACGGTGCACACATTGATCACATCGAAATATTTGGGCCACCTACCCGCGCGGACTGTGATTCGAAGAACTTCGTGCTTTGCCCCGGAAAGGCTTACGACCGGTCACCTTGTGGGACCGGGACAAGCGCCAAGCTTGCAAGCCTCCATGCGGCCGGCAAATTGGAGCTCGGTCAGAAGTGGCGGCAGGAAAGCATCATCGGATCAGCATTCACGGGCTGGCTACGCAAGGACGGCAACGCTTTGATTCCTTCGATTTGCGGGAACGCGCACATATGCAGCCAATCTACACTCCTGCTTGATCCATCGGATCCATTTGTGAACGGGATCCGATTGTGATCTGGGCCAATTCGATACTCAGAAAGAACTATCAATGAATCGCCAGTCCTGGAAGGGCGTCATCCCTGCAATTACGACTCCATTTACCAAATCGCTCGCACTTGATACAACTTTCTTGAGCAAGCATGTTCGCTTGCTTGTTGATGCTGGTGCGGTCGGCATTGTCGCTCCGGGCTCACTTGGCGAAGGCTCTACGCTTTCGCTTCAGGAGAAAGAAACACTTTGGAAAGTCTGTGCGAACGCTCTGGGTACTACCCCAATGATCGCGGCGATTGCCGCCGCGAGCACCGCCGACGCAGTAGCACTTGCACGCACGGCGCAAGCATCTGGCTGCAAAGGACTTATGGTGTTACCCCCATATTTGTACAAGGGCTCCTGGCGGGAAACCAAGGCTCATTTTGCGGCCGTACTGAATGCGACTTCTCTTTCGTGCATGCTTTATAACAACCCGATTGCCTACGGAACCGATGTGACGCCGGCGCAGATCGCGGAACTTGCGGCATCACACTCGAACCTGCATGCGGTTAAGGAATCCAGCGGCGATGTCAGGAGAATAACCGCGATCCGCGAATTGCTGGGAGATCGACTGGCCCTGTTTGTGGGGATGGATGACCTGATTGTTGAAGGCGTTGCGGCCGGAGCAGTTGGTTGGATTGCCGGTGTTGTCAACGCGCTGCCGCGGGAATCGGTTGTGCTGTTTGAACTTGCATGCGGCGGCAGGTCCGAGAAGTTGGATGCGCTCTACCACTGGATGCTGCCTCTATTGCGCATGGATACAACGTATGACTTTGTTCAGTTGATCAAACTGATGCAGCAGGAATGCGGTGTCGTGGGCGAAGGGGGCGCGATTACAAGACCGCCGCGGTTGATGCCGCAGGGCCAGGAACTTGAAACAGCGCTTTCAGTTATACGACACGCGCTGAAAACTTGTCCCCCACTTTGACAGATTCGCTTTTCATAGACCTTCGAACTTGATACCGTTGCGAAGTGCCGACGGTTCTCACTATCCATTCGCACAGCATCCACTTGCTTCCTCAGCGAGCGGTTTTTCTGCCCGCATGCAGGACTCTACTGATCGCAGATTTACATCTTGGCAAAGGGGATCATCTGCGCTTGCACGGCGCACCGATTCCCGCATCGGTCAATAGTTCGATACTGTGTGAATCGCTTTCGAGACTACATGAAACGATCCAGTGCACCCAGGCTCGTCGACTGATTGTTCTTGGAGATGTGATTCACGCTGGAACCGGACTTACGCAGGAAGTTGTAGACACAGCGCGTGATGCCTTCGCGACCATCTCCATGTTGGGTGTACAGACCATTTTTATTCAAGGGAATCACGATCGAAAGCTGGGGCCGTTTGCCGCGGACTTGAAGATCGACCTTGTGCCGCAATTGATTGAGGGGCCGCTGGCGTATGTTCATGATCCCGCCGATGCGCCGCGTGGATTATTCACGTTCTGCGGCCATCTGCACCCCACTGTTTCACTGGGCCTGGGGGGAGCAGGTTCGCACCTGCCTGCGTTCTGGCGGAGTCCAGAGATGTGTGTTCTACCAGCATTCAGCCGATTTACTGGCGGCGTGATGCCGCGTGTTGAAGCTGGCGACGACTTGTACATCATCGCAGATGAGCAGATCGTGCATCGCCCCATACGAAGCCTGGCGGCGAGAGTCTCACCAGTGATTCATCAGATTCATCCGGTCCATCCTGGTCAACGGCTTCAGCCCAATCCGGCAACGTGATCGACTTCTTCCAGGCTGGTTGCACCCTCAGCGACAATTCTCCAGCCGAACTGTGGAAGCGTAGTAAAGAGGCCGCTCTCGATGACCTTTTTCATCGAAGCAATACTTGGGTTATGTAGCACGACATCGCGAAGTTCATCGGTGAATTCGAGCAACTCAAAGAGTGCTCGGCGGCCGCGATAGCCGGTGTTGAGACACTTCACGCAGCCAGTGGGCCCGAACATGAAATTCTTGCTTTGCAAGTGCTTGCCCAGGCGAGAGGAGATACTGGAGGTGATCGGCATTTCGCGTTTGCAGGTTTCGCAGAGCACACGCACGAGACGCTGAGCCAGAACAAGGTCAAGCGCGTTGGCGACCAGGTACGGCTCAACTTTTAAGTCGAGCAGGCGAAACACCGCAGTCACGCTGTCTTTGGCGTGCAGCGTTGTGAACACGACGTGACCGGTCATCGCCGCCTGCATTGCAGTGCGGGCGGTCTCTTCATCGCGTACTTCGCCGACGAGAATGACATCGGGATCCTGGCGCAGAACTGAGCGAAGCATTGAGCCGAAGCTGTTGCCCTTGTCTTCATCGACTGGAATCTGGGTGACGCCTTCGAGTTGATACTCAACCGGGTCTTCGATGGTGATGACGTTTCGAGTCTCGCGATCTACACGGCGCAGGGCGTTGTAGAGCGTGGTGGTCTTGCCTGAGCCGGTTGGACCACAGACAAGCAGCAATCCTGAATCCTGGCGGCAGACGCGTTCGACGCGATCGGCCATATACATGAGCAGGCCCATCTCTTCGAGCGAGCGGGGAATATCACGTGAATCAAGCACGCGAATGACCAGTTTCTGACCGTGCACACTGGGAGTAAATGAAACTCGGAAATCAACGCGGCGATCGGGGAAGGTCGCGGAAAAATGACCTTCCTGCATCGCTTCGCGGCCAGCGGAACGAATCTGACAGGCGGTCTTCACAAGTCCAAAGAACAACTCGCCGACACGACGGGGCAATTCAAGAATCGCCAGCATCTGACCATCGATGCGCATGCGCACGTGGAAAATTTCGGGCTTGGGCTCAATGTGAATGTCAGTTGCGCGAGTTTTGCTGGCTACCTGCAGGAGAAGTCGAACGGCATTGGGACCATCTGACGATCCAAGGAGCGCGGAACTTGGTTGCCCGCCCGCATCGATAATAGAGACTCGCTCCGGTTCGGGGAGCTTGGGCGGAAGCGTCTCGAGCATCGACAGCAACTGTTCCTGCCAGGGAAGATCGACATCAGCACGCTTGATATCTGGTGAATTAGAAGGCTGGCGTGAATCTGTTGAGATTGCCGCAGACGCTTCGTGCGGATCGGTGGTAAAAATCGATCGCTCAATTGAAGTATCGATCACCGCGCCCATGACTGATGAGTCCGCGCTGGACACATCTGGTTCTGCACGCTCTACCAGGAACTCGTGCCCCCCGACTCGAAGCACATCTCCCAGTCGCAGGGTCGTCGGGCCCGGGATTCGCTGGTCGTTTACCTTGGTTCCATTGCGAGAGCCCAGGTCCTTTACGACATAGCCCTCTTTAGAATCCAGGGTAATCTGGCAGTGCTTTCTCGAGCACATGTCATCATCAAGCACCACCGCGTTTTCTGGGTGGCGTCCGAACACAATTGCGTTCTGGCCAAGGATCACGGGTTCTACTGCGCCCCGCAGAGGGGTCAATTTCCAGGCCACTTGCAACTCCTTTTCGGCGGTCATCATATCGCCAGTGATACCTGTCGAAGGAGATTGGAGTTGCAGCATCCAGATTAGAAGCGAGATTCAGTGCTATCTACATGCCCGGCATGTACTTGTCGATCCAGTCATCCTGCTTCAGAACCGCATCTCGTGAGCGTCGATCGTGGGCCTCGCTGCGTCCCTGGGCAATGCGGAAAATCGTGCCGCCGCGGCCGGCCCAAAGGTCGGAGAGTTCGTCCCAGCCGCCTTTGTGCGTAACCGCACGCTCCAGCGCGGCGGTTGCGCCACCCTTGAGAGTGGAGAATTTCTCGAGCAGCTTGGCAAAGTAAGGAGCTCTACGCACCAACAGCTCATCGTCCATGGCGACGAAGATCTGGGCGGAGCCGGGGTCGCCCTGACGACCAGAACGACCGATGAACTGGCGGTCGATGCGTTTGGCGCCGTGCATTTCGGTCAGGATCACGTGCAGGCCGCCAGCCTTGATGGCTCCTGGGTCAGGCTTGATGTCGGTGCCGCGGCCAGCCATGTTCGTTGCGACAGTGATGGCCGCGCCTTGCTCCAAGTCACTGCGGCCAGCCTGACCGATCAGGGTTGCTTCTTCCTTGTCATGGTGAGCGTTGAGCAGGAAGTGCTGCAGGTTGCGTTCGTGCAGTCGCTTACTCAGATATTCGCTTGCAGAAACCGATCGAGTACCGACGAGGATTGGCCGCCCTTGAGCGTGGATCTCCTCGATCGATGCGACGATCGCGTCCCATTTTCCTGTCTGCGAACGGAAGACACGCAGAGGCCACTGCGTACGAACTACTGGGCGATTAGTAGGAATGCGTGTTACTGGTCGCGAGTACGTTGATTCCATTTCGCCGGTGGCATCAGCGGCGGTGCCGGTCATGCCGCAGAGAAAGGGATATGTGCGATAAAACCGCTGGAAGCTCAATCGTGCAAGCGTCTCACGATCGGCCGTAACTTGCGCGCCTTCCTTTGCTTCGACTGACTGATGCAAACCGTGTTCCCAGTTGCGATCGGGCAGAAAGCGGCCGGTGTATTCATCGACGATGACGATGCGGTCTTCGACGACTTCGTATTGCTTGCCGCGGATGTAGCAGTATTTTGCGACCAGGGCCTGGCGAACTAATTCTTCAGCACGGCGTCGGGCTTTCCAGAGCGGATCGGGGACGAGTTCGTAGAGTTGTTCGAGCCGTTCAAATCCGCGGCGTTTCAGGTCTACTCGGCGGCGATTGTGATCGACCTCGAAGTCCGGACCCTCGTCGAGTTTTGTGGCGATGGCAGCGGCCTTGAGGTAGACCTTGCTCATGTCATCTTCGCGGCGGGGCCGGGCGATAATGAGCGGGACGACGCCTTCATCGACGAGCACAGCATCGGCTTCATCGACCATGCACGCACGCAGACCGGGGATCATCGGCCCCATGCCAGATTCACCGGGAAGGTGCGCAACACCGGCGAGCATCTGGCGGCCAGCCCAGGCAGTGTTCATGCGGCCGAGGCGAATCTGGTCTCGAAGATAGTCGGCGGTAATCTGCTTGGGAGTTCCGTACACGATGTGACGGGCGTAAATTCCAAAACGCTCGGCGGGGTCCTGCTCTTGCTGGATCGACCCCACTTCGCAGAAGCACTTTGAATAGATGCGACTGCGCGATTCAGCATCGCGCTTTGCCAGGTAGTCATTGACAGTGAAGATATGCAGATAGCGGTGCTGCCAGGCGATGAGCGGCGCGGCCATTGAGCCGGTGAGCGTTTTGCCTTCACCGGTGAGCATCTCGATGATTCGCCCGTGGTAGAGCGCCATAGCGCCCATCAATTGAACAAGGTATGGCTCTTCGCCAGTTTCGCGGCGGGCAACTTCGCGAACGTAGGCAAACGCGCGCCGCACAGATTCATCATCCTGACGGCCGCGAACAAAGGCCTCTCGCACGGAAAGAATCTGATCTCGCAGCGATTCGACGCTCAGGTCGCGCACCGTGGATTTGAGCGAATCGATTGTCTCGGCTTCGCGCCTCAGGAAGGACACGCTGATTCGGCGATTGCGCAACTTCATCGCAGCGCGGTTGTACATCCCGTCGAGCCCCTTCGACAGTTCGGGCTTGTTACGCCGACTGCGAATCGACTCGTACAGCGCGTGATATTTGCTCAAGACCTGCGACACGTGTGTTCAGCGCTCCCTTACAGGTTCACTCTGCCATAGACCAGTTTCTGCATGCGATCGATCCACTGGCCAGCCAGCGGTCTCCACTTGAGTGCGAATCGAACTGCAACTCGTTCGCCGGGCAGACCAAGCCAGTCAACAGCCTTTCCATCGGCCTCAAGGACCGGATCGATCTGTACTTCAAACTGCGGGTTCTTTGCCATTCCCTGGGCTTCCTGCGACTGTTCGGTTTCGATCGAACCGCCACCGAGATAGGACAAAGACTGGTGGGCTAGCCGCCGCTGACCGGCATCAATGACTCGCACGTTGCCGCCACTAAAGACGTGGCCGACATTGGAGACCAGACGCATTTCAACGTTGTAGTCTTCGCGTGGGCGTTCGTACAACCACAGCGCTTCGTCCTGCGACATCGCCGCGACGACGCGGATCGACTTTGGATCGACGAGTTCGCAGATCGGTTTGCCTTCTTTCACCAGCGCCCCCATAAACAGCATGGGGTCCGCCGTAACAATGACGCCATCGTGCGGAGCCCGGACGATCAGCTTTGTCTTTTTCTCTCTGAGGACTCCCCGCTGGGTCCGCATTGTTTCAACGCGGTCTTTTGCGATTTGAGCCTCCGCGGGATCATTGACAATCGCCTTGCGTTCGATGGTCTCGGCTTCAACCAGCAATCCCTCAAGCAATGCGAGTCTTGCTTCAAGCTGCTTGCTGTACATGGTGACGATCGGTTCGTCCTTCTTTACCCATTCGCCCGGCCGCTTGTGCACCTGCTCAACAAAGCCATCTACCTGCGCATAGATACCAGATTTGTGAACCGACTCGATAACGCCCTCGCCGCGTCGACGATCAGGCGCCGGGATGACACCGACGATGAGCACAGCCAGAACAATCATTGCCAGACTTGTCATCACCGCCCTGACACGATGATCGCCAAGTTTTGAGTTCGTCGCCAGCCAATGCACGAAACCGAATGTGGGAATGAAGAACCAAGCTGCTGCGGACCAGATCGCCAGGAATACGCCGATCGCGAACATTTTTCCCAGCAGATACAGCGTAATCGAGAAGAACACAAAGATGCGATACGAGAAGCTCAGCACGCCGTAGAGGTACAGCCAGAACTGCTCATCGCGCACGCTTGACGGCGGCGAGGCATCGCGAATGCGATACACATACTTCTCAAAGAAGAACTTCAACATCGCTGTGGAGCGTTGCTGAAGGTTGGGAATCTCAAGCAAATCGCTGAGGATGTAGTAGCCGTCGAACCGCATGAGCGGATTCGCGTTAAAGAGCACTGTTGAAACGCTTGCGGTGAACATCGCGTTGTAGGCGATCTGCCGGAGCAAGCCGTCCGGAGTATTCAGCCAGATGATCGCAGCGACACCGGCGAGAAACAACTCGAAGATCATGCCGCCAGCGCCGACTGCCATGCGCTTCCATTTCGACTGGAAAGTCCAGCACGCGGATGCATCGACAAATGGCGACGGGAAGAGCACCAGGAGCATGACACCAAACTCGGGGACGTTGCCGCCGAAACGCTTACAAATGATTCCGTGACCCAGTTCGTGCCAGAGCTTGGTGATAATAAATACGCCGACGAGCCAGCCCCAGTTGGTGGATGTAATCGTCGCATCGACACCGTTCTTGAGCGCGGTCGCGTGCGGGATGAGTGCAATCCCGACCCCGATCACAAACAACGCCCAGATTACAAAGCCCACCTTGTTCAGCACCGGCCGCATGATCGGCTCAAGAGCTGTCAAAATCCGGTCCGGATTGAACAACCGCATCTTGAAGTACATCAGGCCGATTGCCTGCTGCTGGATGAACTTCGCACGCCGCTCGCTGCCGCGGCGAAGCAACTGATCCACTTCCGGCGAATCGTCCACCGAAAGCAAGTTTGAGCTGTACAACTGCGAAATCAGCTGAATAGCTTCATGCTGCGTTGGCGCATCATCGCCATGGTTCGCCAGTGCGAGCTGCCACACTTCATCAACCGTGCGATTGCCATCGAGCAGCGCGACAAATTCATACGCCACCGGATTCAGTCTGTAAAACTGATTGCTCGAAGGATCATGCACCACGTGCCAGCGCTGGCCGCGATAAAACTGCCGCGTGCTCTGAACATGCGGCCGCAACCGTGGCTTCATCGCTCTCACGCGATGCCAGAATGGCGAAAATGTCGGGCGTTCTGCGCTCATAAATTCCTGTTACCGTTTGCCGCGGATTACCACCACAGCCACAAGCGAAGTTGGTCCACGATGCGGCGGCTGCCAATTCGCAGCAGACTCCGCTTATCAACATCAAACTTCGCGATTCCCTGCATTCCCGGCCGCAGCGCTGGCGATGCTTCATCAAGCTTGCAGCGCACTTCAAACGTGTTCTTTCCTTCTTTGGCTTCGCTCAGGGGCACGATCCGCTCAACCACAAATCCAAACTCGCGAGCCGGATCTGACTTGGTCGTAATCTGCCCCTTCATCCCTACTTCAATCAGCGAGATATCGCGGTCGTCAACCTTCACCAGCACCAGCAGATTTGGAACATCCGCAATCTGCAACAACTGCTGCCCAAGCTGCACCGTCGCAAAAATCTTGTCTCGCAAGTCGCCGGCGATAATCGTCCCGGAAATCGGAGCCTTCACCTGGGCCTGCGAAATTCGATAATCAAAGAAATTCAGCTTTGCTTCAGCCTGCGCTGCCTGAGCATCGGCCTGCTGAGCATCAGAGAACTTTCCTTCTTTGCTCGCCGCATCCGCCTTCTTCCTCGCCATCTTGATGTCGTTCAGCGTCTCCAGCCGTGACATCTTTGCCTCATGAGTATCAAACTCAAGCAGCACATCACCGGCTTCAACCCGCTCACCCGGCTTGGTCTTAGCACCAATACTTGCAATCGTCCCTTCGAACGGCGCTGAAATTGTCCGCGGCTCGCGCGGCTGCAATTCCATTTCCGCACCGACGCGATACGGCAACGGAATGACCGCTGCAAGAATCAACAGCAACGACAGCGCCAGGCCCGCAGCCTTCCACGCTGTGTGTTTCGGTCCCACAAGCACCGCCGCCAACTTCATCGATTCTGCCAGAGTTCGCTTGTGCAGTGGCAAGTCATCCGACCGCCGAATTTCCAGCACCGGGCTCACCAGATCAAGCGTCGCCTGTACCAGTTCAATCGTTGGAATCGAAATCGGTTCCTTGCTCGTAGTCTCGATCGTTACCACGCCCACGATGCGGTCATTGACACGCATCGGCAGTGACGCGATTTTCAGATTTGCATCTCGCGATGCAAGTTCCTTGTGTGCATGCACCACTGCCTGCGCCAACAGGAAATCGGCCTCTTCTCCCTGCGCCGGCGGCGGGGGAAACACCACGGGTTGCCCCTGGTCCATCGCCTCATCCATCGCGGCTTCGATCTTCTGCACCGTGTTCATGCGCCGATCGACGTTCTCAGTGTCGCTCATCGCGATCACTTTGCAATACAGCTTGCCACGCGGCTGAGTTCCGCCTGTGATCCAGCCCAGCGAGACTCGCTCTGCCCGAATCTGGCGACCAAGATCGTTCACAAACTGGATGTTTGCGCCCTTGTAACTCGGCGCTGCGTTGATCGCCGCGATTAAGCGTGCTGCGAGATCAAGACTTGCTGAGGCTTGCCGCGTGCGCTTGAGGGATTGATTCGCCCCGTGCAGGAATATGTATCCCGCGACAACTTCGATCAACGCGAGCGTCGTTTGCAATGCCTGGCGCGAGCGCCCTTCAAGAAGGAGAGTGATCACACCGCGAACTTCGCTTGCGCCAGGTTCACCTGGTCCTCCGCCAGCGATCGGCACTGCGACCATCGTTCCTGCGCCGCGATCATCATATAAGGTATCGGTTTTTTCCAGCGAGAATACGACCATCTGCCGCGTCGCAACTGCCTTGATCACGGCCTCGCGCGCTTCATTCAGCGATTCGATTCCGGCTTCACTTTGCACCTGTGTGTCGATCCCGCCTGGCGCAGTGGTTCCTGATGCGACGTACACCATCGCGGCTTTGGGTTCTACCGAGCTGGAGCTCTGTGCCCCGCCGGCGCCGCCCTCGACTGCATCTGCTGGCCGCACTGAAAGTGCAAACAGCACTGCTTGTCTGGCGTTGGACACCTGCCCAAGGATTTGCAGCATGCGAGCCAGAAACGTGCGGTCGTCCGCCGCTGGAGCAGAGAGTTCTGCGACAACTCGTTGCCAGCCCGGCGCTCGAACATTTGAAATCTCGATCACTTCGCCGCTCCTGTTGTCATCGCCATCGCGCCCTGCAGCTTTGCGTTCCACTCTTCACTGGGTGCGGTGAATCGAACCCAAGCCGGTTCGCCCGCGACCAATTCACCAATGGTTCCGTCAGCGCGATCCGGATTTGCAAGCTCCAATCGAACCTGACGTGTGCGGCTGGATGCATCGGCAGTCGGCGCCAATTCAATAACCTTGGCCTTCATCACACGCGGCTTGCCCGCCACATCCATCAGCACCCATGCTTCATCGCCGATGCGTGTTCCCAGCTGGACTGTTTCCGGGGTCAGCGCCGGAACATCAATCCAGAGCGGGCTGACGTTGACTACGCGCAGAATCTTGTCGTTCTCGTTGGTCTGCTGGCCAGCATCGACCTTTACAAAGTCGACAACGCCGTCGAACGGCGCGATGATTCGTGCCCGATCAACGCGTGCCTGCAATCGATCTACCGCGATCTCCTGCTGCAACTGCTCAACTTCAGCGGTTTCAAAATCTGCTTTCGCCGCGGCGTAGCTTAACCGCGCACGATCAATTTCCTGCGGTGTCGCGGCGTTTCCCTGCGACACTTTTTCAATCTTGTCGTTCTCAAGTTTCGCAAGTTCCGCTTGGGCACGCGCACGCTCGACTGTCGACTTTGACTTGGCGCGAATCTTCTGCAGGTCGAGCGCAATGATGTCTTCGGCATCGTCCCCGCGGATGAGGATCTCGCCCTTCTTCACGCGCTGGCCGCTCTTGACGAGCACCTCGGTCACGCGATTCGGGTTTGAAAAACCCATTTGCGCATCCTTATTTGGGCGCGCGAAACATTTGTATCCCTGAAAGGATTCGGTCAGCTCGTCAAACGGAATCGACACAGCCGCGGCAACTTGGGACTGTTCGTCCAAAGCATTCGCCCGACTCGTGCTCAAAACCGTGAACGCGCCGATCGCTAGTATGGCCGCCATGGTGTGGGCGGTCCCGATCATGCTGCTGGTTCTCATGCGGACAACTATACGGACCCTATTGCGGAAAGTTGCCCTTACAGATTCCAATCTCTCAACTTTCCAGAATTCCGACCGTTCAACTTTGCGCTAAACTTACCTCCCCTGGTTCCTCTGGACCCGCGATCACGCGCCCCAGGGTCACACCGTTACGAGGAGTTCCGCATTGGCCACTGCCACCCTGAGCGCTTCAGCCTCCGTCCCCGCCGCCACTCTTGCAGTAAATGGGGGCACCCCGATCTCCGCAAAGCCAGTGCCCTTTATGTCCACTGGATTGTCCGATAGCGATATTGGCGCGGCGATGCGAGTGCTTCATTCAGGCATGCTCCGCGCAGCAACCAAATGTGATGAACTCGAACGTCGATTCGGCAGCATGACTGGCGCCAAGCACGCAATGACCTGCGCCAACGGAACCTGTGCATTGCAGCTTGCATACGAACCGCTCTTCCAACCCGGTGATGAGATTCTCGTCCCAGCCTGGACGTACATTGCCACGGTGTCAATGGTCGTCGCTCGCGGATGTATTCCGGTATTTGTAGATGCGATTCCCGAAACCGGCCAGATCGACATGGCTGATGCCGCGAAGAAAGTCACTTCGAAAACCAAGGGCATCGCCGCGACTCACTTGTACGGCTGTCCCGTTGATATCGATGCCGTTCAAGCTCTCGCCGCCAAGCACAATCTCAAGGTTGTATACGACGCAGCCCAGGCTCACCTTTCTACATACAAGGGTCAACCCCTCGGCAAGTTCGGCGATGTCGTCACCTACTCCTTCTACGCCACCAAGAACCTCGGCACGGGCGAAGGCGGGCTGCTTTCCTGTAACGATGATGCGCTCGCCAAGAGCATCAAACTCCTCCGCTCACACGGCGAGACCGACAAGTACCTGCATGAGTCAATCGGTTACAACTACCGCATGAACGACATCACCGGCGCAATTGGGTGCTCCAAGCTCGACCGCCTCGAAGCCCAGACTCGCCAGCGCCAGCTCAACGCGGCTCGATACGATCGACTCTTCGCTCCCATCGATGGCATCACCCCACTGCTGCAGACTCCGGGCTCACAAAGCGCCTACCACCTCTACGTCATCAAGATCGATACCAACAAATTCACCTGCACACGCGATCAGTTCGCCAAGGCGCTGCAAGCCGAAGGCGTCCCCAATGCAGTGCACTACCCGCGCCCATTGCCCAAGCAGCCCGCGCTTGCCAAGTTCGATAAGAACAACACACCAGTCGCGGACCTGCTCGCGACACAGGTGCTGGCGCTTCCGATGCACCACGACCTCAGCGATGATCACTTCCGCATTGTCGCAGAGGCGATGGCAAAGGTCGCGGGCGCGTATCGCAAATAAACCAAATTTCAGCGTCGAGTCCGCCGTTTCAGGAACAGCGCCGTTGCGCCCAGCAGTATCACTGGTGGCGCAGGAATCACATTCAAGCTCACAGCATCAACACCGAAGTTGAAAATGTTGACGTTGTCTGTCTCTGCGAAACGAAGTCGGAGCGTTTCGCCGGCATGCTCCAGAATGAGTGAAGTGACATCAACCGTCACGACGTTGTAGCCCGTCACCAGCGCAGACCCGACCAGGGTCTGAAACACATTCTGCATCACATCCGCTGTGTTCGTGCTGAATGGATCTGCGCTTACATGAAGGAAATCCACTCGAGCCTGCTGATTCAAGGCCGGTGTCGCAAAGTCCAGCGTCGCCGGAGTTGTGAACGCAGCAGCAGTGTTGTTCACAAAATACGAGAACGCCAACGTACCACCAGTAGACCCGGCGGGAATAAAAATATCCTGATAGAGCACATGCGATCCTGGTCCGGTGGCATCTGTCATCGCCGCATGAAGTCCATCGGGCGGAGCCTGAACCACAAGTCCGTTGATCGGGCTGATAGTCCCTGTTTGATCTTGAAACGTCCCATCGCTTCCAATCTGATCCGCCCTGGTCCAGCCGTTGAACCCGAGTTCAAAGCTGCCATTGGTGATGAGGTCCGGGCGTCCGTACGCCGTTCCTATGAAGAGAACCGACATTGCTGTAGACATCAAAGCGTGTGTATTCATTTTCATTTGGGTTCAACTCCGGAAGGGGTGATTGTCTGACGACGTACTCCATTGTGAGGCCGGGAGAGATTGCGACTGATGCGATAGATCGCATTATCAGTGTTTGATACAACGTACAGGTTGCCGTCCGGGCCCTGCTCAATATCGGTAGTAATTCCAAAGCCCGTGCCGATTCGGATCGATTCGCTCTCGGTCCCATCGAACTTCTGAGCTCTGAACAAATTGTCTGCGACCAGGTCGGCAAGCCGCGGATCGGCACTCACATCAACATGAAGTCGATCCGCTGTTAGTCTCATCCGATAAAGGCTTCCCCCATTGGCCCCCACTTGCGCATTACTGCGTGCTGAGCCAATCCACAGCGTGCCGTTGTATTCCGTGCCCAGAGCATCACCGTTTACAAAAGTTGTTCCAGCTGGACCGATCTCAAATCTCCAGCTGAACTCCGGATCAACATAAATCGCGCCCGGCAGCATAAAAAGCCTCGAAAACGCTGCGGCCGGTGTATACGCAAGGCGCGTCGGAGGAAACCGAAGTTGCTGCAATGCACCGTTGAAAAGCGTTGTTTCAATCAGCTTGAAATCTGCAAGGCGGCTCATAGGACCGCCCATTTGAATCCACCCGCCGTTCATTCCTGGAACCACCCTGTTCAGTTCGCTATACGCATCGTCCGCGTTCTCAGTCACCCAGAGCGCTCCAGACACCGGATCAAACGCGTGCCCAAACCCGTTTCGGTGCCCGTATGAGAATACCTTCTGAATGTTGGCTCCAACTTCTCCACCAATTGCAGCGCCCGTTCCAAAGAAGGGGTTGTCGCTCGGGGCGGAGCCATCAGTGTTCACGCGAAGAATCACCCCTGAGAGATGCGCATCGTCAGGAGCGGGCCCGCCAAAGGTGTCATCTACAAGAGGCGCTGTAAGAAATGGACCATTGGGCAGATTCTGCATCCATCCACGGCGTCCCTGGTCACCCATGTAAATATACAACTTCCCATCGGGACCGATTCGAATCACGCCACCATTATGATTGCCCGCGGGATTGCCAGTGTTATTCGTGCCAGGGTGCCCGGGCACCACTACGTTGTCAGTCTGGAGTGCACGCATCCGGATCACATTGCGATCAAATGTGAACGCAGTGCCGTTCCAGATGTATCGATCAACTCGATTCCCAAGCAGCGTGGTTTCAAGAGTCACATTGGTATCTACTCCAGTGCTGCTTTCTGTCCAGCGGATATACGCAAAATTGTTAGTTGCGAAGTTTGGATCAAGCGCCATGCTCAGCAATCCCCGCTCCGAAGCAGAGTTCACCGCCAGGTCAAGAACCGCGACAGGCTGGATCACACCGCCAACGACTCGCTTGATCTGGCCTGATGCCTTTTCAAGGACCAGAAAATCGTTGTTCGCAAGGAAAACAATCCCGATCGGCTGAATCAGCCCGGTATTCAAAACCGTTGTCACCTGGAGATTGGGATCAAGCATCGCTGGCGGCGTCGTGTCTGCTCGCAGCGAACTACCAAAACTCATGGCCGCCAAAAGCGCTGCGACAGTTGGAGCGACTGAAGCACGAATTCCGCGCCTCTGTTTCGATAAGGGTGAACGCGTCTTCATTCAATTCTCCTGCTTCTCCAACACCAAGGGGTGCGGTTCAGAATCTCACCACGGGTCCTAGAACAATGTGCCACACAGCTTGAGAAATGCCACGGAACTTGTAGAATTGTTTCAAGAAATAGTAATTTAGATATCCGTTTGGGTATTTCAGAGGCCATTCATCGCAATCGAAGTCGGACCCCGCCGCGTTGGCCTCGCCTCTCAGCTGGCGCGGGGTTCCAGTTCGCAGCAGGCATCCTGTGCCTATCCCATCCGCATCCCATCTGAGAAAATTCTCTCATATTCCGCGTGATCTCCAAACTGCCTCTGCGTTCAACCAGTATCGGCATAGTTAGTTGTGCCGAAAATGGAGCTTTCCTATGTCACGCTCAGTCAACCTGCCAACGAATCTTCAAATCCTCGCATCAGCTCTCGCCGCCATCCCTGGCTCGAAGGCCATTGGTGTGCGCCAAGGTCAAACCCCATCCAGGTCTGATGCCATGCAGAGCCTCTTCTACACGCTCTCTCTCATGACTGCTTCTCAGCGCCAGTTGCCTTCGCGCGGCATCTCGATCAGAACATCAAATCGTCGCAATTCCGCGGCCTGAAAATCCTGCGCAACACACGATGCGGCCACGAACATCACATTTGACCTCTACTCTCGTTCATGCTTCTCCCGCTTGCTGCATTCGCACTCCCCGAACACGCCTCTCAATCCGTTCTCGCCGGATCCGCAGTCATAGTCATTGACCTTTTACGCGCCTCAACAACTATTGCGACAGCACTTGCAAATGGTGCCACGGAGATAATCCCAGTCCAGACTCCAGAACAGGCTTTTTCATTACGCAAATCGTCTGATCTCCTCGGAGGAGAACGCCACGGCATCCGCATCGAGGGGTTCGATCTTGCAAATTCTCCGCTCGAATACACGCGTGCGCGAATGAGCCTCAGGCGTCTCATCTTTACTACAACCAATGGAACCCGCGCCATCTTTCATGCTCAGGCCGCTGGCGCAGCACTCATCACCATCGGATCGCTGGCAAACCTCTCGGCTCTTTCGCAGTTTCTTTCCAACATCGACCTTCCGATCAACATTCTCTGTGCTGGGACAGGCGGCAAAGTCTCCATGGAAGATTGCCTCGCCGCCGGCGCATTCATTGAGCGACTCACGAGTAACCCGGCGAGTTCTCGTCACACCATCGAGGCCGATGACCAGGCTCTCATCATGCTCAAACTCTGGCGCAATGAAAGCATCGGGCACGATCGCTTGTTCGAAACCGTTTCCACCAGTGCAGGCGGCCGAAATCTCCTCGCTTTAGGGCTGAAGCTTGATATTCGCGAGTGCATCCGAGTCGACTCGCAACCTGTTGTACCGATCTTCAATTCAATGACAAAATCACTCACTGCTCACCAATACTAACATACTCCTAATTGTAACGCCTGCCTTGAAGCACGACATTTGTGGTTCATCATCTGTCAGTTCATGCTCAATTCCTTCACATTCGCATCCAACCAGCCAAGAATCGCCCAGACAATCCGAAAGCTCTTGCCGCCGCGAGGAATGTACGACATGGGAGGTTGTGCACGCGGAGTCAGTTGCCCATTAAGGAAGGATCCGAATTATGGCGCTTCCATCTCAGACCGATCGTTCAGGTGAATTAGGCCGCAGCGGTGCATCCGCTGGCGGAACAAAGGGCTTCGACCCAGTCGTTGTAGCGCTTGTGGTGCTCGTTGGCGCGTGCGCTGTTTTCGCTGGCGTTGCTGTGTTCAGAAATAAGACAGCGACAGAGGCATTGCCGCCACTGGAAACTTCGGAAATCAAAACTGACTCCCCGATCAAAACTCCAGGGGATCAAACGCCCGTTGCAGCAATCACGAACCCCACTACTCCCGCGCAGATCGATTCAAAGCCTTCGAACCCCGAGCCGGCGCCAGTGATTGTGAAGCAGGGAAATCCTCCGTCAACCAATCCGGCAATTACTCCAGTCACACAGAAGCCCACTCCAGTTGATGTCACAGGTGGCAACACAGTGGCAGCAAATCCGAACACTGCAGTACCGACTACTCAGCCGCTGCCCGCCACCGCGAGCGCCAGCGATGTCTTGGGAATGATCCAGAATGGCGAGGCCGAACTTCTCAAAGGGAACGTTCTCGCCGCGCGCACCATTCTTTCCAAGGCGCTGATCGACTCCCGCTCGACCGCCGCGGATCACGCGATCGTGCGTGAAAAACTGACCAAGATCAATGACGACATCATGTTTGGAACCAAGATCATTCCAGGTGATTCGACACTCGAAGAGTACAAAATTGTCCCTGGCGATCGTCTTGCCACGCTTCCAAAGAAGCTCCAACTTCCTATTTCCTGGGAGCTCATTGCTCGTATTAACAAACTCTCTAACCCGGGCGCGCTTCGCATTGGCCAGATCTTGCGTGTCCCGCGCGGCCCGTTTCACGCGATCGTCCACAAGAGCGAATTTAAAGCCGATGTCTTCGCGGGTTCCCCCGATGAGCCCGATCAATGGATTTTCATCCGGTCGTTCAATGTCGGCCTGGGTGAAAATGATGGCACACCAGTCGGCGACTTCACCGTTCGCAACAAGATGAACGACCCTTCATGGGTGAACCCACGCACCGGCGAGCGATTTACCGCCAAAGACCCCAAGAACCCAATCGGCGAACGCTGGGTTGGCCTCGAAGGCGTTGGCCCATCTTCAAGCTACAAGGGCCTTGGCATTCACGGCACGATTGAACCCGACTCAATCGGACAAACTAAGAGCATGGGATGCATCCGCCTGGGCGATGAAGACGTGAAATGGGTATATGAGATGTTGATCGAAAAAATCAGCGTGGTCCAGATCAAGCAATAAGCACACCTGACTCCACCTCAAAAGGCCGCATAACCGCGGCCTTTTTCATGCTCATGCCGCACTCCATCTGCCGCCAGAATTCAACTGAACAACCAGCGGAACAGCGATCCCCGACAACTGCTCACGGGTGAGTGGTCCCGCTCGATGTAAATGTGCATGCACATGTGCGGCGGCAAATGCAAGTTCGTCGAGCCCTGCATCACACGCTGCAACCTCAATTGCCTGACAGATCGTTTCACAGACGCGTATGTCCCCATTGGCAACCGCTGCCTCAAACTCGGTTCGAAGTTGCTGCATGGTCCGAGTTGAGGGGGTTCCAGTTTCCGCCATTGCGTCTACGCGACTCATATGCAGCAATTCCGCCACAAAACGCGTGACGGATTCTTGTGTAAATGGCCGAATCACTACTCCCGCAAGACCGCCGATACTCAATTGAATCATCCGGGCTTCGATACTCGTCAGCGCAACACCGCCCACTACAACACGCGACTCCTGGCGAATGGCTTTGCTCAGTTCCTTCAGTTGTTCGCGTGGGGCATCGATCAGGACCGCATCGCACCCCAGCGAAACCTGATGAATTAACGCACTTTCATCCGCCACACTCTTAAGAAGGAGCGGTGCCGATCGAAACCTCTCCCGCATTGCAGTTCTCTCTTCACGCGACTGGGAAAAGTGAATGAGTACTCCTCGAAGGTTGTTTGCGTCAATTTTTTCAAGCGCGCGTGGTTTGAGCTGAATTGAAGCGGGGACAAATTCTCGGAGATCAATTGGCCTCGCGAATTCCACTCCAACCTCATGCATCATTCCCGTGCGATGCGCACATCGAACAATCCGCCCGGTCACCACGCGTTTTGCAGGTCCTGGGATCGATACCGCGCACAGAGTCCCCGGCTGCAGATATGCGCAGTGCAAGAGGCTCATTCCCTGGCTTGAAATATTCCGGCATGCAAGCACCAGTGATTGATCAGGCTGCCCCTTGCGTATCACGACAAGTTCGACCGACTCTTTTCGAAAGGGCCACCGGACAAAACCTCTCCGCCGCGAATCAATCGTCGATTTCAGATCGAGCACATCAAGAACCTGTTCCAGGCCGCTCGCGGCGAGGCCCAGGCTGTTCACCTTGCTCGAAAATCGAGATGGCCTGGGAGTAGACCCTTCCATTCGCATATCCGGCCTCTCAGGAAAGTTCAGACTGTTTTTCAAATGCACTCATAAGAGCGGCGAGCTCCAGGATGGCGCCTTCGCAGCTCTCAGACTTTGCAAGTGCCGTGCCCGCCGCCTCCGCCAGTTTGGCGAGGTTCTCGAGTTCAAGTCGGCTCGCTGTGGCCGCGAGCCTGCTACACACTGCCCGCGCATCTTTGTGTTTTTTTTCCTGGACAAATTTCACAAGCAACTGTTTGCCCGCGACCAGTTCTTCGGCAAATGCGCTGTCCATCGCCTCGAGCGATTCGGCGTCGAGACCGCCATTGGTACGACTCGTCCACCTGGTCGAGAGCAGAAACTCTCCCAGTGCACGATGCAATCGAACCTCGGTCAATGGCTTCAGCAGAAATGCGTTCGCGCCCATCTGCCAGAGAATCTCACGCATTGTTCTGGAGCTATCACTTGTCACCACAATGATCGGCGCCGTTGTTCCACCTTCGCGAAGCCGGCGGACGATCTCGGGCGCATCTGCATCAGGAAGGTGGTAATCGCAGAGAATCACCGCGGTGTCCCGCTTGTTGACTGCCAGGGCTTCACCACAGCTTGCCGCGACTGTCAACGACACTTTGGTGGAGCGAAGGAAATGCTTGACCAGCTTGCTGTCCATCGGCGAGTCTTCAATGTAAAGCACGTTGCCGGAAATCTCTTCGGGGCTGATGGTCTCAAGCGTGTATCGCTCATCAAAAAGGTCAGGGCTGGAAAACTCATGAATGTCAATTGGTTTGTCAAAGCGGATTCCAATATCGTGCAGCACTCCGCCTTTGAACGTGCATCGCGAAATCGCGCCGCTGATTTCAACAATTCCCCGAGAGATGCTCCGCAGCCGCACACGAATGCGGGTTCCAGGGTGCAGAAAGCTTCGATGCAGGATACCGATTCCGCCGCACGAGAGATTTCGAGCCGCAACCCGCACCGACGTCGTTCCGCCGCCGGAACTCAGTACCAGAAGCTCGAGGTGTGCTTCAGGAAATGGCCATCGAACAAATCCACGCTTAAGTTTCGTGTCTTTGGGCAGGGGAACGTCCAGCTTCTTGACAACCCCCTCGAGCGTTTTTTGATCGATGCCCAGCGAGTTCGCCCGCGCAGACGATGGCGCAACTTTGGCGGAAGACGGATTGACATTTGGGCTTGATGCACTCATTGGGGGGGTCCGATTGCGTAAGAAGTGACTCATACCGTTAATCGGCTTTCACATCCAAAGCCTCCCCTCGCTTTCGGTGATCTGCCCCACTCCGCTTGGCCCAACCGCCGCAGAATGCACAATCCGCACATACACACCTGGGACCTGAAAGAGTTATCGCTTATCCTGCCTCCACCCGCCCCCGGTCCTATACTTTCTCAACTTTCAGTATCCTTTGAAACTATGAATGCCACACTCTCAGAATCCCCGATTAAACCGCTGATCACACGCGACTCTCGCCTGGATGCCATCCAATCCAAGCTCAACCGCGGCGACCGTCTGTCCATCGAAGACGGCCGCATTCTCTTCGATACCCAGGACATCTGGTCGGTCCTGGCAATGGCCGACACCGTCCGCCGCCGCTTCCATGGCGATCGCGCGTATTACAACATCAACCGCCACCTGAATTACTCCAACATCTGCGCACTCTCATGCAAGTTCTGCGACTTCTATGCTCGCAAAGATGACGCCAAGGCGTACACCCGCGATCTCTCGTATATCCAGGATCAAGCCCGAGGGGCAGTTGATAGTGGCGCTACCGAGATGCACATCGTCGGTGGACTTCACCCGTACCTCCCCTTCTCCTACTACACCGACATGCTGCGAGGAATTAAGGAGGTTGCGCCCAACCTGCACCTGAAAGCATTTACGGCAGTAGAGCTTGTGCACCTCGCCAAAATCTCAAAGGTGTACAAGGGAGCGACTGGCAGCGATGACAACGCAATCACCGCGCGGCGCGAGGCGATCAGATACATCTTGTCTGAACTTCAGGCCGCTGGTCTGGGCTCCCTGCCGGGCGGCGGAGCTGAAGTCTTTGATGACCGTGTGCATGATGAGGCGTTCAAAGGCAAGATCCGGTCTGATGTGTGGCTGACAGTTCACGATGTCGCGCATGAGCTTGGCATGAATTCAAATGCCACGATGCTGTATGGACATATCGAGACACGCGATGATCGGCTGGTTCACCTAGACATGCTTCGCAAGGCGCAGGATACATCGCTCACGCGTCTGGGATATCAACCGAATGAAATTGGCGAAGTCACGCTGACCGCTCCGGGTACACCGCTTCCATTGGAAATGGCCGCCAAACGTGCAGCCAAGGGTCTGCCGGCGGCGGGGTATTTCCAGACACTTATTCCGCTCCCGTTCTTTCCCGATGGCTCGGAACTTGAAAAGCTTGCTGGACCTTCGGGGCTGGAGAACTACCGCACGCTTGCGGTGGCCCGCCTCATGCTTGACAACTTCCCGCATCTCAAGGCATTCTGGATTATGCAGACATTGCCGATGGCGCAGGTCATGCTTCAGTCTGGCGCAGATGACATTGATGGGACGGTTGTCTGGTACGACATCACCCACGTCGGGGGCGCGAGCACGCACCAGGAAGTCAATGTTGGAACGCTTCAGAAGGCGATCCGCGAGGCAGGGTTCAAGCCGGTTGAGCGCGACACGCTGTACCGGCCCGTGATTCGCGATGGCAAAAATTGGTCCATCGCTGGCGCAGCCAACGTACACTCGCAGGCTTGAGCACGCACGATCCATACGCCGCACTTCGACTGTCAAACTTCCGCTGGTATTCCAGCGGTTTTTTTCTGTCCACGCTCGGGCATCAGATGCTCGCCGCCGCGATCGCGTGGGAGATCTACGAGCGGACCGGGTCGGAACTTCACCTGGGCTATGTTGGTCTTGCACGTGCACTTCCGGTTCTGATTCTCTCCCTTCTAGGCGGGCATGTTGCCGACAATTTCAATCGGCGATCAATCCTTACATTCACGCAGCTGGCATTCGCGGTCATTATGGCGGCACTCGCGATCTGGTCGCGCGAGGTTGGCCCACTATGGATCGGGTATGTACTTCTCGCACTTCTGGGGTGTACGCGAGCGTTCAATGGTCCAGCGCGCGGGTCGTTCATGCCGCTGATCATTCCACAAGAAACGTTTCATAATGCAGTGACATGGAGCACTGGACTTTTCTATGTCAGTGGCGTGCTCGGACCCATTCTCGCCGGGTTGCTGTACGCAATGAGGCATACCGCATGGGAAACGTACACTATCTCCGCGCTCTTCATGTTGTTCTTTTGCCTGACTACGACGCGGGTGAATCCACTTGTGGAGCAGGCGCCGGCGAGTTCGGCTAAGTTCTCGCCAGGGACTCTCTTTGGTGGAATGTCATTTGTCTATCGCGATAAGCCGGTGTTTGGCGCGCTGGCGATTGACTGCATTGGGGTATTCCTGGGTGGCGCAGTCGCGCTGTTGCCGGTGTATGCCAAAGACATTCTGCATGTAGAGTCGACTGGCTACGGGTTGCTGAAGTCAGCGATATTTATGGGCTCGGTTGTCAGCGCGATTGTGCTGGCACATCGGCCGCCATTTAAGAATGCCGGGCGCACGTTCCTGATTGCGGTCGTGCTTTGGGCGCTTGCCGTGATTGGCTTTGGGTATTCGACCAATGCCTACTTTGCGTTCTTCTTCCTTTTCGTGCAGGGTGCAGTGGACAACATTTCGGTGGTCATCCGCCATGTGCTGGTGCAGATGCGGACACCGGATTCGCTTCGGGGTCGGGTGTCGGCGGTGAACTCGATGTTCATTGATATCTCGAACGAATTGGGTGCGTTTGAATCTGGGCTGGTAGCGAACTGGTTTACGCCGCTGATTTCGGTTGTTTCTGGCGGCATCGGGACGCTGATTGTGGTTGGAATTGTCGCGGTTACGAACAAACCCCTGCGGGAATTAAAGACGATTTTGCCACCAAAGTAGCGATTTTCGGGGCAAACGGTGTGATTGGGTGGCAGGTTTGAGGACGTGTGGCATATTTGAGTTCACGTACATCTATCTATTTTTTCGTGGAGTTGTTATGCGCGTTTTGAAGTCGATGGTTGCCGGATGTGTTGCCCTTGTTGCTGGATCTGCGATTGCTCAGCCCATATTGACTGCTTCGATCGCGGTTGACAACGTGTTCAATGCCTATATCAGTCAGGATCAGAATACCCAGGGAACACTGTTCCTGAGCGGCTTTAACTGGCAGCAGACATACAGCGGATCTGTCGCGCTTGAGACCGGCGGCACCTACTACATCCACATCGAAGCTGTTGACCAGGGCCCACCGGCGATGTTCATTGGCCAGTTCAGCCTCAGCAATACTGATGCTTCTTTTATTAACGGAACGCAAGGACTGCTTACGAACGTTGCGGACTGGCAGTGCAATACCACTGGCTGGGCTTCGGCGTTTGGCGCTCCTACCGATGTTGGGGGAAACGCTGGTGGCGCCACGTGGGGAACGCGGCCAGACATCAGCTTGGACGCTCGCTATCTGTGGAACGCTGCAGGCAGTTCGACGACCTATTTCACCACCAGCATTCGCGTGATTCCGGCGCCCGGCGCGGGACTTGCGATGATTGGCGGGCTTGTGATTGCGGGCCGTCGGCGGCGGTAAACAAGGTTGATATTTGGTTTTCAAAGACATTTTTGAGAAACGGCTGCCTCGGCGGCCGTTTTTCTTTTGACGTTCGAAGAAGCTGCACTCCTTCAGAGTGCGATCCCAATGCCTTCTTCCTGGGGTCGCGGCCGAGGCGGCCTTGACCCCAGGCTAAATAATTTCAGGCTTTCAGCCTGAACAGACGAAGCCGTCTGTTGAAATTAGTTGTCGACCACAATTGTTTGCAATTTTCGCAAGGCATCAAAGGCTTGCAATGGAGACATCGAGTCAATCTTCAGTTCGCGGAGTGAATCTACTGCGGGGTGTGGGACAAACTCTTTGAAGAGGGAGAGTTGTTCGGTTTCTTTTTTTGTAGGGATGCGCGATGTGTCTGGTTTTGATTTCGCGTTTTCTGCGCCGTCCATTGAGTGCGTGACTTGCAATGAACTCAGCACTTCGCGGGCGCGAGCGATGACGGTTGCAGGAATGCCTGCGAGTTTGGCGACGTGGATGCCGTAGCTCTGGTCGGTGCGACCTGCGAGAATGCGGTGAATAAAGACGATTTGATCGCCCCACTCTCGCACGGCGACGTGCAGGTTTTTTACGCGGCCGGGGAGGCGTTCTTCGAGGTCGGTGATTTCGTGGTAGTGGGTTGCGAAGAGTGTGCGGGGCGTAATGATGCGTGAGCCGGTGGTTTCGCCGCTGAGCATTTCGGCGACGGCCCACGCCAGGGACAAGCCATCAAGAGTGCTTGTGCCGCGGCCGATTTCGTCGAGGATGACAAGGGACTTGTTGCTGGCGTGATTCACGATGTTGGCGGTCTCGGTCATTTCGACCATGAAGGTAGATTGACCAGAGTGCAGCGCATCATCGGCGCCGACGCGGGTGAAGATGCGGTCGGTGAGGCCGATCGTCGCGGCATCGGCCGGGACAAACGAACCTGCGTGCGCGAGGAGCGTGATGAGCGCGACCATGCGGATGTAGGTGCTTTTACCGGCCATGTTGGGGCCGGTGATCAGGGCGAGCGAGGCGCTCGATTGAGAATCGAGGGCGGCGATGCCGAGTGTGCAATCGTTGGGGACGAACGTGCTTCCCAGGCTTTGGTCGAGTACAGGGTGGCGCCCCTGTTCGATTTTCAGGATTGGCTCATCGACGATTTCTGGTTTCCGCCAATTGAGCTTTCTGGCGGCATGAGCGAAGCCGGAGAGGCAATCAATTGAGGCGATGCAGTCGGAGAATGTTGCACAGGTCTGTGCGACGGCAACTGCTTTGTCGCAGAGGGATTCGAAGATCTGGCGTTCCCGTTCCTGGCCTCTGGCTTCGGCACTCATGACTTTGTTTTCAAAATCGCGGAGTTCGCCGGTGGTGTAACGCTCGGCGTTTTTGAGCGTCTGCATGCGCTTGAGTTCTGGCGGTGCGTTGCGGGATTGTGCGGTTGGGAGTTCGATGTAGTAGCCGGTGATTTTGTTGAATCCGACTTTGAGATTTGGGAGGTTGAACTGGGTGATGAGGCGTTCCTGGTAGGCGGCCAGAAATGCGTTCGCATCGCGCTGCAGGAGGCGGGCTTCATCGAGCTCTGGATCGACTCCGTCGCGAATGAGTCCGCCTTCACGCATGTGTTGCGGCGGCTCTTCGACGCAGAGTTGGACGATTTCGTTTGCCAGGGGCACGAGGTCGGCGGCGGTTTTCGCAAGTGTTGTGCGGAAACCTGTGAGTGATTGCGTGCCCTCAAGTACTGCTTCCAGTTCCTGGCCTGCGAGTACCGATTTCGCCAATGCGACCAGGTCTCGCGGGGTGGCTCTCCGCAGGCTCACGCGGCCAGCGATGCGAGAGACGTCTTGGATTTTCGCCAGGGCTTTTTCAACTTCGGAAGCGAGGCGCGGTTCGTTGACGAATGTTGCAACCGCTAGTTGGCGGGTTTCTATCTGGGCGCGGTCAGAGAGCGGTCGCACGAGCCAGTCGCGAAGCAAGCGCTTGCCCATTGGGGTGTGGCCGCTGCCGCAGGCGAGGAAGACACCCAGGAGGGAGCCCTCGGTCTGGCCGGATCGAAGCGTCTTTTCGATTTCGAGTGAGCGAAGAGTGACGGCATCGATCACGCAGCGACCAGTCGGATCTTCGCGTTTTGGCGGCTGGATGTGGCCCAGACTTGGCGCGGTGTGCACTGGTGCGTTACGGATTGCTTCATCGTTTGTAGTTGTCTGCGTTTGTTTTACGTAGGCGAGCACCGCCGCGGCGGGGCTGAGTGCGATGTCGTTTTCATCGAGGCCGAAGCCGCCGAGGCCTTTGACGCCGAAATGTTCGCAGAGCGTGCGCACTGCTTCATCAGGACGGAATTGCCATGGCGGACGCGCGGTGGCGCTGATGCCGAGGGAGTCGACCAGGTTCTTGATTCGCGGCGGAGTTTTGCTGTCGGACTGCTCGGGGTAGAGGAGTTCGCGCACGCCTCGGCGGGCGAGTTCATCGCGGAGGAATTCGAAGGAGCCATCGAAGAGGAGGAAGGAACCGGTGGAGACATCGATGATGCTGAGCGCCGCTGCGCCGGCGTCGCCGGATTCGGTGAAGAGCACGGCTGCGAGGCATTGCGGGGAATCGTGTTCGAGCAGGCCTTCATCGACGATGGTGCCGGGTGTGATGACGCGAGTGATGGCGCGAGCGACTATGCCGCGGTCTTTGGCGGTTTTGGAAGTTGCTTCTTCGATCTGTTCGCAGACCGCAACGCGGAAGCCAGCGTTGATCAGGCGACGGAGATAGGTATCGAGTTGATGGAAAGGCATGCCCGCCATGGGGACGCCTTCGGTGCGTTGCGTGAGAGTGAGGCCGATGGCTTTGGAGACTTTGACAGCGTCTTCATCGAACATTTCGTAGAAGTCGCCGATGCGGAAAAGGAGAACGGCATCCGGGTTCTTGGCTTTGAACCGGGCGTATTGCTGCATGGCGGGAGTTGCGCGGGGGTCGGGGGGCATGGGGTTGGAGTTTACGGGGCGGGGGTGAGGCGGGTGGGCTAGTGGACAACGGGTGGTGAAGGCAGATTTGAAATTTGAGATTTGAAAGTTCAGAAACCAGGGAAGGAACTGGGAAACCGGGAAAGCTTGATTGTGAGTCAGAATCGAAAGGCGCTCACATTTTTCAAAGGTGCTCACTAAAAGGGTGAGCATCTGAGCGCCTTTCGTTCCCTCCTGAGGCGGGTGCGGACGCATTTGCTCAAAAACGAAAGGACGCCAACTTTTTCAAAGGACGCCACTTTTCTGCTTGGCGAGTGGCGTCCTTTTGATTCTGGCGAAATAACGAGGGTGGCACGCCCGACGCGAGAACGGAGAGGGGAAAATCTCAGGGGGCCACGATATTTCAGGGGGCCACCGAGCGTGGCACCCTGAGAAGAGTTGATCGAAAACGAAAGGAGTTGAGAGAAGGCAAGATGGGACGTATAGGTCGAATAGGACCAATAGGACTTATGTAGAGGCGAGCTGGCGGTGGTTGAGTGGGGTTTGGTTTTCATGGATGCACCTTATTGAGTTGTACGGTGCGGGTCAAGGCGAATTGTGGGAAAAATCTGTATCGGACAAAAATAGGGCGCGAGGCGTCCGGTAGGAAAGATGGGGAAGATGGAGGGGACCGCGGTCAGGTCAGAGCATGGACCAACACGCAGCAATTCAGTTTCAGCCCGCTGAACGCGAAGCAAGCTGCTGTTTTGGCGCTTACCAATCTCTGGCAAGTTCGCGACCACATTCAGGGCAGGCTGGGGCCGTGACGCCACGGAGGTTGTATCTGCAGCCGCGGCATGGAACATCGCGCTGTGCGAGAAATGCACGAATTCTGGGGCCATCGCCATATCCGGCTGCATCGAGCCAGGCCCGGACGCGAGCGACAAGCTCCTTTGAATCGGAAGGGGTTGACAGAAAACGTTTCGGTATGACATGCGCCATTTCGTCTACACGCACGATCATTATGCTGTCTTTCGTTTCGCGAATTGATGTGATGCCAGACCACCGTTGCAGCCCGTCGTAGTGCTGAGTGCTCACGGCAATGCCAGTTGAGCTTATTGACATTGACTGGGGACCACACATCCCGTGAGCCCTCTTTGATTGCGCGAACGCTCTAGCGTGCCCAGTTTTGTATTCTGGTTGGACAGCTTTGTAATATTGAGCTGCGAAATACCAGAGGACGCACAGTGCGGCCCCGCCGAAGCCGACAAAGAACGAAAGAGGTTGCAGATCGTTATCGCGTGCGGTGCCCGCCGCAATCATGACGAATGCAATTGACCCCCCGCCAGCCAATGCAAGAAGCCAGCGAAACGTGCGACGGTACTTGCCTAAGGAGGCTTTTGATTCAGTGTCAGTTTCAAAGTGATTCAGGCAATATTCATAGAGATCATTCTCGCTCACTTCAAACGAGAACGAAATCGGATCGGCGGAGTTGGGTGGCAGAATTGGTGAAGTCGGGGAAATCGAAGGTTCGTCGGGCATGATGAATGTTAGTTGCGCACTCCCGTACGGGCACCGGCGCGTGGATTGGGTGCGTCGAATTGGAATGGGCGTGGAGGCGCTCGCGGGCTGGGAGCCAGGGTCGGCATGGGTTGGTTTTGGTTTAGATTTTTGGGGCGCACCTTCAGTGCTCTTAGTGCGTGTGGTATGTACCCAGGGCTGCGCGGACTTCGCCCTGGGCTGTGACTAATACGCCCCCTTGGGGCTTAGGAAGCGAGGCGTTGAAACTCCGAATCAGCGAACTTCATCTCGCTTGAAATGCGGATTCTCGATGATGCCGAAGAGGTTGCCGAATGGGTCGCGGACGGTTCCGACTTTGATGCCGCCGCCGACGTCGTGGACTTCTTCGTGGACGATGCCGCCAAGAGATACCAAGCGTTTCATTTCTTCGGCGGCATCGGGTGTGCCCCAGAAGATTTGTGAGCCTGCGGTTCCGGGTACTCCGTCAGGAATCAGGCCGAGTTCGAAGCCGCCGACAGAGAAGCCCACGTAAAACGGTTCATCGAAGTATGGGGGTTTCTCGAGCACCTTTGTGTACCACGCTTTGGCGGCGGCGAGGTCGGGTGCGGGATAGGCGGCGGTTCGAAGGCCTTGGATCAATGTGAACTCCTGATGATGTAGAACATCGCTTCGCACACTCGCAGAAGAGGCGGATTGAACCGACGTGCGATGAACACTTAGCAACCGACGCTGAAAGCCTGCACGAAATCGAGGTAGTCAAAGAAGTCGGTGATGCTGTCGTTGTTGAAATCTGCGGCGGGGGTGCCATCGGCGAAGGCGGCGACGAAGTCGAGGTAGTCGAAGAAGTCGAGGGTGGAGTCGCCGTTGAAATCCGCAGCGCAGAGGCGGGAGACGGAGATGTTGTCAACTTGCATGAAGTAATTGGTGAAGGCGTAGAAGTAGCCTGGGACGCCGGTAGTGAAATGGAGTTCATCCACGCGTTGAAGGACGCTGGTGAAGGTGCGGTCGGCGGGAAGGCGCGGGGCTCCGGTGGAGTCTTCATCGCCGTAGCCGCCCCAACCTGGTGGGAGAGTTGTTGAGTTTGGATTGGTGACATCGACTGCGAATGTACGCCAACCGGGCTGACTCGATTCGATGGTTCCGAGTGCGTACCAGACTGATGTGTATGGAAGACCAATGGGATTTGGCGTCGTGGTGTCGCGAAGTTCGACGATCAGTGTGCGTGGTACCTCAGTACCGAATACGTTGATCGAATCAATCTTGACCTGGACACTGAGGCGGAATGGGCCGAGCGTTGTGTAGTCGCCCATGAAGAGCGGGTTGTTGTCATCGTTACGAATGTCGGCTGTAAAGACATCGATAACCTGCAGATCAAGTGCTGCGCCGGGGTTGCCGGATTCTGAGCCAATGTCGTTGCGACCGGAGACGGACCAGCCTTCGGTGCCGTTTTCGAATGTGGTTGTGTGAGGGACTGGGTTCGCGAACGCAGTAGATGTTGTGGCTGCGAGAAGAGCGGGGATCAGGTGGATAGATTTCTTTATGAGCATGAGGGGATTGTATCGAGCATGTCAAGTGGCGAGGGATGTGCGAAACAAGGAAATCAATAGCTGCAGTCGCTCCAGAGGCGGGTCTACGACACGATGCCTGCGTGAAGATGAAGCCGCAGTTGCACGCCCCAGCATGTGCTCTAAGAATCGCTAAACCAAATGATTAAGCACAATCCACCGGCTGGTAAGCCGGTGCTACTTCTTTTCTGCACGATAACAAATACAGATTCCAAACGTCAGGGGTTTGGCAGAGATGTTTGTAAACCCCGCCGCGGCGAGCGTGGCTTTCATTTCGTCGCGAGTCATGAAGGTGCCGACGGATGCGGGGAGGTAGCGATATGCCCCACTCTTGTCACGGGAGAGGAGCGTTGCGGTGCGGGGCATGAGCCAGCCGCAGTAGAAGTCGTAAGCCCAGCTCATGGGTGCGACGCGTGGGCGATCGAATTCGAGGATGACCAGGCGACCGCCGGGCTTAAGAATCCGGAAGAATTCCCCTATTGCTTTCGCGGGCTCGGAGACATTACGTATACCGAAGGCGATGGAGACAACGTTGGCGGATGCGGAATCGATCGCGAGGTTCATCGCATCGCCTTCGCGATACTCCACGCGGCGGATCATTTGTGGCGGGCGCGTGCGAAGTTTGGCGCGGGCGACATCGAGCATTGCGGGGGTGAAGTCGATGCCGATGACTTTGGTGGATGGTGACTGGGCGAAGGCTTCGGTAAGGTCGCCCGTGCCGCAGGCGATGTCGATGATGGTGTCGCCGGGTTTGGGGCCGGCGGCCTTGACGGCGTATTTTCGCCAAGCCTGATCGCGGCCGAAGGAGTGGACTCGGTTGTTGAGGTCGTAACTGGGGGCGATGGCAGAGAACATCTTTTGAACAGCATCGGCCTTGTCGCTGCGGGTGTGTGGGCTTTTGAGGTCTGGTGTTTCCCAGATGGGCTTGCCGTTGAAATCGACCTCGAGGTCTACGGTCGAATCATCGGGCGAGCCTGATGATCCGGGTGAATTGCCGGGAATGGCGGACGAGTGGGTCATTTGACTATTCTAGTGGTGTCAAAAGTATGTTGCGCAACGGGCGGTGTCCGATGTTAAAGACTATTTCACGGAGAAAAGCCATGCACATGTTCCAAGTTATACGCACAGTGTCGGTCGTTGGTTTCATCGCGGTTGTGGGCGGTTCGCTGACGGGCTGCTCGGTGAATCCGACCACCGGGAAGCGGAGCCTTGATGTCCTCTCCCCCGAGCAGGAGATTGCACTAGGAGCCGAGGCGGGGCCGCAGTTTGTGACGGAGAATGGCGGCGAGGTGTCGGATTCGCAGCTCAAGGCGTATGTGACTGAAGTAGGAATGAAGCTCAAGCAGCATGTTGAAACGGATGAGCAGCGGAATCTGCCTTGGACGTTTACGCTGCTCAACTCGCCCGAGATCAATGCATTTGCGCTGCCGGGCGGAAAGGTGAACATCTCACTTGCGCTTGCAAAGAAGATGACTAATGAAGCGCAGATGGCGGGCGTGCTGGGACATGAGATCGGGCATGTGACTGCGCGGCATGCCAACTCGCGTATGGGGGACACGGTGGTTGCGGGAGTGGTCGGGGCAGTGCTGGGCGCGGTGATTGAAGATCCGACCGCAGGGCAACTCCTGAACATTGGCGGCGAGACGATTTTGATGAAGTTCAGCCGAGGCGAAGAATCAGAGGCTGATGCATTGGGGATGCGATACATGGTGCGGGCTGGATATGACCCCAAAGGCATGCGTCAGGTGATGGAGATATTGAGCGAGGCGAGCAAGGGCGGCGGCAAGCAGCCGGAGATTTTCAGCACGCACCCGTATCCGGAGACTCGCATCAAGGATATTGACGGACTGCTGGCATCGGAATATGCGGCAACGCAGAACAATCCGAAGTACACGCTTGGGACTGAACGCTTCGCACAGAACTTCATGAATCGAGCGAAGAGCGTGCAGCCGATGGACGCGAAAGCGTTTCAGCAGAAGAAAGCCGCGGAAGTGCAGAAATATCAGCAACTTCAGAAACAGCTGAAGCAGCGGCGGACGAGCAGCGAGACGGGTGGAGAGCCAGTCGTTGAGCGCGTGTTTGATCTGTCGCAGCCCGCAACATGGTGTGCGCATTGTGCGGCTGAAGCGAAGTCGGCTCCGTGATCAAGTTGTAGTTGTGGAAAGCCGCGCCAAATCAGTTGTAGCGGCCGAGCAATTCCATGATCTTGGGTTGGCGGCGTTCGAGCTGCAGTGAGCGGCGGAGCATGCGGAGTGCTTCCTGGCGTGCTTCTTCGTTCTTTTCTTCGGACCAGAGATATTCGTTGAGTTTGCAGACGGCTATGCCGTTGATCGCCGGGTAGTGGTTCACATCGATTTCGATAGCGCGGCGGAATGTTGCGAGAGAATCTTCGTAGCGACGGAGTTTGAAGAGGCCTGAACCCAGACGCTCGTAGGCATTGGCTGATGGAGCGGTCTTAGTGAGTTGCTCAAGGGTGTTTACCATCTCAGCAGTGCGGCCGGATTTTCCCAGTGCATCGGCGAGATTGAGCAGGAGCGGCGCGGTGAGCGGCGCGAGTTCGGCGGCCTGCTGATATTCGATCACAGCATCTTCGTAGCGACCCATCGCGTTGTAGACCGCGCCGAGATTGGTGCGGCCAGGCGCTGACTGACTGTTGATTCGAACTGCTCGCTCAGCGAACGTGAGAGCCTGGCTGGGTTCACCAAGTTGCAGGTAGGCGGTGGCGACGTTGAGGTTAGCGTTGAAATCATCCGGCTTGACGGACAATGCACGGAGGTAGGCACGCACGGCATCGCCAGCGCGATTGAGGAGCTGGAGAGTCAGGCCGTGGAGGTATTGAGCATCGAAGTTCTGGGGTTCAAGCTGGGCCGCGGTTCCGTATTGCTTTTCTGCGCCGACATAGTCGCCCTTCTGGCGGTAGATGTCGCCAGCGCCCATGAAGGCCACTGTGAGTGTTGGATTTGTTTCGATTGCTTTTTCGAATTCCTTGAGGGCATCGTCGAGAAGGCCTTGAGCGCGAAGAGAGTTGCCACGACGGACGGCGGAATTGGCTGGGTCGAGAACGGTGTCGGGCTTTGCCTGATCGAGAGCATCAACAAGGTCAGTTTCTTTTTCAGCTGGCTTGGCAGCGCGGTTGGACGCACATCCAGCGAGAGTCCCGGCGGCGAGCAGGCACATGGCCGCGGAGAGGAGATGGCGAGATGATCGAGTCTTCATAGGTGCAATCCAAAGCTCAGCGAAGCGAACAAGGCGGCGAATCCCGAACGCGCAAAGTCTGCGCCCGAGAGCGGAGGGGGGTCTCCGGAGTCAAAGTCGGCACAATCCACAGGGTCACTTCAATCCGATTACCTTGCCCGCGTGGGTTTTGCGGGAGTTTTGTCAATCAGGCCTTTGAGGCGGCGGAGATTGAGGGTATCGAATGGAGTGCCCTTAGGGTCGTCGCCCTTTGGGGTCTCCATGATCTTGGGTACGGAGCGGATGGCAGGATGGTTCAGGACAGCCGCGAAACCGCTGTCTTTGAGCGATTTTGGGGTCAGTTCGCCAGCACCTATGTGGTCGTGGCGGTCGAGGTGGCTGCCGAGTTTGCCTTTACTGTCGTTGATGTGGAAGACGTGGAGGTTTTTCAGGCCGCAGAGGGTGTCAAATTGGGCAAGTGCAGTTTCGGCGGCGGCGCGGCTGGACATGTCGTAACCGGCGACGTGCATATGGCAGGTGTCGAGGCAGAAGCCGATGCGGGCGGGTTGGCCAGTGGCATCGCAGATGAGTTG
Source organism: uncultured Phycisphaeraceae bacterium (assembly GCA_964484185.1). GTDB lineage: Bacteria > Planctomycetota > Phycisphaerae > Phycisphaerales > UBA1924 > F1-120-MAGs238. The sequence continues at coordinate 70,451 of CAZAEQ010000013.1, forward strand.
GCGGAGGAGCGCGAGGTGGGCGAAGTCGCCCCCGATGTTGGAGCCGGCGCCTGCGGTTCCTTCGAGGCAGGAGATTGTGGTGTAGCCCTTGGTGTCTTTGAAGATGATGGCGTATGCAGCAGCGATGCGTTTGATACCTTCTTCGAGCGTTGAGGTTGTGTAGGCGCCGGGGTGGTGGACGAGGAAGGGGATGGAGAGTTGTTCGCAGCGTTCGATTTCATCGCGCATGAGGTCGATGGATTTTTTCCAGAGCACATCGTCGGGTGAGGCGAGGTTGATGAGGTATGAGGCGTGGCTTGTGCCGCGGGCGGGGCCGGTCCAGTTGAGGCGTTTGATTTCGGCGTGCCAGTCGCGGACTTGAGAATCGGGGAGAGGTTTGGCTTTCCACTGTTGCTGGTTTTTGGTGAAGACCTGGACAGTGTCGAGGCCGAGGGCTTCGGCATCGCGGAGTGCGTTGCACATGTCGCCGGCGATGGAGAGATGAGATCCGAACATGAGCTAGTTCCCGGAAGATTTGAGGCGTGCCTCGATGTTTACATATGGTCGGGCGATTGTGGCGCCGAGAAATGTGATGACGGTGAGAGCGACGATTGCGGCGATGTGCAAAGGGCGTTTGGATTTTTCTGAGGTGACTGCCCAGCCGATCATTGCGCCGGCGAGAGCGCCTGCACCGTGCGCGACATTTGCGATAGGCATGAGGTTAAAGATGGTAAGAAAGATGCAGAGAACAAACCACGCGGCGAAAACTTTGGCAGTTTTGGATGTGACAACACCGGCGAAGCGGGCATCTTTCTTCTGGACGACATAGAGCATGGTGACCAGGCCGTAGACCACGCCACTGAGGCCGATCCCGCCGCGGAAGAGGGCGATTTCTGCAGCGCTGCTGATGATGGCGGTGAGCACGGTAATTCCGAGGAGTTTTGAAGGGCCCCAGACGACTTCGGTGACTCTTGCGAAATACCACCAAGCACTGAGATTGAAGAAGATGTGCAGGAGATTGCCGTGGGGAAAGATGGTGGTCACCAGCAGCCATGGTTGCTGTTCGAGCGGGAGATCGCTGCCGATGAAAATATCCATCACGGAGGGGCTGGAAGGTGGACCTGCCATCCAGAATCGGAGCGTGACCACGATTGATATGAGCGCGATAATGACCGAGATTGGGAATCGAGAGATGTTGGCGAGCGGGTTCGGCTGGGTCATGCGTGGCATCGTACGGAAAGTGCCGGGTTCATTCTGAAATGGAGGCGATTTTTTGGATGGAGCGCCGAAGCAAATCGAGATTGTGTAACGCGTTTGAAGGAAACCTCATCTAGAGTGAATCATGCTCACACCCCCACTGTTGCGATCTTTTTTCGACAAAGCGCTCTCGTTTGATGACTACATCAAATCTGGATCGGAGTCGCAACAGAGCAATTGGATGAATGCTGACAAGCGCGTGTCGCTCCGGCCGGAACAGGTGTCACTGCTGGCAGCCTTCACGCGGAAGATGCCGGTGCTGGTGATTTCCGGAATGTGGTGCGGCGATTGTGCACAGCAAGTCCCGATCTTCCGTCATTTTGCTGGTGCGAGCAAGAACATTGACCTTCGCATCATCGATCGCGACAAAGGAATTGAACTCTCGGATATGGTCAAGATCTGCGGCGGAAACCGGGTGCCGACGGTGATTTTCATGAACGAGGAGTTTGACCTCGTTGGACTTTACGGCGACAACTCGTTGAGTCGCATGAGAGCGAAAGCAGCGAAACAACTTGGAGCTTCGTGCTATCTGCCGAGCGCCGTTGTGTCGGGCGATGAAATGGCGGCGGGAATTTCAGATTGGCTTGACGAATTTGAGCGGGCACAGTTGGTCTGCCGCCTCTCTACAAAGTTGCGAGCGAAGCACGAGGACTGAGAACTGGCACACAGATTGCCCAGATTACCAACCGAATACGTTTACATGAATTCCTGCGGCAAGGAACCGACAAATCGCACACAATCTAGGACCCTAACGGGATAATAATTTGAGAGTGTGCAAGTAAAAATATCGGATTCGCACTAATTTAATTGACACACCCCCCCAAAACTGGTTAAATGTGCGTCGGAGGAGTGTTCCTTGTCCAGGCAGTGTTCCGCGCTGCTTGGCCGTTGCTGGTTTGTTTTCCGGCGACGCATCAGTTTGTCCATCTCCCAGTCTCAATGCTGGGGCTGGGTTCCAATTTAGAGGAGAGAGAGACATGAAGATTGCATTTGGTTTGTTGGCTGTTGCTGGTCTTGCCGCTGCGGCGAGCGCTGATTTCATCACCGTTCCCCAGAACCAGCGCATGATGACCGCCGTCGCATCACAGCTCGATTCGGTGGAGATTGAGACCACCGTTCTCTATTCGAGCATCCCCGGCCCCTACTCGGCCTTCGCCGTTGGCTCGTTCGCGAGCAATGACGATTACACGACCACCACCGGCGGTGCGGGTCAGTTTGAGTGCGATCAGCTCCGTTTCGTCGGCGGCGTTGCGCAGGTCGGCGGAGTCCTCGACTTCTTCTTTCTGGATTCAACCGGCACGAACGTGATCTCCTCGTTCGGCGTTGCGCTTCCTAGCGCAGGCGACTTCATCTGGACGATCACAGGGGTTGCCTCGATGGCTGACCACACTGGCCGTCTCCAGATCCAGACTCGCGGCGCGACGACCGGTCGCTGGTTCATGACGACCACCGCCCCCGGCGCTGGTTCGAACAGCCTCGCCACTGGCCACGGCAGCACGCTCAGCCCACAGCGTATCGCCGCATTCGAAGTCAACACACCCACCCCCGGTTCACTTGCTCTGCTCGGCCTCGGTGGCCTGGCTGCAGCACGTCGTCGTCGCTGAAAACATGTAAGTTTCGAGCGGGAGTCCGATCCCGCATGAAATAAGCAGTTTCTGCTGACTATGACCTGCCGGTGAAATGTGTAGCAAAATCTTCAACCCCGGACTCTCCCGTCCGGGGTTGTTGTTTTTGCTTACTTTAAGGTGTGAAGATTTGCGGCGACGCGTTGCTTGTTCCACCAGGTGAACGCTGGACGATGTTTTTTCACAAACCTGACCAATTGACTCATGCTGCATGCGAGTCGCAACGAAGCCTTCTTTTCGTCCAGATTACATGCCTCGATCATGTCCAGAGCTTCGCTGAGCATGCTCGGGAAGTCAGCGTGGGTATCACTGCACACTATTCGGCCATCAGCTCCACATCGGCGCTTCCATAACTCGCTCCGCTGATCGCCAAGCGGAACGGCGGTGCGGACCTCTACTGCAAGGGCCAGCCGCAGTCGGCGGATTGCGGTCTTGCGGTTGACCTCCGGTTCGCGTCGTTCACCGGCCTGGGCTTCGCAGCCTGTTTGCGTATGAACAAGTCGCACCAGCGATGCAACCTTGTTTCGATGCTGGCCGCCGGGACCTGTTGAATACCCACGGGTCATGCGGCACTGCGAGAAGAGTTCCTCTTCTTCAATCCGCGCGGGATGGAGGCCTTCGCTATACACCGGTGGTTGGTACCGCTTGGAGGGTGAGGTCCGACACTCGACCAGCAAGAAACAATTCGTGACCAAGCCCGGCGAGCATGGCGGCATTGTCCATGCAGTACTGCATCGCCGGGATTCGCAGGGTGAGCCCGTGCCGGCTGGCCGCGGCCGCAAGCTCTGAACGCATACGCGAATTTGCTGAGACCCCGCCGCCGACAAGCAGGGTTTTAAGTTGAACTTTCTGCTGAGCGAGTTGTTCAATCGAACGCGCGATCCGCAACGTGACTGCGCTGACAGCGGCCTTTTGAAATGCAGCTGCGAGCGACGCACGTCGAGATTCGGTCATTTGAGGCGCTGGCGGCGAAGCGACCTTTGCACGCGGACCTGTCGGCACACCTTTCACTTCATAAAGCATGGCGGTCTTCAGCCCAGAGAACGAGAAGTCGAGACTTGAAGGCGAAAGGCGACTGATTGGCAAATCGGCAATCGTCGGATCGGCCCCCGGGGTCTGCGCGAGTGTGTCCAGATTGGGGCCGCCGGGAAAGGGAATTCCAAGCATTGTGGCGGCCTTGTCAAACGCCTCGCCGATGGCATCATCAATCGTCGCTCCAAGTCGCGTGAGATCGGTCCAGGACTTGAGCAGGTAAAGCGATGTGTGCCCGCCACTGATCACGAGGCCAAGTGCAGGAAACTCGATGTTCAATGCAGACTCACCGGGCTTGTGCAAAGCGCCTGAGTAGAGGTGTGCATGCACATGATCGACTCCGATGAGTGGCTTGTGCAATGACCACGCGATAGCCTTCGCCGCCGCGACGCCGACAAGCAACGAACCGATGAGGCCAGGGCGATTGCCGACGGCAACGGCATCGATGTCTGCAAGCGTGATGCCAGCATCGCTGAGCGCACGCCGCACAACGGGGAGGATGCTCTCCACGTGCGCGCGACTTGCAATCTCAGGAACTACACCTGCGTACTCGGCGTGCAAGTCGGTCTGGCTTGCGACCACATTAGATTTGACACAGCGACCATCTTCGACGATTGCCGCCGCGGTTTCATCGCACGAGGATTCGATCCCCAAAATGAGCATTAGTGTTTGCCGAAGATGAAGATCGAGGGTGTGACGACGAGCACCGGCTCTTGACGCAGCAGCATCATTGTGTCGATTCCCTGCTTGATCTGCGGCCAGGCGTGTGGGCCGACGATCTCTGCCGGGACTTGCCAGAAGGCTGCATCCGCCATCTGATTGCGTGCCCCCACTCTGGGCGCTTCAATGAATCCCCCGAGAGTTTCGCCGATGGTTTCTGCGAGGGTCTTTGGCGCCGGGTAATCGAGCACATCGTACGAATCGAGCTTCAATTCCTTAGCAAGATCTTTGATCGCCACCTCAATACCGCCGAGCTTGTCAGCCATTTTCAGATCGATTGATTTGTTTCCGGTAAACAAGCGCCCCGCGGCAGTCTTCTCGAGATCAATACCCGTGCGACCAGCCGTCACGCGACCTGTGAACTGCGTGTACGTCTCGGTCATCTTCTTACGAACCAGTTCTCTCTCCGCATCGCTCCAGACCGTTGTGCTGTTAAACATACCAGCACGTGGTCCGCGTGCACGAGAGACCGTGTTCACATGGAATTTCTCGAAGAGCCCGCCCATGGCTACCTTGCCGCCGACAACGCCAATCGATCCGACGATGCTGGAGGGGTTCACATAAATCTTGTCAGTACCAACGGCCACGTAATAGCCACCAGATGCGGCCATTGAACCGACGCTCGACCAGACTGGCTTTTTTGCTGCGAGAGTTCGCAGACCCTGCCACATGATTTCGCTCGCCATTGCCGAGCCACCAGGCGAATCGATGCGGACGATAACACCCTTGATGTGATCATCATCCTTCAACGTCTCGATTGCGTTGCGAATCGTGCGTGAACCGACTGAGCCTTCTCCACCACCAAATCCGCCGCCGGTTGAATCGCCGTCGATGATCGTTCCGGTGATATGGAGGATTGCAACAGTGTCCCGCGTGGGATCCTGCTGCGGAGGCTTTGAAAACATCTGCATCATCATGAACGGATTGCTCATGTCAATTTCAGCAGCCTTGACTTCGCCAACGCTGGAATCAAGTGTTATTTCAGTTCCGTAACTCTTTGCGAGTTCTTCCGAAAGCCGCGGCAAATCAACAGCGGCATCGAGCAAGCCCGCCTTCACCATTGGTTCCGCATCGGCCATCCATGCATCTTCCATGATTTTGTCGAGCTTTGCATCGTCGATCGAACGGCCCTTTTTAACATGCTCACGCATGTTCGTGTACATGCTGGTGAGCAACTGATCGATGTTCTCGTTCCATTCAGCGCTGGGCTGCGCATTGGCCATCTGCTCGCTCGCACCCTTGTAAGCACCGATCTGCACCATGTCAGCTTTGAGCCCCGCCCACGCAAGTGTGTCGGCAAGAAACATTTCTTCCATGTAGATGCCCGGGAACATCACGCCGCCGCCGGATTGAATCAGCGCTTGATCCGCGTACGCCGCGAGACCAATCTCTCCGGGTCCGTACGTCTCGCTGAAAATCTGGACTTTCTTTCCGGCCTTGCGAAGTTCCTGCAACTTCGCGCCCAGTTCCTCAACATGTGTTAATCCAAGTTCCGCATCTTTCAGGCGAATGACCAGTCCTTTTTGCAGGGGGTTGGCCGCGATTTCGTCAATCGTCTTGAACAAGTGCCGAAGCGTCGTCTCGCCCTTATTCTGGCCCAGGCCCAGCATCGCCATCGGAGATTCCTGCTCGGTTATCTTTCCCTGGAGCGTGATGAATGCGACAGAGTCCGCACCCATCGCGGCTCCGGCAGTCGCAAGAAGCACACCCACAGCCACGCCTGCAAACAAACGAGTTGAACGAAGCATTCCATTCACGCCTGCCATGCCAATCCTCCTTGTGTGCGTGCTGGGCACGCCTGTTCATTTCGACTACTCATACCCAAGCTGTTCCAGATCCTCTTCGGAGAGCCCGAACTGGTGACCTATTTCGTGAAGCAGGGTAACCCATATCTCTTCGTAAATCGCCGCCTCTTCATCATCATTCTTCCATCCGCCTGCAAGTTCGATGATTCCCCTGCGAAAAAGATGCACCTGCGGCGGCAATTCCCCGGAAGCCTCTATCGTCTGCTCAGTCTGGCTTGCACCAGAATGCAGGCCGCAGATCGAGAGAAGTTCCTCATCATTTTGGGGATCCAGCCCCAGGTCTTTCATTATTTCGGGTGTCGGCTGATCCAGCACAATGACTGGAACCTCCTGAATGAGCGAGCGAATCGCATCGGGGACGTTTTCGATCACCTCTTCAAGCAGATCATCAAATCGCTCCCGCTCACCATCTGTCACGCTCCACCCCCAACGCCCCCCACGCGACTTTCTGTTGGCTTCACCGGATTCGCATCAATCGCACCTTCTACCTGCGTGACCTGATCCAGCGATAGCGGCATCGCCAAAATGACGCGGCGGAGACGGACGACATCCATAAGAATCGCCATCAGTCCAACTGTGAGCAGCATCGACCCGACGGCAACCAGTGCCTGGCATATAAGCCGCAGCAACGAACCATCGATACTGGCCCCAGATGGTGGCGAAAAGATCAGCCAGATGCAGTCTCCCGCCATCGCAATACCCGCCGCGGCATACATGCTCGCAGCACTCTGACGATCCATCCGGCCACTCCGCATGAGGACCGAACGCGACTGCAGGCTCCGCCAAAGTTGAGAAAGCCCGGCGATGATCAAAATAAGCGTTGCATCTTCCGCGACTCGAAGTCCTGTTCTCGCAAGCGGCGGCGCGTAACCGGCCACCCACAGTGTCGCGTTGACAGGATCAAGCTGCCGCAGAATCTGATAATTAATGACTGCAAGGAGACCAAACCCGATCGCGGCAAGTGCGACACCGGGCGTCGCCCATTTGGAAAGTCGAGCGTGCGGGCGCAACAGCAGCAGCACCGACACCCCAGCCCCAATCCAGCCCCCAACAACGCACCAGGAAAGCGTCTCAAGGGGCGGACGCGGCGCGCTGGTTGATGCTGCGACATACTCCGTCAGTCGAATTGCCCAGGTGCAGCTGACCGCGCCAAGTGAACACAGAACCCACAGCACAAGCCCGGCATAGACCATCCGCGGCCAGCGAATGGGCTGTAGCTCCATGGCTTTGGGGTCGACCACTGAAAGCAAAGTTGCCCGGATCGCCAGGCCGCACTCTGGACAGAGCCCACGCACCGACAGCCCGCGCAGGTTGTAAGAACAGCTCAGGCATGGAAGGTTCCCGCTGAGTTCCCGCGCAAGTATCTGGGCTCGAATTGGCTGGGCAGGCTGCCCGTTTTCAGTTGCCATGGGTTCTAACCCAAAGGATACGTCTGGATAGACCATGAGATTCCAACCAATGTCTCTATCCTGTTCTACACTCTGCCCCACATGGCCCAGCCCTCAGAGCAGAATCCGGAACTCGCAGCCGTTCGCCAGGCGATCGGCAGCGTCTTCATTGGTCACCCAGAAGTCGTCGATCGCCTGCTCTGCTGCCTGCTTGCTCGTGGTCACATCCTGATCGAGGATGTCCCGGGCGTCGGCAAGACCTTGCTTGCCACAGCACTCGCCCGAAGTATTGACTGTTCGTTCAGCCGCGTTCAACTTACTCCGGATCTGCTCCCCAGCGATATCCTCGGCGTCGGCATTTACCAGCGAGATAGCGGCGACTTTCGCTTCAAGCCAGGTCCGATTTTTGCAAATATCGTCCTGGCTGATGAGATCAACCGCACGAGCCCGCGCACGCAGGCCGCCTTGCTTGAAGCCATGAGCGATGGGTCTGTGTCGATCGATGGTGTGACACACCGCCTGCACTCACCTTTCATGCTTGTCGCGACTGACAATCCTTATGAATTCGAGGGCACATTTCCGCTCCCGGAAAACCAACTCGACCGATTCTTGATGCGCATGAGTGTGGGCTATCCCTCAGCAGAAGAAGAAGTTCGCGTGCTTGAGTTACGCCCAGCACAGACCACGCTCAAAGACCTTCGTCCGGTGATCACCAAAGACCAGGTCATCGCGCTTCAGGTCCAGACCGATCAGGTCAAGCTCGATCGCACGATTGGCAATTACATCATCGCTTTTGCTCAAGCAACACGCGTTTCGCCTGAACTCTCGCTCGGCCTGTCGCCCCGCGGCAGTCTCGCACTTGCACAAGCAGCCAGAGCAACGGCAGTCCTGAACAATCGAAACTACGTCATCCCCGAGGATGTGACCGCCAACATCATCGCCGTCTGCGCCCATCGTGTATTTGCCAAAGGTCACGGCGAAACTGACCATACTGCGACCGCTCGAATCCTGACCGCGATTCAGAGCACCATTCCCGCGCCACTTTAAACTGGACACACCCCACTCATGCCACGCATCGTCCACTTCACCGCAACCAGTCCCGTCAAATTTGATCCAAATCCGCCTGTGCCGGGCGTTGAACCGTTGCCCGGGATAATTCCGTGGCCCAAGGACGAAAACGGCAGATACAAGATTCTTTCAATCTGCGCCTGTGGACTTTCTAAGAAGTTCCCGATCTGTGATGGAACGCATAAGGGGTGCAAGACCGAAGAACCTGATCACGTCTACACCTATGACCCAGCTACTGGCAGCGTTGTTTCCAAGACACCTTCGAACTCGTGACGCTTAGAAAATCATTCCCGCCGCCACCGTGTTGTTCGTCGCTTCATCAATCACCACAAAACACCCAGTTCCGCGGCACTCCGAATACCGATCAAATGCAATCGTCGATGCCAATCGCACTCGCACCACGCCGATTTCGTTGAGCCCCAGCGTAGTTGCGCCGGTTTCATCCTGAAGTGTGTGCAGATTGAGACGATTTTTCACCGGTCCCAGAATCGCGCGAATCGTCCGCGTCCCGTGCTTCACAAGATACTTCCGAGCAGGAAGCAATCCCTGTTCACTCATCCAGATCAGTTCCGCATCAAATTCGCGACTGACGGTGGGCTCTTCACCGATCTTGACGAGCATGTCGCCGCGCGACACATCGACATCGTCGACAAGTTCAATGGCCGCAGATCGACCCGCGCCGATCGCGGTGAATTCGCGATCGCCCAGGTGAATCCGCTTGATACGCGATCGCTGCCCCGCCGGCAGCGCCACCACTTCATCGCCGATGCTCAATGTTCCCGCCGCCAGCTGGCCCGCGTATCCGCGATAGTCATGCAGCCCCGCGACATCTGAATGCGGCCGATTCACGCACTGCACATTAAACCGCGCCTTGGTAAATTCAATCAGGCGTGCGGGCACCTGTTCGAGATACTCAAGCAACGATGGCCCTGCGTACCACTTTGCAGCATCAGACTTGGTCACGATGTTGTCGCCCTGCAGCGCTGAGACTGGAATGAACGTGATGCGGGCTTTTTCGAACACGCTGCTTTGCGCAAGAAACGTCGCGAAGTCCTTTGAAATCGCGTCGAACGTTGACTGGCTCCAGTCAACCAGATCCATCTTGTTGATCGCAACCACAAGATGCCTGATCCCCAGCATCGCCGCGATATATGCGTGACGCCGGGTTTGTTCGAGCACGCCTTGCCGCGCATCAATCAGGATGATCGCAAGGTCCGCCGTGCTCGCGCCCGTGGCCATGTTGCGGGTGTATTGAACGTGTCCTGGAGTATCAGCAAGAATGAACTTCCGCCGCGGCGTGGAGAAATATCGATACGCGACATCGATCGTGATTCCCTGCTCGCGTTCCGATCGCAGACCGTCGGTGAGAAGCGCGAGATCTACTCGGGCATCGCCGCGTTTCATGCTGGTTCGATGCACCGCTTCCCATTGGTCCTGATAGATTCCCTTTGAGTCGTACAGAAGACGCCCGATCAGTGTCGACTTGCCATCATCCACAGAGCCGCACGTGATCAATCGCAGCAGATCGCCTGTGCCGCTTGGCGACACGTTTACTTCGACCGCGCCAGAATTTCCCTTGACCAGCGGCACTAGAAATACCCTTCTTTCTTGCGGTCTTCCATCGCTGCTTCGCTGAACGTGTCATCGAGCCGTGCACCGCGTTCGCTGGTGCGGGCCGCGCCGATCTCATCGATAATGTCCTGAATGGTTGCCGCGGGAGACTCGACGCCGGCAGTGCAGGTCATGTCGCCAACAGTGCGAAACCGCACGATTTTCTTGACCGCAACTTCGCCAGTACGGAGCGGAAAGAAACTGGAGATGGGACAAATTTGTCCAGCGCGAATGACGATCTCCCGCTCATGCGAGAAATAGATGCTGGGCATTTCGATCTTCTCTTGCGCGATGTACTGCCAGACATCGAGTTCGGTCCAGTTGCTTAAGGGGAACACGCGGATGTGCTCGCCGCCAGTGGATGCATCGGTCGCGCGCTTGATGCGGGCGTTGTAAATATTCCAGAGTTCCGGCCGCTGATTGCGTGGGTCCCACTGGCCGAAATCATCGCGGAAGGAAAAGATGCGTTCCTTGGCGCGTGCCTTTTCTTCATCACGACGCGCGCCGCCGAAGAGCGCATCGAGCTTCAGTTCCGCGATCGCATCGAGCAGCGTTGGAATCTGAGCACGATTGCGGCTGGGCATCGGACCTGGATCCTCGGTCGCCTTGCCAGCGGCAATCGCATCTTCTACATGCCACACGATCAACTTTTCACCGATCCGCTTCGCGAGCGCATCGCGGAAATCGATTGCTTCAGGGAAATTGTGTCCGGTATCGATGTGGAGCAGCGGGAAGGGCAACTTGGCGGGCCCAAATGCCTTGAGCGCCAGGTGCACCATGACGATCGAGTCTTTGCCGCCGGAAAACAGCAACGCCGGTCGCTCAAATTCCGCGGCGACTTCACGCATGATGTGAATCGACTCGGCCTCAAGGACTTCGAGGTGGGTCATCGCTGAAGGTTGTGTGCACGCAGCATTCAATGTGAAGAGACTCCCTGGGCTGGACAATCGGCATACGAGATCTTCCAAGGTACAGGATAGACGCGGGGGTTGACGCCCGGTGTACACTTTACATGATCGTAGAGTACATATTCGTAAGGGTTGATCCCATGAAATTGCCGATCCTTCTCATACTCACCGTCGCCACTGCCGCTCAAGCCCAGCAGAGTGCTCATTTTCTATGGCAAGTCTCCAACGACGGCATTCACTGGTCGAGTGCAACGTGGCCAACGATAGATCACACCCTCCATGTAAGATTGGTCGCGTCCTGGAGTTCGATCCCAGGCGGTCTGGGAATAGCGAGCAGCGAGTTTGATGGCACACTATTGGGCAACGCAGTTTCCGTAACCAACATTACAAGGCCTTTCCCGTTTGACTCCCTTGCTCAGAATCTTGTTGCTACTCCAGTTGCAAGCGGGACGAAAATCGATGACATCGCTGATGTGATGCCACCTGGGGCTGGCTCCTCTTGGGTGAAACCTGTGCAGGCTGCGCCTGCGAACAATGCTGCTTTTAGTCGTGCGAATCCCGCCGTCATCTTCTCATATTCGATACCTGCCGCCACAAATCCGCCGCAAGCCAGCATAGGGATGGTGCTCAATGGTGTAACTGGTCGCGCGCTGAAGGTGTACAACAGTCTGAATGGCTCCGTTTCGTCTGTCGACGATTCCGTCAGCACGGTTACATCGGCCAGTTTGTTCGCTGCGACCGGTGGCTGCACCTTCCTGAATCATCCCGTCACTCAAACTCGCATTGCCGGAGACTTATTCGTCCTGGCCGCGCCCTATGGGAGCGCCAATGCCAGCTACCAGTGGACGCGCAACGGAGCTGACCTGTCAGACGACCAGCACCTCTCTGGTTCGCAGACCGCGTTCCTGCGGTTTTCCAGTGTTCGTGTTGCAGATGCTGGTGCCTACGAATGCAGAGTTTTAGCTTGCGGTGGCCGCACCAGCAATTCTGCGATCCTCACCGTTCTACCATGTCCGCCCACATGGAAACAACTCAGCGCCGGCAACTTTGGTAGTCGCGCCCATCACGTACAGGCGTCAACCTCGGACGGTAAAACGCTGCTTTTCGGCGGCGAGAACAACGGCGTGTCGTTGAGCGACACCTGGGTCCTTACCGACAACCTCTGGGTTCAGCACGCAGTTTCAGGGCCTTCGCCCAGAGTCGATGCAGCAATGTGCGCTCTCCCCAACAACCAGATTCTCCTTTTTGGAGGCACCGGAGCGCTGTACCAACCAAACCTTGCCTTAAACGACACGTGGCTTTGGACAGGTTCAGTGTGGCAACAACTTGGAGGCACTCGGCCGCCGGCCCGATTTGGACATGCCATGACGTTTGACACTGTCCGTAACCGCGTTGTGCTCGCCGGGGGTACACGGTTCGACGCCCTAATCGCCCGTGACACATGGGAGTGGGACGGCACATCGTGGTCACAGCGAGGTGCCCAGATTACTGACGCATTTGGCTTCGGCCTCGCAATGGCCTTTGATCCCGCACGAGGCAAAACCGTTATGGTCGGTGGCGCTACACCAAGTATCACCAAGGAATGGAATGGTAGTTCGTGGAACTTTGAAAGCTGGATCGGGCCAATCCCCCTTGTCTTCGGCAGGGCCGTCTATTTCCCTCGACTTGGCGGTGTCGCGTTCATCGGCGGCGACAACTTTGATCTCACGGTGAATCAGACCTCCATCTGGAACGGCGTCGAATGGAATGACGATCAGGTCCAGGGAGACCTTCCCGCCCGCGCTGCGCACGCCGCAAGTTACGACCCATTCAATCGCCGAATTGTCTTCACCGGCGGCGAGAATGGTTCGGAGTTTGCGGACACTTGGGTCCTTTCAGAATTTGCACTGGCGGACTTCAACCGCGATGGAGTGGTAGATTTCTTTGACTACCTGGATTTTGTGAACGACCTCGCTGCCTTGAATCCTGCTGCTGATTTCAATGGTGACGGAGTGGTCAATCTCTTCGACTACCTTGATTTTGTTGACGCATTTGGGAGCGGCTGTTGAGGAAATCTCGTGTGAATCTGCAATCGGATTGCCGCGACCTCTCATTGCATGCTCACCCGTATCCAGCCGACTATGCCGCCGGTGCCTGCTCAGAGTTTTGCATATCCAACTGCGAATGCGTGAGCAACATCAGCCTTTCGCGTTCTAACACTGGCGGGTATTAGGTAATCTCCATACTCGCAGTTGAAATACGTGGTGAACATCGTGCCGTGGTGGAAAGGACTTGCCATGAAACTGTTCACGCTTCAAACTGCCTCCCTTCCCGTTTCCATTCGACGTTCCACTCATCTGCTTGGAGTTGCAGCCCTGCTTGCAATTTCAGGCATCTCCGCCTCGACCGCTCGCGCGAACCCCATCTTGATCCAAGTCGGAAGCTGGGCCGCGGAAGCCGCAGTTGGCTATGGAGTTCAAGCAGGTCTGAACGCCCTTACAAACGGAAACAACTCCGGCGGACGAACCTATTACAGCTACCAGGAAACCAACCAATGGTTCTCGCTCGACTTCCACGGTGGCTTTGATGGAGACCTCTCAAACGTGGTCATCAGTTGGGACAGTCTCTGGAAAGGGCAAGTCACCGTCAACGCCTCTGACTTCTGGGGTCCATTCTCGTATCAGGCCGTAGACAGCATCACCTTCAGCGGCAACGCTCTTCACAAACCCGTCATCCACGATCACACGACCAATGGAACAACTGTCAACTACGCATGGAGCTCGCCAAGCGGCAATGAGCTGATATGGGATGAAGAGAATCTGAACGAGTATTTCTACCCCACCGCCGCCAAAGCTGGGAGATATGGGGTTAATGGAACCGAGATTTTCTGGACCGTTCCGCTTGGCTCAGTCGCCCACGAAGACCACTTCGACAATTACGCGCCCGGAGCACGATTTGCAATTTTCACCGATGCCCGCGGCAACGGGAATCCCGAAGATGACATCCTGAGCTGGTCGTTCCACATTGAGGGGCGCCACAGCTCAGTTCCAACTCCTGGGGCTCTCTCCCTCTTTTCACTCAGCCTGCTCTGCTTCCGGCGCAAGCGGTGAGTTAAGCTGACTGTATAAAAAGCAGGCGCCAACTCACAGCCCGATTGCGGTGAGTTGGTGCCTTGTTTTTCGCTCCAGACGTGCTTTACCCAGACATTGCCCTCCCGACATGGTCGCCTCGGATTATCGGCCTTTCGAGAATAATTCCTCTTAATACGCAATTCAGTGGACTGATTATCCGGCCCGCCAGTTATACTCCCTCCTCGAAGGGGTATTGCTGAGCGTGGTGGATCGCGTGCTTCTCACGCGCGGTCGACGCTCTCCTTACGGAGTGTCTATGCGACTTTCTCTTTCGAAAATGGCCGCCGCGATTGCGGCCGTTGCATCGTGCGTTTCTTTCACAATTGCACAACCATGTGGACAGTGGTCCGACGCCTTTGCGCTGAACAAACTTGGCGGCCGAATTCAGGCATCCGTAATGTTTGATGATGGGACTGGGCCAGCGCTCTATGTTGCAGGTGAGTTTGCCAATTCTGATTTTCCGGGTCGCAAGGGAATCGCAAAATGGAACGGCAGTCAGTTCATCGCAGTTGGTGGCGGACTCAACGGTCCCGGATGGGCTCTCACAGTTTTTGATGACGATGGAAATGGGCCTCATGCACCCGCGTTGTACGTAGGCGGCACATTTACAGAGGCTGGCGGAGTTCCGGCAAACTCTCTTGCAAAATGGAACGGCACAACATGGGCAGATGTTGATGGCGGCGTTGTTGGAACTGTGTACGCGCTGCAAGGACACGATGATGGAAGCGGGCCGGGCCTTTATATCGGCGGCGACTTCTTCAATAACTCATGCATCCAGGTGCATCGAAACGGTGCCTGGAGCGATCTCGCAGGCGGCGTTCAGTTATTTGGAAATACTGGGTATGTGATGGCGATGGCCTCGTTTCAGGGAAGCCTCTACGTAGGCGGCTTCTTTGATACCGCTGGCGGTGTCGCCGCAAACGCAATTGCAAAATGGAGCAACGGCGCATTTACCACACTTGGAACCGGACTGAATGCTGGCGGATCAAGCGCGGTTGTCAGTCGCTTGCTCGCTGTTGATCTGCCTTCAACCAATGGGCCGGCACTCATCGTCGCCGGGTCGATTCAGTCAGCTGGCGGCGTCAATGCTGGACCGATCGTGCGCTGGAATGGAACGACCTGGGCAACTATGAACGCCGGATTTTCATCCGCTGAACCCAAGGCGCTTTGTGTCTACAACGATGGTACCGGAGATGCGATTTTCGCCGGCGGCGTTCTGACGCAGGGCTCGGGAGTTTCGAAGTGGACCGGAACGACATGGGAACTCATTGCATCTGTGCCGTTGAGAACGGGCGTGCCGCTGGGCATCGACACGATGACCGTCATGACCGGCAATCGCCTGTTCACAGGTGGCATGTTTACACGCATCGGAAGCATCGCTGCCCCATGTGCAGCGACATACTCGAACGGGCAATGGACCGCTGCGGATGCGTGGGGATTGGGCCTTGATGGCGCGGTAAACGCACTGGATGTGTTTGATGTGGGCGATGGTCCGAGGCTGTACGCTGGTGGGTCTTTCAGACTTGCTGGTGGAGTGAATGCCGCGGGAGTTGCGCGAATGAACGCAGCGGGAACTGCCTGGGAACCAGTCGCAGTTCTCTTGAGCCCAGCAAGCGGTTCTATCAAGTGCATGGAAGTTTTTAATGATGGAACGGGGCCAGCGCTGTACGTCGGCGGATCGTTCACATTGATCAACGACATTACCGCAGCGAACATCGCAAAATGGCGGCCAGGCCAGCTCTGGCAACAGGTCGGCGCTGGACTCTCGTCGCTGAATACTCAAGTCTTTGGTAGCGTGTATTCACTCGAAGTGCATCGAGATCCTGGTGCGGCAACATCATCCCTGTATGCCACTGGCCTGATTCAGTACACCGGCCAGACACAAATTACAAATGTCGTGAAACTTGTAGGCAATACGTGGACATCGGTTGGCGCCGGCCCCGGACCCATTGGAACCGGCGGCGCGTACCTGCGTTCTATCGATCTTGATGGAGCCGGTCCAAATTCTGCAAAGCTCTACTTCGGCGGCGTGTTCCTGCCCATCAGTTCCTGGAACGGCACAACGTGGACCCCCGAGCCATTCAGCCTCAACACCACAGTGGTCAGCTGCATCGAAGCGTTGGATACCGGCTCGGGCATGGCGATCTACGCTGGTGGCGATATCACAAGTCCATTCATAGGTTCACTTGCCAAGCGCGGAATTGATGCCTGGGAAAATGTGGGCATCAGCCCTCGTTTCCCCAATGGCGGCGGCTCGGGTGGATCAGCGGACAACGGGGCGGTGAAGGCGATTCTGGCAGTTCCCCAGGGCGCTGGCACTTCGATCTATATGACCGGGATTCTTGGAAGCAGAAGCTCAACTGGATATCAGAATGTCGCCGCGTTTGATGGCAATTCCTGGTATGGTCTTGGCGGCGGATTGGCCTCGAGATTCCCCGGGCCAGATGGGCGCGGAGCCGCGATGGTGAGCCATAACAACGCGATCTATGTTGGCGGCAAGTTTGAGCGGTATTACAACGACTCGTTCGAGACTGAATGGCACGCCACCTATAACGTTGCAAAGTGGATCCCCTGTGCACCGCTGTGCTCTGCAGATTTTAATCAGGACGGTGTGCTCGACTTCTTTGACTACCTTGATTTTGTCGCCGCGTTTGCGGTGCAGGATCCGTCCGCAGATTTCAATGCGGACTCTGTGATTGACTTCTTCGATTACCTGGACTTTGTCCAGGCGTTTGCTGTTGGTTGCTGAGCGTGTTCTCTGCTTTGTAGGCGGGAACGTCTGTTCACTTTTCTTCAGGAGAGTCTGATGTCTTCAATGCGTGGTTTGAGTGCTTCATCGCGTGCTATTTCAACGTGTGCGGGACTCGCCGTGGTTGCGCTCGCTGCTGCGACCACCTCGGGCGAGCCAATAGAAACTATTTTCACCAAGGTTGCCGCCGCACCGACATCGCAGGTCCCAGGCGCGCTTGACCTCAATGGCGCTGCCGTCTTCAGCGAATTCACCGCGTTTGAGAGCATTGTGCTTAATCCGGGCGGCAGCAGCTGGATGCTCAAGGGGCGCACCAGCCTCGGTTCTGATCTTGAGCACGTCGCAGTCATGGGCTCAGCCCGCTCCGGCTCAATGTTTGTCCAGGAGGGAATGACTGCTCCCGGCGGTCTCGCCGCAGAACGCTTTGACTTTCTAGGTTCAACGGCTTCGAATCTCAATCCATTTGGTCGCTTTGATTCGAGCAACAACTTTGCTTTTGCAGCCAGAGCACGCAACGGGCCCAACGGTTCGACCGCAGCTGCCAACGGCCAGCGCATTTTCCTTTGGAACGGCACCGGATTCTCGGTAGTTATGAAGCAGGGCGATGCGTACGCAGGCTTGTTTGATTCAGCCGCCCAACCCGGCGGCGGCGCGCCCGGGAATGAGATCGCGGGAAACGCCATCGGCACAGCACACCTTCTCGATAACGGAGATGTGGGCTTCATGGACAACGCCATCGGCGGCATTGGTTTCACGTTGCGGCCTGCCAGCTTCTACCACTCCGCTTCAACCGGCGTCAACACCATGTATCACCAGACTGGTGGCACCGACACCGTGACCGACATCGCGGGCACCGGAACGAATACCTTCGCCCTGTCCACCGGACTCGTCATGGATCGATTCGTCACAACCCCCGATGGCGCACATGCCATGTTTATCGGCAGCACTGCCGGCCCGACGAATCGCAGTTCACTCATCCGCGACAACCGTGTCATTATCACCAACGGAACTCCTGCGGTCCCCGGCATTCCCGTCGCCGGAAGTATGACGAACTTTGAACTGCTTTCTGATGGGCACTGGACCGCATGGGGGCTTTTCAGGGATCAAGCTGGTTTCTGGGCTGTAAAGGACGGCTACCTGATCGCAAAGAGCGGCGACCTCATTACTCCTTCGGGCACTGAACGCTGGGGCAACAGCATTCGTTTCGTCACGGCAAACCGCAACGGCGACTCGATCGTGGTCGGCGGAACTGATGCAGGAACAGCCAGCAACGAAGTCGCCGTCCTCAATGGCGTTTCTGTACTCGTGCGCAAGGGAGATATGGTCGACGCGAACAACAACAACCTGAACGACGACGACGTGTTTGTCGGTCGCGCCAGCCTCTCCGCCGATGTCATCAAAGCCGGCGCGGCCTCTGATGACAACTACTTCTACATGATTCCCGGGATCCGCAACGGCGCCGGGGCTGATATCAACTGCACAAACTGCTTCGCCTTTGACCCCAACGCGTTCCTTCGCATCCGCTTCGCGGGCTCCTGCTCGCGTGCTGACTTTGACCACAGTGGCGCGCTGGACTTTTTTGACTACCTTGATTTTGTCGATGCGTTCAGCGTGTCGAGCCTTCTCGCGGACTTCAACGCCGATGGCGAAATCGACTTCTTCGACTATCTTGACTATGTCGATGCCTTCAGCGTTGGTTGCTGAGTTCATTTCACTTGACACTCTGAGCTCTGGCACATTCGTGCCGGGGCTTTTTTATGCGCCTCAATTCGCAATCCTGTTTCAGGGGCCCTCATATACGCACCCACACTTGCTAGTCTCAAAGAGCTCGAGTCTGCAGAGTCCCGGCAATACCGGCTTAAGCCGCCGCCAGATCCATTCCGTCATCACTTCGGCCGTTGGTTTTTCAAGACCTGCGATGTCATTCAGATAGCGATGATCTAATTCCTCAATCAACGGGTCAACCACTTTCCGCAGGTCCGCAAAGTCCATCACCCAGCCGGTCTCCGGTTCAATCGGCCCATCCACAAACACTACAAGCCGGTATGAATGTCCGTGCAGTCGCCGACACTTGTGACCCGGCGGGGCATCTGGCAACATGTGAGCTGCTTCAAACCGAAACTCGCGGAAAATCTTCATGCCCACAGATTACGCTGAATCGGTCCATCTTGGGGTTGGTGATTCGCCATGAATCCTGTTTCTGTAGAACCGGTCTAATTATTGAGCCTATGGGTAAACACCCCACCCTTATTGGACTGCAAACCCGCGTTTTCGTCACAGAGCACACTCGACAAATCCCAAAAGTAACGTTTAGGTGCAATCCAGAGCCCGCCGCGACGTATACTTGTTTAGGCAAGCGGGGGTAGCAGGAAACAGGCAGTTTGATGTACCAGGACGGATTCGACAGCACATCGCCGGAAGCGGTTCATGCAGCCCGAACGATGAGTTCGAGTCGCTTGCGCGGCGTGTTGCGTCATGGCTGGATCAACAGCGGCTTAAGCGCCTTTCCTGATGCAAAGCCGATCCACTGGTCCGTAAGTATCGAAGAAGCCAATACCATTCGCCGCGGATATGGGCTTTCACTCCTGCATCCAGATCACGATCCCGCGCCAGATCTCGTTGAAGCATCTGCTGCCCAGTCAAAACTCAAGCCGGTCAATCAGTCAGCTGCGAAGTCGATTCCCAGTCCGACCGCAGCTGTGTCCACCCTTCCCAGAGTTTTTCAGTGGACCAGCGCGGGTCGCCTGGTGATCTTCCTCCTCGCCGCGACTTCAATCCTGTGTCTCCTCACCGATGCCGAGGGAGTGGTCACGCTTCGCTCGGTCTTTTTTGCCATTCTCGCGCCCGCATGTATTGCACTCGCGCTTGTTGCCGCTTTGAATCAAGCACGTGGCGATGGTCAATTATTCCGCGCAATCAAATTCGGCGCAGCGGCAGGCCTGGCCGGCGCGATCGTTTTCTTTGTGTTCCGACTCCCATTTGTTTATTCGCAAGAGTTTGGTCTTGAGCAATACGGTGTTCGCCACTTCCCATTCTTCAATATCTACCCCAGAATCGGCGCACTTGTACTTGGTCAGGAAGTCAAACAACCTTCCTATGAACTCATGACGTATGTCATCGGCTGGGGCTACCACCTCATCCGCGCAATGACAACTGGAATCATGCTCGCGGCAATCATGGGAGAATTGCAGGCCAACCTCCACGAACGCCCTCAAGCCAGCCCTTTCAACTGGGAAGCTGGTATCTGTGGCGCTCTTCTCACCGTCACGATTCAATGTTGCCTGTTACTTTCCCCCTACGCCAAATTGTTCTCTATTCAGTTCACACCCACCTTCGTCTTCACGCTTTTGCTCGCCCATCTTTCATTTGGCATAAGCATCGGCTTCTTCTATTCCTGGAATACTTTTCGCCGCTCCGCAAGTCGCCGCTTCCCGGCGTGACCCCATTGATCAATTTGATCAAAGTTGATCCTCCTTAGCTCATGGCCGCGAGGACCTCGTCAAAGTTCATCGCGTTCTTAATCTCGCGCTTCTGCGACCACTTCACTACCGGCTTTCCTGCCGCATTCCTGGTTACCACCACCGTCCCGCGCCCCGAGACATTGAGGTCGGGCCAGAAGATCCCCAGCCCTTTACACAGCGTTCGGTGAATATCAGAAAGAAACACCTGCTTGTAGCCTTCCTTCTCGGCCCACGCTTTCAAACTCGCGAAACTATCGCACGACACCCCCACCACCTGCGCTCCCTTGGCCTGCCAGGTAGCCATGTCCTTGGAAATACACTCCATCTCGGTCCCGCATGTGCCGGTAAACGCCAGTGGGAAGAAGCACAGGACCACATCTCCCTTCTCCAGTGCCGCCGACAACTTGAAATCCTCGCGGTTCTGCGTTGTCAGCGTGAAATCCGGCATTTCTTCCCCCGCTGCTATGAAGTTCAAACGGGGGTGAATGTGTTCATTTGCCATTGACTGCCTCCTGATCTGACTATTTCTCTGGTAACAGGGCGACAGGCACCGCCGCCTTCCGCCACCGTCAAGTCCGTATGCTACCCTTCAATTCCAGCCGGTGAATGGACTCACTGCCGGCATAGAGTTTTCCTCGTTCGTACCCAACAGCTCTCTGCGGAGGATCCGCGATGTCTGCTTCAGCTTCTCAAGTCGCTCACACATCTGATGGTCGATCGGTACAGGATCGCTACAACGAGGTCTGTCAACGCATTCGCGACGCGGCCAAACGCAGCGGCCGGCGTGAATCCGACATCTTCCTGGTTGCCGTCACCAAATACGCAGATCCAGAACAAATCCGCACCCTCCTGGATCTGGGCCACAAGGACTTTGGCGAAAACCGAGTTCAGAACCTCATGCAGCGCGCGGTTATGGTGGATGAGTACCTCGCACGCCTCAAAGTACTGCCCCACGGCCGCGAGACCCGCGGCGGCATTTTTGCAGATCAGCACAGAGTCGCCGGATCTTCCGGCAAGAACGTCCGCTGGCACATGATTGGTCACGTTCAACGAAACAAGTCGCGCAAGATCATCGACTTTGTAAGACTCGTTCACTCCGTTGATTCACTCCGTCTCGCCGAAGAATTACAGGCCGTCGCCGTCCGCCGCGAAATGAATGTTGAAGTGCTCATTCAAGTCAATTGCTCTGGCGAAGATGGCAAATTCGGCTGCCCTCTGCCCGCCGTCCCCGCCCTGGTTGATCAGATCGGAACCATGATGAATGTAAAGGTCCGCGGCCTGATGACCATGGCTCCATATTCAGAAAACCCGGAAGATGCCCGCCCCATCTTCTCCCGCTGCAAAGATCTCTTCGAAGAAATGCAGGAAGATGGCGTTGCCGAAGGCCGCTTCAATCTGCTGAGCATGGGAATGAGCGGTGACTACGAAGTGGCAATCTCTGAGGGCGCCAACATCGTGCGAGTCGGTTCCGCGATTTTCGGTGAGCCTTCACCCGACCAGCCTGTGGAAGTGGATGAGCCAGAAGAAGAAGTTGGCTGAAAAAAGTTCCAGTCGTCCGCTGCGTCAGCATCGAGTCACATTGCGAATCACCGGCGAAAACGCAGGAAACACATGACCTATGTCATTGTTTCCCAGGCGATTCTGAACAATTTCCGCCAGCACATCGCGGTAGTCAATAGTCACCATAAGGTCTCTGCCCTGATACAGATTTTGCGGCGCCAGCCCCGGCCAGTTAGCAATCACGCGCCCCCCGTTGATGCAATTGCCCATGAGCATCATCATGTTCGCGTGGCCGTGATCCGTCCCTTGTGACCCATTTTCTTCCAGGCGGCGGCCAAACTCTGACATCGCAACCAGCGAATATGTCGGATTCGACGCCGACGACATCATGTCCGCATAGAACGCCGCAAGACATGCCGCAAGATCCGACAACATCGTATTGAACGAGCCGCTCAAGACTCCCTGGGAATTGTGGTGGTCCCACGTTGCAACATCAATAGCAATCGCTTCGACACCAACCTGGGCCTTGATCAACGCCGCCGCCGACTTCAGCGCATTTCCAGTCATCGAATTGGGATACACCGCGCCGCCGCCAGGGACATACCCCGCGAAATTAATTGTGTCCAGGAGCGCAATCGTCTGAAGCGTATTGTGCGTCACGGTCTTCAGCGGATCAGCGACACTCTGATACATCCCCTCCAGCACGGCAGAACGCCCGATCGCATTTCCATTTCCAAGCAGGCCAAACCCGTCAAGATTCGGAATCGGTAGCGTCAACGGCGCACCCTGCAGCGATTTCTGCAGCCCTGTAGAAATCCCAACAGCCCGCAAGAGAGACCCGGATACCAATGGCTCAACACTGCCGACATGGCGTCCAAGCCAGCCAGTCACCGCAGTCTGATCTCCGATTCTCGCAGTCTCCATGCTTCGCTGCGCTTCAAAGTGCGAGCGAGTCGAATCCGTAGATCCAACCGCGTTCACAAAAAGCAGGTGCTGGTTGTTGTATGCGTTCATAAGCGGCGCCATCGCCGGGTGAAGTCCGAATATTCCACTGAGATTAATCGCCCTCCGCGCCGCGCCAGAGTCTGGTCGAGGCACATTGAGGGTTGGTCTCGCCGCGTAATACGCCGGGTCCCCCCAGGGGACCACGACCGACATTCCATCAATTCCGCCGCGCAGATACAACGCCAGGAAAACATCGCGAACTGCCGAGTTATAGCTCTTGGCCATGGCAACTCGGGGAAGCCATGCAGGAACCGCAGCCATCGCCGCAACCGTCGCCGATGTCGCAAGAAACGACCGTCTTGAAAGTCGCTTGAATTCCTGACACGAATGTGGGTCTTGCGTGGCCATGAAGGTGGATTCCTCTCTTAGTACCATTGAAAAGCGGGGGCGCTGAGCGCAAGCCCCACGGTGTCGCGGCGACGTCCAGGGTCCGAAGGATTGACGCTGAGGAAGTTGAGCAATTGTGTCCGCTGCGCTGCAGGAAGTTCGCCGCCAAATATCGAACTGTCGATCTTGTCGATCATCTGAAGAGCTGTGTTGTGCCCAAGAAAATACGATGTGACATCGAACGTAATTCCAGGAATCGCATCCGTAACCAGCAGCGCTGCAAAGTTCCAGCGTGCCAGGGCCAGTCCTTGCCAGTGCGCCAGAGTGTCTGGATACCCATCGGGCGGACTCCAGTTAAATGGAATCTGCCCCGCGCCATTGAGATGCGTGATTCTCAATATCTGTGTGCTGGTGATAGGAGTGGGCAGCGCTCGCAGCGCTGAGATCATCATGTGTTGCGGCCGCTTGAATCGAGGTCCATAGTCTGTATACAGGTTCTCTGGCCGCAATATGGCCCGAAGCATCGCCTTGATATCCCCGCCCGTGGATACATAAACCGCTGCAATAGACTCAATCAGGCTCGGTGGAACATCTTCACCAAGGAACTTCTTGCACAGTTTGGAAGAAATAAATCTTGCTGTTGATGGATGCGACTGCAAAATATCCGCAACCGCAAAAATGTCTTGTAGCCCGCCGTTGGCAGGGATCGTGCGTCCGAGCACTCTTTTACTTCCATTGTCGTGGTACATCGATTCAAAAAGCAAATGTCCCCAGCGGTTTTCGGTATTCAAGCGATGAAGCCTTACGCCCGTGAAGCAACGCGCGACCTCTTGCACATCGTTCTGCGTGTATGGACCATCAACCGAAAGAGTGTGCAACTCCATGAGTTCGCGGGCGTAGTTTTCGTTTGGCGCAATTGAAACGTTGGTGTCATTCGCGAGATACTTCAGCATGCAGGGGCTCTGAATACTTGCCCGCAGCATGTCTGGAAAGTTCCCCATCGCGTTCGCACGGATGACATTTCGATCATCTGGAGTCTTGAGATAGAAACACAGGTCGACGTCGATGTCAATACTGAAGTGGTCGGTCCAGAAATCCACCATGCGCTCAAACAGTTGCCGCTTGCTGTACACCGCGCGGAGAATCATCGCCTCTGAAAGCTCGCTCACGACCTGGCCTGCCGTGAGATTAAATAGCTCGTTTGAAGGCATGCCCAGCGTGGTATATGCAGCAAGTCGACCATCCAGCACGCTGTCATTGATCGCGGCCGGATTGAGGTGGTATTCCAGATATCCCTCATACCCCAGCTGCCGCGCCAGTGCATATTCCTCTTGCGTAAATCCCCACGTAATTCGACGCACCAGCTTGGCGAGCAATGCGTTCTTGTCAATATCAGCTGAAACACTGCGTGGTGCAGCCTCCGCTGGTGGCGCTGTGGCGGACAGCGCCAGCGCTGAAGCCGTCGCAGCAAGAACTGGCTTCAACGCGCTTTGAACTGCCGAGTTGTTCCTGAATGCAGAGAACAAATCACGCCGCGAAAGCGACTGGCTGTTCTCAGAATGTCTTTCAACAGGCTGAGTGTCTTCCTTTTTCGCCGCACCTGGCATTCACTTTACTCCCTTGTCTACCTCAAGGATTCAGCGATCGCATTACTTCCATGACCCCACCTGAGGCCAAGTTGTTTCCACTCGCGTTTCTTGAATCGGATCACAATCGCGGGCGCGGCCATACAGCCCGAATTTAACGACAAATGACACACTGAAACTTTTTTGTCCGGCCTCTGCGCGCTTCGTGCTTCGGGTTCCTCTAACAAATGCGACCCCGAGATTTTCACATCGCACCGCCAGTAAGGACGGACCGAACAATCCATCGCGGACTGATCGTAGCTACTGATACGTGCCCAATGGGGGAAATGTTCTCAGTTTTCCAAAATGCAAGCAAAACAAGCACTCAATATTCTGGTACCAAAACCAAACCAAAACATTTGTCTTGCGCCAAAAACTCCTCGTTTGCCTCAAAAATTCATGAAAAACTCGAGTCGTGCAACAACTCTCCAAATCAGGCGGGTGCGACAATCTCGACCTGCGCCTTACTCATCCACCTCGGGCAGCACATGCAACCTCAGATGATCTCCTCTAGCAGCCGCGAGCGAATGCGTCAACCAGGTCTAGGTAGTCAAAGAAATCCACCACGCCATCATGGTTGAAATCTGCAAGCAGGCTGCCAGCTCCAAATGCGTCGACAAAATCAAGGTAGTCAAAAAAGTCTACCACCATGTCACCGTTGTAATCGGCTTCGCAACCAACTGTCCCCGAAAGCAGGAATGGCAGGTCTTGCGGCAAATCCGCTGCGGATGCTGGCTTACCTTGATCCACGATCGGCTCCCATGCCCCGAATCGGTTCGTTGTCGAACTGCGGAATTGCAGCGCGTTGAAGCCAGCGCCGGACCGCGCACCCGCAATGGTCACAGTTGGAACAAATGCCTGTAGCGCTGAGTCATTTGGCTCAATTTGAAAGTCAATCCAATACGTTCCCGCCGCCAGGAATTTCACAAATGTGGTATCTAATTTCCAGACCAGTCGCGTGCTGTCCGGAGCGGCCGCAAATGGACCCACTACAGAATTGAAAATTCGAAAAGTCGACGTTGAACT
Organism: uncultured Phycisphaeraceae bacterium; assembly: GCA_964484185.1. GTDB lineage: Bacteria > Planctomycetota > Phycisphaerae > Phycisphaerales > UBA1924 > F1-120-MAGs238. The sequence goes on from CAZAEQ010000013.1 coordinate 96,647, forward strand.
GACGTTTGACAACCGATTCGTAAACGAATCACCCCAGACAACCGAACTTCCAGGCGAACCGGGTGCCCCGTTCCAGATTCGAACATTGGCGGCATCAAACGGGCTTACTGGACCGATTGCGCCAGGCTGGTACGCATAGAAAGACGCCCCACTGAGCAGCCACCCCGGCGCTGGAACCGTGAAGTTATCCGCAAACCGATACACCCCGGTCAACTCGATTGACTGCGCAGACAACCCGCCAATCATGTTTGACTCAGTTGTTCCCAGTGATTGGGCTTCGCTGAAAAACGTTCCAGCTGTGGCCGGAACTCCAGAGAGCGACACCGACACCGCATTCAACGCGGGAGTTGTTGGCGATGCTGATCCATTGCTGAACAACGGATCGGCAATTGCCTGACCGGCGAGTGCACCAGCGAGCAGAAGCGTGCCGCGGAATGTGTTCGAATTGAGCATCAGTAAACTCCGGATTTCAAATCGCTAGCAGCGAGTTACGTTTCGAATAATCGGCGTGTAAGACGGGAACACATACGCCAGATCGGGATTTCCCAAACGATTCTGGACAATTTCGGCCAGCACATCTCGATAGTCAATCGTAACCATGAGATCTCTCTGCTGGAACAACTGGCCTTGCGACAACCCCGGCCAATTTGCAATGACCTGCCCGCCATTGATGCAGTTACCCATCAGCATCATCACGTTTCCATACCCGTGATCGCAGCCGGCGGATCCATTTTCCGCCAGTCGGCGCCCAAATTCCGACATCGCAACAAGCGTAAACGTCGGATTCGCGGCGTTTGACATCATGTCCGCATAAAACGCAGCGAGACAATTCGTCAGGTCGGTGAGCATCGAATTAAACGTGCCTGTCAAAACACCCTGCGCATTATGATGGTCCCAGCTGGAAACATCAATTGCGATGGCCTCTACCCCGACGTTTGCTTTAATCAACGCAGCGGTAGATTTCAGGGCGATGCCAAGCGATGTATTCGGATACACCGCGCCGCCTCCGGGAACATAACCGGCGAAGTTAATGGTATTCAGCAGGTTGATGGTCTGAAGTGTGTTATACGCAACTGTTTTCAATGGGTCGGGTGTGCCCTGATAAATCGAGTTAAACGCCGCTGAGCGGGCCGCCACTGTTGAACCAGTACCGGTCAGTCCAAAATTGTCCAGGTTGGGAATCGGAAGGGTCAATGGCCCTCCCTGCAGTGTCTTCTGAAGGCCTGTCGAAATGCCAACCGCACGCAGCAGCGAATTCGCCGTCATTGGTTCAGAACTGAGGATGTGTCGACCAAGCCATCCCGAGATCGCAGTCGGATCTCCTGTCTGCGCAGTCTCCATGCTTCGCTGCGCATCAAAGTGGGAGCGGGTTGTATCTGTCGACCCGGTTGCATGCATGAACAGCAGATGCTGATTGTTATACGCATTCATCAACGGCTGCATTGATGGGTGAATCCCAAAGAAACCATTGAGGTCAATCGCTTTCTGTGCAGCCCCCGAATCCGGCCGCGGCACATTCAAAGTCGGCCGTGCTGCGTAATACGCAGGATCACCCCAGGGGACCAGTACTGAAAGGCCATCGATCCCGCCACGCAGATACATTGAAATAGCAACATCCCGGACGCCCGAGTTGTAACTGCTGGCCATCGACACGCGTGGCAGCCACGCGGGTGCAGACATCATGACCGCCGCAGCGGCCGCGCTCGTGGCCGACGACGCAAGGAAGTTTCGCCGCGAAAGGTGGTTGAACTCTTCGCAGGCATGTGAATCGTGAGTGTGTGACATGCGAATCCTCGATTATTACAACGGGGCGAAAAGCTCAATACCACTGGAACGATGGACAACCAATAGCAAGTCCAACAGTGTCGCGGCGGCGAGTTGTGTCGCCTGGATTGACACTCAGGTAGGTAAGTAACTGCGATCTCTCGCTTGCAGTAATCTCGCCGGCAAACAGGACCGTGTTGATCTTGTCAACCATCTGCGTTGCCGTTGTCAAACCCGAGAAAAATCCTGCAACGTCAAATGTGATTCCGGTGATTCCGTTGATGACGAGTGAGGCTCCGAAATTCCAGCGTGGAAGGATGAGACCCTGCCAGTATGCAAGCGTGTCGGGATATCCATCCGGCGGACCCCAGGAGAAGGGCACCATTCCTGAGGCATTCAGGTGATTCTGTCGAAGCGACTGCGTGCTGGTGATCGGATTTCCAAGTGCACGAATTGCTGATGTCATGAGATGGAGAGGCCGTTTGTAGCGGGGACCAAAATCAGTAAACACATTTCCCGACTTCATCAATGTACGCC
>CAZAEQ010000014.1:0-92398 GCA_964484185.1 uncultured Phycisphaeraceae bacterium
TATAACCAGAGTGGACGGCAGACTCAGGACCATCTCCGCTGGGATGAAACGCTCACGCTTCGACACACCGACCGCTTTGAAACCCGTTACAACCTGGCGGTGGACAGTCTCAATGTCCGGGGCGAGGAACAGCGACTGACCCGCGGTGACGCCTCCGCCAAATACCGGCTGTTCGACAGCCTCACGAGTACCGGTACGGTGGGCGCCCAGCGACTTGATGCTCGCGGCGCTACCAGCGATAATATTTTCGTAAATGGGCAACTCGACTACACCAAAGAGGTGGCTCTGGGCCGCCTCGATGCTGCGGTTGGCGCATCGTATGACGCACAGAGTAATAGCGAACGCGGTGAAACACTGCGCGTGAATAACGAGCCGCATACGTTCATTGACGGCTTTCCGATCATCCTGTCTCGACGAAACATCGAAGATGGATCAATTGTCGTTACACCCGTGTCGGGATTTCCTGCATACCAGGACGGAGTAGATTACACCGTGGTGCTGTTTGCTGATCACGGCGAGATCCGAGGGGTCGTCGGCGGCGGATTTGTAAATGGCCAGACCGTGCTGGTCTCCTTTGATGTTGGTCCGGAGGCCGAAAGCAACATTGACACACACACCACCAGTATCTCGGTCAGGTACACCTTGACTGAGGGGCAACTCAAGGGAATGGCGTTCTATTCAACGTATCGCACGGTCGGACATTCAGTCCGGACGAGATACCCCGATCAGTTCTCCCTTGATGATGTCAACGATCTGCTGCTGGGAGTTGAGTACCGTTTTCTGGAGTACAACCTGAAGTACGAGTACAACAACCATGACAGCAGATTTAATCCGTATACGGTCCATCGGTGGCAGGGGCTGTACGTCATGCCATTGGGACCAGGTTCCAGCATCAATGCAGAGCTTTCGCGCGAGATGATCGATTTTTCGAATCAGAACAACGAAGTGACTTTTGATCGGGCTTCGTTGCGATGGAACAAGCGTCTGAATTCCAGTTTCGATTTCAACGCGCGACTGGAGTATCGTAATGAAGAAAGCAGTCTCAATGGGCAGTCACAGGGTTTCGACCAAATCGTCGGACTCGCATGGAGAAAGCGGCAGACAACAATCTACGGGTCTTTCAGGAACTCATTCTTGAACGGACCGGGAAGTCGCCAGACATCCCAAACCGTTCAATTGAACATTCGTCGAGCTTTCTAGGAGTGACATGAGAACTACACAGGCATCCTGGCTCCTGACTCTCCCTGCTGCAATAAGTATCGCATTGCTCGCTGGGTGTTCTGCGCCGGGGAAGATCCTGCAACCTGCACCAGATGCATTACGCTGGCCCGCCGCGCCCGACGCAGCCCGCCTGAGCTACCTCGGTGAACTTCGCACCGATAAGGACCTCAAAGCGGCTCGCGGATTCTTTGAATCCATCGGCAGCGGACTTTTTGGCGATGAGCCGCCGGAAGAAATGGCAAGCCCGCTCGCGGTATGCACCGACGGCGCATCGCGAGTTTTCGTTGTTGATTCCAGTTCGCGGCAACTTCACATCTTCGATCTTGACACACGCAAGTACTCGACATGGAAATCTGAGACATCTCCATTCCAGGTTCCAGTAGCGGTCGCATTCGATCCATCCGGTCGTGTGCTGGTCGCAGATTCCGCCCAGGGTTGTTTGTTTGCATTCAACCGCGATGGATCGCTCGTCGAAAAGATCGGCGTTGGTGTGTTGAGGCGTCCTTGCGGCATCGCGATCGCCGCGGATGGCCGGATTTTTGTCGCGGATGTTGGCGCACATCAAGTTGTCATCCTCTCCTCAGGCGGCGCGGAAATGGCTCGAATCGGCAATCGTGGATCAGGTCCGGGAGAGTTCAACTTCCCGACCAATCTGGCATTCGACCACCAGGGCCGCCTCTATGTCAGCGACTCGATGAATTTCCGCATTCAGCTCTTTACACCGGATCTCAAACCCCTGAAACAGATAGGCAAGAAGGGAGATCTGCCGGGATACTTCTCCCAGCCAAAGGGAGTGGCAATTGACCCGGATGATCACCTGTATGTTGTCGATGCAAATTTCGAAGCAGTGCAGCTCTTTGATCGTGAAGGCGCGCTGTTGATGAGTTTCGGTCATGAGGGAAGCGGCCCTGGAGAGTTCTGGCTTCCCGCCGGGATTCATATTGATCCGCTCGGCCGTGTTTTCGTGGCCGATTCATACAATAGAAGAATCCAGGTCTTTCAATACCTGCGCGAAGGGACCACTCCATGAGATGCGCAACCCTGCTTATCCTGAACGCACTCGCGATGCTCCTGGTCGTGCTGTCAGCGCAATGCGCAACCGGTCAGACCATCACCGTGCGTGACAGCCCACACGATCTTTCCGCCTCGAGCAATGCGCAGATTCGTGCAGCCACAGAAGACCAAGTCTGCATTTTCTGTCATACGCCCCACAATGCGTCGCCGGTGGGCGCGCTGTGGAACCGGAATCTATCGCCGCAGGCTTACACGGTGTACACAAGTCCTGCACTGAATGCCCAGCCCGGCCAACCAACGGGTACTTCGAAGCTTTGTCTTTCGTGCCATGATGGAACGATCGCGCTGGGCAGCCTGCTCTCCAGTCCGACTCCTGTGCAGATGTCCGGCGGAATGACCACCCTGTCGAAGGGTCGTTTGTCGAATCTGGGAACCGACCTGCGTGATGACCATCCGATCTCATTCCAGTTTGACTCGGGTCTTGCGCTCAAGGATTCCAAACTGCGCGATCCCAGTGGCCTGCCACATGCGATCAAACTCGATCCGAATCGGGAGCTTCAGTGTACTTCGTGCCACGATGCCCATAACAACGCCTACGGCAAATTCCTGGTCATGCGAAACACAAACTCAGAGTTGTGCATTTCCTGCCACCAGATGGGCACAACCGATATCGTCGGTCATGGCCAGTGTATCGATTGCCATCAGTCGCATACCGCGCCCAGCGGGCCGTATCTACTGCGTGGCCAGGGCGCAACACAGACGTGTCTGACTTGCCACGATGGATCAAACATGTCCGCCCTGAACGTATCGGCCGACCTGCACAAGATCTCATCGCACGACACGAACACGCCAGTAGACCCAAACAGCTCGCCTAATGAATTCTCATCCTGCACTTCCTGCCATGAACCACACACCATGATGAAGGGAATCGGCGCATCGCGACCACAAAGCACCGGCCCGCGGCGGACGGCCTTTGGACGACTGGGGAAAATCGGCGGCGTCAATGCATCCGGTGTAAAGATGACCGTGGCCACTGCTGAGCACGAAGTTTGCTTTAAGTGTCACGGAGACAACAACCCCGTGCGGCCGACAATTGCCCGCCGGCAGCCGCAGTCAAATATGCGATTGCAGTTCAGCCCTTCCGCTATTTCCTTCCACCCAGTCGGACGCCCGGGCGTAAGCACCGAAGTGCCAAGTCTCAAACCCGGATGGAGTACATCCAGCACCATGCAATGCAGCGATTGCCACGCATCCGATTCTGGTATTTCGTCGGGGACCCATGGATCAACTTGGGCGGGATTGCTCGTATCGCGTTACAGCACCGCAGACCAGACGTCCGAAAGCGCATCCAACTACGCCCTCTGCTACACCTGTCACGATCGATCGAGCATCCTGGACAATCGATCCTTCCCCGGGCACCGGAAACACATCGTTGATCTTCGAACCTCGTGCTCCACCTGCCACGACTCCCATGGAATTGCCTCAAGCGGCGGCAGCGCACGCGGCAACTCTCACCTCATCAACTTCGACACCAGCGTCGTGACGCCTGACCGTGTAACAGGCAAACTGGAATTTCAGGACACCGGTGTGTTCCGCAGCGAATGCACCCTCACGTGCCATGGGTCAAACCACTCGCCAAAGCGCTACTGATCGTCACGAAGAACCTTTTGGTACCCAAACGCGCCATTTTCTCAGCTTTGAGAGAGTGCGAGAGAAGTCTTTCCTAATATCGATAATATGCTTTTGAATCCGCTAAGAAATACGAGGCTCCAGCGGACTTTTCTGGGCACGCGATTTGCATTGGAGATATGTAGTAAGACGACCCCTTCGGAACTGGAGCCCCAATGAACATCAACCTTGCTGCCTCACTCGGTGCATTGATCTGCCTCGCCACCACATCGCTTCAACCGAACAAAGACACAAAGCCCGCCGCACCTCCTGCACAATCCCAACCAGCCAAACCTCCGATGCCGGCTGGACACCCCGGCCTCACCAACGACCCGAGTTTGAGTTGGCCCAAGGCACGGCCAGAGGATGTCAACTCGGTTGACGCAATCATGGCGGCGTTGTATTCCATTCCCAGAGGAGAGCCAGGTCAGCCGCGTGACTGGGACCGCTATCGCTCGCTTTTCTCTCCTGATGCACGCCTGATTCCCGCACGTCCAACGCCCGAAGGCGGCGCAATGGCGATGTTTGTCACAATCACCGATTACATCAGTCTCAACCGATCATACTTTGAAAAGGGCGGCTTCATGGACAAGGAAGTCGGCCGCCGCGTCGAGACATTTGGGCACATGGCCCATGTCTGGAGCACATTCGAATCCCGTCACAAAGCTGACGACCCCACGCCCTATGTCCGCGGCATAAACAGCGTGCAGTTGCTCAAAGATGGCGACCGCTGGTGGGTCGTGAACATCTTCTGGGATTTCGAGGATGAGAAGACCCCGATCCCGGCCCAATACCTTCAGTCTGACAAGAAATAAGTACCTGGAAAGACGGCATGCCTACTAAGATTCTCCTTGTCGAAGATGAACAGCTCCTTCGCGAATCGTTCGCTCAGCTCCTGAGCGACGAGGGCTACGAGGTTGTCCAGGCTGCCGATGGCAAAGCCGGATACGAAGCAACACTGGTTGACACATTTGATCTTGTGCTGACCGATATCAGCATGCCAGTGATGGATGGGCTGACTCTGCTCAGACAACTGCAGAACGTCATTCCGCAGACGCCGGTTGTGGTGATGACAGGGTTCGGCACGGTGGAGAGCGCGGTCAATGCAATGCGTGCCGGTGCAGCAGATTATGTGCTGAAACCTGTGCAATTTGAAGATGTTCTGATCCGCGTCAGACGCGCGCTCGAATTCGGCGAAATGCGCCGCAATCGCGCCATCCTCACCGAACAGCTCGCCTCTCAAAGCACTTTCCACGACCTGATCGGTGATTCCACCGCAATGACGGGCCTCTTTGATCTTGTAAAGAAGCTCTCCACCGTGCGCAGCAGCGTGCTCATCATGGGCGAATCCGGCACGGGCAAGGAACTCTTCGCCCGCGCGATCCACTACAACGGTGTCACCCGCGACAAACCCTTCATCGCCGTCAATTGCGGCGCCATCCCCGAAAGCCTCATCGAATCCGAACTCTTCGGTCATCGCAAAGGCAGCTTCACCGGCGCGATTAAGGACCGCATCGGGTACTTCGAAGCCGCCAACGGAGGCACGCTTTTCCTCGATGAGATTTCAACGCTCCCAATCCAGGTCCAAAGCTCGCTTCTCCGCGTTCTCGAAGAACGCGTCGTCGTACCGGTCGGAGACACTCGTCCTCGCCCCGTCAACGTGCGCATCATCGCCGCCACCAATCAGAACCTCCAGACCCAGTGCCGCGAAGGAAAGTTCCGGGAAGATCTCCTCTACCGCCTCGATGTGGTGCGTCTGCTCCTCCCCCCACTTCGCCAGCGCCGCCAGGACATCCCGTTGCTCACCCATCACTTCCTGGACAAATACACCAACCTTATGAACAAAAAGGTCAACGGAATCAGCAATGGCGCCATGCGTGCAATGCTGAATCACGAGTGGCGCGGCAACGTTCGTGAGCTTGAAAACGTCATTGAACGCGCGGTCATCTTCGCCGAAGGTCGCGAAATCGAACTTCAGGATCTCCCTTTCCAATCCGACCAGACTCTGCCAGACACCGATACCGGCGAAGACCTCAAAAACGCGCTCACTCAGTTTGAACGCCAGCACATCATCTACAGCCTTCGCCGCCACAACTACGACAAAACTGAAACTGCCAAAAATCTTGGCATTGGCATCTCAAGTCTCTATCGCAAGCTCGATGAACTGCGAATCCCCAAAGACTCGCAGGACAAAGACCAGGATGGAAGCCTCCCGTGAATCAGAACACCGCACCATTACATCTCTACTGCTTTTGACGCAAGGAACAGCGCCCAGATGCTTCGTCGGAAACTGCTCATGCGAATCGGCCTGCTCGTCGCCTGCTTTGTCGCAGGTGCGGTAGTCGCCATTTCGCTGCTGCAGGAAGCCATCTCTGATGTCGACCGGATCAATCAAGATGCAATCGTACTGGTCGATGGCGTCCAGACCGCAAACGAATGCGTGACCGCAATTGCAGACAATCGTGATGGCATATCCGCCAACCCGACTCAGATCAACGCGCTCCCCGAAGCACAGTTGACCCAAACCCTCGCGGCAATAGGACTTCATCCCGCAGTGAAAATCGCCGGTTCGCCGCAGGCTGACGCGTTTGCAAAAGTGCAGAATCTGCTTCCCAAGTTCCTTGAACCCGGTCAAGCCAGTCCGCGCGAATCTCAACAGGTCCGCGCCGCCATGCGCGCTGCGCTTCATGAATTGACCCACCATACCCGGGTCTTCGTCGCGGCAGAACAATCTCGATTTGGCCGCTATTTCCGCGGCCTGGTCCTCGCCCTCACGCTCTCCGCCCTTGTCATGGCGAACGTCGCCGTGTTTGTTCTTATTCGTACCGCCCAGGTCGTACTCAAACCGGTCGGCGAACTCGTCAACGGAAGCCGCGAACTTGCCGCAGAACATTTCGACCACCGCGTCAACGTGAATCAACAGGATGAATTTGGCGAACTCGCCGCCGCCTACAACATGCTCGCTGGACAGCTCCAGACAAATGAAGAGCGCAAAGCTGAAGCACTGCGTCAACTGGCTGTCACGCTGAACCACGACCTCAACAACGCCATGGCGACAATCGAAATGCAGCTGAGCCTGCTCGATCGCAAATCCGGCAGCGACTCCAAGCTCGCGCAGTATTTCCGCGACATCCACAGCACGCTCAGTCGGATGGGCAGCACGATCGCGTCCCTCAAGAACATCCGTCGTGTTGTGCTCATGGAGTACATCGACGGCCAGAAGATGGTTGATCTGCAGCGCTCCGTGGCGCCGCTTCCACAATCCGTCGATGCACCAAAAATTGAAATCCGATCCGACAGCTCAGGCTCCAGTCGCACTGGTCTAGGGAGTGTTAAATAATGAAGTCAATAGAATCAATCCAACCCGGCGCTACCCGCCTGAAAAAAGCAGTTCATTGGCTCGGAAGCGTCCAGCTCGCAGTTCCTGTGCTCGTGCTGGTAGCGATCGGCATGGGCGTCGGTACATATCTGGAATCCACGCAGAACAGCCGCGTGGCCAAGGAATATGTCTACGGTCACTGGTGGTTCCTCATCGTCATGGCACTCATGTGCGTCAGTCTCATTTTCGCTGTCATCACCCGATACCCCTGGAAAAAAAAGCACATCGGCTTCATCACCGTACACGCCGCACTGGTTGCACTGGTTGTCGCAGGTTTCTGGTCCATGTTTGAACGTGTCGAAGGACACATCGCTCTCGTTGAAGGAACCATGAGCGACATCATGGAAACTTCGGATGAACAGCTCGAGATTCTCGAGCACGGCGCAGGCGATTTCAACAGTCTGGATGCAGCGCCCGCCCCCACCGGCCCCGCCGCGCTCACACTCGCAGGCGTGCAGGTACAAGTTCTGGAACGCTGGGAAAATTCCCGCGATGAAGACACTATCGCAGATGACAGTCCTGTGCCACTGCGTGCGATCGATATCGCGCCCATCGCCGGCCCGCAATCGGCCTGGGTCGGACAGGAAGATCAGGCCGGCCCCGCCCCGATGCTTATGGGCCTCAAGGTTCTCGTGCTTCCCGAAGGTTCAACCTGGACGCCACCTCCTGCAGTCGAGCGCGTCCGCGGCGAGTTTGTCTTCGTCGTAGGGAAACAGCGATTTCCCCTCAAAGACGTCGGCGCAGAAGTTTTCCCCGGCTGGAAAGTCGTTGAACTCAAACGCTTCGAGCGCGCTGTCGTCGTCGGCGAAAGCATCACCGAAGGTCCCGCCAACTCCCCGCCAAATCTCGCCGTCATCGTCAAACTCGCTGATGGCAAAGGCACCACCGAGCAGCACACCGCCTTTGAAAAATTCCCCGATATGGTCATGGGCAAGCCCCTCGAAGGTTCCGGCAACTCTGCTTCCAGACTCGTCCCCGGCAGCACGCAGGGCGAACCTGAAACGCTCGTGATTTTCGGCACCGTCGCCGCAACCAAGATCGGCTACATCGGCCTCGATGGCACTTCCAAAATCCTTGAGCCTGAACAGAAATATCCGATGACGCTGAACCTGGGCGCACGCGAAGTGACAATCCTGCAACAGCTCGCCCGCGCCCACCAGACCTCGCGCACGGTCAAAGCCCCGGTCGCGAAAAACAACCGCTCTGCTCTCCTCGTCCGCATCGGCGACGACACCGCACTGCAAACCCTCGTGTGGAAGGGCATGGCATCCGTCACCACCGCCGACAAACGCACCGTTGTCCTCCACTACGGCCCCAAGCGCGTGCAACTCCCCTTCACAGTTCGCCTCGCCAAGTTCCACAAGCTCGATTACCCCGGCACTGACATGGCAATGTCCTATCAATCCGATGTCGGCATCACGGTCGCGGGTCAAGCTGAAACTCCATTCGACATCTACATGAATCATCCATACCAGCACGGCCCCTGGAAAGTTTATCAATCCGGCTTCCAGGGCGACACCATGTCCATTTTCAGCATCATGCACGATCCAGGTCTGACGCTCACCTACATCGCATCCGTGTTCCTCTGTCTCGGCGTCGTCATCACGTTCTATAGCCGTTCCCTCAGCTGGGGACATCCGGGCATTCCCATTCGTCCCGCCCCGGCACAAGAAGCGAAGGAGTCCATCAATGTTTCGACCCACGTATCTTCGATCACTACTTATCCTGCTCACGTCGCTGCTGGTCTCGATGCTGGTCTCCCCGAGACTGCTCGCAGCCGCTGACACGCAGGCGCCCGAAGGTCTCAAGCGCCTGGGCGAACTGCCAATTCAAGATGGCGGTCGCACCATGCCGCTCGAGGGCTACGCGCGCAGGCTCGCCGTCGAAATCACCGGCCGCACGCACTGGTCTTCCAGTGGCCCCGATGGTTTCTCAAATCGCGACTCGATGCAGCTCCTGCTTGACATCATGTTCAAGGGCCAGGAGATGCTCACGCGTCGACTCATCACCATCGAAGACAAGCCCTTCAAAATCCTCACTGGACTCGACCCCGAGCGCCGCTTCTTCAGCCCCTCTGAACTTGCAAACGCCAAAGGACTCAATGAACTTCTGCAAAAGTTCGAGGAAGCACGCAGCATCGATCCCGAGGCTTCAGCAACCAAAGATCAACGCAAAGCCCTCGACATCCGCGGCAGCGCAAACCGCATCGCAGAGCTCGCCAGCGGCGAGCCCCTCGCCATGGTTCCTTCCGGCGCGGGCAAAGCCTACCGGCGGGCGGGCCCACTGGGCGCAGATCCCGGCACTGAATCTGTGCAACTTGCCTGGAAAGAACTCGGCAAGGCCTACACCGCGAATCAATCGATCGCCGCCACTGTCGACACCCTCGAAAAATCAATCGCTGCACTGGGCAAAGCTGAACCTGCTGAAGCCCGCAATGTGGAACTCGAAGTCTTCTACGACCGCCACGACCCCTGGATGAAGACTGCGATCTTTTACGGCATCGCGCTCATGTTCTTCGGCGTCTCGCGCCTCATCTTTACAAAACCCATGGTCATCGCCGCTCTGGTCTGCACCGCCCTTGGCATGGCTGAGCACATCATGGGCATCATCCTCCGCGTCCTCATCCTCGATCGCGCACCCGTCAGCAACACCTTCGAAGCCCTCCTCTGGATGGGCCTGGTCGGCATCGTGCTCGGCCTCATCGCACAACTTCTCAACAAGCGCAAAGGCTGGTACCTCTTCGCCGGCATCGCCGCGGCGTTCGTCTCAGTCCTTTTCGCCGGCCTCGTCCCTCTCACCGACCGCACCAACTCTCTCCCCGCCGTCCTTCGCAGCAACTTCTGGCTCACCATCCACGTGCTGACGATCGTCGCCAGCTACGGCGTGCTCGCAGTCTCGTCAGTCCTGGGCCACGCGTACTTGATCAAAGACGTGATCATGAACAAGAAAGATGAAACCGCGAAAAAGGGCTCAGCCGCGCTCATCGTGCAAACGTACCGCACCATCCAGGTCGGACTCATCCTCCTCACCGCGGGCACCATCCTCGGCGGCGTGTGGGCCGCAGAATCTTGGGGTCGCTTCTGGGGCTGGGACCCCAAGGAAACCTGGGCACTCATCAGCATCCTCACCTACTTCGCCGTCCTCCACGCCCGCTACGTCCGCTGGCTCGAAGATTTCGGCATGGCCGCATCCGCAGTATTGGGCCTCGTCGTCATCGTCTGGACCTTCTACGGCGTCAACTACGTCATGGCCAGCGGCCTGCACAGCTACGGCTTTGGCGCAGGCGGCGAATTCTGGGTGGGCCTGTGGGCCGTCCTCGAACTGGTCTTCCTCGCAATCTGCTGGGCGAAGCATCGCAGCCAGAAAGCACGCACGCAAATGCTCAGTGGCACGCCCGCGGCTCCCGCGATGTGATATTTCGTCATAAGTGAAGTCTCAAGGGCCTGGGTTCTCCGGGCCCTTTTTGTTGCGCTCGACAAGCAGCTAAGCGCGGTAAGGGCAGCGAGATATGATCCTGGCGTGAAGTCACGTCCAAAGATCAGAAAGCTCGTGAAATGGGGCGGCGCAATCGCAGCCTTGATGTTGATTCTCCTCACCATAGCGGGGAAGTGGAACTACCTGTTCTGGCTCAGCGGCGATGGCGACCAAATCTATCTCGGCCGCGGATTCTTCGCTGTTGATACTGGCGGAGTAAAGAGAGAACGGGGATGGTATTTCGGTCAGTTCAAATACGACACATTCATGATCCTGAGGTTTACTTGGCACTCGCAGCGTGAAGGAATCACTATGAGGATTCCGCTTTGGTTCCCCGCGATCATCAGCGGTGGCGTGTCTGGAGTTGCGTGGCGTCGAGACCGAACGGCTACGAAACGCTTGCGAGCAGGCTGCTGTGTTGGGTGCGGATACGACCGGACAGGCATACCAACTGAATCACCTTGCCCCGAGTGCAGTACCACTGCTCTCATCCCTCGTTGAAGTGATCTCCCACGAACTTCAATCCCTGCCAGAGGGTTCGCGAAGGCCGTCAACACCATTCTTACTGCGGCCCCGATGACGAGTCGGGGCTGCTTTCCTTTTGGATGGGACGAATGAACGGCCATCGCCATGAAAGCTCCAAGTCTTCTTCCCTGTCCATATGACTCATCTGCCAGATGCAGACGACGGATGCAACCACCAACACCGCGATTGTCAAGACGATCGGACCGTCAAACAGTTTAATGAGACCCAGTGCCATCAGGCATAGCGGAACCGCAAACGGTTCAATAGAACGCCATGATGGGAACTTTGCCATGAAATAAGTTTAGCATGCCTTGCAAGGGGGGCCGATGCCTCGATTTCTCCCCTTTGCCCCTCGATCCCTTTGCCCCCTCAGCCACTTCTTACTCTCGCGCCGGCAATTCATCAGCAATCCCACACAACATTTCGTAATACGTCTCTTCCCCGATCCCAAGCAGCGATGCCCCGAACGCTTCGCAGTCTTCCGGCTCAGTGATGTCGCCGTAGTTCACCGCCGGGATGTAGTACGCAATGATCGCGGGCAGGAGATCAGTCCGGTCTTGCAACGCCGGATGGATATACAGGCAGAACCCGCCGCTGGGGTGGTCGGCTAACGGATGCACCTGCGCAAACTCCCCCTTCTCAAGCCCGCCCGTATCAAACCGGATGCCCACCGCAAAGCGCACAATCTCGCGATCATCAAGCATCTTCATAATCGCTGCGGCATCCACCGCCGGTCCATAGCGCAACCGGGCCACTCGCGCTCGCTCAAGCACGTGATCCCGCAAGGCGCGGCGGCCATCATCTTCTGTCAATCGCTTTGCCATGATGCAGATCGTATGAACAGCTTACTTCCTGGGCTCAGTCTTAGGTTCTTCCTTCTTTGTCTCAGGTGTGCTCGCTGGTTTAGCCTCGGGCTTCCCCTCCGGCTTGGCCCCAGCGCCCGCAGGTGCTTCATACCGCTTCCTGAACTCTTCGAGGGCCTTGGCCCGCTCCGCCGCTTCAGTCGGATCCATCTTGCCCAGGTACCACTTGTGGTCATCAGAGTTCAGCACCGCTTCAAGCTTGGCCTTCAAATCCGCCGCGGCTTTGGCCTTGTTTGCGTCCGTACTCGCAATGTTCGCTTCAATCAAGTGCTGCAATTGCGGCACGTACTCATTATAAAACCGCTTGGCCACTTCATACGTTCCGTGCCAGTGGCTGTAATCCGGTGCCATCATCGACACACCATGGCGGGCCCGCCGCCCTTCGTGGTGCCAGAGTTCATACCAGGTAAAGTCAATCTCGTTGCTGAACTGCACTGGCTTAAGCAAGGGCTTGGCGAGGGCATACAGGTCTTTGCCGGGAATCGCGAACTTGGTGTTGTACAAGTCAATAAACGCATCGTACTGCGTATAGAAATTTCCGATCCAGCCCTTGTCGTGGCAGGCTGTACACACATCGGTCATGTTGTTACGACGTATCTGCCACGGAACATTCGCGCCCGGCAGATTCATCTTGGCATCAGCAGCCTCAGGGCGAATCGAAATCTCAGGCCGATTGTTCCAACTGATGCGCATCCCCACATCATGCGTCACCGCTTGCTTGCGCGTCGCGGACATATGGCATGTAGCACACGTTGGCGCACTGGAGTAGTCCTCGCCCACAACCCACTTGGGGTTGTCGAGATTCATGTGATTGACGTTTGCGAAAAAGCTTGAGCCGTGCTTGGACGATGCGTAGATTTCCTTTTGTGGATGGTCCGGGCCCAGGTGGCACTTGCCGCATGTATCCGGATAGCGGGCCTGCGCTGCACTGAATGCATGGGTTGTATGACAGGAGTTGCACGAACCCTCAGACCCATCGGGGTTGATGCGACCAATGCCGCTGTTGGGCCACGTTGCCGGATCGAGTTTGCCCCCTTCGAGCACTTTCACCTCAGCCCCATGGCACTGCCAGCAACCGCTCACCGCCGCGGCGGACACCCCACCAGGCATGCCCGCAGTTTTGAACCCATGATTGCCTTCAACGATCTCCGCCAGCGTGTTGTCTAGCGAGCCCAGGATCCGTCCGGCCTTGGCATGACGCGATGAAGAGAACTCTTCAACTTCCTTCGAGTGACACCGCGCGCAGTCTTTGGGCGTCACCAATACCGCGATCGTCCGCCCGAAGTGCTTGAACGCATCGGTATCCGTTTCATTGGCCGAGTGACATTCAAAGCACGCCACATTGGCCCGGAAGTGCTTGCTCGCCCCCCACTGCTGATAGACCGCGGGACTGTGCTCCTTGTGGCACGTGATGCATTGCTTGCTCGCTTCAGTGATTTCCTTAGGGCCAAATGCCTGTGCATGTGCAAAGCCCGCGGCAAGACCCAGCGAGACAACGGCAGTGACTGTGAAATGGCTGAACATAGTGATTCCTTCGCAAACACGCGGCTAAGGAGCCGCAGACGTTTCGGGTGGTGAACTTGAGTCGGGGACTGAACGTGCAAACATGTCAGGGTGATCAGGGTGATCAGGGTGGTACTCTCGATCAAAGCACAGCTTGCCTGAGAGAACCGGGATAGTGATGCGGATCATGATGGTGAAGAGCAGAAAGCCGAACGCGGCGATTCCGATCGAGACCAGTGACTCATTCAGCGTCGGCGTGTATTCAACAATCTCGCCCAGGGGCGATGGAATAAACGCCGGGATCACCAGCCCCATTCCCTTTTCAATCCACACTCCCACAATCATCATCGAACACGCGAGCATCAAGAGCGGGCGCGACTTGGAAGTAGGTAGAAAGAGCAGAAACAGCCCGGCCAGATTCAGTCCAATGGCAGTCCAGATCCACGGTACCAGGCCATGCCGGCCTTCAAGCCCGAAGAACAGATATCGCGCGCTCGCCACGTGGGCCGAATCAGTGTAAAACTCGGTGAATACTTCCGATATGAGCAGGAACATGCTCGCCGACATGGCGACGCGAATGATGTTCCGCAGTGTCAAAAACGCCTTCTCCGGGACCTTGTAATCAGTAAAGCTCGAAATGATCTGCAGCGTGATCACCAGAATCGAAGGCCCCGCGGCAAACGCGGCCGCGACCAGTCGAGGCGCAATCACCGCCGAATTCCAGAACGGCCGCCCGCCCAATCCGCAATACAGAAACGCTTCAACCAATTGTGTGCTGAACGCCCACACGATTGCAATGAACACAAACGGTATATAGAAAAGCTTGCTCGGTGTGGTGCGCCGATACGCGCAGTAGATCAGATAGCCACAGATATGAACATTGAGCGCGAGGTATCCATTGAGCGAAATCACATCCCATGTCAGCATCGAAATGGGGAAGTTAAACCGCAACATCATGTGATGAAACCGATCCGGCCTTCCCAGATCAACCACCACAAACAGCAGCGCCATGATCATCGCGCACACCGCAAAGAGCTGCGCGAATATGACCAGGTCGTGCAGTTCTTTATTCCGATAGATGTACACCGGAATCACCAATGTCGCTGCCGCGGCCGCCATCCCAACCATGAACGCAAAGTTGGAGATATACAAACCCCACGACACGTGATCAGTCATTCCCGTCACGCCCATGCCATGCACAAGCTGCTTGCAATACGCGTTGAGCCCAAGAAGTGCCAACACCGAAAGCGCAAACATCCACGCGTAGTAACGTCCATCACCCACAAAGCTCAGGCGGAAGCACCGGTATAGAAATGTGCCATATTCCTTGATCATCTCTGTGGGCCCTCGTGCCGCGGCAGCCCCCCTTCATGAGGCTCAAGGGTCTTTCCGATTTCAATCGCTTCCGGATCCAGGGTGTTGGGATAGCGCTCATCAAAGTAGTAGAAGAATCTGGGCAAGGTCCCCACTTCTTCCTTGAGCACAAAAACGCGCTTGGTCTTGAGAATCTGCGAAACTTCACTCTCCGGATCAAGCACGTTTCCAAACTTGCGTGCTCCTGTCGGACACGCTTCCAGACACGCCGGCATCTTGCCCTCGCGCGTCCGGTGCAGACAGAAGTGACACTTCTCAACCACGCCCACGGGCCGCGGCCGATTCGAGAGATAGCTCATGTCAGGATTGACCCGTCCCTGCGGAATCTCTGGCTCCACAAAGTTAAATCGCCGTGCCCAGTAAGGGCACGCCGCTTCGCAATACCGGCACCCAATGCACCAGTCGTAATCGATGACCGTGATCCCATCCGCCTCCTGCCACGTTGCCTCCACCGGACACACCTTGACACACGGAGGATTCGCGCACTGATGGCACTGCACTGGCAGATAGAAGTGATTGGCATCGGGAACCGTCGGCCGGTCGTAATGGTGATTCCCATGTTCCACATCCATCGTGCCCCGCGGCATCTCGATCACCCGGATGTACTGAACTTCCGGAGACAGGCTCTGGTTATTCTCATGCACGCACGCATGCACACAGCGCCGGCACCCAATGCAGCGGCTCAGATTCAATGCGTATACAAACTCCACACCCGACTTAGCCCGCACATCCCTGATTTCTGGCCGCAGTTTGTAGCGATTTTCTACTTCGCGCCGGATGCGGTCCAGCGCAACTTCCATGTCGCCAGGGCTCATTTCCTTGTAGTGCTTCTGCAAAAACTTCTGAACTGTGAACTCATCGGTATCAGTCAGTTCCTTCAGCGGATTCAGTGCAGCCGCCATCGCCGCCAGGCCACCAGCCACTGCCGTTGCAGACCGCAGAAAGCTCCGACGCGATTGCTGGATTGAATCAGTTTTGGCGGCGGATTTACCCTCCCAGATGCGAAGGTTCATGAGCCACTCTCCTTTGATTTTTCTTCTTTGTGCTCATGTTCAGTTGCGGGCTCTGACCAGCGCCGCAGTGGCGAGTGTTTATGCTCCGCCTCACCCTTGAGGGTCTGGTCGCTCATCCGAAAAGTGCTTGGCCCCGGCATCGGAACAAACGCCGGAAATGCCGGCGAATGCGGATCATGACACTCGCTGCACGAAAGTCGATATTGCTTGCCACTGGCGGCATCCCACGAGCCCATGGTTTTTCCATGCATGCCGCGCTGCCAGTCACGATACACCGTGCCGTGACACTGCGAACACAGACGCGGACTCTCACCAAATTCCACCAGCGTGCCATCGTGAAGCACCAGCTTGTCCCGGTTCTCTCCGAAATGGCAATTCAGACACCGTGCATTCATACCGTGCTTGAGCACAATCTCTTTGTGCTGAAGCAAGTCACGCTTGCCTTCCGTCGGCGCAAACATCTTGTGACACTCGTTGCACGAGTGGTTCAGTCCGCCCACCATCGCCTTGCTTGCATCAAGCAGCGGCGTACGAATTGCACCAGGCTTGATCTGTTCAAGATCAACCTCGCGAATTTCACTGCGCGGTATGTCAGCCTTGGGTGACAAAAACAAGAACCACCCTGCCAGCACCAGAAATGCCGGACCAATCGCCCATGCCACGATCGCGGTCCCAGTGCCCGGAGTTTTCATTTTTTGGTCTCCGCACCGGATGGCGTCGCTGCAGGCGCAGGGGCAGGCGGTGTAGCGGGAGTCGCGGGAGTCGCTCCCGAAGGAGGTTTCACGATCAAGCCAGAGTTGCTGGCTCCACTGCGCTCATACTTCTTCGGAGCGTGGCATCCCGGCGAGCAGCTGCCGCCAATCTCGGTCTTTTCGTAGTTGATCTCAAGCAGCCAGTTTGAGGTTCCAAACGGCACAGACTCGCGAATGTGAGATGGTCGCTTCGACGCGTGGACTTCATGACATGCGCGGCAGGTGCGGCCTTTTTCCTGATTCACATGCAAGGCGTGGAGGTTCTGGTTTCCATTACGGAACTGTGTAATGCCCTGGCCCTTTTGCTTGGTCACCAGATCAGGCGAGTGGCACTTGAAACACAACTGGTATTGTTCGAGTGAGAACTTGGCGTAAAAAGTGTCCGGATAGTCATCTGACAAAAGGCGGAATTTCTGGGCCGCATGCGGATCGTGGCAGACTGTACAGTGACCATCACGAATTGGACCATGCTTCTCGGTATTGGCACCAAGTAGGGTCGCCATATTTGACAGCATTTTTCCATCTGCCATCTTCAGCTGCTTGTCGTGACACTTCAGGCAGGAGTCGATCTGGTTCGTGCGCTGCAATGCTGTAAGCTTGGAAGCATGCGGCTCATGACAGGTTGTGCAACCACCCTCCATATTGATCGCACCGTGTACGATCGCGGAACCTTCAGTCAGCTTGGTAAATTTCTCTTGATGACACTGCAGGCAGAGATTTGGAGAACTGTCGCGGAGTTGAAACTTGTGATCTGATGAATGTGAATCGTGACACTTCACACACCCCTGCTCTAGTGCCTTGTGAACGTGCATGCCATCCTGAGCCTTGCCCGTATCAGCGTGACAGGTGATGCAAAGAGCATTAGGATCAGCTATAAGCAACTTGGGCAATGCCGAAGAGTGAGGTTTGTGGCAGGTTGAACAGGCACCCACTGCGACCGGTCCATGCACAAAGGCCTTCTTCTGCATATTGCCGTGACACTTCAGACACAGACCTTTGTTTGGGTCCGCCACCAGATGGGCTTTATGCTCAGACCCATGCGGATCATGACACTCCATGCACTTGCCTTCACTCACCGGCACATGCGAATGCTGCTCGGCTGGCAACTGGTGACATTTGAGGCACAACTCTTCTTTCGCCACTGGGAATGCGAACTTGTGGGCAACCTTCTCACCAATCTGCAGATGGCACGCGGCACAGTCCGCCGCGGCCTGAGTGTGTTTGACCGACCGATTGGTTATCGTCTGGTGACACTCAGAACACGATTGGGCTTCGACCACACCCGGAATAGTTTTCTGTTTGGGTGCTCCGGCAACTTGAGCCGTGGCCACTGGCGCACACAACAAATAGACCGCGAACCAGCCGAGAGCTAGAAACGCGGGCGCGTAGGTGTTCCAACGACAAGTAGACCGCATTGTCACAAGCAATGCACATCTCGTGCCAGCCGCTGAATAGGTCCCTAAACCGAGGAACGGGCTCCGACTCTCGAAACAAAGAGGCATTCGCCCTTCTGATTATCAACTTTGAGAATCGGGCGAAGGACCGGGCTCTGAGTGCCCGCCGCAAACCTCGCTGATCGCTTGGAAAATGCTCACAACGCGGCAGCATTTTTGCATGTCAATAATGGATATTCATGTCCGTTATTAATTGCCCGCTGTGTTACCACGTGCTACCGGATGTGATGCTCGACCTTCGCGCCGGAGAACTGTGCCATGGCAAAACGATCCTGGGCTGAACCCTTCAAAGTCAAAATGGTCGAACCCCTCCGTATGACCACCCTCGCTGAGCGAGAGGCCGCCATCGCAGAGGCAGGATTCAATACCTTCCTCCTGAAAAGCCAGGACGTCTACATCGACCTGCTCACCGACTCAGGCACCAGCGCGATGAGTGACCGTCAATGGGCCGGCCTCATGATGGGCGATGAGGCCTACGCCGGAAGCGCAAACTACTACCACCTCGAAGAAGCAGTCCACCGCTACTACGGCTACAAGCACCTGATTCCAACCCATCAAGGCCGCGGCGCAGAGCACCTCCTCAGCCGGATGCTGATCAAACCGGGCGATGTGATCCCGGGGAACATGTACTTCACAACCACCCGAGCCCATCAGGAGCTTGCCGGAGGCCGATTCACAGACATCATCTGCGACCAGGCCCATGATGTGACAAGTCTTGAGCCCTTCAAAGGCAACGTCGATCTCAAGAAACTCCAGCAGGCCATCGACACCTACGGCCCAGAGCGGATTCCCTACGTCTGTCTGCAGTGCTGCGTCAACATGGCTGGCGGCCAGCCAGTCAGCATGGCAAACATCGCCGCCGTCAGCGCACTATGCAAGAAATACGGCATCAAGCTCATGCTCGATGCCACGCGTGCAGTGGAAAACGCGTACTTCATCAAAGTTCGCGAATCTGGCTACACAGATAAGAGCATCGAAGAGATCCTTCGCGAAATCTGTTCTTACACAGATGGCTGCACAAACTCAGCCAAGAAAGACTGCCTGGTCAATATCGGCGGTTTCCTGTGCCTCAATGATGATGAGCTCGCCGAAGAAGCTCGCAACATGGTGGTCCTCTTTGAAGGTCTTCACACCTATGGCGGTCTCGCCGGACGCGACATGGAAGCCATGGCGATCGGCATCGGTGAATCAGTTCAATACGACCACATTCGAGCCCGTATCGGACAGGTTGAATACCTGGGCGCACTGCTGGAAGCCGCAGGTATTCCGATCGTGCGGCCAGTCGGCGGCCACGGGGTGTTCCTGGATGCACTTGGGTTCCTCCCCCACTTGTCGCGTGAACAGTTTCCGGCGCAATCACTTTCCGCCGCGTTGTATGTTGAATCCGGGGTGCGGACGATGGAACGCGGCGCAGTGTCTTCTGGGCGCGATGCCGATACCGGCGAGAACATTTTCCCCAAACTTGAGCTGGTTCGGCTGACTATTCCCAGACGTGTCTATACCCAGGCACACATGGATGTCACCGCCGAATCAATCATCGCATTGCATGAAGAGCCCGAACGTGTCGTCGGACTGCGGTTTACCCACGAGCCCAAGTACCTGCGGTTTTTCCAGGCACGTTTTGCCCCAGTGTGCGGCCAAAAAGTGCTGCTTGAAAGCAAGCAGGACATCACCAGCGAACTGAAAGTGTCCTGAATGCAACCACCTGTGACCGACGATCTCGGAATGATCAGCGCGTGGTTCGCCGGCCCCAAGGCGGAGAACTCACCATGGTTCACCACCTGGCTCGGCCGCATTGCGGAAGATTACTGCGCGTGGCGACGCAATTATTTTCCTGAAGATGGTGTTGTTGTTGATTCGGCATTGCGCCGGCATAACGAACCATTCATGGATGCGTTTGAAGATCGGCTGCTCGAGTTATTGGCAAGGCTCAAGGCCGATGTGCCATTTCATAGTCCCAGGTACGCCGCGCACATGCTCGCGGAACAGACATTGCCTGGGATCGCTGGCTATTTCGCGGCGATGCTCTACAACCCTAATAACGTGACCGCTGATGTGGCACCTGTAACAGTCAAGCTTGAGCTCGATGCTGGAAGACTGCTCTCGCGCATGATTGGATATGGCGATGACGCCTGGGCACATCTGTGTTCCGGAGGTACTACCGCCAATATCGAAGCAATGTGGGTGGCGCGTTCAGTCAAGTATCTGCCATTTCTGACGCGGGACATTCGGCGCGGTCTGGAATTTGGAAGTTTGCCTGAATCCGCAGATGACAAGGCTCTGCTGGGAATGTCGCCAAGTCGCGCGATGGATGATTATGCCGCTTTGTGGCGTGAAATTCGTCAGAGATCAAACCACGAATATGTGGCAGCACGGGCGCGGGAGATCATGGGCGCCTCAAAGTTCAATGTCGCGGAGCGCGGCATTGCGGCGGTGTGCGCGGAGATTGGTTCCGCGCCGGTTCTGCTTGTTCCAGAGACGCGCCACTACTGCTTTGAGAAAACTCTGGACTTGCTTGGACTTGGTCGTCAGGCGATCCGAGCGGTGCGGGTCGACGAGAATTTTCGGATGCGGGCAGATGAATTGGAGAAGGAACTGGAAGCGATTGACCGCAATGGGCGGCATGTTCTTGCCGTGGTCGCGGTTGTAGGATCAACAGAAGAAGGATCGATTGACCCGGTAGATTCAATCGTTGCGCTGCGTGACACAAGAGAACGTTCGGGCAAGTCATCGTTCTGGCTGCATGCTGATGGGGCGTATGGCGGATATCTCAGGACTGTTACCATCCCAACACGGACTGGTCTGGGAGAGCGATTTGCGCGTGTCAAAGTCGGCGGGATATGCAGCGATGTAGCACTTGAATTACCAGAACATGGTGAATGTTCGGCCCTGGAACAGATGAAGCAGTGTGACTCGGTGACGATTGATCCGCACAAGCTTGGGTACATTCCGTATCCCGCAGGAGCGATTTGTTTTCGAAGCAATCTGGTGAAACCGCTGATGCGCCAGGTCGCCGCGTATATCGATGATGGGCCGAGTGATCCGGATACAGAACGGCATTCAGAGTCCATCGGGTTGTACGTGCTGGAAGGAAGTAAACCCGGTGCGGCAGCGGCGGCGGTCTGGCTCAGCCACACGTTGATTCCGCTGGATTCGAGCGGTCACGGAAAGTTGATGAAAGAGAACATCCGCAATGCGTGCGAGCTGCACACGCTGCTGGAAACGTATCCTGCACTATTAGCGGCGAGCGGCAAAGCGGAGGCGTGCGGTGTGAGGGCGGTTTGTCTTTGTCCGCCGGGTTCAAACATTGTGTGTTACGCATTTCGACCGAATCGCCCGGATGCGACGCTTGCGGAGATCAATCGGCTGAATCGGGAGCTGTTTGAGCGATTCAATTTGAGTTCTGGAGAACGGGTGTACGAGCAATCATTTTTTGTGAGCCGCACATCGCTTTCGGCCAAGCAGTACTCGCTGGAAACGGTCGGAGCTTTTCTTGAGCGGCTGGGCGTACGACCTGACGAGTATGCTTCGGAAGGTGTGTTTCTCTTGCGGTCTGTTACCATGAATCCGTGGTATGGATATGCAAAGCGGCGGGATCGGTATTACCTGTCTGAACTTACTGCAGATTTGTACAAGACGGCCGCGGAACTTGCGGGTCAGAAGTGAAGAGAGGTTTTGATGTTTTCATTCAAGCTGTTGAAATCAACTGCCATTGCTTTGGCTCTTGCGGGTGTCGGCGCAGGGGCTGGCGGCGATGATTTGCGGAACCTAAAACATGGCGAGGCGTTTCCGGCGTACAAGTTGACCGCCATTGATGGATCGATTTTGGACAGTGAATCCAGGAGTGGATTTGTCACAGTCATGGTGTGTCTGGCGGCGGAGCAGAAGAATTCAGAGCTGGCAGCGCTTGCTTCATTGCAGGTGGTGAAGGATCTCGGATCGGATCAGATCAAGGTAGTGCATCTCACTTCGGATGTCGAGCACAGGGTGTACTTTGAAAAGTATCGTCAGGAGCATGCGATTACAGCGCCGCTTGCATTTGATGCGGAACGGTCACTTTATGGAAAGCTCGGGTTGATTGCCTTTCCGACGACGATTGTTGTGAACAAGGAAGGGAAGCTTGATAGTGCGATCTTCCTGTTTGGAAATGACTACAACTCGTCGCTTGATGCGCACCTGCGACACGCACTTGGGCAGCTTGATGACAACGGATTGACAGCAGCTCTGGCGGCAAGGCCGAAGGAGGGGACTCCGAAGTCTGCCGCAGCGGCGCACCGATCACTTGCAAAGATGATGCGCGAGCGGGGAGACCTGGCAGGTGCGATCGGGGAACTCAATACTGCACTGAAGATTGAGCCGGCGAATGCGGAGATCATGTTGGACCTGGCCGAATTCTCGATTTCGTCCGGCGATGTTGATCGAGCGGAGGATTTGTTGAAGAATGCACAGCTTGATACCCCGCGATGGAAACAACTCAAGGGGATGAGTCTGTTCCGGCAGGGCAAACTTGATGAAGCACAGAGCTTGCTTGAAGAAGCTTTGAAACTCAAGTCGAATCCGGATCTGACGCGGTATTACCTGGGTCGGGTTCTTGAGCAGAAGGGCGAGAAAGACAGGGCGCTTGAGCTGTATCGCGAAGCACTCAAGCACATGCTCCATGAGGACGAAGCGGAGAAGAAGTAAGCGACAGGAATTGAAAGAACTCTGAAAAACGACAACGCCTTGCATTTGAATGCAAGGCGTTGTCTTTTTTCAATGGGCCTGATTGGACTCGAACCAACGACCTTGCCCTTATCAGGGGCACGCTCTAGCCAACTGAGCTACAAGCCCGGAAATGCCCTTCCTTTGGGGAATGGGCGGAGAGTATAGGTAGCAGTTTGTGGGATGGCAAAGTGATGGAGAAGTGAGTTAAAAAGGTGCCGAAAATGGCGGGTTTTCGATTTGAAATTTGAGATCTCAGAGGGAAAGGGCCACAGACACATCGGTCTGGAGACCGATGCCACGCTGCGGAGTCACTTCTTTTCGGCAAGGGGTTCAACGGTGGCGGCGAAGACGGGCTTGCCATCCTGCATTTTCACAACGACAGCTGACTTCATGGCGTCGTGGTTCTTATCCAGGCTGATGTTGCCCGTGACGCCCTTGAAGTTGGTTGTTGCAGCGATTGCATCGCGGAGGTCTTTGCCGCTGAGGGACTTGGCGCGCTTCATTGAGTCGAAGAGGATGTATGCCGCGTCGTAGCCGAGAGCCGCGAGACCATCGGGAGTCTGGCCGCCGAACTTGGTGGAGTACTTCTTGACGAAGTTTTCTACTGCTTCGCTCTTCTGATCAGCGGCGTAGTGATTGGAGTAGTAGCAGCCTTCGATATCTTTGCCGCCGATTTTGGCGAGCTGTTCAGAGTCCCAGCCGTCGCCGCCCAAGAGGGGAACTTTGATGCCGAGCTTGCGGGCCTGGAGGGCGATGTTGCCGGCTTCGGTGTAGTAACCGGGAATGAAGATTGCATCGGGGTTGCCAGCGCGGATTTTGGAGAGCTGAGCGCTGAAGTCCTGATCGCCACCGGAGTAGGCTTCGTCAGCGACGATTGTGCCGCCCATTTTGCTGAAGTTCTTCTTGAATTCGTCGCGGAGGCCCTTGGAATAGGTCTGGGTTTGATCGAAGAGGACGGCGACTTTGGTAGCTTTGAGGTTTTCGTGCGCGAACTTGGCGACGACCATTCCCTGGAAGGGATCGATAAAGCAGACGCGGAAGACCATGTCGCGGCCGCGGGTGACGCTGGGATTGGTTGAAGAAGGAGAAATCATCGGCACGCCTTTTTCCTGGCAGACTGCGCCGCCGGCGAGAGAGAGTGTGCTTGCGACTTCGCCCAGGACGGCGGTGACTTTGTCGCTGGTGATGAGGCGCGTGACTGCTTTGCCTGCTTCGGCTGATTCACCTTTGGTGTCGTAGGTGATGACTTCGATGAGGCGACCGTTCAGGCCGCCGGCGGAGTTGATTTCTTCGATTGCAAGTTTGATGCCGTTGTCGGTGGATTGACCGAAGGTTGCTTCTTTGCCGGTCATGGATCCGTAGTGGCCGATTTTGATGGGGTCGCTTTTTGTAGCGGTTGCATCGGGTGCAGCGAAGGCAGCGGCGGAGAGGGAGAGAAGTGCCGCGGCGGCGAGGAGGGTGCGACGGGTCATGGATGAGCGATTGAGCATTCTTGAAATCCCCTTATTGATGGAGGTATGACTGGTGGGAGGTTAGGAGGTTCCTGGTCAGAGCAGTAGAACAGTTGAGCAGGCGAACAGAAGAGAGGAGAAAGACGATTTGAAATTTGAGACTTGAGAATTCAAACTGGCGAAGAGGCACGCATAGACGGCTCATGTTAGGATAATTGTAAGTCAGATGATCAAGCTTTTTGTCAGATGCTCTGATCATCTGATCATCTGACCCCAGGACTTTCACTGGGTTTGGGAACTTGGGTAGTTTCGGGAAGGGACCAGGTCCAGAAGCGAGTGGCGGGGTCGGCAGTTGTTTTTGGGTGGACTTGGGTGGAGACAACTTGCAACTCGGTTTTGGCGCGATAGAGGGTGGCTTGAGCGATACCAAGTTTTCTTGCCGCAATGAAGAGGTCTTTTGCTGGGCGCGGTCCATCGGCGAGTTCGGCGAGGAGGAAGGTGCGGGCCTCTTCGCGTTGGGCGGTTTGAACTAGGGCTTCTGGCTTTGGTTCTTCGCGGGAGTGGCGGGTGCGCGTGCGGCCGAGGAGGCTGAGGGTTCTCAGGAGGAGGGCTTCGAGCCTTGGGTTGGCTGGGGTTTCAGCAAGTTGCTCGACGATCTTTTCGAGGAGGAGGAATTGATAGGTAATCTCGTGGGAATTGATGAATTCCTTGAGATGGGGATCGTTGAGTTTTGTGGGGTTGGCGAGTTCGCCCAAAGAGCTGGTGAGAGTGGCGAGAACGGCGCGGAGTTGATTGGGTTCGGTTTTCATGGGGGCAGCATAAACGGAGTTGGTTTGGGTGTCAAGCGGTATTTCGGATATTTTGACGACCGATAATAGCATTGATCCAGGCAGAATAAACTTGGTTTAACCCGAGAACCAAGCGGAGTTCAGTTGTTGCTCAGAATGTGCTTAGGGATTGGCGCTCGGGCGGGTACATTGTTCGCTCCTCATCGCCAAGTGAGAAGGAGAACGAAGATGGGTCGGAAGCCAGAGTCTGAGATGTTGGGACTGCTTGTTGGGACCGTTGTGACAGCGAACGCTTTTGCGCAGCCGGTGCTTTACCTGGATTTTGACGCGTCGAGAGGAACGCTGCCGAGTCAGCAGTGTTTTGAGTTCAGCGGCGGTTCTTCACCAGCACCGACGATCAGCAATGGCGAATTGCTGATGGGGCCGAGCGGTGCAGCGCAGACACAAATGTTCGGGCACACACTGCTTTTTGATTTTATGCGCGACCATGTCGTGTGCGAATGGGATTTACGAGTTGTGTCGAGCGGGTATGGCACGAACGTATGCGGCAACGGGCAGCGGGCCGGGTGGTACGCCGTGATTTCTGACGGCGCGGGGCGACTTGTGTACTGCGGTATCGGGTCGAACAATGTTTTCCTTACGAACAACGGTCCGGCTTTTGTGGGAGTGAATGCTCCGGTCACAACCGGCGATTTCACAGATGCGTTTCACACATTTCGATTGGAAGTGAGCTCGACGGGCTCGGTGTTATTTATTGATGGGGTTCAACGGTTGACGATGCCGATGGGGTCGACGGGCGTGATTGGCCAAGGGCAGGCATCGTTTGGAGATGCGAGCGTGTGCGCAGGGAGCCAGACGCGGATGCATCGGTTTCGGGTGAGTTTGCCGCCGCAGTGCGGGGTGGATTTCAACCGGGATTGTGTCGCGGATTTTTTCGATTATCTGGATTTTGTAGATGCGTTTGCTGCACAGCGTCCGGATGCGGATTTCAATGCGGATGGGGTGATTGACTTCTTCGACTATCTGGATTTCGTGGATTTGATGAGTCGGGATTGCTAAGGGATAGAAAAGTGGCGGAGTGGCGCCCTTAACAGGCTGGGTTCATCGACCGATTGACGGCTGACATCTGTTTGAGGAGTGATAACAACGATGACTTTGTCAGGCGATCGACACTTTTGTGAGTTTGGATTCCAAAATCAGCCTGCATGAAGGAAACCAAATAGCAATCAACTAAAATGCCTGGCTTGGGCGGCGAAATGCCTATAGATTGCCAGCGACATTCGCAGCGGACAGTTTGTCAAAACGAGGGAGATTAGATTATGGCTTGGGATAGTGTGAGACTCAGCGGGATTGCAGCCGGCCTACTTCTTGCAGCTCATGCGATGGCGCAACCGGTGCTCTATCTGGATTTTGATGCTGCGCGGGGAACGCTCCCTACCGAGCAATGCTGGGAACTGGCTGGAGCAGCGACGCCAGCACCGAGCATTGTAAATGGCGAACTTGTGATGGGCCCCACTACTGCAGCCCAGACGCAGTCATTTCGGCACGACCTGCTGTATGATTTCTTTCGCGATAATATTGTATTTGAATGGGACCTTAAAGTAATATCCAGCGGGTACAACGCGAATTCGTGCGGAGTGGGACAGCGGGCGGGGTGGTACGCTTCGGTAACGGATCAGTCCGGGAGATATGTAGGATGCGGAGTGAGTTCGAATCGCGTTTTCCTCACAAATAACAATGCGAGTTTTTCGGGGACGAACGCGCCGGTGACGACCCAGGATTTCACTGATGCATTTCATGCATTCAGGCTGCAAGTGAATGCGAGCGGCGCGGTGCTTTTTGTTGACGGAGTCCAGCGCCTTTCAATGCCGCTTGGGAATGCAGGAGTTGTTGGAACGACGCAGGCGGTATTTGGAGATACGAGCGTGTGTCAGGGGAGTGCAACGCGGGTGCATTATCTGCGGATCAGTTTGCCGCCACAGTGCGGCGTGGACTTCAACCGGGATTGTGTTGCAGACTTTTTTGATTATCTGGATTTTGTAGATGCGTTTGCAGCACTCCGTCCGGATGCGGATTTCAACGCGGATGGGGTCATTGACTTCTTTGACTATCTGGATTTTGTTGATTTGATGAGTCGGGATTGCTGACCTGGATCGCTGGCAACATAATTATCCGGAGCTGGGAACCTCAAGGGGCCGGGACGCCACTAACTGTAAGGAGATCTGGCAAACAGGCCTGAAAGCCTGCTCGCCGGAGACGCCTTATTGGGGGACTTATGGCAGCAACTCACGCCGGGCAGGAAACTTTGAACAATGTGCGGGAGGTCTCTGCACGCGAGATCGAACGACTGATCGCAGATGGCAAGGCCGTGCTGATTGATGTTCGGGAGCGGGATGAGTACGAACGCGAGCGGATAGAAGGCGCGATGCTGATGCCGCTTTCGACTTTTGACGCGGAGAAAGTACTTTCAAAGGTTGGAGCAGGAACGACCATTGTAATTCACTGCCGCGGCGGCGTGCGGGGCGCGGAGGCGACTCGGAAACTCAGTGCGTGTGCCGACCATGAGATCAAGATTGTCAATATGACGGGTGGCATTGAAGGTTGGAAGTCGTGTGGGCTCCAGGTCGTTACGAACACCACGATGAGTCGAATCAGCATTCTGCGGCAGGTGCAACTAGTTGTTGGCGCGGGAGTTTTCGTGGGATCAGCGCTTGCATGGTTTGTCCATCCAGCATTTGTTGCGATACCAGCGCTTTTGGGAGCGGGGCTGACTTTTGCCGGCGCGACGGGGACATGTGCGCTTGCATCACTGCTTGGACTGATGCCCTGGAATCGCGCCAGATCAGGGAAACTTGCCGGAGTATCTACCTGTGCGCCATGAACAGACTCCACGGATGTTCGCTAGGCAGTTTGATGTAATCGTCGGAACCTCACACGGGCAACGCGCCTCTCAGAAGAGTAACGGATAGTCAGTTGATTCACATAAGGGAGATTTCAATGGCAAATAAAGCAACCGTGTTCTATGAAACCTGGCCAGCAACTATGAATGCGGCCAAAGCTCGAGGGCCGGAGATCGGCAAAGCCTTTGGACCGTTCTTTCAAGGGTTGATGAAAGAAGGCGGCGAGGACGGATTGTCTGTCAAGCACAAGGAACTGATCGCACTGGGAATCGGAATTGCCGTGCGGTGCGAGCCCTGCATCTTTACGCATGTAGAGAAGTGCTTGAAGGCTGGAGCAACACCGAAGGAAGTGATGGATGCGGCGGGAGTGGCGGTGATGATGGGTGGAGGCCCGGTGTATACGTACACGCCAGTAGTCGCGGCGGCACTGGAGCATTTCGAGCAGGTTGCTGTTGCACATTAGACAAGAGCCAGGGGTGGTGATCAGGACACACAGTGGAAAGGGGGGCTTGTTTATGGCAAACTGCAAGAATGTCGGGTCGATTGATCGAGTGATTCGCGGGAGCATCGGGGCGGTTGCGGTCGTGCTTGCGTTCACAACACTGAGCGTGATGACGGGTGCAATCAGCGGGGTCGTTGCCGCGGTGATTGGGGTTGTTATGCTGGGAACAGCGGCGCTTGGGATATGCCCTCTATATATTCCCTTTAGAATGTCAACGTGCAAACCGAACGTGAAGTAGGCAAACGCACGAGATGGTCATATTCTCAGGTCGACCTCGCAGTTCAACCGCGCAGGTCAAGGGCGCAGGTCAAGGGCGAGAAACACAACTGGAGCGAGATCAATGCAAAAGCGTACATGTCGTGAGTTGTTGGCAGTGATTTCGGCAGGCGCGGTGGCGGTGCTGGCTGGATGCGCAGGGTCGCCAGCGAAAGACAGTCAGGCAAAGGCAGATCAACCAGCGGCACAGGTTGCGAGCAAGAAGGCCGCGCCAGGTACGCTTGACTATGACAAGAACTTATGGCATCAGTTGCTCACGGATCATGCGAAGATTCGGCGGACTGTGAAGCACACCAAGAGCGGAGTGGAAGCGCTCACCGAGTCAGACGACCCGGAAGTAGCGGCGAAGATTATTGAACACGCGAAGGCGATGCAGGGACGCATGAAGACCGGTTCGCGGGTGCGGGTGTGGGATCCCGTCTTTGCAGAATTATTTGCGAAACATGGAGCGGTGAAACTTGAAGTGACGCCGACGGAGAAGGGCGTGAGGATCGTTGAATCGAGTGACGATCCTGAGGCCGTTGCACTGTTGCGATCGCACGCGATGGGTGTGAGCACGTTTGTGCGCGAAGGCTTTGCCTCTTCGCCCAATGAGACGTTGCGTTACACAGTTGGCGATCCGGTACCGGTAGATGAGGTTGCGATTGGCGGCGTGAAGCATCGGATATTGCTGGGGCAACCGGATGCTGCTCAATTGGCCGCACTGAAAGCGGAAGGGATGAGCACGGTGGTGAACTTCCGCAAAGCCGCGGAACATGCTGAATATGACGAGCAGGGTGCAACGGCTGGGGCGGGGATGGGGTATTGCAATATTGCGTACAAGGGCGATATAGAGTTGACGGATGACGTGATTGATGCCTCGCGTGCGGCGATCAAAGCCGGGGACGCGAAGGGCGAGGCGATTGTGCTGCATTGTCGAACGGGAAATCGCGTTGGACCGGGGTGGGCGGCGTATCGAGTGCTGGACAAGAACGTCGCGCTGGAGCAAGCGATATCGGAAGCGCGGGCGATGCAGATGCTGGATCCGAAGTTTGAAGCGCGGACGCGGGAGTACATTCAAAAGCACATGGCACGGAAATAAGTCCAGTCGCCAGCACGCGTTTTCAGGGGTTTGATTTGCCCAGATCGATGAGAATTTGAGAAGTGCCATCGGGTGAGATGCGAGAGATGCGCGGGCTGTCGCCGCCGGGATAGTCGATTGTGTAGATATTTCCGGATGGGGCGACTGCCGTTCCGGTGGGGTTGATTGGGGCCGCTGGTTGAATGTCGTGTGTTGGTTTGGGATTGGGGTTGAAGGGAAGCGTCGAGACACTTCCGTCGGGTGCGATCTTTCTGATAGATGCGCTTCCGTGATCGGTGACTATGAGATTGTGTTGCGCATCCCAGGAGAGATGGGATATGAAATTGAAGCGGGCATCGCTGGCGGGGCCATCTTTGCTTGCGCGTTCTGCGCTCCCGGCGAATGTAGTGACAGCTCCATCGGGAGCGATTCTGCGGACACAACTTGTGTCGGCGAGGTAAAGAGTTGACGCAGCGACTGTTGAGGCGAAGGGATCGGTGGTCATTGTGGCGTGGTGCAATTCACCGAAGCTGGCCTGATCTCCTTTGCCATCGGCGTGGCCGATTGTGTTGCCGGCGAGAGAGGTGATAAGGCCGCGGGAGTCGATACGGAGTATCTGGGAAAAGCGGTGCTGGCGGGAGTTGGTTCCGTAAATGTTGCCTTGGGTATCGACGGTGAAAGGGTCGCCACCGGAGCCAATGAAGTTGATGCCGGACCAATCGAGGGGCGGGTAGAGCTGAGTGCCAATGGCGGCTGTCGAGAAACGCCAGATCTTGCCGCCACGGTCGCTTGCAACAAAAAGGTTGTCGGCGGCGTCGATGAAGATGTGGTGCGGGACGGAGAAGCGGTTGTCTTTCGCGCCATCGACGAAAGTGGAGAGCGTGCCATCGGGCGCAATTGCCATGATGCGATCATGGGTGTAGTCGACGAAGTAGATGTTCTCTTTGCTATCGACGGCGATGCCGGGCGCTGGATGGGCGGCGGCAATGGAGTGGATGAGCGGCAGGAGCGATGCGAAGAGCACACGAAGTGGGTTCATCGGAGTATCTCCAGTCGTGGAGAGTGTATAACAACAGTGCCACCGTTGGTGACGGCGGCACTTGTTAGAAGTGCAAATATGGAAGGGGGAACTCAGCAGCCAACGGAGAAAGCGTCGACGAAATCGAGGTAGTCGAAGAAATCGATCGTCGAGTCCTGGTTGAAGTCGGCGGAAGGTGCGGTAGAACTGAATGAATCGACAAAGTCAAGATAATCGAAGAAGTCCACTTCGCCATCTGCATTGAAGTCGGCGGAGCAGGATTTGAGGACGCAGATGGTGCGAAGCGTCTCGGGGAATGCGGCGGCGTTTCCGATTGCAAAGCGAGTGGTTTCGCCGGCATCGTTGAAATCGCCATCGCCTGTGAGATCGATGAGACGGTAGACGTTGTCGGCGGCCTCGGCGCCACTGGAGCCAACGAATGCTTCAAGACGCCCGTTGATGAGCTTGATATCGAAATCAAAGACGGTGCCGAGGGTGAGGCCGGGAAGTGCGGAGAGGAGAGATTCATCCCACAGCACACTGGCTTCGCCTGCGGCGTTGATGGAGCCGGAATTATCAAGATCAGTGAAGGCGACAAGGCGTTGCGGGTTTACTGACGCGGTTGTATCCACAGAGTAGATTGTGTTGCCCAGGGAGCGAACCGGGAAACCAGCAGGACCAAAGCCGCTCGCGGTGTCATTGAAGATTGTGAGTTCGGAGGCGACTTCAACGGTTCCGTTGTTGTCATTGTCCTGAGCACGAAAGATGACATCGGATGCGCTGCCCCGGAGATCGGTGAAATATGCGGCGGGACCGGAGAAGATAATGGCAAACGGGCCGGAGTTGGGAACAGTAGAAAGATCGGCCCAGGCCGGCGCTTCCCCTTCGCCGATGTAGATGCCATCGCCATCGAGATCGTGACAGCGGACGATGGCGTCAAATGTGACAGGGCTTTGACCGGCGGTACAGATGAAGAGGTCTCCGCCAGGCCCGATGGCCATGCCGTTGGGAGTCTGTACAGGAAAGCCAAATCCACCGACGTAGAGCAGAATGGCTTCACCAGCATCCTGTGCGTCGCCATCGTGATTGGAATCGCGAAGGCGGTAGATGGAATCGGTATCGCCATCGCCGACAAGGATGTCACCGTTCTGCGTCTGGATCATGGAGAAGATGGAACCAAGAGCCGGGATGCCGCTGAGGTTGGTGGAATCGAAGAAAACGGTGATTTCACCGGCGGTAGAGCAGAAGCCATCGTTATCGAGGTCCTGGAGGAGGTAGACCTTGTCGAGCGCGAGATCAGTTGCAAGGACGCGCGGGCTGGTTGCATAAGCGGTTGCGACGAGGGCGAGCGAAGCGAATGAGCATGCAAAACGGATCATGATTGGTCTCTTTCCAATTTGTGCATCTTGTACCCGGGATTCACGAACAAGACCCGAGTCGAGGTACGATGAGGTGGAGCAATTCATTCATGGCTGCGGCGACTGATTCTCTGTGAGGAACCAGAACTGGACCAGCCTGACAAAGTTTAGAGACTTAGATGAAATAATGCAAGGAAATTTGGGGACATCTCGGGAGGATTCCGGTATATTCCACGGTCAGATGGGGTCGTGGCTCGTTGTACTAGAAAACCTGAACGAACAATGAATGTACCGGAGGCTCGATGCAAACGCAATTGATCGGGATAACTGCAGCGATTTGGATTCCTTTACAAGCAATCGCTGAGAAACCGGACGATTCTCCAATTCCACAACACGTTGTGGACTGGGGATATCGGATTGCCGGAGTTGGGATCGCGGGAGATGCGGAACAGCAAGCGGTGGCAGCTTCAACTGTTGTGCGTGTGCCCGGTGCTCTGTGGCTGAAACTGTCTTTTATGGGAAGCGAACTGGGCGGCGACCCCGCTGCGGAAGGTGCGCGGATACGCGTGACTTCGATGCGAGATGGGGGCGTACAGATTTTGAATGGTGAGTCGCTTGAGAAGGCGGCATACTCGAGCGTGTATTTTAATGGAGATGAGTGTCTGGTAGAAGTGATTGCGCACGGCGGGATCAGCTCGAGCGTGCTCAATATTGCAGAGGTGACGGTTGGAGATGATCCGAACCCGATTGGAATAGCGACCATTTGTGGTTCGATCGATGATCGGGTGTTGTCATCGGATCTGCGGAATGCACGCATGATGTCTGTCGGGTGTACCGCGTGGTTGATCGGCGATACGAATCGTTCGTTTTTGACAGCGGGGCATTGCACACCGGGGACTTCGCCCGTGATGCAGTTCCGTGTGCCACTATCAACGACGAGCGGCGGGCTTGTCAATCCGTTGCCGCAGGATCAGTATCCGGCAGATGCGGCGAGCAGCCAGCGTGTGAGCGGCGGAGTTGGAAATGACTGGCAGTATCTTGGAGCATTTACGAATTCGACAACGGGGATGACGGCGTACCAGGCGCAGGGTAGTTTTTATGCGATCGGGAATGCGCCGGCATCGACCGCTGGCGTTCAGATCAGGATTACGGGATATGGAACGGTTGCCTCGCCGGTATCGCCAACGTGGCAGCAGGTGCAGAAGACGCATCTTGGTGCATATTCGAGCCTGACGGGAAATACCGTGAGGTATACGACGGATACGACAGGTGGAAACTCGGGATCACCGGTGGTGATTGAATCGACGGGCGTGGCGGTGGGGATTCACACGCATGGCGGGTGTGGGGTTTCAAGCGGGACAAATGCGGGAACTGCGCTGCAGATTGCAGGATTGCAGAGTGCGATGACAGCGCCACTGTCTATCTGTCGCAGCGGTGTGGGAACGCCGGGCGGCGACTTGTTTGTCATTGGCGATGGTGCGAACAATTTTGGAACGGCATCGACGACGACAGGAGCATTTGCGCGGATCTCGAGCCCGGGTGTGTTTTATCAGGGATTGGCGTACAGCCCGGAGAATGACAGATTTTTTGCTATCAATTCAGCGCGTCTGCTGCAGAGCATTGATCCTGTGAGCGGGGCCGCGACTGATGTCGGCGTAGTGAGCGGAACGAGTTTGACGTTTGGTTCGCTTGCGTTTGATCCTGCTGATGAGGCTTTGTATTCATTGACACCGAGCAATGGACAATTGTGGAGGATTGATCCGACGAGTCGGGTTGCATCACCGGTGGGAACGGCGGTTGCGCGTCAGGTTGCGGGAATGGACTTTGACCCCGAAGCGGGCGTGCTGTATGCGATTGAAGATGGCATCGGGGCCGGATCGCGATTGATCCGGATTCATACAGGCACCGGCGTATCGACGGTGATTGGCAATCTTGGAACAGCGATCGTGGATTGCAATGGGCTCGCGGTAGATCCTGCTACAGGAAACCTCTTTACGATAGATAACACAACTGACAGCTTATTGCGAATAAGTGCGGTGACGGGTGCGGCAACGGTGGTTGGGACTACCCGCGGGACATTTGGGAGTCAGTATGGACTGGCCTACCGATATTCCTGGACGCCGTGCCAGGCTGATTTCAATCGCGATTCAGTGGTCGATTTTGCGGATTATTTAGATTTCGTTGGGGCATTTGCGGGCGGGGGAGAGGGCGCAGACTTCAACGCAGATGGATTGGTGGATTTGTTTGATTACCTCGATTTTGTCGCGGTATTCAGTGTTGGATGTTGAATTTTTTGCTTAGAATAAAGCTTTGACAAAGTGCGAAATATAGGACTTGCGGGAAGGTCCGAGATCTGTTAAACTCGGCGAAGTTCGTCAGTGGTGATATTTTTAACTTCTGGAGGGATTTCGCATGAAGACTCGGATCGCATCGGTTGCCGCATTGCTGCTTGCAGCGTCGGCGTTTGCGCAAGAAACACTTAATCGCCAGATCGGACAGGATTATTTGTATGACTACAACTCAGGAGTTCTGGGAAATCCCGGGCAAGAGTTTGTAAAAGTCGCGCAGACGGTGGTTGCGCAGGCGGGCGCATCGTGGCAGAGAATTCTGTTCTCGAACCTGCAGCTTGAAGGCGAAAGCTACATCATCATGACGTCGCTGAAAGATGGCGAGTTCCAGAAGTTCGACGCGGAAACAGCGGCCATGTGGAGCAATGGGTCGGCATACTTCAATGGCGACAAGATCCTGGTGGAGGTGTATGCAGCGCCTGGAACAATGAACAACAAAGTTGTTGTGAACAAGATTTCGGCGGAAATGCCCCCTTTGAATCCAGAGGGCGACCCCGGTCAATGCGGCATCTGTGGGTCTGACAATCGCATTGTGCAGAATAATGATGCGGTTGGCCGGCTCATGAACGTTGGCTGTACTGCGACAATCTACTGTCGTTCGTCAGGAATGGTGACCGCGGGCCACTGTTTGAATAATGGCACGGTTGTTCACTTCCGCGTGCCAGCAAGCAATGCAAACTGCACGACGAATGTTCCTGGAGTTGCTGACCAGTTCCCGGTGCTCAACTCTGCCGGCGTGAACGGCGGCGTCGGTAACGATTACGGCACGCTGCGCATGGGCACCAACAGCCTTGGTGAAACTCCATATCACCGTTACAACGTGCTCTTCCCAATCGGCGCACCTCCGATCGTGGGCGACACGATCAACTACTGGGGCTATGGCGTCGACACTAACTGTGTACGTTCGCAGGTTTCACAGTTCTCAGCGGGCTCAGTCTTTGCCCGCTCGGGCACCAGAATCGATTTTGATGCCGACCTTCGCGGCGGCAACTCCGGTTCAAGTCTTCTGAATCCCGGCCTCAATCCGACTATTGCGGGCATCATCACTCACTGCAGCAACGGCGGTGTCTGCGATAACATCGGCACGACAATCAATCACCCCAATTTCATCACCAATCGCGCGGCAGTGAATCCAGCCTGCAATTCAACACTTCTCCTGCTGAATGTTCAGACATCTGGTGCATCGGGCGTTCCGATTACGCTGAGCGCAGCGGATGTGAACTCCCTTCAGAATGGAACCAGCAACTTCAAGCGTGTCTACGCATCCGGATCGAGCGTTTCATTTACCGCTCCAGCGACAAGCGGCGGATTGTGCTTCACCGGATGGACGCTCAATGGTTCAGCGGTTGCCGGGAATCCGGCGACGATCAGCGTCACGGCTGATGGAACAATGGTTGCGAATTACGGCTCATGCGGCCCAACACCACCACCTAATAACAACTGCGGCTCCGCAATCGATGTTTCTGCGGGCGGAACATTCAACGGAACACTTGTTGCTGCCACCAACGATGGAACGGCATCGTGTGGCGGTTCAGGCGCGAATCCCGACGTGTGGTATTCCTACACCAACACCACCTGCAACACGCGCGAACTTACGGTCACGACCTGTGGCAGCAACACTGCCAGCGGGATTGATACTGTTCTTTCGTTCCACACTGCTTGCGGCGGATCTCAGATTGCGTGTATCGACGATACAAGTTTCTGCACAGGTTTCGGTACTCTCGACTCGGCGCTTTCTACATCGGTTGCTCCTGGCGCAACTGTGAAGATCCGAGTTTCGAAATTCAGTAGCGCACCCCTGCTGCCATTCATTCTCAATGTTTCGAGCACCTCTAATGATGCTTGTGCAAACGCAGCGCTTGTGCCAGCGGGCTCATATGCCTTCTGCAACGTCGGCGCAACTACCGATGGCCCTGGATCCTGCGGCGCTATGGGCTCTGACCTCTGGTATCGCTATACGGCCACAGCCAGCGGGCTTGTGACTGTGAAGACCTGCGGCAGCAGCTTTGACAGTGTGGTTGCGGTGTATGCAGACGGCTGCCCGGCTGGAGCTGCGATTACCTGCAACGATGACGATTTCAACGCTCACTGCAGTGGCAGCTACATTCGTGACGCATGGACACAGTTCAATGCAACTGCAGGAACTACGTACCTCATTGCAGTTGGCGGGTTCGCTGGATCATCAGGTAACGGCACCCTGACCATCGAACGGTTCTGCTCGGCCGACTTCAACGGTGACGGCGCACTCGACTTCTTTGACTACCTGGACTTCGTTGACGCGTTCAGCGCAAACGCACCAACTGCCGATTTCAACGGCGACGGCTCCATTGACTTCTTTGACTACCTGGACTTTGTTGATGCCTTCAGCACTGGTTGCTGAAGCGACTCAGTAGAGACCTGATTGAAACACCCGGCCCCCAAATGGGGGCCGGGTCCTTTTTTGGGTTATTTATTGCCGGTTTTTCAGGTCCGCAAAAGTGAAGGGGGTGAGAAGTCGATGCCACTGGTACCTGCTCGATGCTCGAGCGGGAACGAACCCGGATGGGAGCTAGCAGATGAGCGCACCAGCAGTTTCAGCGAAAGACACGATTGTTGCAAACGCGATCCGCGAGATCAGTCATATTGCAACGTTGCCGGAAGTGACGCTCAAGATCATCAAGATAGTTGAGGATCCCAAGTCAACAGCACAGGACCTGCACAAAGTTGTGAGCAATGACCCAGCACTGTGCTCGCGTATTTTGAAAGTTGTGAACTCATCGTTCTACGGATTGCCCGGTCAGATCGGGTCGATTAATCGCGCGATTGTGATGCTTGGATTGAACGCGGTAAAGAACATTGCGATCGCGGCGAGCATGTCAAAGTTGTTTAAGGGTGGGGATTTGACGCCCCAGTTCTCGGCAAAACATCTATGGACACATTCGGTGGGAGTTGCGGCGGCCTCGAAGCTGATGGCAGACACGCTGAAGATCGGTCTGTCTGATGAAGCATTCCTGGCAGGGTTGATGCATGATGTCGGCGTCATGGTGGAATTCCAGCTTGATCGCACGAAGCTCATCGAAGTGCTTCAGAAGTCGCTTCCGGACAAGGACGGAGCACCAGGTGCCGACATGCTGGAGATTGAGAATCAGGTTTTTGGCGCGAATCACCAGGATTTTGGCATGGCCCTGTGCGAAAAATGGAAATTCCCCAAGGCGCTGTGTTTTGTCACTGGGTATCACCACCGACCAATGGAACTTGCATCAGATGCCCGGACACTGACGTGTCTGGTGCATGTTGCGGATCGACTGTCTGCGGAGGCGACCAGTGGCTATCGCCTTGACCTGCCGACACTTACATACGACCCGGCGGTGCTCGACCACCTGGGACTTGGATCAGACAAGCTGGCTGAACTCCGAACAAAGGTCGCAGAAGTGATCAAATCGGCACCCGAATTCGGCGGCTAACAAACGACAGGCCGGCCTGGGGTAAACACTTCATAAGCCGGAGTTTGTAGTTAAGTTGGGTGGTTTGACTTGACAGACCGATAAGAACGTGTCAAGATACCCCCTAAGCTGTCCTCGTGTGTTAGCCGGGCTGCAATTAACCCACGTCTCTCTTTCTCCCTCCGGGCGGCTGTACAGCAATGTGCGGCCGCCTTTTTCCGTTGGAAGGTTAGGAAACGGCTTCGAGGCGACTAGGGAGGATTCTTCCGCTATTTTGCGATTCTTGCGTTCCACTTCTGCAGTTTTTCTCGTGCGGTGAGATCGAAGGAAAGTGGCGTGATGGTGATGCGCTTTTCTTTGAGCAGCTGCTCGACATCAGAACCCTTGTCGATGGTGCGGAAGTCGAGACCGTGGCCGGTGGCCCAGTAGTATGGTTCATTGCGTGGATTGAGGCGTTTTTCGAATTTATCGACGAGTCCGTGGCAGTTCATTGGACAGACGGCAATCTCTGGCATTTCCATTTCTGATTCGACGGTGGGAATATTTATGGAGAGACATTCGTGACGATCGGGCAGGCCCTGGGCGAGAACGCGATCGAGAGTTTTTCTGGCGAAGACAGAGGAGATATCGAATCGCGGCTGGCCGCGGCCGAGTTGGACTGATACGGCGATGGATGGGATGCCCAGGAATGCGGCTTCGAGAGCGGCGGCGACTGTGCCGGAATAGATGGTGTTGATGCCGCAGTTTGCGCCCGCGTTCATGCCGCTGATGACGAGGTCGGGACGTGCGCTGGTACCATATTTTTCGGGCCAGAGACATTCGACGCCGAGTTTGACGCAGTCAGCGGGGCGACCATCGATGGCGGTGCCGGACATGAATTCGCGGACGCGGACAATCTCGGTCATGAGCGGTTGGTGAAACGTGACGCCGTGCGAGGTGGCGCTTTGAACGGTGAGCGGGGCCATGACATCGACTGTGGAACCAGGGCCGCCGAGATGGCCCCCGAGCATGTTCTTTTGGTCGGTGATGGTTTCAAAGAGGGTGACGATTCCGGGAGCGCGGATGCCGTCGTCGTTGGTAAGAAGGATTTTCATTCGGCACCACAATAGGCGAGATTGGAATCGACGATTTTCTCGAACGTCTCGCAGACCGCTCGATGTATCAGTTGGCCTGGACGCCGGTCACTGGCTTGCCTCTCGACAAGACGTACGCGATGACACCGGCGCCCAGAAGGAACATGAAAGAGCTGAATAGTTGGCCGCGGGAGAGGCCCATGATGTGCTGATGCGCGAGGTGCGAATCTGGCAGTCGCCAGAATTCGGAGACGAAGCGGGAGATCGCGTAGGTCATCATGAAGAGCGGGCCGATGATGCCGATGCGAGGTTTAAAGAGGAATGCGAGCCAGAGAATGATACCGACACAGAGTCCTTCGCCCAGTGCTTCGTAGAGCTGGGAAGGGTGACGCGATGAGATGAATGGCTCGAGTTTGGCTGCGAGCGCATTGTCTCCAGCGAGAATCCTGCTCAGCAATCGATTCGCGGCTTCATCAATGGATTTATCGGAGGCGAGCGATTGGGTGCGTATGAGCGTTTCAAGCTGGGCGGATTGCTCTGAAGTGAGTTGCAACTCCTGGCCACTGGTGATTTCGTGCGGGAATTTTACACTCCACCAGGGGCCGGGCTGACCGGGAGGGGAGACGATTTTTCCGAGCAGTTCACCGTTGATGAAATTGGCGCAGCGGACCAGCAGAATGCCAAAGGGCGTGGCCAGAGCGAGCGCGTCAAAGAGTGCGAGCGGCGACA
Organism: uncultured Phycisphaeraceae bacterium; assembly: GCA_964484185.1. Lineage (GTDB taxonomy): Bacteria > Planctomycetota > Phycisphaerae > Phycisphaerales > UBA1924 > F1-120-MAGs238. Next base: position 39,870 of record CAZAEQ010000014.1, read on the forward strand.
TTTTTCCAGTACGCGTGCCATCGGGGTTTTTTGTGCCGCGAGACACGAGCATTGTGGCGATCAAGACTCCGGCGAGGCCGCCGTGAAATGACATGCCGCCTTGCGTGAGTCGAAGGACGCCCCAGAATGGAAAGGAGGAGTTGAATGATGTGATGAGCGAATGTTCGTAGAGGATGCAATAGCCAAGACGGCCGCCCAGGAGCACGCCCATGACGAGCGAGAGCAGCACATCGAAGATGCGATTTTCTGCGAGCGGCGAACGGCCAGTGCGAGCGAGATAGCGAAGGACAAAGTACGCGACGGTGAATGAAGCGATGAACCCGACGCCGTACCAGCGAACGGCAAGATCACCATAAATCCTGAAGATGATCGGGTCCATGGTGTGGTAGTAGGATGCGAGTGTGGGTGTCATGATTGGTTTTCAGCGGGCATCGATTCCGAAGAATCGTTTGGTGTTGGCGTTGAGGATTTCGTGGAACTGGGAGAATGGAATGCCGCGGACTTCGGCGAGTTTTTGTGCGGTGTAGCTGGTCATGTAGGGAGCGCAGGGACGGGTGGTGCGTTTGGGTTCGGGGCTGAGATAGGGTGCATCGGTCTCGACCATCAGGCGATCCAGCGGCACAAGTTTCGCGGCTTCGCGAACTTCTGCAGCGCTGCTGTATGTGAGAACGCCGGTGAACGAGACGCAGGCACCGAAGTCCAGGAGCGAGCGCATGTCGGCGGTTGAGCCGGTGAAGCAGTGGAATACGTAGCTTCCGGGATCGAACGGTTGACTCTTGAGAATCGGCATGAGCTCTGCAAAGGCCTCGCGGCAGTGAATGACGATGGGCTTGTTGATGCCCTGCGACCTGGCAGTCTTCATGACTTCGAGTTGCTGCGCGAGCACAGTGTGCTGAACATCCTTGAGCGGCTTCTTATGGAAGTTATCCAGACCCAGTTCACCCCAGGCGACGCATTTGGGGTGGGCAATGACCTTGAGGATGTTCTCCCACACCATCTCGCGGTCGCTATAGAGAGGATGCACGCCGCTGGTGCACCAGACGCGTTCGTAGTGCTCGGCGAGGGCGAGGACTTCGAGGCAGTCACTCGTATTCGTTGAAATAGAGATGCAGCCAGAAACCCCATGTGCGGCGGCCTCGTCCAGAACCGCCTGGGTCTTGTCCTTGAAATCCGGGAAGGTGAGATGGCAATGCGTGTCGATCACGCAGGAGGATACGACCGATCGCGCCAACGATCACGGAATATGGCGAACATCCTTGTAGTGGGCCCGCACCCTGATGATCAAGAAATTGGCATGGGGGGCACGATTGCCCGTCTGGCGGACCAGGGACATGACATTCTGATCCTGGATATGACTGATGGATGCCCCACTCCGATCGGAGATCGACCGACGAGATTGAAGGAAGCTGAGGCGGCGCTGGCATGCTTGCAGGGGACCAGCCCCACCGCCAGGCCGATTCGGCGGGTGTTACTTGATCTGTCCAATCGGCGAGTCGAACACACGCTGGAAGCACGCCACAAGGTTGCGGGAGTGATTCGAGCACACCAGGCTCAGATCGTTTTCCTGCCTCATGCTGAAGATGCACATCCAGATCATCGCGCGGTGACCCGGATTGTGGAGGATGCTAGATTTGATGCGAAACTAACCAAGGTTGACATGCCTTGCCCGGCCGGATTTTCGGCAATCGGGCCTCCGATCTATCCCAAGTGGATGTTCTACTACTTCTGTTCACATCTGCGAAGCGTGCCCGCGCCGACGTTTATGGTGGATACGAGCGGGTACAGCGACAAGAAGATCGCGGCCGTCAGTGCGTATCGGACACAGTTTGAGATGAACCCGAAGAACGCGGGATTTCCGGAGCGATTGAAATCGTGGGATGTGTATTTTGGATCGCGGCTGGGGACGACAACCGCGGAGCCGTTCTTCGCCATCGAGCCGATCGGGCTTGCATCACTCGCCGGATTGGCAATGTAATTGCGAATTGGCTTGAACGGCGCGCGATGCACGCAACAATCTGGCGGAATTCTTGAATGAACCCAACCGCTGCGCTGCTTGAACCTGAGATTCGTGAACTGGTCGAAGAAGGCCGGTATAGCGAGCTGCGCGGCGTACTTTCCGAGCTTCCCAACGCCGACGTCGCGGACATTCTGGCGGAACTGCCCCCGGAGAAGGCAGCACTGGCTTTTCGGTTTTTGCCCCATGATGATGCCGCGGAAACGTTCTCATATCTTGAGAGCGACAAGCAAGAAGAGATCATCAACAAGCTGGGCAATGAAGTCTCGGTAGGAATTATCGAGAACATGAGCCCGGATGACCGGGCGAAGCTGATCGATGAACTGCCGCACGACTGTGCCCAGCGCATCGTCGCATCGCTCTCGCCAGAAACGCGGGCATCAACCCAGGCGATTTTGGGATATCCGCCCAAGTCGGTCGGGCGACTGATGACGCCGGACTATGTCGCGGTCAAGCCGGGCTGGACAATCGCCCAGACGCTTCAGCACATTCGCAAATACGGGAGTGATGCCGAAACACTGAACGTCATATACGTGGTCGACGCGGCGGGAAAGCTGATTGATGACATTCGCGTGCGGCAGCTATTGCTGTCAGATGTATCGACGCCGATCGACACGCTGATGAATCAGTCGTATTACTGGCTGACAGCGGACCAGCCGCAATCAGAAGCTGTCGAAATGATGCGGCGGTATGACCGCACCGCACTTCCTGTGGTTGACTCGCGCGGGCACCTGATCGGGATCGTGACACACGACGACGTGGCCGACGTTGCCGAAGAGCAGACAACCGAAGGAATTCACAAGCTCGGCGGCGTGTCCGCCCTTGAAGAACCGTTCATGTCGGCGAGCGTGTTCTCACTGTTCAAGAAGCGGGCTCCGTGGCTCGGCCTGCTCTTCATGTCAGAATTACTGACTTCAAACGCGATCGGGTTTTTTGAGAACGAGATTCAACGCGCCGCTATTCTCGCCGCTTTCATTCCAGCGATTATTTCATCTGGTGGCAACTCCGGCTCACAGGCTTCGACACTTGTCATTCGAGCTCTTGGCCTGAAAGAAATTGACCTCTCGGATTGGTGGAAGATTCTGAAGAGAGAGTGTGCTGTCGCAGTCATGCTTGGCCTCATGGTTGGCGCACTGGGATTCATTCGCATCAATATCTGGGGGGCATTTGGACTGTTTCGCGACAACAACGTCGCTGATCACTTCACGATACTCGGCGTCACCATTGCCGTAACGCTGATCGGGGTTGTCATCTGGGGCAGCGTAATGGGCGCAATGTTGCCGCTGCTCATGAAGAAATTGAAGTTTGATCCAGCGGGTAGCAGCACGCCGCTGGTTGCGACTTTGGTCGATGTGACCGGTATCGTCATTTACTTCAGTTGCGCGATGCTCATCTTGAAGTCAACAATTCTGCGACCAGACCTCGCCGACATGGCGGTACACAGCTATGCAACCGTTGAGATTGTTTCGATTGACGGCTACCAGGACGGCGACAAAAACCTCGAAATGACTGTCAGGACACCTCAGCAGAAGGAGCTCGGAAAATTCAGCCTGGTGGCGATCCCGATGAAGAGCCTTGCCGATCGAGCGATACCCAAAGTGGGTGACACAGTGATCCTTGAATTTACATCGCAAAAAGGCAAAGTCGTGGATGAATCGCCGCGCTGATGAGGGACTGGCTTCGCTACCGAGTGATTGCGCCTGAACTATTGAGATCCAACACCTTCTCCACCTTGTTTTCAGTCTGAACCAGATCTTCATACGTCATGATCGCACTCGCCGCGAGCTCAATCGTCGTGCGACTGACCGTGTGAGCATCGGCTCGAGACATCCGCACAGACACTTCCTTTCGATCGTCCCATGCGTGTCGATGAAACGCATCTTGTGCATCCGGCGTGAACCGCCCGCTGGCAAGCAACTCGTCGAACATGTTCCGCCGCGGCCCATCCACAACCTCATCGCCAAGCCCAGACGATGCGAACATCAGCGGCTGAATGTTCGCACGTACATCGTGAATGTAAATCGTCTCACCATCGCTCTGCGCCATGCACCAGCGATACCGCTCGATCATGAACACTTTGAATGGCGGGAACTCTGATGCATCCATTTCCTGAATCAGCGCTGCGGATTCCACCGCGTTCTTCGCGTCTAGAAGCTTGGGAACAATGAGCCCGCGTGAACGCTTGCCTTCAGCAGCACTGGCCCGCGGCGACCTGGTCGTAGAATTCAGCAAACACACCACAAGCCCCGCCGAGTTCACACCCATCCATGTCCCACGTGACACCGGATCAATCGGCATGAGCGCGGCATACTCCCCAGTCTGGACTACCACCGGTGGAAGCGCTGCCGCGCGGGTCCGCAACTCATCTCGATTAAAGACAACGCGCAGGCGGCCAGAAAATGACGCAAAAGTCAATGTACACACCGGCGCAGGTTTCCTTCCAGTTCTGGCACTTTCGAGCAATTTCACCAGATCCTAAGCGATCTAGCCACTTGCAGCGGCAGCAAACTTGTGATATTCTCAAGACCCCATGATCGCTCGCGTGCAATCGTACTTGTTGGCCGGAATCGATGCCCTCCCTTGCGAGGTCGAGATCGACTTTTCGGAGAAAGACCCAGGCGAGGGCGAGCCACACACCAACGTCGTCGGCCTGCCCGATGCCGCCGTCAAAGAATCCAACGACCGCGTCCGCGCGGCGATCTACAACAGCAATCTGAAAGTTCCGCACGGATACATCCTCGTCAACCTCGCGCCCGCTGATGTTCGCAAAGAGGGCCCCGTCTACGACTTGCCGATTGCCATCGGCCTGCTCGCCGCACAAGGCATCATCGGCCGCAAAGAAAAACCCGCTGCGACAGTTCCACCAGATGCGTTCCCAGAATCCAAAGCCTGGAAGAGTCTCAACAATACTGGCCTGGACATGCGCAAGTTCCTATTTGCAGGCGAACTCGCGCTCGATGGTCGCTTGCGTCCGATCAAAGGTGTGATCGCACTTGCCGCGCTCGCCAAGTCTCGCAACATGCAAGGCGTCATCGTCCCCTGGGAAAATGGTTCCGAGGCCGCGGTCGTGCAAGGCATCGAGGTCTACGGAGTCCGCACGCTCGCCGAAGCAGTCGGCCTGCTCACCGGCGCGCTCGAAGCTCAGCCCGTCCCAACTCCCGACATCTTTTCCATTCTCACCACCGCTTCCTCACCGATCGATTTCGTCGATGTCCGCGGCCAGGAAGGCGTCAAACGCGCCATGACTCTCGCCGCCGCCGGCGCACACAACATTCTCATGCTCGGGCCCGCGGGCACTGGCAAGACCATGATGGCTAAAGCGCTGCCGGGAATCCTGCCGCCGCTTACGGCCGAAGAGGCCATCGATATCACGCGCATCTATTCGAGCGCGGGTGCATTGCCTCCGGGCCAGGGACTCATCAGCACACGCCCCGTCCGCACGCCCCACCACACCGCGAGCGCTCCCGCTATCGTCGGCGGCGGAGCCATCCCGCGTCCGGGCGAAATCTCACTCGCGCATCACGGTGTCCTCTTCCTCGACGAATTGCCCGAGTTTCCTCGGGTAGTTCTCGAGACACTTCGCCAACCACTCGAAGACCACGTCGTCACCATCGCCCGCGCTGCCGGCAGCCTGAAATTCCCGGCCAGTTTCATGCTCGTCGCCGCAATGAATCCGACACCCAAAGGCGATATGCCCACGAACGACTTCGGCAAGTTCGCGATGGAGCGATACCTGGCAAAAATCTCCGGCCCCCTGCTCGACCGCATCGACATCCACGTCGAAGCCCCCGCCGTACCGTGGAAAGAACTATCGAAAGCTCCCACCGGCACCAGCACCGCGACAATGCGTGCTGATGTTCTCAAGGCTCGCGAAAAGCAAATTGCGCGCCAAGGTGCGGCGTGCCCCAACGCGAGACTTTCAGGCAAGCAACTCGACACACTCGCCCCCATGACCGATGCCGCCCACACACTGCTGGGCCAGGCGATGACCGAAATGGGTTTGAGCGCCCGCGCCTACGACAAGATCCGCCGCGTTGCTCGCACGATTGCGGATATTGCGGGCGAAGAAGTTTTGGATGTTGCGCACGTTTCAGAGGCGGTGCAGTATCGATTGTTGGATCGAAAGGTGTAATACTTCGCGACGGACGCCGCAAGTGTCCCTGCTTATTTCTTAGCAGACAGGATCCCAAATATTGAGAACATGAACAGGATCACGCCCAACCCGAGATAGAGAGCTCTCCCGCCATCGCGCCCTATGACACTTACTACCCGCGATTGCGCTGATTTGGATGCCATCAGAATGTCCCAATCGAACACGCTTCCGCACATCAAGTAGATTGAAGCGATCATCACTATCGCACTTAACAACTGCGATACCTCCACACACTGACTTCGGTCTTCCCCGCGCAGCGGAGTTAAAGTTTCTTACTCAAAATACACGACCGATAGTTCGTATACGGCCACTGCCAGTAATCCACCAGCCTGAACCCGCGCTTGATGTAAAAATCATACAAGTTACGATCTGGCTCGGCCATCGACAGCGCCAGTTCACTCGCCTTGTTCTCTCTCGCTCGCTCTTCAGTCTTTTCCAGCAGCATCCGCCCGATGCCCATGCCCTGCGTGTCCGGATCAACTCCAAACTGGGCAAAGTGCGCCACATCCGGACGCAGGAAGAAGCTCGGGAATGTCACCTTCTCAACTTCTTCAAACAAAATGATCCCGACAATCCGATCCGGCCCCAGCTTCACCTTCGAAAAATCAAAACCCGACAGCGATGGCGGCACGGTCCCCGGCACACGCGGCGTCACCGCCAGCCAGCATTCACTGTGCGCTGCCCGGTCAGCGGTAATGTCATCACCCTGCCGCCCCGCCAATGGCTGCAATCCCATCTCCACCTGCGGCTTGTACGCGCGGTGCAGCAACTGCGTGACTTCACTGATGCAATCCTGCGGCTGTATCAGTCTGAGCGAAATCGCGGGACGCTCTGTCGATGCTGGCTTAGAAGAAACGGACGAACTGCTATTCAACGGTTGTTTTGCTCCCGGCGATCTTGTGCCGCCGCGTATTCTGGCGAATTTGAGCCGACATTATACACAGGGCTGATCAAATCTCTATGCTTTCGACATGACCCCCACCCCTGCGAACCAGGACCCGACACCGACATTTCCCCCCGAAAGCCTCAGCCGCATCCGCGTGCGATACTCCGAATGCGACCCCATGGGCGTCGCCCACCACGCAAGCTACGCGCCCTGGCTCGAAATCGCCCGCACGGATTTCCTGCGTCACGGCGGCATTTCCTACGCCCAGCTCGAGCAAGCCGGCGTTTTCCTCGTCATCACCCGCCTGGAAATCAAATACCGCCGCCCGGTCCGCTACGACGATGTCATCGATGTCCGCGTCCAGGTTGTCGGCGGCGGCCACGTCAAACTCGAACACACGTACGAACTCCTGCTCATCGAACGCACACCTTCCACTCCCGGCGCAATCCAGGCGGTGCACACCGACATCGGCCATTCTCTCGCCATCGCCAACACCACGCTCGCCTGCGTGAATGCGCAGGGAAAAATCATCGCACTTCCCAAGTGGTTGCAGCACAATCCCGCTTCACCCTAGTGCCTAGTGCCAAATCGGAGATCCGCCTCAGGAGGATGCCTAGTGCCTGTATTATCCCGAGCGACTCACCAGACCTGAACAGCCCGCCAACAATCGCCCGTGACCACTGGCCAGAACAACGATGGCATCCGCCCCATGAACGCAAGCTGCGTCTCCTGCGGCTATCGGTTCGGCGGCGTCGCCATCAAGTCAAACATGATTACCTGCCCGGAATGCGGCGAAGAAAACCGCTTCGAGTTCGAACCCATCAACCGCACCAAGTTAGTCTGGCTGGGCGCAATGCGAATCACGCTGCTCGCACTGGCCGGTGTCGCCATCCTCGCCACATTGCTCTGGATGACAGGCGCGGCGGCGATGCTGCGAAGAGCACTTGGTACCTAAGTAGTATTGCGGGCTTGTCCAAGAACTGTGTCCTTACCACAGAGGCACAGAGACACAGAGGAAAGGCAGAGTTAACATGGATGGACAGGATGAACAGGATAATACAAATTCACCTGTGGATTGAATCGCTTTTCCCATCCTGTACATCCTGTATATCCATGTTCAATTTCTTGTCTTCCTCTGTGTCTCTGTGCCTCTGTGGTAAAAGACATAGATCTCCGATTACAAAGACCACGGCCGCATATCCGTCCCGCGCCACGTCATCTTCCCCGCCTCATATTCCTTAAACCCCGCGCCGTGATTATCCATGAACAACAAGTTGCTCACACCCTCGTGCGGCTTGAGTTCCCCAGGATAGAAAACCACCGGCTGCGTCGCATCATCCTGATCACAATCCGGCACCCCCGCATTGTTCGCCCCATATGGCGCAACAAAAAGATTGGGCTGATTGCAATCCCCGCTCAACACAAACTGCGAAGTAAACGCCACATCCTTCAACTGCAGCGCGGTGTACGCCCGCGTCGTCGAAACATACGTGTTGTTCGCCGACAAGAAGTAGCAGAACGGCGCATTCACATTCTTCCGCGAAGGATCGCGATACACCTCAACCCCATCGATATACGCCCGAATCTGCTCAGTCCACCCTTCGCCCGCGCTGTCCGCACCCGTCCCGTCACCTTCCCACGTCTGCCATCCCGACCAATACGGCATCGTTTCCTTATGTTCCGCGGCGTAGTTAAACAGCGCCTGCCCGATCGACCTCGTGTTCGTCAAGCAATTCAGCGTCCGCGCTGCGCTCCTGGCCTTGCCTATCGCGGGCAACAGCAACGCGATCAAGATCGCGATAATCGCAATCACCACGAGCAACTCAATAAGCGTAAATCCTCGCCGCATGCAAGCAGCATACCACAGGTCCCGCCAAAACCAACCGAGTCAAGCCCCTTTTTCGCGCATTCAAACCGCGATTTCCACATCCTGTAACCCGCTGGTGTTCGGCAACCGTCTGTCCTATCCTTATCCCCTGTCCATCGCCCGCTTGTGCCACCGGAGGCCAAATGAGCGCATCGATTTCTCCGGCGTTTATGGTCCCCCACACACATGCTCCTCTTCTCCCCCGATTCTCCCGTCAACGAAACCTCTGCCCCCACCACGGGCGATATGAACGCAGCAGATTCTGCTACGGCCAACGCAGCGATGAACGCGATCATGGCTGAGCCTGAAAAGCAGAAGCCGCGTCAGGAGAAGAGTGTGACCCCCATGGGCGGCACCAAGCCCGCCTCGGTGCGTGGCCCCCGCGTCGTCAAAGCCAGCCGCGAACACCGCAATGGTGTCGTCGTCTCCGTCGGCCCCACCGACATCTTCATCGAATTCGGCCCCAAAGAAATCGGCGTTGTCCCCCGCATGCAGTGGAAGGAAGAAGAACTTCCCAAAGCCGGCGACAGCGTTGAACTCGTCGTCGACAAGTTCGAAGCCGGCGAAAACATCTTTATCTGTTCACGCCCAGGCCAGGTCCAGAAGGCCGACTGGGAATTGCTCGAGCCCGGCCAGATCCTCGATGCCAAAGTCACCGCAGTCTCCAAGGGCGGCCTTGAGTGCGAAGTGGCCAAGCACCGTGCGTTCATCCCGGCCAGCCAGGTCTCCCTCGACCGCATCGACAATTTCGAGCCCTTCATCGGTCAGACGCTCACCTGCAAAGTTATCCGCGTCGACCGCTCCGGCGGAGGCAACATCGTCCTCTCCCGCCGCGAACTTCTTAACGAAGAGCGCAAGAAGCAGGGCGAAGAGATCAAGAAGAAGCTCTCCGAAGGCCAGACCATCGAAGGCACCGTTCGCAAGATCATGCCATTCGGTGCATTCGTCGATGTTGGCGGCGTGGATGGCCTCATCCACATCTCTGACCTCACCTACGACCGCGTCGGCTTCGGCGAGAAATTCGTCGCCAAGTACGTCAAAGAAGGCCAGACCGTCCGCGTCCAGGTCTTGAAGCTCGACTGGGAAAACGATCGCATCTCCCTTGGCATGAAGCAGGTCCTTGGTGATCCATTCACCACCGCCGCGAATGATGTCAAAGAAGGTGCAGAAGTCACCGGCCGCGTGGTTCGCCTCGCCGAGTTCGGCGCGTTCGTTGAACTGGCTCCCGGCGTCGAAGGCTTGGTGCACATTTCAGAAATCGATCACAAGCGCATTACCAGCGTTGCCGAAGCCCTCAAGGTCGATGAAGTCATTACTGCAAAGGTGCTCAAGCTCGATCCGGCCCAACGCCGCATCAGCCTCTCCATTAAAGCCCTCAAGCCACTCCCCGAAATCGCCATTGGTAGCGGCGGTGGTGGTGGCGGCGGTGGTTCTGGCGGTGGCGGCGACAACAGAAAGGGCGGCAAAAAGGGCCCACCAGCTCGCACCGCCGAGCAGATTCAGGAAGTCTCTCCTGCTCTGCGTCGCGCCCGCGAAAAGGCCAAGCAGGCCAAGCTCAAAGGCGGCTTGACCTGGTTCTAAATCTCAAGTTCTGAATCACTCGAAGACCCGGTGAAAGCCGGGTCTTTTCCTTTACTTGGACAATTCACGCGAGTCAACGGTGAACGGCGTCTGGTACGCAGAGACCAGGAGACGAGGAGACGCAGAGAAAGGCAAGAGAGGGGTTTTAATAAAGGCCCCTTTCTCTGTATTCCTCTGCGCCTCTGCGTCTCTGTGACGCGGGACATTCGTCCCCTGCGTAAAAGACCCCGTCTCTCTGAAACGCACGTACCACTTCACTGACCAAGCCGGATCTTTTCTTCTGTAACGATTATCTGCGTGAGCCAACGGTGAACGGCGTCTGGTACGCAGAGACCATGAGACTGGGAGACGCAGAGAAAGGCATAGGAGGGGTATTAATAATGCCCCTTTCTTTGTATTCCTCTGCGCCTCTGCGTCTCCGAAACTCTGCGTAGAAGACCCAGTCTCTCTGAAACGCACGTACCACTTCACTGACCGAGCCGCTTCAGCAACGCCTCGCGCACCGTCTTCGCATCCGCCTTCCCCGCCGCCAGCTTCATCACTTCCCCGATCAACCGCCCCGCAGCCTGCATCTTCCCCGCCCGTACATCTTCCGCAGGCTTGGGATTCGCCGCGACAACATCATCAATCCACTTGAGGAGCGCGCCCTCATCCTGCACAATGATCAGCCCGCGCTCCTTCGCGAGCACTTCCGCATCCAACTGCGCACCACCCGCTTCGCACAACACACCAAACAGCTCATCCAGCGAATTGGAATTAATCTTCCCCGTATCCCGCAACACACCCAGACTTCCAATCTGCTCGGCAGTAATCCCAAGCGAACTCACCAAAACGCCCCGCTCATTCGCCCGCTTCTGCCCGTTCTGCAAGATCAGGTTCGCTGACAACTGCCCAGCTCGCACCGCCTCGACACCATGGTGAGACATGTACGCCGTCGCCGCATCGTGCATCAAAACAACCTCGCGCTCTTCCGCCAGCGCAATCGCCTCCTTGCTCGCCAGTTTCAATTCACTCATGTATCGCCGCATTCGGGCGGCGGGCAGCTCCGGCAACCGCCCCCGCACTTCTTCACGCCACGCATCGCTGACGATCACCGGCACCAGATCAGGATCGGGGAAGTACCGATAGTCATGTGCATCTTCCTTCTCGCGCTGCACAAACGTCTTGTTCTTCACATCATCCCACCCGCGCGTGATCTTCATCCCCCGCCCCATCTCGCGCCCATCACTCTGCCACCGCCCCGGCTGCTCGGCCAGCTCACACTCAATCGCCCCCTTGACACTCTTGAAACTATTGAGGTTCTTCACTTCCACAATCGGCGTCTGAACCGTGCGGCCATCCGCCAGCGTCAAAACACAATTGATATTGGGCTCAAACCGCATGTGCCCTTCCTGCATGATCCCCTGCGTCACGCCCAGAAAGCGACACATCGTCCGCAGCTGCTTACAGAAATACACCACCTGTTCCGCGCTTGTAAAATCCGGCTCAGTCACAATCTCTAAGAGTGGTGTCCCCGCCCGATTCAAATCCACAATCGTGTAATCAATCCGCCCGCCACCAGGCGCCTCATGCAGCAACTTCCCCGCATCTTCTTCCAGATGCGCCCGCGTAATCCGAATCCGAGTGCCCGCCGCCCCCACCGCAAAATCCGGCTCGCCCTTGGCATCAATCGCCGGAATATCCACAAAACCCGCCCCGCACAGCGGCATGTCATACTGACTCACCTGATACGCCTTGGGCATATCCGGATAAAAGTAATTCTTGCGATCCCACTTGGCTTTCTTCGCAATCTCACAATTCAGCGCTAAGCCAACCAGCATCGCCATCTCAACAGCCCGATGGTTCATCACCGGCAAACTCCCCGGCAACGCAAGCACCGTCGCATCAATCAGCGAATTCGCCTCCGCATCATCATGCTGCCCCGAAGCCGGCGCAGGACACCGCGAAAACATCTTGCTCGCAGTAGCAAGCTCCACATGCACCTCAAGCCCAATCTTCAGTTGAACAGACACAATCTCCATGCGACAAGGCTAGCCCTAATCTGGCAAGCCCCCCGCTTGGCCAGGAGTGGACACCCTACCCCCAAACTCCCCCAAATGGCACTTGACAAGCAAACTGCCACTTGGTATGTTACCCGAATGCTGCTCCTGCTCGCTCTTTCGCTTGGCACGATCCAAGCCCCGAACGTTTCGGACGACGATACCGCACGTATCCGAACGGCGGTCGGGTCCGGATTCGATTGGTCAAGGGTTGACAAGTCGGTTGATGCGATCGAATTTCAAGGCGTGATTCTGTCCACAAGCGAGATTCCGGCGTTTGAGGTAGAGGCCAAGTTGCTAGCGATAGGTGATAAACCGGACCATCCCGATCGAGCGACACTCGAGTACTTAGGCAGGCTCCAGGCAAGCCCGAGTGAGAACCGGTTTGTCTATTGCTTTTCACGCTCGGGTAAGTGGCGCATCATTGAGAATCGAACGGGCAATCCAGAATTCAGCGCGGCCTCGGACGGAAACACCATGTGGATGATGTCCGCTCCGACTAACGGCCAATTGACCGTGATCGAAAAAGGGACCCCCTTCCCAGCAAAATATAACATTGACCTATTTCGCGGCATGGCGTTCGCCCGACTCAATGACATATTTGGAGTCCTCGGGTTCTCCATTCCGGCAGACGCGGAGCTCTCCGCTTCCAGTGGCGGGTGGTCGGTCCATTGGGGGGACACCAGGGTCGAGGGGGTTTGGGGTCCGGACCGCCATGCCGAGCCGACAGTCGTAACTCTCCGGGGTAACTTCAGGCTTGGTGTGCGGACCAAGCGATGGGAATGGCCAGCAACTGCAATTGACCGCAGCCCTTCCGCCCTGCGGAATTGTATACGATTCTCAAACTCCCGCGGCGACGGGGTCCTAGAAACGCTTAGGGTTGATTCCGTGCGTGTCATTAGTGATGAGACCGTGTCGTCACGAACTGCACCGCCCGATAGCCGGTCCGCCGGAGTGACCGTAGACTACCGAAAATCCGCCGACAGACAATTAGAGGCGTCTGACGTTGCGGATCCAATGCTAGTTTGGTCCGGTTTGGCCCAATCGTCTCCAGGCGAACAACCGGGACCAACGGTGAGCCCCGTTCCGTCAGAAGGACACTCAGCACCGCTACCCGCCAGTCGCTATTGGTGGCTTGCTCTTGGAGCGGTCTTTTTCGCCATATTAATCTTCGTAGCCACCCGATTGTTTCGGGTCGCTCCAAGACACTAGGAAGAAGGTAATTCAATGAAGTTGATTTCAACAGCGCGTACGACCTTGTTCTCGGCACTACTGGTTGTGGGAGGTTTCGCCATCATCAGCGAGGCAGACAATTGCTACAAGAACATCACAAGAAGCTGCGGCTCGACACATTCAAGCAACAAGACATGCATCGACGGAAACAACTCGTACCCCTGCAACGATGTGATCCTCGTCGACGCGCAAGTTAACGACGTTGGCGCAGGAGTTGAAAAGCAAGCCCCCGTTAGCACAGACACAACCCCCATCACTGTGACCGTCCACAAATTCGCCTGCTCCGGATTGCAACCCAATACCGGAGTATGCAATGATAATGGACCCAGCCAATTTGTCTGCTTCGGTCGCCAGGCTACTGGTCCCAACTGCGCAACTCCTGGAGGAGGAGGGGAGGAGTGACCTCGACGCGGACGCCCGCGACGGCGCGTGAGATATGGAATCATCTGCCCGCCAGACTGCTGGGGGCAGCGGTTCCCTCGGTGCTCCTGCTCGCGTCGATTGCGAAAGCGTTTGACTTCGCGGGGTTCCGTGTGTCGTTGCAGTCGTACTCGCTTATTCCGGATCAGCTCAGAGCCCCTGCAGCGGTTGCAATACTCTGCCTGGAAGTACTGCCATTTTCACTGCTACTTATTGGGAGCCCTCGTCAGGCAAACATGATTGCGGCCGCCATACTTTGCATCTTTTCCGCCGCGGTCTGTTACGAAATGGCCATTGGCAGGACACCTACATGCAACTGCCTCGGAGTGCTGCAGCAATACCTCAGATTTCACAATGACGCAGGGACGATATTGCTTAGAAACGCAGTTTTGCTGGGGCTGGCTATGATTGCAAGCAGAGCCCCGCCATTGAACCGTTCGAAAGCCTGAACAGCATGCGCCGTGCCTTTACTCTAATCGAGCTGCTCGTAGTTCTCACGGTGATTGCCGTTCTCGTGGCGCTTGCGCTTCCTTCGCTCTCGCAAGCTAAGCGATTTTCTCAAACCACTGCCGACTCCGCCAAGCTACATTCACATTGTCAGGCGTTCTCAAATTACGGGATATCCAATCGCGACGCATTCCCACATTTTGCGTCGGTAGGATTCGCTAACACGCCAATCCGAGGCGGCGGACTGGGCTTCAATATTTCTTACTTCGACATGCATCAGACATGGCACGTCTTTCTCGCTGACGCCTACTTTGGAACGTCTGCGAGCAACGATGCCTACTTCCCCGCAGGGTATTCGCGTACACCGAATTCGCTTTGGCCGAGCTACACCCCATTTTCATACGGCTGCGACTTTGTAGCGCAGCCTAGCTTCTGGGACCCATTTACCAGGACAGGCCCAGAACAGTGGCGTGGAACTAATCTGGCTGAGCTTGCGTTTCCCGCGAATAAGGCCCTGCTCGTACAGACTTGGCCCGACCTCGGCCCCGCTGCTGGAAGCATGGCACCGAAATCCACTCTGATCGCGTCATCAGATGGAGCCGTCGGGTCGCGGCGTGTTGCGACGTTTAAGAGTGGCTACGAGTTTGGGGATGGGTTTGCGTTTCGCGACGTTGGGGCCATCCATTACGTAGATAATCCACCCCTTCTTCATACGCTCAAGGGTGTACATGGGCTCGATTGGTAGATTTCTAGCTCACAGACTAACAGCCCGAACTCGCAAAGTAACCTTCGTGCCACTGCTCGAGACGTTGCCGACATTTACCGCCGCCTCGCGCGCTCTTTCCCCAACCATGGCCGTTTGACCCGCGCCCCTCCGCCCACGCCGCGCTGCCGTCCGCGCTCTTGCCTGTGCCCTCTGCGCTCCCTGCGCTGCCGTCCAGCATTCTCGGCGTGCCGTCCAGCGCTCACTCTCCGCCCTCTGCGCTCTTCGGCGTGCCGTCTGGGAAGAAAATCCGGTGGGTCCGTGTGCGTTATTTCGGTGTTATCGCGGGTGGGTGTGGCGGTGCTGTGGCTGCCAGTAGCCCACTCCCCGAATTTGGTGGACGCCCGCATAAGCCGCACAAAGCACATATTCACAATAAATAGATCAATCGTTAAACTCGCATGCGAATGCTCACGATCTTCCTTTCGTCCGCGACGCACTCTGCGTGTGCAGCGAGCGACTTGTGCGGATGTACCGTTGGCATATGTTGAGCCAACTTGGAGTATTTCATTATGTCAACGATCCCGCAGAAGAAGTCTGAACAGCTTGCGTTCTTTGAATCACACTGGCCGGTGTGGAATGTGACGCCTGCCGACGTGGGCTTGACCAGTTTGCAAGTGCAGTCTTTTAAGGCTCTCACGCAAACTGCCCGTGCATCATTTGATGCAGCACAGACCGCTCGCAACGCCGCCAAGGCCGCCACGCTCACGCAAGATGCGGACCTCAATCTTGCCTACACCTCATGCAGCGATCTCATTCGCGTCATCCGCAGTTTTGCCGAGCAGCAGGCCAATCCTGACAGCGTCTATGCCGCCGCGAATATCCCGGCCCCGGCAGCGCCCGCGCCCGTCGGACCGCCAGGAACACCGACTGATTTCACCGTGGCATTGCAGCAGAACGGCGCGGTCACACTCGGCTGGAAGTGCGTGAACCCCGAAGGCGCCATGGGCACAATCTACGAAGTCCGCCGCAAAACCGGAAGCGGCGCGTTCCAGTTCGTCGGTGCCATCGGCATCAAGAGATTCACCGACGACACGCTTACCGCAGGCTCGACCAACGTCGTCTACCAGATCACCGCAGTCCGTTCAACCGTCCGCGGCAACCCCGCGCAGTTCAACGTCAACTTCGGCATCGGTGGCGATGGATTTGCAGTCGCGACCGTGAAACTCGCGGCGTAAAACAGAACCTAACCTCAATTCCAACACCCCTCGTCAAACGCGACGAGGGGTTTTTATTTTTCCCTCTTCTTATCCTGTCCATCCTGTATATCCATGTTCATATCTTCTTGCTTTCCTCTGCGACTCCGCGTCTCTGCGCCCTCTGCGTTAAAAGACACCATTCACCGCAGACTCACCGGCAACTCAGAAACCACCCTTTCCACCTTCAACCACGCCATCCCCCTGCGGAACTCCGGCGAAATCACCCGAACCCGCGGCCCGACCGGCGCCCATCTCTCCGGATCCGTCGGACCAAACAACGCAACCGTGTCCAGCCCCATCTGCGCGGCCAAGTGCGTCGGCCCCGAATCCACTCCAACAAACATCGATGAAACTCGCAGCGCAGCTTCCAGTTCAACCAGCGATTTCAAGAACACACCGCCCGCAGCCTCAAACATCTTCCGCTCCGCCGGACTGAAGCGATCCTCCTCCGCCTCGCCCGCGATCATCGAAACTGCCAGGTGCGAGCACGCGTTCTTCAGCTGCACCCAGAACGGCAGCGGCCAGCGTTTCTCTGCTGACCCCGCGCCAACAAAGAAACATGCGCTCGGCGATGTAGGCAGTATTGCCGGCGGAGTTGGCCGCACAGTCCCCCACTTCTGGGCCAGTTCCAATGCAAGCACGCGATCAAGCTGCCCGCGCTCAACAACGATCCTCGCCCGCGGATACTGCTTCTTGGCGTTGCGCTCCCACGTGCTCACGAGTTCACCAGATTGCAATTGCAGCGGAGCAAGATTGATGACCAAGTCAATATTGGTCGCCGCCTCCACCGCCTCGACGTTGGCCCCCTCAACATACAGCCGATTGAACAACGCGTTCTCCGCGCTCATCGCCACCAGATGAGGAACGGCAACTCGCTGCGCTAATTGAGCCTTGGCAAGGTCCGTCACCAGGGCCACCATCGCATAGTTATTCGCCAGCGCACGCAGCAGAGGCCACACCAGAATCGAATCCCCCAGCGCGCCGCGATGAAATACAACCGCGCCTTTCATCCCTTGGCCCCCGAAGCAAGTGCCGCATATGCCGCCGCCAGCGCATCTCGCTCCAACCGGGCAATCTTGATCGATGACACTTTGAGCACCTTGGCACATTCCCCCAGCATCCGCGGCGGGCCATCCCCCCACCCAAACCGCATGGCCAGCAGGTCACGCTGCGACTGGCCAATCCGCTCGCTCGCCGCTCTCAAGCGTGCATCTGGCTCGACGGCTTTCTGCCAGGACGCAACCTGCAGCGTCCAGTCTTCAATGGCAATACCCGGAAGCAACCGCGACGAAGCCCGTGCGCCAGCAGGCAGATGCAACTCACTCGCATGCTCCTTCTCCCACCGCACCGCCAGTCGATTGATCGCCAGGGCCATCGGCGCAGCCAATCGCCCGCGACTGGAAGCCTGCGTAAAAGCATGCAAATCCACAGTCTCCGCCGCCGCCTGAATCGAGGAAAACAGCAAATTCCGCAGCAAGTTGCTCTTGAGCATGGTCAAATCAAGCTCAAGACTCGCCTCAAGATTCTGTGTAATCAACCGGAACTGCGAATGAATCAGTGCCGCCTTCAAACGAGCAGCCCACCGCAACATCGTCTGCGCTTCATCGATCTCGCTCGAACGCGGGAAATGCTGATCGAGCTTCGCGATAGTCTCCGCCGCTTTCTTCACCAGTTGGCGATATCCCGCGAGACGCGCTGTCTCTTCTACACCGATCGGCACCGTTGGCCGCTTTGCGGCGGACAGAAACTCCGCAAGATCGCGCTGCACCTCAAGCTTCAACCCGGAATTCACCGGCGCTGCACCCAGTACTGCCGCACTCTTCTCCGCCGTCTTGCTCGCAGTCATCTCCGGAAGCACAATCCGCCGCAGAACTGCAGCCCGTTCCATACTCCACGCCCGCTGAATACTCCCCAGCGGCTTCTTATACCGCCGAGCCAATGCTGCCGGTTCACCGCCGCGAATCATCGCCCGCACAATGACTTTCCGCTGAATCGCTGTCAGCGGCGCAGGCTCACCAAACGTCGCCGCAGCTTTCGTCCGTAACTGACTCCGTTGCACCGACTGCAACACGCGCCGCACGGCCTCGCGACTGCGCCCGGTGCGTTCAGCGATTCGCCCCGCGGCCTTATTGAGCGTCCACCCCAGTCGCCTCCGATACCCATCACTCCAGCGAATCACCTTGGCCTTGGTAGCCTCATCAATGCGTTCAAACTTCCCGGCATCGGCAAGCGAAACTTGCCGCAAATCCTCGAATCGCATGATTGCGGTCGGTGAAAAGAAGATCCGTGACTTGCCATCTTTGTCCAGCATCCGTCGAGCCAATAGGCCCTGCCTTCGATACCGATCAATCGTTTTGACATTCACATTCCATCGAGCAGCGAGTGTCTTCAACTCAATCGCGTCAGAAGTTCTTAGTAACCGCGCCTGTTGACTCAACCGCTCCGAGAGCGCAGACAGATCATTCAGTATCTGCTTGCCACGCAGGATCGCCGGGCGTTTCACGATGCGCTGCTCACCGATGATGCGATAGATAATCCAGTCTTCAGGAAACTCGGTGTCGCCCGCCACATCCTGCGCCAGCGACTCAAGCCGATCCAGGTCCTGCAACACCACCTGCTGCGAAGCCCCCATCCGCTCGCGTGCGATCGTTTCAAAAAGCTCAAGCGACATTCGTGCGGCGGGTGGCATAGGTATTCAGCTGTCCACGAATTCCAATTTCCGAGGGGCAACCGCACCAATCTCCGCCGCCATATCGATAAATAACTGGCACCCCTCGCGCTCGCGTGCTCCCACCTCATATTTCAATAGCTGCCCCAGATACCGCCGCGCAGTCTCCAAAGGCCAGCGATGCACAGGAGCTCGCTCGGAAACCAGCCAGTCAATCCGCGACACATTGTGCCGCCGCTGACGATCCAGAACTGTGGCAGCGGTTCGAATCTCCGCCATCGCCGGATCATTCTTGCGGCACATCCACATCGCATACACGAAAGGCAATCCGGTCAGTGCTTTCCATGCCTCACCCAGATCAAGCTGATACGGATATCGCTCCGCCGGCGGCGGGTCCGTAATCACTTTATCTCCAATCAACAACACTGCCGGCGGCCACGCGCTATCGAGATCCTTCGATTGATCAGCCGCTGACGAAAACCGCTCGCGAGCATGAAACGGCTCAACCCCTGCTTCCACTCTATGCAGTTTCTTCAGCAATATGCGGCAGAGCACTACCGATGTGTGACTATCCGTATCCGCAAAGATCGTCTTGAGCTGCGCAAACGGCACTCTCGAAAACAGCCGCACAGTGAGCGTCGGACCATCGCATCCAATCATGCCAACCGGCAGCAGGACAAACTCAGTTGGCGATCGCGCAGCGTCGATGACTGAGACCAGGCCAATGTCAATCTCACAGCGTTCGAGCATGCCCGCGAGATGTGCGGGGACCGCCGCGGTGGCCGAGATCTGCTGCAATGCATCCAGACCTTCGACCAGCGGCGCGGTATTGAGATAGCGTACATATCCGACACGAACCTTTTGCATTGGCAAAGGATAGGAACGCGCGATATCCTGCTGGCGATGCAAAATGACTTAGTCCTTCTCGGCGGCGGCGGGCATGCCCTGGTAGTGGCAGATGCCGCGATGGCGTCGGGCTGGAATTTGACTGGTTTTTTCGATGATACTACTCAGAATGTGCTCGGATCCAAGTACCGCCTAGCACAGCGCGGCACACTCGGCTCGGTGCGGGCCTACCTCGACCAGAATCCCAAATCGTACTGGATTATCACGGTCGGCGACCTCGCCCTCCGCGCCCGCCTGATCGAGCAATTTCGCGAATATCAACATCGGGCGGCAAAAGTCATTCACCCATCAGCAACAATCGGATCAAACGGGCACCTGGGTACCGGCAGCTTCGTCGGACCTCGCGCGGTCATTCAGACATTTGCGAAGATCGAGACCCACGGAATCGTAAACACCGGCGCGATCATCGAGCACGAGTGCGATATCTCAGAGAACGTGCACATCGCCCCCGGCGCGGTGCTGGCTGGAAACGTCCGTGTGATGCGTGGAGCGTTGATCGGAGTCGGCGCCAGAGTGTTGCCCGGAAAACGAATTGGCGTTGGAAGTACCGTCGGCGCGGGAGCGGTCGTGACGCGCGATGTCGGCGACTATCACACCGTGATCGGCGTTCCAGCACGCATCGTCAATAAGCGTTGAGTTTGCGGCGGAGTCCTGGCTCTTCAAGTCTGGTCGCCGCGAGAATGCGGGCGATTGCCAATCCCGCATGGCCATCGCCATATGGGTGCGTCAGCTTCGTGCGATCGAGAGCTTTGGCGGCAGCAATCGCACGGCCGATTCCTTCAAGCGTTTCATCGGCGGCGTCAATCACATTTCCCGCTCGTTCGCGGCCGAGTTGGCGGTGGCCGATGTTGACCGCGGGCAGTTTGAGAGCCGCAGCTTCAATGAGTGCCGCAGAGGAATTGCCAACCATGATGCCGCCGTTTGCGGCCATTCTCTTCAGCAGCGCCACAAACTGGGCGCGAGGCATGTGTTCGATGGCTTTGATCCCAACGCAATCGCGAATCGCACGAGTAATGCCATCGCGGCCCGGATCGAAATTGGGCGCGAGGGCGAGAACTTTGCCCGCGGCCTTGCAAGCAGCCAGCGTTTCGGTCGCCGCGGCTTCTTCCATTTCAGCGTGGCGGCCGACGGGGTGCATCAGGAATAGCACACTTGGAGAACCAACTTCGGCAAAGGCCTCATCGGTCATAGGTTCGATGTGCGAAAGCTCATCAATTGCAGATGAGCCGACGACATGAACCTTGTCAGCACGCTCACCCATTTTGATAATGCGGTCCGCGCTGGTCTTGGTTGCCGGGAAATGAACATGGGCCAGTTTGGTAATCGCATGGCGCATCGCCTCATCGGCTACACCTTCAGCGCGATCGCCGCCGTGAATGTGCGCGAGGAGATACCCGCCGATGTTGGCCGCGGCGGCGGCGGCGAATGCTTCGATGCGATCGCCCAAGACGACAACCCAGTCGGGATTGTGGCTGGCAAAGATGCGAGCAAAGCGGCTGATTCCCGTGCCGACTGCCTGGGCATCTTCATTGCGACCGACGCGACCCGCGATTTGCATTGGAACCGAATCAGCGATTGGGAACAGCGCCTTAACATCGCGAAGCGTGAGTGCGGGTTGAATGAGGTGTGACCCCGCAGCGAAGACAATCAGTTCAAGAGTTGGAGTTGCCGCGATTGCTCGCATGACCGGAGTGAGCAAACCGAACTCAGCGCGAGAACCGGTCACGACAGCAATGCGCACGCGGCGCGCGGGCTCGGGCGCGCCGGGCCGCGTTGATGGATCGCCATCCCAGCCATCGCCGATCATGCTTGCCTCGCGTGCCACGGGCTTTGAAGTTCGGATTTGTGAGCGTTAGTGAATTTCATGTGGAGGGTCAGTGTACGCAGTGGCCTGAATGGGCACATCTGATTGGGGAAATCAGGTCAAGTCTTGCAGTTGAAGGGGCATATCGGCTTCGACCGCGCGGCTGATCTTCCGGCCAACTACATTGGCGAGTTCAAATGGTGGAATGCCCGTGCCGGGGCGTTTGATCGTGAGGTCAGTCCGTTGCAGCGTTGTACCGGCAGTCAGGCCGCGGGTTGCAACGATTGATTGACGGGAGACGCGGCGCACATCTTCTTCGATCGGGGTGACCCGTTTGATTGCTTCGACCTTTGGTTTCTCGACCGCCATCGCAAAGGCATCTCGAAGCGCGGCAGGCACGTGATCGAGCGGGAACTCCGCCAGCGCTGGTCCACCGATTGCATTCAGGCAATACGCCTTCATGTCGTTTGGCTCGAGAGACGCGGCGTGATCCGGCCCCTTCGCATTTCGTGAATACGTGAAGTGCTTTTCGAGAATCCGAGCACCGAGCATCACCGCATCCATCCCCGTAGAAAGTCCATCAGTGTGGTCGCTGTATCCCACAACACCGTCCCAGATTTCTGCGATCGCGGGAATACCACCAAGTTCTGCCTGCTCTGGCGGCGTCGGGTAACTACTGACGCATTGCAGGATTGCCAGGCGATTGTGAATCGGCTTGAGCCATCCAATCGCGCGATTGATTTCTTCCAGCGTGCTTGCGCCGGTAGAGACAATCAGCGGCTTACCGGTATCGGCAAGGGCCTGGAGCAACGGCAGGTTAATGATGTCTGGGCTTGCGGTCTTGTAAGCATCCCATGGAAGTCTCTCAGCTTCGCGGACGAGTTCAACGCTAAACACGCTGACGATGGCATGAATACCAAGCTTGTGTGCGAGCGTGACACATGGTTCCATCTGCTCGATAGACAGTTCGAGGCGGCGGAGCATTTCGACTGGATCAGTCTCGCCAGCGGCCCTCTGATATGCCGCGAGTTTGGCCGCTTTGCTCATGAGCAGGTCGGCTTTGAAGAGCTGCAGCTTGATGGCGTGGGCGCCGGCTTCTGCGGCCAGCCTGGTGAGTTCGAGAGCCTTCTCCGGCGAGCCATCGTGATTCACGCCCAGCTCGGCGATGATGTAGGGGGAGGAACTACGGGAGATTTCTGTGCTGCCGATCCGCATTGGTCTCTATTAATCGGCTTTTGCCAGTGCGGCCTGTCTTGTTTTCTCAGAGGAAAGTGCCAGCATTTGGTCAAGGGCCTTGAGAGCCAGGCGGCGAACCTCTGGGTGCACCTTGATGGAGTTCACAACCTTGGGCAAACCATCTTTGGAATAGGCACCGGCGAGGTTGTCGAGGATGAAGAGCAGGTGCGGTTCATCGATGCGGAACATGGTGGTGCAGAGGCATTGGCAGTCGCTCAAGATGCGGACATGTACGCCGCGGCTTGCGGCTTCGCGGGAAATGCGGTTGACCAGGTGGGTCTCGGTGCCGACTGCCCAGCGGCTGCCGGGCGGAGCTTCGCGGATGGTTTTGATGATGAATTCGGTCGAGCCATCGAGGTCGGCGAGGTCGACGACATCTTTGGTGCATTCGGGGTGCACCATGATCTTGATCGGTTCGGCGGTCGGGTTCTTGGCGTTTTCTTCGCGGATCTGGCGGCAGTGTTCTGCACGGAAAAGCTTGTGAACACTGCAGTGGCCAGCCCAGAGGATGCTCACAGAATTGCGGACTTGCTCGGGTGTTGAGCCGCCGAGGATTTCGCCTTTGCGAGCGAGGCGCGGGTCGTAGACGCAGGTTTGGGTGTCGGTGTTGAAACCGAGTTTTGCAGTCGTGTTACGGCCGAGATGTTGGTCGGGGAGGAAGAGAACCTTTATCTCCTCGCCCGATTGTTTAGGAATAGTTCCGCCGGCGAAGGCCCAGGTCAGGACCTGGATTGCGTTGCTGCTGGTGCAGCATGCGCCGCCGTGTTCACCCACAAATGCTTTGATGGCGGCGGAGGAATTCACGTATGTGATTGGGATGACGCGGCCTTTGAAACCTGTCGATTTCAATGAGGCGTGGATGTTCTCCCATGCCGTGACGGTGTCGTCGTATTGGGCCATGTCGGCCATCGAACATCCGGCGGAGAGATCGGGGAGGATGACTTCGACGGATTCGGGCGTGAGCATGTCAGCCGATTCGGCCATGAAATGGACGCCGCAGAATATGACGTATTTTGCGTTTCCCTTGCCCGCAACATCCGCCGCGAGTTGGCTGAGTTTCAGCGAGTCGCCGGTGAAGTCGGCATGGCGGATGATTTCATCCGTCTGGTAGTGATGGCCGAGGATGACGAGCGAATCGCCGAGTTGTTTGCGGCGCGCATCGATTGCCTGGGCCAATTCATCTGGCTTGAGTTTGTGGTATTTTTCGGGAAGTGATGGCTGCCAGAGCACGAGACATTGTAGGTGAAAAGAGTTCGCTCAGAGCAGCGGGTTCTTTACGCCATGGATGTAGTCCTGCGTCGGGCTCATGTTCTTCAGCGGGTTCAGGAAGACATCGCTGTAGAGCTCGGTGGCAACGTCCGGTGCTGCAGAGTTTTCCGCAAACTCGACCGACTTGATACAGATCTCTTTGAGCTCGGCCTGCATTTCCAGGTGTTGGGCTTCGCTCAAGGTCGGCTTGCCATTGGTCATGCGCTCGGTCATGAGATAGCTGGCCATGCGATCGATCGAGTCAGTGTTCTTGTACTGATCGACTTCTTCCTTGGTGCGGTACTTCTGGGGATCGGACATGGAGTGGCCGAGGTAGCGGTACGTCTTGAGATCAACAAACGCGGGACGCTGTTCTTCGCGGCACTGATCAACCAGCGGCTTGAACTGGTCGTACAGCTTCATGACATCGAAGCCATCGATGATCTTGCCGATCATGCCGTAGGCCTCGGCCTTTTTGCGAAGGTCGTGCGCCATGGTTGTGCCGCGTTCGATGGCAGTTCCCATGGAATAACCGTTGTTTTCAACGACGTAGATCACGGGGATTCCCATGAGGCCGGCCAGGTTCATCGCCTCGTGGAGTGCGCCCTGATTCAGTGCGCCGTCGCCGAGGTATGAGAGTGCGACCTTCTTCTTTGCTGGTCCGCCTTCGATGCCCTTGCCCATAACTTCCCACTCGTAGCGAGCGGCGAAGCCGAGACCTGTGCCCAGTGGAGTTTGCGCGCCGACGATTCCGTGGCCGCCGAACATCCAATGCGGCTTGTCGAACATGTGCATCGAGCCGCCCTTGCCCTTGGCGCAGCCGGTGATTTTGCCATACATCTCAGCCATGCAGACATCGGCGGACATGCCGCGTGCGAGGGCGTGGCCGTGATCGCGGTAGGCGGTCACGATCGGGTCATCTGGATTGAGCGAATTGATGGTGCCGACTGCGAGCGCTTCCTGGCCAATATAGAGGTGGCAGAAGCCGCCGATCTTGGCCTGCTGATATGACTGGGCGCAGCGATTTTCGAATTCGCGGATGAACATCATGTCGCGCAGCCACTTCACCAAGGTTGCATCGGGGAGCTTTGCGGAAATGCCGTAATCGGCTGCCTTGGCTGCGGTTGGAACTGGGCGATACGTCGGGGCGACTTGGGTCATTGATGTTTTCTCTAGCGTTGGGTATTGAGGACAGTGAAAAGAGTGAAAGCCGGATCGCAAGGATCCGGCCTTCCCTTGAACTGAATAGTACGGAAGAATTCAGGGGTGGGCAATACCCCTGACTCAGGTCAGTAATAAATTATCGGACGGCGTCTGGCTTGCCCTTTGGCGCGGCCTGGGCAGTTGTTGAGTGTGAGGTTTGGGACTGCAGGAGTACCAAGGCGGTTTGAAGTTGGATGTCCAACCCTTTGGCCAGGATTTCTGCGGGGTCGGTTGGCTGCTTGCCGGAATCTTCCGGAAGCTGGTCCGCGTTCTTACGTGCATTGATGGATTCAGTCAGCTGGGCCGGAGTCATTTCGACGTGGATGGTTGGTTCCACGCCCCAGACTGTTGCACCGGGCTTGCGATGGATGACGCGACCATCGGGCAAGGTGTAGTAATTGGTTGTCACCTTCATGTTGGCTTCGTTACCCATGAGGTTCCAGACGTTCTGCACGCTGCCCTTGCCATACGAACGCTGGCCGACGATGACCGTCTTGATTTGACCAGTTGTTCCATAGCAACCAAGTGCGCCCGAGACGATTTCGCTTGCAGATGCTGAACCTTCGTTGATCAAGACTGCAACGGGAATATCTGAGAGCGGAGCCTTTGCACCCGCGCGGCCGTTGTCTTCAAAGGTAACCTGACCGGAAGAAGACTTCATTCCGACGATTGGACCATCGGCCACGAAGAGGCGGCCAATTTCAACAGCCTTATCGAGGAAGCCGCCGGGGTTGTAGCGCATGTCGAGTATGATGCCCTTAAGGCTGTTGTCCTTGTTCATGGCTCGCACTGCGGCGTACATTTCGTTCGAACTGTCATCGGCGAACTGAGAGAGACGAACGTAGCCGATGCGATTGGTTGGATCGATCATCCAGTCCCAATCGGCGGCGGACCCACTCATGCCATCGCCGATACGTTTCCAGCCGCGAACTGTGCGAACTTTGATCTTGCTGCGTGTCAGCGTCATGGGCACGGTGATCTTGGCATCGTTTGGATCTTTGCCTTCGCGCTCAAGCGTGAGCGTGACTTTGGTATTGATCGGGCCGGTGATCATTTCCACAGCTTGATCGAGACTGCCGATGCCGTAGAGCGCTTTGCCATCGACGAGCTTAATGACATCGCCTGCGCGGACGCCGGCTTTGTGAGCGGGCATGCCTTCGAGCGGAGACGAGACGCGAACCTGTGAAAGCTCATCGAATTCAATGGAAACGCCTACACCGACGAACGAACCCTGAGTCTGACGCTGGAAGCGGCCGACTTCATCGGGCCAGATGATCGCGGAGAATTCATCGAGCTGTCCGATCGCGCCGTTGCCAAATTCGTGCAGCCAGGCGGATTCAGGAATTTCGACAGTTGTTGAGTTAATCGCCTGCACGCGATCGAGCAGATCGGCGAAGAGCGGGTGATTCAAATCGCGCTTGGCGAGTTTGAGTTCGTTTTCGATGGAATCGATTGCCTGCAGGAAATTCTGGCGTTTGTGATCATCTGCCAGACCACTGAATGCGGGCTTGAGGTCGGTGGTGTTGGCCATGGTGCGAAGTGCATCCAGGCCGCCGGTGATGAGCGTGTTCAGACGCGGCATTTCGACGTGGCGGCTGCCCGCCTGAACCACTGCGCGAAGGACCATCATGCGATCGACCTTGGCGAGTTTTTGATTCCAGTCATCGGCTGCGCCGTTGTATGGCGGCAGGCCATCGGCCTTTTCAAGCTTGGCGCGTTCGTTACGGAGTTCCCACAGACGCTGGGGGACGTACATGCGCAACATTCCCAGACGACGGAACTGACGTTCAGAGTCCTTGTGATAATCACCGTGATCATCCATCAGGGCGTCGAGGCGAGCGAAGAGTTCGCTGGCCATGAGCCAGTCGCCGCGGGCTTCGGCAGCGCGAGCTGCAGCATCGCCACGCTGGATCACTTTCTGGATCCGCTCTTCGCGCATGAAGCCAGCCTTGTTGGTGGCGAGCATCTGAAGTTCAAGTGCGTACTTGAAGGACTTGGAAATTGAGAGGTCGGAAGCATCGCCTGCGATCGCAGCGTCGAGTTCTTTATTGACTTCGTCGATCCGCTTGATGCGATCAACTTCGCGTTTGGCGAGGGCATCGGCCAACGACTTAGCGGTATTGACAGTGAAGTCGCCAACTTCGGCCGGGGTTTTGGCGAGCAGCGAGGTCAAGGCATTTGTGCCATCCTGGCGTCCTGCATTCCAGACCTGTTTCGACCATTCCGGAGCCGACATCGCGGGATCGGCACCGGCAAATGTGGTAAGAAAGGCAATGGTGCTGGAAGCGAGGATGAATTTTCTGCAATCGCCGCGCATAGTGGCTCCTGTTGGTCCTTCAAGGTATTAGACGCCTGAAAGGAGAAGTTGGTTCGCAATGGAGATTCGGACCGCCGCGGTATGGGTGTTATGCCAAAGCAAAGCGGTTTGGTAACGTAGATGCTATCGGGCGTGTTTTCCGGCTTAAATGGGAAAGAGGCATGAGGCATTTCGAACTAGCGAGGCAACGATGCAGCTAGGGCTTAACCTGGGTTGAAATACCTGTCACCCATATAGTCCTATAATACACGAGGTTATGCTCTTTCAAGCAGGTATGAGCTCGCGGATTGAGGTCGGCTGCACCACAATGGAAGTCACGGAACTGTTGGCGTGATTTCCACCGGAGCCTGATTCATCGCGTGGGCTTGGAGCTGGGTCTTGAGGAGTTCGGAATAGCGGCCGCCGCGGCCGAGCAGTTCATCATGTTTGCCGATTTCCAGGACGCGGCCTTTTTCAAGGACGATGATGCGGTCGGCGTTGCGGATGGTGGAGAGGCGGTGGGCGATGACGAAGCATGTGCGGCCGCGCATGAGCTTTGAAAGAGAGATCTGGATGAACGCTTCGCTCTCGGCGTCGAGGTTGCTTGTTGCTTCATCGAGGATGAGGATTGCGGGGTCGGCGAGGATGGCGCGGGAGATGGCGATGCGTTGTTTCTGGCCGCCGGAGAGGCGGACGCCGCGTTCGCCGATGAATGTGTCGTAGCCCTTTTCGAGGCCGGTGATGAATTCGTGTGCAAAGGCTGCGCTGGCGGCAGCTTCGATCTGCTGACGCGTGGCATCGCGACGGCCGTAGGCGATGTTCTGGGCGATGGTGCCATCAAAGAGGAAGACATCCTGCTCGACGATGCCGAGCAGGCGGCGGTAGCTGCCGGGCTCGATATCTTTGAGATTGACACCATCGAAGAAGATGTTGCCGACAGTTGGGTCGTAAAAGCGTGCAACCAGATTGCAGAGCGTGGTCTTGCCTGCACCGCTTGCGCCGACGAGTGCGATGTTTTCACCGGGGGCGATTTTCAAGTTGATGTCGTGGAGGACGAGCGTTGGTTCGGGGGCCTTGGGGTCGGCCTTTCCGGATTTGGGATAGGCGAAGGAGACGTTTTGGATCTGAATTTCGCCGCGGGCTGTGGAGCGATCGACGATGTGGGTTGGTTCAGTACCAGAAAATTCGCGTGGTTCTTCGAGAAGGTCGAGGACGCGATCAAACGCGGCGAGGTTGGTCTGAATGTTGGTCGCGGTTGAGGTGAGCAATTCGAGCGGGCCCAGCAGCATGACCAAGTACGTGGTGAACATGAAGAGATCGCCGAGCGTCAGCGTGCCTTCGAGAATCGCGTAGCCGGCGTAGACGGTGACTGCACCGGAGGCGAGCGGGATCAAGACGCCCCAGGCCACTTCGAGAATGCGTGACCACCACCAGACCAGGAACTCTTTGCGGATCATGTAGTGCTGGCCGGTGGTGAAGCGAGTTGATTCGCTGCGGCCGCGGTCGAACGAACGGACGACGCGCACGCCGCCAAAGACTTCGGTCGTGTGAGCATCGATCGCGCTGCGCGTGGTGCGGATGTCTTTGAAGACGGGGCGAATCCGCGTGATCCAGGCGCGATTGGTGAACCAGACTACGGGTATGACAAGCAGGCCCCCCACCAACATTCGCCAGTCGGTCCAGGCAAGGACGGCGAGCGTGCCGAGCAATTGGATGATTGCCTTGAAGGGGTTGTAGATCATGCTGAAGACGAGTTCGCCCGCCTGACCAGCATCTTCGCGAAGGATTGAGGAGAGGCCGCCGGATTTGTGAAACTGAATCCGGTGAAGTGGGAGATTTACGGCGTGATCAAATGATCGACGGCGCAGTTGTGCGGAGACGCGCTTGGTGAGCAATGTTGTTTGGAAGCGGCCGCTGATGCCGACGCCGAGCGATATGGCGGCAACGAACAGGTTGGTGATGCTGACCGCCCAGAGCATGACGTGAGGCCCGAGGCCCAGCACGAGCAATGTGAGAAAGCTGTTGAGGCCAAGCGGTGACCTAAAGAGTTGTGCGCCAGCGACATCGAAAATGAGTTCGGGCAGCTTTGGCTTGGCGAGCACAAAGTCAATGATGAGTTTGGTGCTGGCGGGGATCGAGAGGATGCCGATGCTGGAAATCGCGACCGTCAGCAGCGCGAAGATGAACATGGTGCGCGAGCCGCGCATCTCGTTGAGGAAGAGTTTCAGGAGCTGGAAGAAAGTTCGCGCCCGCTTAGCGGCCTTCTTCGAATCCGTCTCATCAAGCACCGCCATCTCTGGCTTTTTGGCAGCTTTGCGTTTTTCGAGGTACTTGAGATAGCGGGAACGGCTGGTAGGGGACATGCGGTGTGGCTCGAAGAGTTTGATGCGGCGCCGGATTGCAGGATACGCGGCCTTAAAAGTATGCTCGGCGGGAGTTGAACCCACAACCTCTGCCTTCGGAGGGCAGCGCTCTATCCAGTTGAGCTACGAGCACATCGCGCAGGAGCTTCCTCCAGTGCCCACCATACTACGATCGCCGCCTTGCACAAGCAACATATAACTTCGCCCGGTTGTACGCCCATCTGGGCGGGTTTTGGCTTCACATTTGTTTCCAGCCTTGGAACGGGGCTGGTGACGAACGGGGCAGCGTTTATCGCGGTAAACGCGTTTAGCTTCTCCGCGTTTAGTAACTACCTGCTGGCAGTGTGCACCGGCATCACCTACATCATTGCGGCGGCGGGCGCGGGGCCGGTGTTGCAGCGACTTCGGCCGTTTGTCTCTGAACGCACGATACTGATGATCGTCATGGTCGGCTTAGGACTTTGCACCGCGATTCCATCGCTGCCCGCGGCGAAGGGTTCACAATGGCCGATCTGGCTGATGACGCTGCTCTACA
The DNA here is from genome assembly GCA_964484185.1 of uncultured Phycisphaeraceae bacterium. Lineage (GTDB taxonomy): Bacteria > Planctomycetota > Phycisphaerae > Phycisphaerales > UBA1924 > F1-120-MAGs238. The sequence continues at coordinate 70,731 of CAZAEQ010000014.1, forward strand.
CACCCTTGACTGGCGTGCTTTGGCCGATGGTCGAAAGCTACATATCCGGCGGCAGGTCTGGTCAGGAGCTTCGCAAGACGCTGTCGCGTTGGAATGTGGTGTGGTCGAGCGCGGTTGCGTTTGCGATGTGCATCTCAGCGCCGCTGATTGAGAATCGCGCAAGCACGGTGCTGCTCGGGCTTGGATGCCTGCATGTTTTGAGCATCGGATTTTTGCTGGTGTTCCCGCGCAATGTGCCGCGCCATCTGGATGATGATCATGTGCCAGTGCCGACGACGTATGCAGACTTGCTGACGACGTTTCGGATTCTCTTGCCAGCGTCGTACATTGTGATGAGCGCGATTTCGCCATATCTCCCCGGAGCGTTCAAGCGACTGGATGTGCCGCTGGCGTGGCACACTGTGCTTGCTTCGGCGTGGCTCTTCCCACGCGTGCTTGCGTTCTGGTTGCATGATCACACGCAGAAGTGGCGCGGGCACTGGTGGCATCCGGTGCTTGGAGGGATGTTGATACTCGCGGGGTTTGGAATTGCGGTTTTCTCGCCGCGGTTTGGGCCCGGAGCGATGGGTGTTGGCGCGATGATTCTGGGGCTGACTTCCCTGGGCAGCGGCATGGCGTGTATTTACTCTGGTGCGATCTACTACGTGATGTCGGTCCATGCATCTGAAGTGAAGGCGGGCGGCAGTCACGAGTCGCTTGTGGGTGTTGGTTACACCATCGGGCCGTTGTTTGGATTGCTCGCGACGATGGGTGTGCAGCGCAATGTGATCAGCGAAAGTGCGTTTGAGCCGGTGGTGATGGGACTGGTTGCAATCGTTGCGTTTGTTGCCGTGGTTATTGTGATTGTGCGGGTTCGGCGACAGCACCGGTTGACACAACCGACAGCGACTCCCTGAATGCACGGCAGCAACTTTCGGGATTCAGTCGATTATTTATGCTATTAAAAACCTAACAAATTGCCGAAGTACGAAAATTATGGCGATCTTCTTGAGCCCATTGCGAGCAAGCCTGCCGCTCAGTCGTAATAGGACCTGCCGCTCAGTCGTAATAGGATTAGATGCTTATGCGTTCCTGGTGGCTCATCCTCGCGCTCATGCCCATGCTCATTTTAGGAGTATCGGGAGTCTGCAGGTCAGGCGAGTGTGAGATGACCGCTCAGGCATGTGAAACGGTCGAAGTTGAAGTCCCCAGCACAGAGCCGGATTCGTGCTGTTCAGGAATCGCAACTGAAGAAGATGCAGAAGTTGCGATTCAAGATCGGTGTGCAATGGATGGGGCTAATGCGATGGCGAACTGTTGCTGTCAGGCGCCAGTTCCGCTCAGCGATCTCATCTTCTGTTGCCTGACACCACTTTCATCGGTGCCGCCTTCGCCGCCAGATGTGCTGATAAAGCCCAGCATTTCGGCATTTGTGCTTCCAGCGTGGGAAGATTCGCTGCGGATTTTTGCCCAGCGGCGCCTTCAAACTCCGCGAGTTATTGCAATAACGGGACCACCGCCGTCGCGACCATCTCTTTGCATCTGGGTGATCTAGTAGCAACTGTCAGCCAAAGTGCCGCTTCAAGACCTTTCATGGTGTGCGCGGCGCACTGTCAACAGTTCAAAGCTCTTAGTTATTAGATCATTCAAACACGCCTGAAGCGAGGACATTGTCCCGCGATGGCATCGATTCAAAGGATTTTTCATGCTTATTTCTTTCTTTACCGCCTATATGTTCGCTCAGACCGCCGCGGCAGCACCAGCAATGCAGACCGCCAACACACAGTGCTGCACCTCGTGCACCTGTACCCAGTGCCAGAATTGTGATTGTTGCGCTGGTGGCCAGAAGTGCACCTGCGCCGGCTGCGGCTGTTCAACATCGTGCTGCTCAAGCAAGTAACCTCGATTCCCGGCTGGCATCTGAGGCCTGCCGGGGTTTTCACTGCATACACCCAGTTTTCTGAGCTGTTTGTAAGTCCTATAGTTCACAGTTACGAAAGTTCACAACCGCTGGCAATGCCAGCAATTAAGGAGTTTTTGAAATGAAGATGATCTCAACGCTTGCACTCGTCGCCGCCGCCTCGCTCTTCTCAGTTGGTTGCCAGAACGGCAGCAAAGAATGTGCAGGCGAGAACGCTGCATGTTGCGCTGGCGACAAAGTCGCTGCAACAGGTGACAAAGCCTGCTGCGAAGGCACCAAGGCCGCAGCCGCTGGCGCAACCGCCAACAGCATGTGCGTCCTCAACCCCACCGAAGGCGTTTCCGAAGGCGTTATGACTGAGTACAAGGGCACCAAGGTTGGCTTCTGCTGCAACGGCTGCGTCGGCAAGTTCAACGCAATGAGCGATGCAGACAAAGTTGCCAAGCTCGCCAAGGTCGGCGTTACCGTCAAGTAATTGACGAGTCTCGCGTATATCTGAATTCATCCAACGCCGCGAAGTTCGCGGCGTTGTGCTTTTTCAGGTCTCTCGTGGCAGAGCTTCGAGAAAGTCTCGAAGAATGGCGGCGGCCGCGATGGCATCTCGGCGAGCCTTCTTCTGTTTGTGCGTGAGCCCTGACTGTGCCATCGCCCAGTCGGCCTCGCTGCTGGTCAGACGCTCATCTTGAAGATGCACAATTGTGCCAAGCAGCTCCGCAAGTCGTTCGCCAAAAATTCGCGTGGACTTTGCTCGCGGGCCTTCAGAATCGTCCATGTTCAGCGGCAAACCAAGCACGATTCCATACTTCGCACTGCCCACGTGCTCACGTACAACCTTCTCGATTCGGGAAAGAAGCGCACGACCGCCCTCATCTGCCAGTGGCACTTCAAGTATGCACAGCGGAGAACTTGTGCGAGTGACGCTATCGCCTAGTGCGACACCTGTACGACGGTCTCCGAGATCTATGCCGACATACCGCATGACGAAACCATAGACAGTGTTCAGGAGATATTGCGATAGAGTCCCAGTTCATCTATTCTGGCGGCGACACGAGAGTCAATCTCGGGAATGTCGCGCGCGGCCTTACCCGCGGCGATTGCTGTTCGAATCGCCGTTGAACTTATTTGTAGAAGCGAAGTTTGAACTGCACATTGACTCAGAATCGCAGTTTCCTGAGGCGACCAGGCGCCAGACGCGTCCAGACTCTGTCGCAGTTCCTGAATGGTTGAAACGGGGGGCCTCAAAACACAGACAGGTTGAGCAAGCCTTATTAGCTCGTGAACTTCTCGCCAGCGATGCAGGCTCGCTGCTTGATCTGCGCCGATCAAGAAACGAACCTGAAGTCCGGGCCGCGCGGTGATCGCACGACGGACCGTGTCGATGGTGTAACTGGGTCCTTCCAGTGTTGTCGCGCGGTCTATTTCATCAGTCCAGACACAGGCGCGATCAACCGACTGGATTGCAATCCTGACCAATTCAACCCGCTGCGCCGAGGTTGGCGTCCGGGTTTGAGTCGGCGAGGCCCCGGAACTGACCTTAAACGGTGAGGCAGCGGCGGGAACGAAGACCAGCCAACTCGCTCGCCAATCGGGTTCCGGCAGGGTGGCTCTGGCCTCAATGGCTATTTGCACATGAGCAATATGAACGGGATCGAAGGTTCCACCGACCAATATGACATGGGTTTGGCCTGCCTTAAGTTCTTGCGGCAGCACTGCTTGCATGATGTTGGCGGCGTCATTTACCATGGGCAGTCTTGCAATCGCTGCTTCACAATCGTCCCTTTGCGCCCTAGACTATGCCTACGACCCGGCCCCATCGTCTAGCCTGGTTTAGGACACTACCCTTTCACGGTAGTGACATGGGTTCGAATCCCATTGGGGTCACTTCAGCGCCATGCGGTTTGCCGCTTGGCGTTGTTCGTTTTTGGGTAGTGCTCATTTTGTATCCACGACCGGACTCAACCTCGGGTCAACCTCCATAAAGGCCAACCACTGTTTCGCCGCTGCGGCATCGCCGAGTTCTTCACAGCAGCGCGCCACATCCTGGATGAGGATCCTTCGACAAGGAAATGGCGGACCAGAGTACTTGTACGTCGGATCCCAGACCTGTTCGTACACGTTCTTTGCCTGCTTGAACTGACCCAGTTTCATGAGGATTCTCGCGCGCATAAATCGTGCGTGCGCCTTTTGATCATCCGGTGTCACCGGCAGCGACTCCAGCAGCAGAACAAGATCCTTGGACAATTGATCAGCGTCATTGAGGCGACCCTGTTCCGCCATGCACCAGACACGCCCGATTTCGGCCAGGGCCAAAACGTGTTTGGGCGAAGGTCCGGCTTTGAGCATTGCAACGGCGCCTGAATACTCCTCTTCCGCACTCTTGAAGTCGCCCGACAATGCAAGAAACCACGCCAGCAATCGCTGTGAGTTTCCCGAAAGCGTCGTGTCGCGAGCCTGCGCGGGAATGTTCCGCCAAATTTCATTCGCTCGACGAGCCGGTTCAATCGCCGCCTGCGGCCGCCCCGCGTACAACTCTGACATGGCGGATTCCTGCAGACAGACGAGCACTGGGAACGCTGTTGGACCATATCGAAGACTCAATATCTCCGCCGCACGCTTGGAGGAAGAGACCTTGATCTCTATCTCCCTCTCCCCTTCTGCGGATCGCATCTGAGCAACCAGATTTCCGACCAGAGAAATGTCATCAGGACTGAGCAGAATCGATTGCAAATTGATGTACCGTCCCATCGCCTGCGGCCGTCCCTGTCGATACGCCTGGGGATATGGCGAGCGATCCTGCGCGGCCAGAATCGGGATATCCCTTCTTACCGCGTCGGCAACCTCTGCAGCAGTCACGCCCCATGCCTTCGCCATGTCTCTGGCGATTTCGCTCATCGGCAGGGCCGCCGCCACATCCGCTGCTTCTCCAAGTGAAGCCAGCACGTCCGGATCATCGCAGGAGAGTCTTCGCATCCGAATTCGCAGCGCCTCCGTCATCGCGAGTTCGCACTTGGCCAGCTCGCCGGATGAAAGATACACATTCGCTTTCAACGCCAGCATGGTCGCTATCGGAAGCTCGCCCTGCACAGTGGGTAATCCGTACAAAAGCGCCAGGGCCTCATCCCCCACCTTCAGCGCCTCTTCTGTTCGATTCATGTCAAGCAGAATTTTTGCGAGCAAGACCTGCGATTCCGCGATCGCAACATCTCCCTTTGAGAGCAGTTTCTGGCGCATCGCCAGAGACTCTCGACAAAACTGCTCCGCTTCTTCCGCGCGATTTCTCACCAGCAGCACACCCGCCAGTTCGTGAATGGTCGCCGCTATTTCTGGATGCTCAAGCCCGTGCTGTATCCGCAACCGCACCAGGCCATTTCTAAGCGAAACCTCGGCATATGCAACCAGCGCGGGCATGCGCGAATTGCCAACGCTTGCATACAGATCGCCCCAAAGCCGGCGCAGCGTCTGATCAACCTCATCGCTATATCCGCCGGTCTCGAGCTTGAAGAACAGCCTCCCAAGTCCTGTCCCGGATGTTCCCCCGACAATAGTGCTTCCCGAATCAACACTTGGCACCGTTTCCCGCAGCAGCTCGGAAACCGCCTGGGCGCGAATGCTCTCTTTCTGTGCCTCTACCTGCTGCAGCTTCACTTTGCGCTCCGCATCGTTCGCCCTCGCCATGCTCACGCCCACAACAGTACCGGTTCCCGCGATCAGCACCACAGCAGCGGCAACCCACGCCAGTCTCCCCCGATTCAGTGTCACCGCTTTCTGCAACAGATACCAGCCCGAAGCACTGCGTGCCTCCACCGGCCGCCCTTCCAGAAATCGTTCAACATCGTGTCCAAGTGCGGCCGCCGAGTGATACCGCAGTTCCTTCTTCTTCTGCAATGCTCTTTCGCTAATCGCATCGAGATCGAGCGAAATTGTGGGAACCTGATGGCGAAGCGGTATCGGTGCCGTTTCAGAAATAGTCCGGGCAATTTCAAAAATTGATCCGTCCACTTTGTATGGAAGGTCATTGCAAAGCAACTTGTACAAGATCACGCCCAGCGAATAAACATCGGTGAGCGCGTTCACTTCTCCCGGCCTGCCCAGTACCTGCTCTGGCGAGGCATACGCCGGCGTGCCCGCGAACTCGCCGGTGCTGGTGCGGTGAATGTTGTCGGCCTTGGCAATTCCGAAATCCACGACCACCGGTCGACCATCGGCGGTCACCAGAATGTTGTCGGGCTTGAGGTCGCGATGAATCACGCCGCTCATGTGGGCGTGGTGTATGCCATCGCAGACCGTGGAAAACGCACGCAGAATGGCCCGTTGCTTCTCCGCGGCGGTCGCGCCTGGCGGTTCCCACTCATCCAGCGGCACGCCATCAATAAACTCCATCACTAGAGCAATGCGCCCATCTCCCAGCGTCCGGGATTCATAGACCGTCACGATCGCTGGATGTGCAAGCCGCGCTGCAATTTCTGCTTCTCTCTCCGCCCGCAATCGCGCCCGCACTGTTGCGGTTCGTCCGGCGACCAACACTTTGATCGCGACGATTCGAGATGTACTTTCCTGAACAGCTTTGTACACAACGCCCTGGGCACCCGCGTTCAGTAGTTGCAGGTCTTTATACCCCTGAATCCGCGGCACACCAATCGGCACCGCATCTTGCCGCAGCAATGACCTCGCCCGCGTGACAAACTTGGCATCTTCCTGGGCAACCTCAAGTCTGGCCTTGCAGATTTCACAGTTGCTGATGTGCTCAACAACCGTTTCGCCAACAGGATCGCCACATGCGTGCCGCTCTATCAGCGAAATATCCGGGCATGTGGCGGGAGGCACTACATGTCCTCCTCGAACGCCTGCGTCAATTCTTCGACCAGCGCTCGCATGCGTCGTGTGACTCTGTTCTTTGCCACATAGACCTGATCAACGGTCATGTTGGCTTGCACACCAGCTTCAGCTGCAGGAACGCCGCGCAATGCGACCAGTTCAAAGGCAAGCAGCGTGCGTTCATCAATCTCCGACTCTTCGCGTAGCAGGTCCATTGCCTTGGCGAGAATGGTTCGATCGCGTTCATCGATCCAGATCGACTTCAGCGATTCTTCATCTGCGAGTTCAGAAATCATCGTGTCCGATGCGAGCCCTTCGCGCTTGTGAATCATCTTGAGCGCGGTGTGATGCGCGATCCCAAGAATCCAGGATGACAGCCGACCTTTGGTGCGGTCATAGCGCCCTTCCTGATACGCGCGCACGAATTCTGACAGCGATTGCTGGGCCACTTCATCTGCATCGGTCGGACGCAACCCGAGCCGGTGCGCCAGCGCAGCGATCACCGGGCGATAGCGTGCATCAATCGCCGACCACACCTGGTCGTTGCGAGGATCGTGCAGCGCGTCCAGCAACCCTGTGGTTGTGCGTGTTGCCAGGCTGTTTCGAGCGTTTGCCAAGTGGGCCCTTTCCCGGATGCAGTATACCACATCCGTCAAGTTTGCGTTCCACTTTGGCAATCGACGAAATAACCTGAATCACACTTGTTTTCATGGAGCTTTCGCTACCGGGGTCAACGCCTCGACCTCGCAATCGAACCGGTTATCGCCCTCTCGCACCGCCACCTGGCATCCGAACTTCCGCATGGTTTCCACATTCGTCGCGGCGTGCGATGACCACTGGGCGCAGGAGAACTCTCCGCCCATAATCGTCATCGGCGTCAGCAACTGGTCAGCAAGATGCTCCCCAACTCCCGCAGTTGAGTCTTGCCAGCTTTGCATATCTGCAATCGCTCGTGCAGCCACCACCTCGGCCCGGGTCTTGATGTCCCCGACCGATGCAGCGCAGTGGACACCTTGGGCCGTCCGCGCCTCCAGAATCACAGCGTTACAAGCGGAGAAACTGGGTTTGATTTCCTCAATGGCATCCTCCCCCACTTCCCACTCAAGCTCCTTCTGAATCCGCGCGATCTGGCGCTCAGCGATGTGCCTGGGCAAGTTTGCCATGACAATCTTCGCCTTGACGCTTTTTACCTCTGCCCGCTCGCGCAGTGATACCCGCCGCAGGTTTGCCTCCGGATCGACTTTCACATGCACGCGCCCGCCGCCGTTTGGGTAAAACCCGTGCCGCTCAAGCTTGACGCTGATACCAGCGCCCATGTCATTGAGCACCGGAACCAGTGAGTTCTCGAGGAACTCCCATACCGGCGACATGATCGTGTGGGTACCGCCTTCGATAGTGACATGCGAAGGTCCACCCGCCATCATCAATGGCGGGAGCACCGCTTGCAACACAAGCGTCACCGCGCCAGCAGTGCCAACACTCCAGTAGTATGTACCGGGGTAGACCTTGCTGGGCACAAACTCAAGCGCAGTAGAACCAACCACCGCACCCTTCACCTGGGCGCTGCAGATATCCCGCACCGCGAGCACACACGTCAAATGCTGCCGCATAAGCCCGGGAGTTTTGCGGCCCGCACGGATTCCCTGAATTGTGAACGGTTGACCCGTCATCGCTGACAGCGCGAGTGATGTCCTGAGCACCTGGCCCCCGCCCTCACCTTCTGCTCCATTGATTTCAACTGTGGTACTCATACATAATCTCCAACCCTTCGAGGCCGACTTACTCAGTCATCTGCCTTGTCTCCATCCTTAATCACAAACCGCGCCTTCAGTCGCGCCACTTCGCTTGCCAGCCCCGCGCTCTTCACGCTCTTGAGCACTTCCTCAAAGTCCTTATATGCGCCAGGTGCCTCATCCAGAGGGTATTGGCGGCAATTGGTCATGATGTCCAGATTCTTCAATGTCGAATCTGTTGCATGCTGATCGAGTTCCTTCTTCGCACGTGTACGGCTCATCCGGCGTCCCGCGCCGTGGTTGACGCTGAAGCACGAATTTTCCGCACCCGCTTGTGCGACCATCACCGCTGAACCATGCTGCGGGTTGCCCGGCAACAGAATCGGGTGTCCGGTGTTCGCGAACGGCGTCTTCGCCAATGCCGCGTGCCCTGCGGGAAACGCGCGAGTTGCGCCCTTGCGGTGTACCCATTGCTTCTGCCCGCGATAGTCCTCAAGCCGCGCGATGTTGTGCGAAATGAAGTACACAAGTTCACCCTTCACGCCAGGAATGACTTCCTGGAATGCATCGAGCACGAGTGTATTGATGAGCAGGTGATTCACAGTTGCAAAGTTCGCGCCCATCGACATGTCGTCGATGTAGTCGTTCGCCATCTGCGATCCCAATTCAGCGTGCACCATGTGGCGATCGCCGCCGGGCAGTTCCCACCCGTTGAGCTCAAACTGCTCCTTCATTCCCTTAAAGTGCAGATCTGCCAGGAGCGCACCCCACCCGCGTGAACCGCAGTGAGACAGGAACGCAACATGACCATCGCGCAGACCAAAGGTCTCCGCTGTCTTCTTTGCCTGTGCATCTTCAGCGAACTGCACGGTCTCGCACTCACCGAAGTGGTTGCCGCCGCCGTAGGAGCCAAGTTGCTTCATCTTGCCAGCGAAAACGTGACGGATTGGCCCGATTTCGAGCAGCCGCTCAAGTCTCCGCTCCAAGTCGCCACGCGTATCCGCGTGACCAACGTGAAACGAGTCCTCGCAGCGAGTTGCCCAGTGCTCGGGAATTCCAAACTTTGCGCAGACTTCCTTTGAAGCACCCTGCGTCACCGCCAGCTTTCCATCTTCCTCGCCAATGCGCCGCGCCTTTGGCGCAGTCCGCTCGTTCCAGCCTGCGCCGGTCGGAGTTCGCTCCATGATCGCGTTGATCAGCGCGCGACGCAGCTTCTTGTCCAATATCTCGGACTCCGGCAGATCAAACTGAAGCAAGCTCATCGAGCACTTGATGTCAACACCAACAGGCCCGGGATAAATGTGGGTCGGCGAAGCCATGACGCAGCCAATCGGCGCGCCATACCCCTGGTGTGCATCGGGGTTCAACACCACGTCGCTCACGCCTGGCGAATTGCGGCAGTTGATTGCCTGCTTGATCGCACCATCGTCGAACTGATTGCGAATCGACTCGGTACCAAAGACGCGAATCGGCGACAAGTCGCCCGCATCAATCTCGCCCGTCGCTTCACCAGTCACTCGAATCATCTGTACTGCATCCATCTTCCACCTCATCCTTCTTATACACACAACTCAGCACCGAGCGCTCAGTCCTTGTGTCTTTGATCCTCTGATATTCGGAAAGTGGCGAGGGCCTTCGCGTCGCCAATTTCCGGACGCCAGAGAGCCGTCCGTTTGTTTTTCTGCACGCACTTGAACTTCCGCCCGGTCCGGCTGTCGAGACTCTCCAGCCCCCGCCGCGTTGACCGAACGAACACCCTGTGCGATTTCCTTCTGCGTGATTTCCTTTATCAGTCCGCGACCAACCGCTTCCACGCCGGCTTCGGCCGCGTGCTCCAGGATTGACCGCAGCAATTCACGCCGCGTACTGAACTTGGCTTTCAAACTATTCATTCGCATACTCCTTTCTTGTCCACTAACTAATGCACACGCCGTGCCAAGTGCCAACCCCGCCATCCTGACTTGGAAACAGCGATTCAATGTTCCATTTTCAACCGAACCGTATCCCACAGGATACACTTCTAGCTGTATGTCTAAGACGCCCCATAAAAAGACTGTTGTCTTCACGCTGCTGGGAACCACCCTCGACGCCGGCCGCGGCGATGCCCGCTGGAAGCGCTGGCGTCCCACGGTCTGTTTGTGCCAGCAGCCCCACTTCCAAGTCGACCGCCTCGAAGTCCTCTTCCCGCGCTTTGGCATGTCGCTGGCCCGACTCCTGGAGGATGACCTTAAACAGGTCTCTCCAGAGACCACCGTCCGAACCACCCAAGTCGACCAGCGCGATGCCTGGGATTTCGAAGAGGTCTACACGACGCTCGATGATTTCGCCCGCACCTACCCATTCGATACTGACAGCGAAGACTACTACGTCCACATCACCACCGGGACACACGTTGCCCAGATTTGTCTCTTTCTCCTCACCGAAACCCGGCGCCTTCCCGCCAAACTCATTCAGACCAGTCCCAAGCGCACTGGTGATGACCCTTCGGGCGAGATCCGCCTGATCGATCTGGATCTCTCCAAGTACGACACACTCGCCCGCCGCTTTGCCCGCGAACACAAAGATCACCTGACTGGTCTCAAGTCAGGAATCAAGACTAAAAGCGAAACGTTCAATCGATTGATCGAAGAGATCGAACACGTGGCTGCTCGCTCGCCTGATCCCATCCTTCTTATGGGCCCAACCGGCGCTGGAAAGTCTCAACTCGCCCGTCGCATCTTCGATCTTCGCAGACAACTTCACAAACTCGATGGTCCGTTTGTCGAGATCAACTGTGCCACGCTCCGCGGCGACACCGCCTCGAGCACGCTCTTTGGCCACAAGAAAGGCTCCTATACCGGCGCGATTTCCGACCGCCCTGGCCTTCTCCGCGCGGCCGACAAAGGCATTCTGTTCCTCGATGAAATCGGGGAATTGGGCCTGGATGAGCAGGCCATGCTTCTCCGCGCTTTGGAAGAAAAACGATTTCTGCCGCTGGGATCTGATGAAGAGGCGACCAGCACTTTCCAGCTTATCGCGGGAACCAATCGTGACTTGCACGATCGCGTTGCCAACGGTGCTTTTCGAGAAGACCTCCTCTCCCGCATCAACCTTTGGACATTCAAGCTCCCGGCGCTCAAGGATCGACGCGAAGACATTGATCCCAATCTGGACTACGAACTCGACCAGTTTGCAGCCCGCACTGGCCACACAGTGAGATTCTCGACTGAGGCCCGAGCCGCCTTTCTCTCTTATGCGACTTCTCCTGTCGCACAATGGCCAGGAAACTTTCGCGACCTCTCGGCCAGCATCATCCGCATGGCAACACTTTCTTCGGGCGGTCGAATCACCGTGCCCGAAGTAACGCACGAAGTTGCACGACTTTCAACAATCTGGACATCGATTTCAACTCGCTCAACTGATGCATCGCACGACATTCTGTCGGAGATTCCAAACTTGAATCTTCATGACATCGACCTGTTCGATCGGGCTCAGCTTGCGCAGGTGTGTAAGGTCTGCCGCGAGAGCTCCTCGCTCTCAGACGCGGGCCGCACACTCTTTGCCGCAAGCCGGGCAAAGAAGCAGTCACGGAATGACGCCGACCGACTTCGCAAATACCTTGCTCGATTCGAACTTACCTTTGAATCAGTGCGATCGTGAGGCACCCTTTCGTGCTGTGCCAGCGCACTAATTGCCAAGTCCTAATAAATTCCTGCGAATGAGAAATACACCGGGTAGACGGTCTTTATGTTGGCTAAGCCGTGTAAAGATATTTGAAGATGTTATTTTTCGCGCTTTTCTGGATTTATGGTGCATTAGCAAGTTAGATTCGGTCGAAATCTCCTTCATTGGACACACCCGGCTGAATCCACTCGGAAATTGCATCCAAGAAGGACGCCGCAAGACGGTACCGAATCCAGGAAGTTTCAATATGACCACGACCATCCGCCGCGATCTCACGCAGATTCCAGTCAGCGAACAGATTCGAATTCTCGAGGAGCTGGACAGGCGCGAGAAGTTCGAAACCGGGAGCACGCGCCGCCGCGACCAGCGCTACACCTTCAAGGTGCCTCGCAGCACACTTGTTCATGTGAAGCTTAAAGAAGGCACCCAGAGATACTCAGTCCTGATTCGCAATATTTCCGCAAAGGGCTGCTCCATTCTGCACAACTCCTTTCTCTACCCGAACACTCCGTGCGTGATTGAACTTCGCCCGCTGGGCGCAAAAAGCCCGACCACGCTGGGCATGATCAAGCGCTGTACGCTCGTGAAAGACTGGATTCACGAGGCAGGAATCCTGTTTGATGAGCCCATCGATGTCTCCACGCTGATCAGCGACTCGGACCGTCCTGCAGAGGTTCTGGCTGAACCTCCATTTTGGGCCGAGGGTCGCAAGATCGCGGCAAGACTGCGAACATCAATCGAGGACCGCGACATTGTTGCCTCGGACAAGGCAATACAAGAACTGCAGATCTGGCAAACCAGCAATAAACAATAAACACTGTGGATTCAATCACGGCGAACCCGACCAGTTCGCCCAGCCCAACGGTCACACCGTCCGCTTCTCTGCTGGAGCCCTCGCCGCCTTCCTCGCGTACGCCACATCTCCCGCCGCAAAAAGGCCTGGCAATTTCCGCGATCTCTCCGCCAACATCATCCGCATGACCACCCTTTCCAGGGGCGGCCGCATCGCTGTCCCCGAGGTCACCCGCGAATTCGCTCACCTCTCAGTTGTCGGGACTTCTCGCTCATCTGACTCGTCAATCGACATTCTCGCCGACATCCCGAACCTTAACTTGGCAGCCATCGATCTCTTCGACCTGGTCCAATTCGCCCAGGTCTGCAAAGTCTGTCGCGAGTCGGCATCACTCTCCGAAGCCGGCCGCACTCTTTTTGCCGCCTGCTCCCCAAAAAAAACTCGCGACGATGCCGACCTCCTCCGCAAGTACCTTGCCCGCTTCGACCTCGCCCTTAAGCAGATCCATCGCTGATCCATTCTCCCTTTCCAACACAATCGAAGGTTCTCGACTTATCGGACATCGTATATAGGGGAAATTTACGCTTTGCGGGTTTTGATATCTCATCTCATAGTACGGCGTTCAAGAGCATTTCCCGCTTTAGGTTGTTCCATTGCGGGCTTTGCTTCGGAGGTAGTTATTATCAAGGGAGAGTGTCCAATGACCGTGTTTTCCGCAAAGCCTCTGTTCCTGGCGACCGCAGTCACGGTCGGCCTTTCAGCCAGCGCGGCCAGCGCCGGCGTGGTGTTTCAGACCGGCAACATTCAGTACACCAACGTGAATATCGCCGCGGATATCCACGCCTTCACGGTCGTGGGTGAAGTCGATCATCTCGGAGTCTACGTGTTCTTCGAAGGCTTCGGCGCAGCGCCAACTCGCCCGCCGGTGGAGTTGCACGGACAGCACGGTGTCGCCTTTATCGAGGCGCAACACCCCGCTGAAGAGCTTTTCATGCTCACACTTCAGGCAGATGTCGGATACGCCTTCGCGAACGTGGACTGGAAACTCGATGCCGTTCCGCCTAATGACGGCTTCGTCAGTTTCTCCGCATTCGATGCCGGCGGCAATCTGATCGGCTCCAGTGCCGATTTCGCGTTTAGTCACAACGGCCAGAACCCCTTCCACCTCCACGCCGATGCGAACACTCCCGTCTTCAAACTGGTGATGACGAGCACTGTTCCCATCCTGGATCTCAAGCAGGTATCAGTTAATCTCGTGCCGAGTCCCGGCACCATGGGCGGCCTCGCCCTCAGCCTGCTCGTCGCCGCACGCCGTCGTCGCTGATCGCGACACTGGTTTATTTCGGTCTTCAATAAAACGCCCGCCGGGTCCTTTCCCGGCGGGCTTTTTCCTGCAATCTCGTACGTCCCCCCATTCTGGGTGAGCATCCCTACTCGGCGAGGTCAGGGCCGGCTGCTCAATTCTTCACAGCATTTCCTCTACGCCAAATTCGCCGTGCGCTGTTGAGCTTCACCAGATCAGCGATGATCATCCAGCCGCCCTCGGCGTCATCCGGTGCTGCACCCTCGTGAAAGACTGGATCCACGAAGTTGGTATTCAGTTCAACGAGCCATGCCTTCCTGACTGAAGCTGAGCGTCCCGCCCGGCCCGCAAACGATGAAGATCCCGTCTGGCTTGGCGGCCGCAGGATCGTGACCAAACTGAAAGCCGCAATCGACTCTCACGACCGGATCGGCTGCGACTTCGCGCTCCAGGAACTGATCAACTGGCGATCAAAGTTCCCAACGTCAAAGTCACCGTTATCACGACCTGGATTCACCGCGACTCCGCCTCCGCCCGTGCCGCATTAATAATCGCCTGATCTTCATCCTTCCGTGGCGAGTCCTTAAGCGCTTCCTGTGCCGCCGCCGCCGCTTCCCTCGCCACTTCCACCAGTCCTGTCTCCGCCGCGACTCTCGCCAGATTTCCGCAATATCGCGCCCGCCGCGCATCTCCTATTGGAGCCCGTGTCCCAGCCTCCTTCCACATCCTGTTCACAACATCCTCTATCGCCACGCTCTTCTCTGCTGATGCCGCTGTCAGTTCTTTCGCCACTTTCGTTGCGCACGATGCAAGCGATTCCTTTTCGTTCCCGCCCGCGGCTATCAGCCGGATATGCATCGCCGTAAGCGCCCAGGTTTCAACCCGCTCCGATTTTTCATGTTCATCCGCCAGGGCCATGCGGATCTCCTCTACACATCGCTCCGTCTCCCAGCGATACGGATCGAACGCAGCGCACGCCGCCTCATACGCTTTGAGCCCCGCCGCAATCGCTTCCTTCGCGTGATGTCCCTGCCGCAGCGCGGATGCCGCAGTCACACACAGATACATCCGCCCAGGGTGCCCCGCCGGAAACGCCCGCTCCGCCCTCGCCGGCAAATCAGTTGCCAACACCGCCGCTTCATCGACCTTCTTGGTCTTAAGCAACATATTGATCAGATTGTTCAGCACCCCCAGCGTGTTTGTGCCGTCGAGCCCGCCGCGGCTCACCTCCAGCTCATACGCGCGCCGCGTAATCACCACAAGATCCTCAACTCGGTCCTGCGCCGCATAGCACGCGGCGAGCGTCGACATCATCGACGCGAGCGGCGAATTGTCCGCTTCCCCCAGCGCTTCGACCGCGGGCATATTCGCCAGGATCAGTTCCTGGGCCTCCTTGACTTCCCCGGACTTCTGCAGCGATTCCGCATAAGCCTGCACTGCGTTGTAACGCGCGACAGAAGTCGCCGGAAGCAATCGCTCGGCCGCGTCCTTCGCCCGCTGACCGATCTCAAGTGATTCAGCGAGTTTGTCACTTCGCCGCAGCGAGGCGCACAGTGTCAGCGCAGCGCTCACCCACCGTTCCGACTCGCCCAGTCCGTGCTCGGAGAAAATCGCCATCGCGCTTCGTGCCTGCACACAAGACTGGTCATAACGACCCAGTTCGCTATATACCTCCGCCAGCCGCGTACGGATCTCTCCCTGTACCTCCGGACGATCCGCAAATCTCTTTCCCAGATTATCCGATGCATACGCCAGCACATCGACAAGTTTCACATCCGCGCCCATGCGTGTCGGCGCCGCCGCCACCAGCAGGTCCCCGATCAGGTATTGCTGCACCGCGGCTGTCAGCTCCGCCTCGCGATCGGCCCGCTTCCGCTCCGCGATGGCGACACCCAGTTGCTCCTGCGCCAAGCGTGCCTGCTCAGCCTCTCCCTTGCGCGAGGTCTCCGCCTTGTAGTACATTGTCATCGATGCCGCCAGCCCCGCGCTCAGCGCCACCAGCACTGCCGCCGCTGCCCCCACCAGCACTCGGTTCCTACCCGCGAATTTCCGCAGGTGATACAGCCCGCTCGCCGGACGCGCCAATATCGGCTCGTTGCGCACAATCCGCCGCAGGTCCGCCGCGAGTTCCGATGCCGAGTCATATCGCCGCTGCGGCTCGCGTGCCAGCGCCTTGTGAATCACTGTCTCGATATCGCCCCGCAACTCCGATCGCAATGACCCCAGCCGCGTCGGCGAGCCATCTCTCATCATCGTGATCGCATCAGTCACCGATCGTGTGGCGACATCAATGGGGAGCTTTCCCGCCAGCGCTTCAAAGCACACCACCCCCAGCGAGTACACATCGCTTCGCGTATCCAGCGTCAGTGCGCTGCACTGCTCCGGGCTCATGTACCCCAGCGTTCCCACGAACTCCCCCGCCCGTGTGACAATCGTCGCCGGCTCCGCCGTCGTATCCCGCGCAATCCCGAAGTCCAGCACCTTGGGCTGACCCACCGAATCCGCGCCGTCCCGCGGCGGTTCCACCAGAATATTGGCCGGCTTCAAATCGCGATGAATAATCCCGCGCTGATGGGCATAATGCACCGCATCACACACCCGCGCCAAGAGTTCCAACTGCACAGGCAGCAAAAGCGAGCGCGACTTGACATACCGCGTCAAGGGCTCGCCATCGATCAACTCCATCGCGAAGTACGCGTTCGAGGCCCCGCCAATGTTGATACTTCCCGCCTGATAGAACCGCGCGATCCCCGGATGCTGCAACTGAGCGAGTATCTCAATCTCGTGATCAAACCGCTTGCGCACCGCGCCGGACCACATGCTTGAGTACACCACCTTGAGCGCAACCCGCCGTCGCGGCGAGTCCTGCTCCGCCTCATACACGCTCCCCATCCCGCCTTCGCCCAGCAGTCGCACGATCCGAAACGGACCGATTGACTGCGGCGTCGCCGCGGATTCTCTCCTCGCCCCTTCCACCGCCCGCACCGACTCCGCCGCGGGCCGCTCCATCAACCGATCAGTTTCATCACTCGCCGCCAGTAGCGCAATCACTTCCGCAATGATCGCCGCATCGTTATTGCTCCGCGCTGCCATCAGCGCGGGCCGCTCCGCCGGAGCAACCTCGAGTGCCTCGTGAAAAATCGCTTCCACCAGCGCAAGCCGGGTTTGATTGTTCCCCCTGCTCATGCGTCTGGACCATCCTCGCCCGCATCCTTCGCTCCGCTCATGTGCGTGCGCAACCACGCCTTGATGAACTTCCAGTCACGCTCCACGGTCCGCTCCGTAATCCCCAGCGCCTCCGCGGTCTGTGCGGCGGTCAGCCCGGCGAAATACCGGAACATCACGATCTGCGCCTTGCGCGCATCGAGTTGCTCCAGTTCCTTCAGAGCCACATCGAGAGCCATCAGATCCACGGTCGGATCCTCAAACTCAATACTCATCTCCGGGAGGTCCTCATTCTCACGCACCCGCTCCCGGTCTCCCCCTCGCTTCAGACGGGATTTGCGGCGAACTTGTTCCACAAGGATGTCGCGCATTGCCTGGGCCGCAGCCCCGAAAAAGTGCGCCCGTCCGCTCCACCCCGGATCCGCATCTCCCACAAGCCTCATGTACGCCTCATGCACCAGCGCTGTCGGCTGCAATGTGTTCCCCGGCGGGATCGCCGCCAGCCGGGAACGTGCCAGCCGCCGCAGTTCGTCATACACCAGCGGCAGCAGAGCTGCTGAGGCCGCTCGGTCATCTTTGCCGCCGAAGCCCTGAAGCATGCGGCTGATCTCATTCTGTTGCGTCGGAGGATCCATAAGTCTCTTGAAAATCTCGTCCGGGCGGCGGACTGATGATGGGTGGATTCTACCAGAATCCCCAGGCAGGACAGGCCACCAAAAGGATAAGTGCCAGAAACGCCGGTTGGGGGCCGGTGGGCTGAATATGGATCTTGGACCTCGCCAGCCAAACTCCGACCCATGGACGGATTCGTTCAAGCAGGTACCGCTACCCACAACTCGAAAATTCGCAAAATCCATGTCGGTTTGAATCTCCAGACGGCGGACTACTTCCAGTGCGGTCTTTTCAACGAGTCTCCGCTGCAAGGGCGGCGAAATGGAGAATGATCATGAAGAATCGAATGTGTGTCGCAACGGTTCCGGCGATTCTGGCGGCGTCGTGTATGCTCTCAAGCGTTGAGGGCACCGTCACCATCTATCCCAACAAACTCTCGCTCCTCACGGCGATTCACGCCGACACGCTCAATATCGGAGGACTCGCGTCCCCGAACGTCACGCCTCAGCCGCGTGGAGTCCTTGCATATTCCGGCAATGGGCGAAACTTTACTATTGACTCGGATATCAGCGGACCAACCCGGTTGATGTCGTGGGGTACAGGGGTCGGTGCCCCCAATCCCGTCAACAAGACGCTCATCCAGACCGGGGGCCGCAGCATCAGCGCCTTTGGTTGCTTCCTTCGCGTCGCTAATAACATTAACCAAAGCGTTGGCGGCACGGTGTGGGTGTACACGGCCGGCGACGTGTTCCCTGTCTCGGTTCCACCTGGCGGCCTGTATCTTGCGTTTACAACATCAGCGCCGATTTCAGTGATAGCGCTGGACGCGGAGAATGGGGCCCATGTTGAGATGATTGATGATGTCCTTGTGGGCGATGTCGCCGGGAAGCCAGCGACCGATCAGGCTGCCGATGCAGGGCGGGCACTGCTGCAGCCAAATCCATTTGACACCACGTACGCCACAGATGATACCTTCAATTTTCTTGACACCTCGGGAACTTCACGCACCACTAATTCGCACGATGTCTGGTGGACATACAAGCCAATCGCTGATGGCATTTTGACCCTTGACACGCAAGCGTCGAATTTTGATACAGTGCTTGCGATCTATGCGGCACCCGGGGTTGGCGTCTCCAATCCGAGTATTCAACTGCCGATCGCTATGAATGACGACTACTTTGGACTGCAATCATTCATCCAAACTCCGGTGACGGCTGGACAGACTTATTACATCCGCCTTGGCGGGTACAACGGCGCACGCGGCGGCGGAAGTCTCAACATCGCGTTCACCGCGGACACTCCCTGCGAAGCTGACTTCAACCACGACGCGGTGATCGACTTCTTTGACTACCTCGACTTCGTGGATGCCTTCAGCGTCGGTTGCTGAGACAATCTCATCCCAATTCGATCGCACAGGGCCCGGTCTTCGGGCCCTGTGTTTGCATTGGGACATTACCTTTTCCCAATAGCCTACGACCTGATGGTTGTTGCTGTCGCGCCAGAGCCCAGCACTTTCAAGGCGTTTTCGACGTGACATGCGAGCATAAGAATGACTCGAGCTTTCCAGCTCGAAACGCTTGCGACTTCTACTTCGAGGCCTTAGCAGCCGCAATGAGGCCTTCGGCGATGGAGCGATCCTCCGCGTTCACCAACGATGCCTGAGCGATATCGATGCCTTCTTGAACGTGGAGGGGCATATCTAGTTTTACGTAGATAGCAGCGAAGGCGGCAAAAAACACAGCGCGACGAGGATGGCCGGGCGGGGCGAGCTGGTCTCGATCTGCCCAGACATGCTCGAGAATTTGTTCGACGGAGAGCGATGCACCTGCTGACGCGAGCTCTGTACCCATTTTCCTGAGAGTCTGAAGTGTGCCATCGAGTTCACCGGCTTTTGTTGTCATCAAGTGCAATCTGGCTTGCCGGTTTGTCCATTGCTGCAATTCCGCGGCGTGTCCGGGCCAGAGCGCGTAATTCTGACGGATGTGCCGCATCGATCGGTCCGTCGCCCAGTTGTACTCATCGAACGCCGCACAAAATGCGTCGTATGCCTGCTGACCGAATCGAGCGGCTTCTTCGTGCCGCCCCGCTTTGATAAGAGCCGCAGTAGCGGTGATGGCACAGTACCCGCGTCCGGGGTGACCTGGGGGGAACGTTTTCTGCGCGAGCGCGGGGAGCGTGGCCGCCAATTCTGCTGCTTCCTGGCTTTGTCCAGCCATGGTGAGTTCGGCCACCAGATTACTCTGAGTGGCGATGGTCTCTTCGTGCGCTGGACCTCTGAGCTTGAGCACGCGATCGGCGATCTGGCGTGTTAACTCGAGCACACCTTCCTTCTGCCCGCTGGCCTTTTTGGCGGCCACCAGCCAGTTCAGCAGGCCGAGCGTGCTTCCTGCTGCAACCTGATCGGTCTCGGGAAACTTCGCCGCCAGCTTCAAACCCTGCTGAAGAATATCGATCGCCTGGTCATGCTTGCTCGCGCGAGAGAGGGCCCCTCCGTACTCGCTGTAACTGGAAAGTATGTCTGCATCAGTGATCCTGTAGGCACGCTGCGCATGCGCAAACGCGCTGGCGGCCGCCTCAAGAGCCTGCTCAGGTTCGTGAAGCTGGCCGAGCATTGTTGCGACATTAAGTTGAGCGACAACACTTCTTGGATGATCGGGACCGACGAGCTTGTCAAGAAGAAGGATCTCCTGCCGACTCTGTTCCAGGCTCTCGCGATACCTTCCGAGCTTTGCCAGAACCCGCGCCAGATCGGAACGCACTTGCGCTTCCACCTCTGGATAGTCCTTGAAGCGCTCATGCAGACCCTCCGACGCTTTGGTGAGCACATCAAGCATTTTCACGTCGTAGCCCATGCGTTCGGGCGACGCGGACAGGAGCAGGCCCTCGATCATGTAGTCACGGACCGCTGAAGAGAGCGCGGCTTCTCGCGATGCAAGCTGTCTGGCCTGCTGCTCGCGCACGTACATCACCGTGCTGATGACGAATCCGCAGATGAGCACCAATGCAAGAATCGATGCACCGATGACCAGCGGTCGGTACCGGCGCACGAATCGAGACAATCGATACGACGCGGTTGGGAGCCGGGCTTGCACTGGTTCGTTTTGCAGATATCGGCGCAAATCATCTGCGAACGCCGCGGCGGTTGCATAGCGACGTTCCTTTTCCTTTGACATTGCCATCGCGACAATTGCAGCGAGATCACTATCCAGCCGGGCAACTCCCGGGGCCGGAGAGAGCGTCACAAGCGAGGGCGGATCTTCATCGCGAACCATCCGAGCAGCTTCGGAAAGAGATTTGTTTTCCACCTGGTGCGGCAGGCGACCGGTGAGAAGCTCGTACAAGATCGCGCCCATCGCGTAGACATCTGCGCGCGTGTCGACCGACAAGTGGTCGCCAGCGAGCTGTTCCGGGCTCATGTACGCAATCGTCCCGACGATCACACCGGCCTCCGTTATCGCGGTGATCTGGGAATCAGAGTCGAGCAGGCGAGCGACTCCGAAATCCAGCACCTTGGGTTGCCCATCGAGCACCTTGGCGGAAGTTGAGTCTGACACATCGCGTGGCGAACTGCCAGACGCATCGGCGACGAGGATGTTCGCGGGTTTGAGATCGCGATGAATCACGCCCTGGGCATGTGCGTGCTGCATCGCGTCGGCGACTTTGGCCATGTGTTCGAGACGGGCG
>CAZAEQ010000015.1:0-90361 GCA_964484185.1 uncultured Phycisphaeraceae bacterium
GCGTCGTAAAAGAACGATGGCGAATCGAGCGAGACTATCAGGAACTCAAGGATGCCATCGAAAAGCTGTCTTTGAGCGACTCGGCGCTGCAGTTTGCGCCAGAAAACTCGCCGGTGCTGGGCTTTGGCGTGCGCATCGGCTTCCTGGGCCTGTTACATATGGACATTGTGCGCGAGCGCCTAGAACGCGAGTACGATCTTGTACTGGTCGTTACCAATCCATCGACCGATTACCAGTTGACGCTGTTAAACGGCGAAGAAGTCGACATCAAACCCCGTGAAAAGCGTGACCAGAAACCCTTCGTCTTCAACTGGGATTGCCCCATCCTCATCAGCCCCTTTAACAACACACGTCTCTATATGGCCGACAATTTCCTCCTCAAATCCGACAACCGTGGCGACTCCTGGGACGTTATCTCTCCCGATCTCACCCGCGGCATCGATCGCAACACCCTGAAAGTAATGGGAGTCGTCCAGAAGCCTGATGCCGTCGCCAAGCACATGTCCACCAGCATTTACGGCAACGCCGTCAGCCTCTCCGAATCCCCCAAAGTTGAGGGCCTCATCTACGTCGGCACCGACGATGGCCTCCTCAGCATCACCGAAGATGGCGGCAAGACCTGGCGCAAAGTTGAAAACTTCCCCTTCGTCCCCGAAATGACCTACATCGCGGAACTCGAAGCTGGCGTACACAACGCTGACACCGTCTTCGCCACCTTCGACAACCACAAAAAGGGCGACTTCGCTCCATACATCCTCCGCTCCGATGATCGTGGCCGCACGTGGAAGTCCATCGCAGGCGATCTCCCCGCGCGTGGCACTGTCTACACCATGGCCCAGGACCACGTCAAAGAAAACCTCCTCTTCTGCGGCACAGAATTCGGCTGCTACTACACCCTCGATGGCGGCACAAAGTGGTTCAAACTCAGCGGCCTGCCCACCATCCAGGTCCCCGACCTCGAAATCCAGCGTCGCGAAAACGACCTCGCGATCGCAACATTTGGTCGTGGTTTCTACGTTCTCGACGATTATACTCCATTACGAAATATTGCATCTGACACGCTCGACAAGCCTGCGCACATCTTCCCGGTCGAACCCGCCCTCAGCTATGTCGAACGCTCCCGCCTTGGCGGCACACTTGGCCGCGGCTCCTCCGGCAGCGTGATGTATGCCGCCAAAAACCCAGCCTTTGGTGCGTCGATCACGTACTACCTTAAAGATAAACACAAGACTAAAAAAGAGATCCGCAAAGAATCCGAAAAGGGCGCAAACTGGAAATACCCCTCAATCGAAGATTTCCGCGCTGAAGATCGCGAAGACAAACCTGAAGTCTACATGACCATCCGCGACAGCAGCAACAACGTAGTCCGCCGCCTCGGCCTCTCCGCCGAAGCAGGCGTTCACCGCATCACCTGGAACCTCCGCTACCCCGAAGTTTCCCCAATCCGCTTCGGCGGCGGCGAAAAACTCCCCTGGGAACTCAACGACGCCGGCATCCTCGCACCACCCGGAACTTATTCAGCACAACTCGCCAAACTCATAGACAACGTCTGGACTGACCTGGGCGAACCGCAAACCTTCAAAATCGAAGATCTCAACCATGCAACGCTCGTCGCCAAAGAGGCAGCCCGCACCGAGAAATTCACCTTTGAACAAAAACTCTCCGACCTCAAGCGCGCAATCGACGGCGCCAATCGAGTAGTAGGGGAGTGCGAAAACCGCCTCCGCTTCCTCAAGCAAGCCGTGACTGACACCCCCAAAGCCGATGTCGCACTCCTCAAAGAAATCGACACCGTTCGCGACAAGCTCACCGCCGTCAAAGATCTTCTCCAGGGCGATCCAACGTATGGCAAGCGCATGGTCGCCGACCCACCGTCAATTTCCGGCCGAATCGGCGGCGTAGCCGAAGGATTGGCCTACACCACCCAGCCTCCCACAGGCACCCAAAAAGAACAATACGAAATCGCGGCAGAAGATTTCGGCGCTCAACTCGCGGCTCTCAAAGCCATCGCCGAAACCGACATCCCCGCCATCGAAGCCAAACTAGAAGCCGCCGGAGCTCCTTGGACCCCAGGCCGCCTTCCAACATGGAAAAAATAATCAACTGCAACCACCCAACACACTCGCGCCCAAAATCCAACTAAAAGAACCCCGAGCGTAAGCGAGCCGGGTTGAGAACCCAACTGCCTACAAAGCTCAGGTCCAAACCCACTCTGAACATATTGGAAGGTTGCAAGTTTATTGCGTTTTCCGTTTCTGGAACTCTCACCCAATTGGTATGATTTCCGAGTCTTCCCCCGACCGTGCCAATGTCCGCGATGCATCGCGGCATCTTGGTCATGGTGCAATGTTTTTTCCGGAGTGCTCACGATGCTTAACACGTTGCGTTTGTCCGCCGCCGCTCTCACCCTCATCATCGCCGGAACCGCATCCGCCCAATGGGTCGGCCCTTCCGCTCCCGATTCACGCATGAAATACGAAGGCGGCCCTGTTTATGTCGGCGCAACCGGCCTCACCACCGCCAAGTTCGGCGTCGTTGAATCTTCACCCGGCGCTCGCACCATCGGCAGTTACGGCTTCATCGGCACACCCGTGAACGGTTCTCGCACCACCGCGCTTTGGGGCGAAACCAACAACCCCAAAGGCCGCGGCCTGCAGGGGTTCAACTTCGCCACCGCCGACAGCGGCGATACCAGTAACCCCGCCACCGGCATCTGGGCCGAAACAGCATCCGTCACAGGACAGGGCATTCGCGCGCGTGCAACATCGACCACTGGCAGTAACTTCGCCGGTTACTTCGACAGTGCCAGCAATTTTGGAACCGCTGTCTATGGCATTGTCACCAATTCAAGCAATGCTGGAATTGGTGTTCATGGCGTTACCTCCAGTCCAGATGGCTACTCCGTCTATGGACAATCTCTCGCGACCACCGGCGCCGGAACGGGCGTGCAGGGCACTTCAACAGCGCCTAGCGGATTCGGTCTGTATGGCTACTGCAGTCATTCCACCGGTTCAACAATCGCGGTCTACGGAAATGTGGCGAGCGCCAATGGCTATGCAGGCTACTTCTTTGGTCCCAAGAATTACTTCAGCGGAAATGTCGGCGTCGGCACCAACAGTCCCTCAACCAAGCTCGATGTCACTGGCACTTCCAGCACCGGCCTCATCCTGGGCACCAACGACTCAACCGCTACGGGCTCAACCACCGGCGAAGCGGTGGCCGGCGTCAAGGGCGTTATCAGTGCCACTTTGCCCGGCAGCTCCGCCGCAGGTGTCTGGGGCGTCGCGGCCTCATCGAGTTCGAGCTCAGGCTTCGGGGTCGCCGGGTATCACGCCAGCAACAACGGCCTCGCAGTCGCCGGATTTGTCGCCAGCGGCGGTTCGGGTGTGGCTGTGTACGGGCAGGCGAGCGGTGGCTACGCGGGCTATTTCAACGGCAATGTCAGTGTCCTGGGCACTCTCTCCAAGAGCGGCGGCTCCTTCAAGATCGACCACCCACTCGATCCCGCCCACAAAACCCTCTCGCATTCCTTCGTCGAATCCCCCGACATGATGAACATCTACAACGGAAACGTCGAGACTGATCCCTCCGGTTACGCAACGATCACCATGCCCGACTGGTTCGAATCTCTCAATCGCGACTTCCGCTACCAGCTCACAATCATCGACACCAACGATGACACTTGGGCAATGGCCAAGGTCGTGCGCGAAATCAAAGATGGCCAGTTCACCATCCGCACCAATCTCCCCAACCAAAAAATCTCCTGGATGGTCACTGGCATCCGCCAGGACAATTGGGCCAACGCCAACCGCATTCCGGTCGAGCAAGTGAAGCCCGCGCACGAACAGGGCAAGTACCTCAACCCTGTCGAATTCGGCCAGCCCGCCTCCGCCGGCATCGGCTATCGCGATACCTCCGAATTCGCCAAGGAATCACAGAGCATCATGAAGCGTCAGGCAGCGTTGGACAAAGAACAAGCCGCCGCGAAAGCCAGGCAACCCAACGTCTCACGCATTCCAACCCCTCCGACATCCAATCCCGCGCCGCTCACCCCCGCGATCGCTGGAGGAAACTGAAGTTAGCGACGACTTACGGAGCGACTTTGGCGTTTTCTAATAGGCTTCTTCAAACCAATGAGCACATTCAGGCCCGCGCAGCCGCGCACTGGCTTCCGTTACTCGTTCCGCTTTCGTGTTTTTCAATTCTCGCAATCGCATCTGTCATGCCAGTCTATTGGGCCGCGGCCGGGCATATGAAATCTCCGCTGCCTCCGCTCGCGATCGCCTGCTTCACAATCTTTCCGCTGGTCTGTGTGCCAATGTTCTGCTTCCAGATCGCCTTACTTACGACTCGACTTATATTCACGAACAAACGCTTCATTGCGACCCGATTCGCACCTATTCCATCGAGTATCCAAGTCCCACTGTCAGAAGTCGTCGGTGTGGCCGTTCATATCAATTCGTCTGGACAGACCTTTGGATATGGCACAGTCGAGGTAGTTTTCGCGGATAGAACGATCCGCAAGTTCCGATACATCCGCGATTCAGAAGCGTTCGCGACTGCGCTCGCGCAAGTCGCCAATCTCCCAGATCGTTCACAGCCTTCGCCGCCTGACGATATCTCGCCCTGATCGCCAGTCAGATCCCTACACTCCAGCCCACCTTTGGAGTCACTCGTGACGTCACGCTATCAAACCATCCTCCTCTTCGGCGCTCCCGGCGCAGGCAAAGGGACCCAGGGCAAGATCCTGGGCCTCGTCCCTGGCTTTTATCACCTCTCCTGCGGCGAGGTATTCCGCAATATCAACACCTCTTCCGACCTGGGCAAAATATTCATGGACTACTCCAGCCGCGGCATGCTGGTCCCTGATGATGTCACAATTCAGATGTGGCAGCAGAACATGCACGCCCGGACCGTCATGAGCGACTACAAGCCCGATGCGGACTTGCTGGTGCTCGATGGAATTCCCCGCAACGTGAACCAGGCTAAGCATCTGGAAAAATACATCAACGTCCTCCAGATCATTCACCTTGTGTGCAGCGACAAAGAACAGATGATCCAGCGCCTCCGCCGCCGGGCTCTGAAGGAAAATCGCGTCGATGATGCCAAGGAAGAAGTGATCCGCAAGCGCTGGGAGGTCTATGAACAGGAGACCTATCCGGTCCTCGCCCACTACCCCAAGTCGATTATCTGCGAGGTTGATGCAATCGGGTCACCCTCGAAAGTTCTCCAAAAGATCCTGACGGCGGTCGTGCCGATTCAGGAAGCCCATTTCCATAATCCGGCGTAAGGCCGCAATGGACAGTTGACAATGGACAATGGACAATGAAAGAAGGTGTAACGGCCCGCTGCCGAGGTCCGAAGCACGTTCCGTCGTCGTCCATTGTCAATTGTCCATTGTCCATTGACTGTGGTACACTTGGCCCCAGACGACAGCCCAGACCCACCGAGACCAGCATGAACCAGAACTACAAATCCGTCCTGCTCTTTGGCCCGCCTGGGGTGGGTAAGGGAACGCAAGGCCACATCCTCAAGCATGTCCCCGGCTTCTTTCACGTCTCTACAGGCGAGATCTTCCGCAACCTCGATATCGAATCCGACATCGGCAAAACCTTCTACCAGTATTCAAGCCGCGGCGAACTCGTTCCCGATGACATCACGATCAAAATCTGGCATCAATACGTACATGCAAACTCGATCCTGGGGCTCTACAAACCCAGGCAGGACATCCTGGTATTGGACGGCCTGCCGCGAAGCGTCAATCAGGCCAAGCTGCTCTTTCGCTACATCGACGTCATGAAGATCGTGCATCTGGTCTGCAAAGACAAAGAGCAGTTATTTGAGCGTATTTTGAAACGGGCCATGAAGAGCAACCGGGTTGACGACGGCAAGCAGGATGTCATCCGGCGGCGGTGGGAAGTCTACGAAAACGAGACCTATCCGGTCTTGTCCTACTATCCCCCAGAACTCATAGTGGAAGTGGATGCCATGCAATCGCCAGCGGTTGTAGTGGGGCAGGTTTTAGACGTGTTGGCACCACTCCAGTCTGAGCATTTCGTGAATCCGCTGGGCCGATAAAGACGAAGCTCAGTATTGCCGATTGGACCTGTATGACTACGCGCCGAGGATTTACCCTGATTGAGTTACTGGTGGTGATCGCGATCATCGCGGTCTTGATCGCCATTTTGCTGCCAGGGCTCGGTAGCGCCAGGGCACAGGCCCGGGCCACCTCCTGCGGCGCGAAACTGCAGCAGCTTGGTGTCGGCCTGACCATGTACCTGAATCAGTTTGATAACACCTTGCCGCAGATCATGGGGCCACTGCCCGGCGGCGGAACGGCCGTCATCGGCGCCCTCTTTGGCGGCAAAAAAGGTTCATTGCCCTATTACGGAATAGACGAGTACGGTGCAGAACGGCGGCCGCTGAACAGGTTTGTTATTGATCGAATTGTGCCGCCAGATACAGACGGTCAGGTCGTTGAAGCAGAAGAGTTCAAGTCTCCAGCAGATCGTGGCGCCAAAGATGTCCCCGGTATGGGTCGAATCGATTCATACTACGACCTGGTGGGTTCAAGCTACACCCTGAACGATCACTCTCTGGCAGGCGAGCAGGATGCCACGCTTGTGCCGCTGGGCGGCGGGAAAATGCCAGTTGTCATTCAGCCAAGCAAGACCTGGGTCCTGGGCACCCATCCGATTTACAACTACCAGGAAGGCGGCGACCGCGGCTCGACCTGGTATTCAACCTCACAGGTTGAAGCCAATCTGCTCTACATGGATTTCCATGTACGGATCCGCGTCAAAGTGCCACCGGGCGTTGTGAACGAGACTTCCGACTATACGTTCGGCGCAGCTCTTCCATAATAACAACATTAAGCAATATGTCTATTTTACGGCTTTTTCCGCGGAGGATTCGCCGGTTGCTTATCTGTTCCCGGAGCGGGGTCGCCAGCGCGTCTGGACGTGACTGATGCTTCGAACATGATTGTCTGACTTGCATCAGATGGCTGACGTGGCGTCATCATCCAGCCCCAGAACCCGGGAGTCCCGTATGCACGCACGGTGGTTGGCGGATGGAACTGAAACGCAAACGGCGTGCAGATGTTTGAATCTTCGAGCGTTCCAAAGCCGCGCCAGGGCTTATCGAGTGCGGGAACGCGCGTGCTGCCCTTTCGCAGCGTGATCACATCAGCGGGAATCCAGTTGATGCTCGCACGCCGCTCGTCGAGATTCTCATCAAACAGGCACCACTCGGCCCAGGCCCGAAGCCTGCCCTGCTTGGAAGCATCCAGGAAGCCATCATCCTGCGCACTTGCCTCCTGAGAAATCACGATTCGGGCCGGGAGGCCCACTTGGCGGAAGATCGCTACAAGAAGATTGGTAATGTCAAACTCGCTGCCGCGGCCACGCTGAATTGTAAATGGAATGGGCTGTAGTGCGATACCCTGAACAAGTCCATTCTTCGACATTCCAAGACCATCGCCAGCAGGCTGGAAACTCTCTGATACGCGGCCAGTCAGGAACTTAGCAAGCTGCACCGGGCTGACATCGCGCGGGTCTTTAATGCCCGCTGACTTCAGCCAGCCATTGACAAGATTTTTCAAGGCCTCTTTGTCCATGCTCTTGCTGCCAGCAGTGTTCCCATCGGGGAAAGTATCAAGGAACAACTGTTCCTGGAAGCAGGACTTCACGTTTGCCGGCCAATCACCCTTGGGCCATTGAACAGCGAGCGCCTTTGTCTCATCAAACTTGGTTTTGTAACTGGTCATCCGGATCGTGTATTCAAAGTTGATCGCCCGTCCATCTTCGTTTTTGGCGGTGAGCTTTCCAAGTCGAGTCCCCGATGCCAGATTGGGGATCACTTGAATCTCTTCTGTCAACACACGATTTTGAATCCGCATCTTTCCTGTCCAGCCGTTCTCAACGGGGACACTGGATGCGGTCTGGGGGATCAGCGGAAAAACGACCCACAGATTCTCGAAGACAAAGTTGTCATGTTTGGGGACCGCAGACTGCTTTCCGGTTGAAGGATCGGTGACGATCTGATCCCACGAAAGCGCTGCCACATTGATCGTCGCCTTAAATGTCCAATCGCGAGCATCAGAACGCGTGATATACGGCCCCGGCTCAACGATCTGCTTTGAAACCACCGGCGGCGTAACGGGTGCAACTGGTGTTGCGGGTGTTGTCGTGGGCTTGGTTGCGGGCTTGGTCGCTGGTTTTGTGGCTGGCTTGGGCGCAGGCGTTGTCGGTGATGCTGGCGGAGTCGCGGGAGGTGTTTCTTCTGGCGCAGGGTCGGCTGGCGCCGGCTCTGCGGGCTTGGGGCGTTTGCGTCCTGGACCTGGTGGGGTCGCGGGCGCGGGGTCGTCTGTCGATGCGACCAATGTCGTCGATGCATAAGTAGATTCGGCATTGCCTGCCGAAATGAGTATCGCAAGCAAAATAGAACTGACTGCGCTGGTTGTTGATTTCATGATTCGTCCCTTGGGTGTCGTGCTTCTAGATGATACTCGCCAACCCGCACAAAGTTGCAACAAATGGATGAGTTGGCGCAACCTTGCCAAGGTCGGGGAATCTCTCCCATACCCCTTCAGGACGCCAACGCACAGGCTTCCGAGTGCTTAGTTCTCACCCGCGCGAGCCTTGAGTGTTGCTGTTACCGTCTTTGTTTCCGTGCCGCGTTTGAATTCAATGACGACCTTATCGCCAACTTTGCCCGCCGCGAGCAGAGGCATCCATTCCTCAACGTTCTTGATCACTGTGCCATTCCAAGAGGTCATCAGGTCATTAGCCTTCAGCCCTGCATCGGCGGCAGAAGTATCGGGGAACACTTCGCCAACCAATACACCTGGCTCGGACCCCGAGTAGTCACCTGGCGCAATTCCAAAGCGTGCTTTCCGTACAGGTGGCGGCAAAGGCGCATCTGCGACCTGCTCGGCTCCTCTGTCTGTGCCCGGGTCTGCCATCGGAGATTCAGACTTGTGAGACTGATCGTTGTCAACGTGTGCCATCGGCTTGGGCATCGCAGCCAGATCCAGGGCAAGTCGATAGACCAGATCGCAGACAGTGGCAGCACCTTCGCAGTTGATCGTGTCAACCAGGTCAGTGGGGCGGTGATATTGCTCGTGCAGGCCGGTAAAGAAGAAGAGGACCGGGACTTTGGCGAGGAAGAACGACTGGTGATCAGATGGGCCCATGCCGCCGGACTTCTGCGCAATATTCAGTCCGCTGTGTGCAAAGTAGGGCTGCACCCATTCGTTCAGACCTTCGGCGGTTGCGATACCGGTCACTTCAAGCTGGCCTTTGCGAAGGCGACCGATCATGTCCATGTTGAGCATGAACACATGTTTCTCAGCAGGCACCGGCATGTTTTTGACGTAGTACTTTGATCCAATAAGCCCCGACTCTTCAGCGCTGTACCACTGGAACATGATCGATCGCATCGGCATGTCCGGGTGATCTTTGGCCAATTGTGCATACGTTTTTGTAATCTGCTCAGCAAGCAGCAGATTGCCAGAAGAGCCCGATGCATTGTCATCTGCGCCAGCGTGAATAGTGCCCTTGGAATTTGGTGATCGCGATCCGAAGTTGCCAATTCCCAGGTGGTCATAGTGGCTGCCGATGACGATGTATTCATCGGCAAGTGCGCCGCGGCCAGGAAGAACGCCGACAATGTTGTCGGTCATAATCGGATTGCGTTCAAGCTTGGTGGCGATGTTTACCGTGGCGTTGGGAAGATCGATGACTTGCCCGCTTTCATCAACCAACTTGCGAAGATCAAGCAACGATCGCCCTTGCGGATCCGCCTTCTTAATCAGTTCATCCGCCGCTTCGATCGACATCATAATGACCGGGCCCTTCTGGCTCCGGCGGCTGGGCATCGAATCGACATTCTCAATTCGCTTAATTCGATCATCTGCGGCTTCTGGCGGATTCACCACAATGACGCCGCTCGCGCCATGCTCAAACGCTGACACGATCTTGGGATCTAAACCAGAATACATCGACCAGCCAGATCCTTGCTGCCACTTGCTCTTGCCGTTTTCATCCATCGGCTCAAAGCGCAGGACAATGACGACCTTACCGGTTACATCTGAACCTTCGGGGTATGACTGATAGCCGGATTCACCGTTATCAATCGAATAGCCTGCGAATGCGAGTGGACCAGACAGTTCAGCAGATCCAGACTGACCGATCGCATTGAAATCTTTGCCCGCTTCAAATTCCTTGCCACCTTGAATGGAGCACTTTTGAACTGCGGCAACGAGTTTGCCGCCCTGGCGGAACGGCTGGCGGTAACTGATCTTCTCCGCATCGGGACTGACTTCTTCGCCTTCTTTGGCGGCGGCAGGAAACGCCGGCTTGAGCCCAAACGACTTAATCTGCTCTTCGATATACGCGGCGGCTCGTTCGATCCCCGCGCTCCCCGGCGCGCGACCTTCCATTTTTTCCGCATCCGCTACGACATGGATGTGCGTGCGGTATCGCTCGGTCCACGCCTTGAGTGTTGCGGCATCCTGAGGAGTCGCTCTCGCGCCTGCGGGTATTGGAAAGTCTTTCGGCGACGGAGTGGGGGTAATGACTTTCTGTGGTGGCGGTTCGGCGACCGGTTGAGCGAAGCCTGGTTGTGCCGTGAGAAGGGCGGCGAGGAGCAGTGTGAAGATTGTGGATTGCGAGCGAACGGTAGTTTTCAAGATCAAATCCTCATTCGGACTCCGCCGCGGTTTGCGGGGAAAGTACCGAGGTAATGCGCGTAGGTAAGTTTAGCCGGGGTAGGGGCAGGAATGTGGACGCCGTGGATGGTTCCAATCGCCTCCTGCCTTATTCCCGCACCAATTCCGGGAGCCGCTCGGAAAGCAAGGTCATGGTGCGATTGAAAGGGTCAATTCCGCCCGCGTTGATTGCGCGCACCTGATTGAAAAGCTTCTGGGCTTGAGGATTCCTGGGGAATTTCCGGGCGCAGAGCGATTGCAGAACTTCCGATTTGTAGCTGTTGTTGAACGCGGACAGGTGCTCGAGGAATTGTGGCGATTCGACTGGGAGTGAATTGAGCAGCTTGAGGCGATCGAGGGCTGATATTGGCGCAGCAGAGACAACGGGGCTGCTCGAAATCGAAGGTGAAACTGTTGGGTTTGAACTATTGAGAAGGTCAGTTCGAGCCGAAACATCCGCTGGCAAATTGATTTCCGAGATTGTGGGTTTCGATCGACGAGCTGATTTGGGTGGATTGATGGTTGCTGACGCGAGGCGGCCAATCTGGCTTGAGGCCAGGCGCAGGCTGTTGATTGTTTTGGCTTGAGCGACCTCGTTGATGGCGGCGCCTGCGGTGATGGCGGCTTGGCGGACCAAGTCGTGGCAGACGATGTGGAGCTTGTCTATGGCGAAGTCGCGTGCCCTGAGCGCGCTAATGGTAAAGACAGAGTGAACTGAATCTTTTATGCTGTCGAGAGCTTGTTTCACTGCCGGGGCGGCGAGGAACTGCAGGACCTGGAGCGAGGTGAGGGAAAAGTGGTCTCGCAGTGCGGAGAGTTCGCAGCGGTGGTCGAGGAAGTAGAGGAGGTGGTCAGCCTGGCTGGGTTGGAGGTCGGATGGGAATGAAATTGCGGCCGATTGGTGGGGTGTGGTTTTCATGCCCTGAAGATAGAAAGTTTGCCCGAGCTTGGCAAGTCGATCTTTTTTCAAGAACACAGATTTGGGCCTCAGACTGACACCAGGTGTCAGTCTGGCCGCGTTATTGATACAAATAAATCTGAAAAATGGCGTTTTGCTTTTGAGTAAAACAGGCGATTGGCACCCGGAATTGGTCAACAGGAAATGCACAATGACACATGAAGGACTGGAAAAGCTAGTTGCTGCTTTCGCTCGATGGGCTGGTTGGCGGCTCATAATCCGTCAGTTCTTTGGGCCGCATAGCCGCACGCAGGGCGTTCAGGATTGCAAGGACATCGATGATTTCCTGGCAGACTGCGCCTGCTACCGGGGTGAGGAAGCCGACGCTGGCGAATCCCATTCCAAAGACGCTGAGAGCCATGCCACCGATTGCGGATTGAAGAGCGATGGAGCGCATGCGGGCACTGATGTGCATGAACTCATCAACTTTTTCGAGAGAGCTATCCATGATCACAACGCCGGCGGACTCGGTTGTAATGTCGCTGTTCTGGCCGATGGCTACGCCGACGGTGGCGGACATGAGTGCGGGTGCATCGTTGATGCCATCACCAACGTAGAGCGTGCGAGCCTTGGCCGCTTCAGCGCGGACGATGACAACTTTCTCTTCTGGGGTCTTCTGCGCGTAGACCTCGGTGATTCCGAACTTGTCAGCCAGATAACGGACTTCGGATTCGCGATCGCCGGAGACGATCATGAGGCGATTGAACTGGTGTTGAGGTTTGAGGTGTTTGATGAAGGATGCGCCTTCAGCGCGTGGTTCATCGCGAAAGCGGTAGAGCCCTGCGTAGCGTTCATCGATGACGATGATGCATTCGAGGCCGCCGCCGTGCGGAGGGATTAGGTCGGCGCCGGGAACGGGGGATTTGGTGATTGCGCCGCGGCTGGTAATACGGACGATGTGGCCTCCGACGGTGCCGCGCATGCCCTGGCCGGGCGGCTCGCTGATCTCGGTGACTTCCTGCAGAGGGATTCCATCTGCGGCGGCCATGATGGCGTGACCGAGCGGGTGTTTGGAGTAGCGTTCGAGGCTGGCGACCAAGCCGAGGACATCGGGAGCATTGAAGCCGGGAGTGATGACTTGATCGGTGAGGCGGGGGCGGCCGTAGGTGAGCGTGCCGGTTTTGTCGAAGATAGCAGTGCGACAGGTGGCGATGGTTTCGAGGACGGTCGGATTTTTGATGATGATGCCGCGGCGGGCACAGAGGGAGATTGCGCCGATGATGGCGACCGGAATTCCGATCAGGAGCGGGCAGGGCGTGGCGACGACGAGGACTGCGAGGAAACGGGTTGATTCGCCGCTGATTGCCCAGGCGATGATGGCGATGAGGACGGCGAGAGGTGTGTAGTACGCACCGAGAGTGTCGCCGAGGCGACGCATGTGCGGGCGGTTCTGCTCGGCGGCGTGCATGACCTTCATGATCTTGGCGTAGCGGGAATCTGCGGCGGGTCGCGTGGCCTTGATAGTGAGGGCTGAGTCGCCGTTGATGGCGCCAGAGATGACCTCGGAGCCCGGAGTCTTGGACATCTGGAAGGGCTCGCCGGTCAGGAATGACTCATCCATGACGCCGCGGCCTTCGATGACTGTGCCATCGACCGGACAGATATCGTGGGGGAAGATGACAAGAGTGTCGCCGATGGCGATCTCGGAAAGTGGGACATCGGAGACTTGACCGTTGGTGCGGCGATGTGCGAGAGACGGCATGCGATTGGCGAGAGCGCGGAGCACGGATGATGCGCTGCGGACTGCGTAGCTCTCCAAAGCCTCGCCACCAGAGAGCATGAGGACAACGAGTGCGCCTGCGAGGTATTCCTGGAGGATTACAGCGGTGATGATGGAAATGCCGGCGAGAAGATCCGAGCCGAACTGGAGTTTGATGACCTTGCGAGCGAGTTCGTAGACGAGAGGGATGCCGCCGAAACCCAGGACGACGAAGAGTGGAATGTTGTAGGTGAGGACTTCGGTGTGGAAGACGTAGCGGAGGAGGAGATTGAGGAAGATGCCCAGGATCGCGACGATGGCGATGACGACCATAAGTCGGCTGGCGAAGAACTCGGCAAACTTGGACCGAGCAGCCGCGGGGAGTGGAGTTGTCATGTGGGTTTCCGGATTACTGAATCAGTCATCGCTGTCTTTGTCTTTTTCTTTGCAGGTTGGAGGCACGGGTAACCCGGAAAGTGGGAAAGTGTCAGGGCTAGTGGAAAAGCGTGCGTGAATTCCGGCCTCATGCACGAGTCTGCCGCCAAGATGGGCGGTATTGGCGACGATGAGAACGCCGCCAAGGTTGCCTATGACAAAAAGAAGCCCGAAGAAGATGACAAGGCCGCGGGGAATGCGAGTTTCCCACTTCCAGAACACGGCTGTTGCGATGAGGAGACTTGAAGCGAGGGTGAGGGAGACGTTGCGGGCGATCTCGCCGAGTTCTTCGTGCTCATTGAGCAGAGCGAAATGTGCGGTGGACTTTGGGACCAGATCAGCGGCAGCTTCGCCGGTGCTGGTTGCCATGAATGCGGCGGCGGCGGCGAGCACCAAGAGGAGCACGCCGGCGAGGAGGAGAATGCCGGTGTATTTCCGCCAGAACAGAGCGAGGAGTATCAGCAGCGGTGTGACGAAGATGAAGGCGATGGGAAAGTGAATGACTATCGGGTGAAGGCCATCCCACGAGGGGAGAGGAGGAAGAGAGAACATACACAGATCCTTTATCTTACGAGGAGCACGTTGTAATAAGATTATCTAAGGAACCTTGCAAGTCTATGACAAAACCAAAAGACACTGGGTCTCAAGTGTGCGTGGATGCGTGAGGGAAACCCCGGCATGTTGGATCTGATTGATTGTCGCGTGAGGCAGACGCCCCGTGAGCAGGGAAATTTGCTTGATGGGACGAAGCAAGTGTTGATCAGTGACTAAAGTTGTCCATGGCGCAGACTTTTGGCTGGCTTGAAGTTGAGTTAATAGCTGATCTGCTCTATGAGCTTCATCCAGATATTGACCCGCGCGGAATTTCGTTTACGTTACTGAGGAAGTTGACCAGCGAACTGCCGGATTTCAAGGAAGAGGCTGGGCATCCGTGCAATGAGAAGATACTGGAGACGGTTCAGGCGAATTGGATTGACTTGTTTGAGGGGAACGAGCCTGAAGAGGAGTAACTCGCCGCGCCAAGGCGGTGGGATTCCGGATACAGTGGGGGATGCCTCCACAACGTCGACAATTACATGATGAGTTCTTCAAGCGTGCCAAAGATGAAGGCTATCTCGCGCGTTCTGCCTACAAGCTGATTGAGATCACTGAAAAGAAATGGCTCATCAAACGGGGTGATGCGGTGCTCGACCTCGGCTGTGCCCCCGGGAGCTGGCTCCAGGTCGCCGAAAAAATGGTCGGCCCCGAAGGCGTGGTCGTTGGCATCGATCTCTCAGATGTGCGCCACCGGTTCGGCGACAACGTACATGTTGTAAAAGGCGACATCTACCAGACCCCGCCAGAAGTCTTGATCGGCGGCATGGGCATGCCGTTCGATGTAGTCATGAGCGATATGGCCCCAAGCACTTCCGGCCATGGTGATGACTTCCTGTCAGTCCGACTCTGTCGCCGGATGATCGACTTGCTGCCTCATCTGCTGCGTCGCGGCGGACACACCCTGATGAAAGTTCTTGAGGGTGAAGAATTCCCAACCCTCCTCCGCGAGGTCAAAGCTCTATTTGCTGATGCCGGCGGCATGAAACCCAAGGCCAGCCGCGATGTCTCGCGTGAGATGTTCATCTGGGGCAAGGGTTACAAGGGAATTGCAATTCCCCGACCTGAGGCAAAGCCAAGGGCGGCAGAGGTGGTTCCGATCGCAGCGCCAGCCTGGAACCCAGATGGCTGGGAAGTCAAGAAAGAAGTGCAGGTTGACTTCGAGCCTGAGGAAACGCTGACCGTACCCGCGCCGTTGAAGAAGAAGCCAAGGAAAGCGACGGCAAAGGTCGCAAAGAAGGCTGTCGCGAAACCAGTTAAAAAGACAGTGAAGAAGCCAACGAAGAAGATCGCCAAAAAATCGCCGAAGGCGAAAAATAAGAAGGCCAAGAGATGAGTCTGCTTGAGCCGATGATCGCGGCGATCGCGGCGGGCATTTGTGTGCCGCTGTTGCTGGCACTTTATCTACTCAAACTGCGGCGGCGACCGGTGCGTGTGAGTACGACAGCGTTCTGGGAAGCGGCGGCGGAAGATGTGCAGGCAAATGTGCCGCTGAAGTGGTTGCGAGTGTCGCTGCTTTTGATCTTGCACTTGTTGATCGTGGGGCTGTTGTGTCTTGCGCTGGGGCGACCTGTGTCGCGGGATGCGGCGGTGGCGGGGATGAGGGCTTGGGTAGTGCTGGATTGCTCGGCATCGATGCAGGCACGCGAGGGAGGCAGCACGAGATTCGATGATGCCAAGCAGAAGTTGAAGGCGGAGGCGAAGCGATTGACTGGTGCGGGCGCGACAGTCGGGTTGATTACGTTTGCAGCGCAGGCTCGAGTAGTTGTGACGCCGACAACGCGGGCGAGCGTGCTGGAAGATGCGATTGATGCGGCGGTGGTGACGGATCAGCCTGGGAATTTCGCATCGGCACTCACATTGATTCGTGGCAGCATGAGCGGGCCGGATGCGGAAACTGCGGAAAACGAAGAAGCCCGAGTAAAGCAGGAGCGCGTGCTGGCAACTGTGGTAACTGATGGCGCGAGCCCGGGGAATTCGGGCGGGCAGGGGATTGATGTTCGCGTGATTGCGGTTGGAGACGGAAGCAATGTGGACAATATTGGGATCGCTGCGATCGCCGCGAAACGAGAGGTGAACGATCCGGCGAATGTGAAGCTATTTGTGTCGTTGACGAACTGTGGGGCGGCGGCAGTGACTGTTCCGTGCGCGTTGCGATTGAATGGCGAAGTGGTTGATCGATTTACTTCCGATGTGCCGCCAGCGACTGTGAAAGGACTTGGGCAGGTTTCGGTTGCACGAACGGTGAACGCGAACGGGGCGGGGGTCTTGGACGTGATGATTACGCGCGAGGATGCGCTGGCGGTGGACAATGAGGCGCGGGTTGTGATTGATGGAAGTTCGCCTGCGCGGATTCTGTATGTTTCGCCGCAGGCGGTGGTGGAGGATGCGAGCAAGGAGGCGCCGATTGGTGGCGCTGACTGGCTGCTGGCAGAAGTGCTTGCAGAGCTGAAACCAATAGTGATCGAGAAAGCGCGGCCCAGCGCGTTCACCCAGATGTCGCCCGCAGACTTGTCGCGGTTTGATGCGGTGATCTTTGACCGTGTGAGCCCTGCCGCGGGACCTGCGATTCCATCGATCAGCTTTGGAGCCGGGCTGCCTGAGGCAGGGTTGCAGTTGGGTGATGAACTGGCATTGAATGATCGGGCATTGGTGTGGGAGCGGACTCATCCGGTGTTGAGGGATTCGCCGCTGGACTCGATGTTTGTGAGCAAGACGCGTGGGATTGGAGAGTCGCCGGTGCGAGGCGTGAAGGTGCTTGCGCGTTCGAAAGTTGGGCCGCTGATTGTGGCGCGAGATGGCAATGGGCCGCGGCGACTTGTCACTGGGTTTGCGCTCGCGGATTCAAACTGGCAATTACAGGCTGGATTTCCAGTGTTCTTGAGTGAGGCGATCCGGTGGGTGTCGGCGAAGGAGCAGGGGAGTCGGAGTATTGCGACGGGCGATCCGGTGCGGATTGAGGTGAGCGGCGGTGCGGGGAAACTGTTGATTGAAAGCGGGAGTGTGAAGCGAGAGGTTGATGTCAGCGCGAGCAGCGATGGAAATCGGCGCATTGTGGTACTCGAACCGCTGGAGAAAGTCGGCACATATTCGGTGGCTGGCCTGGATGCGGAGCCCGCGCAACTGGCAGTGTCATTGACCAACTCTTCCGAAAGTGACTTGCGTGTCAATGCCACTCAAGCAGATGGCGATGAGAATGTGAAACGGGGAGCAGGGCAAAGCGGTCGCGAACTGTGGCCGCTGTGTGTGCTGATCGCGTGCGGGTTGCTTGCAATCGAGTGGTTTATTTTTGGATTTCAGGCGCGGAAGTGAGGCCGCCCCAGGTTGAGGTATCGAAGATGACTCGTGCGGGTTGAGTCTGCCACGGAAATTGCGGTCGTGGCCAGGATGCGCGGCCGTGACCGGGACGCGTGGTGGAGATGCCAAGGGAGAGAAGGCCGTGAGAGTCGATGACGCCGCGGGGCAGGCTGATTTGGCAGCCCCAGCCGGTAGGGAGTTTGGTGACCAGGGTCTGACATGAGCCGCCGAAACCGGTGGTTTTGAGCGAGCCTTCGCTGGAGAGATCGATAGAACCAGAGGGCTGCGTGGTTGAGCCAAAGTAAACCTGGAACGTTTCACCTGAAGTTGCGGGGGCAAGGCTGATGACGATGAGTGTCCAGCCGCTTTGAGCTTCAGGCCCGACACCGCTGACTGACTGGCTGTTGCAGGTGAGCGTGATCTGAATGTCGGCGGGGCGGGCGGCAAGCAGGCTGGTTTCGTCAGACCGGAACAGTGCGGGCATCGTCCAATCGGGGACGAGCGGTCCGATGGAAAGACCGGGCGGGGTGAGCTTGATGGGGATCGCGGCGACGGTGCGTTGAAGCTGCCAATCGAGGATGCGGACCGTTGCCTGGGGGAGGTTAGTTGTGTTAGGGGATGGGGAGAGGGTGGAGATTAGACGCTCGGTGGATGCGTCGGCTTCAAGTCGGACGAGTTGAGGTGTGCCGCTGGACTGCAGAGTTGCGAGCGCGGGCTTGTTGCCGAGGTTGACTGCGCCAAGGGATGAGAAGATGACTGGGGTTGTGGATTCGGGGATAGTGCCAATTCCGGCGGCGTCGTCGCGGACCCATGCGGCGGCGGCGGGTTGGGCGTTGAGCCAATCTTCGATTGTGGCGGCGGCAGAGTCGGGCGTGACGGTTTGATGGCAGAGGTCTTCAACCAGGCCCAGGAGGTCGACATCGGTCGAGGGCCAGAGTGGGGCGATGTGACCATCGGGGAATGTGATTATTTGTGTAAGTTTATGAATGAAGGCGTCGGCGGTCGCTGGATTGGCCCTGCGGAGTTTGCGAATGGCGGAGCGGAAGATCGCTTCGGTCTGGCGGGCCCAGGTTTCGATGATGGGGTCGCTGAACGACGCGGATTCATCGCTTCGCATTTTGGCGGGCGAGAGCCCTTCGGTCAAGAGCTTGAAACGCCAGCGCGTGAGCGGATTGGTTGCCTCTGGGGAAATGTGCGTGAGCAGGGCAGTGTTGCTGCGCTGTGCTTCATCGAGGCGTGGAGTCCACTGCGCATTTGTTTCACCGGCGAGCATGGTTGCGGAGGGGATCCACTGCAACTCGATGCGTTTGGATCCGATCCAGAGGCCTTGGCCGAGTGCATCGGTGGGCGGAGAGACAGAAATAAGCCTCACACCGCGGCGGGCATTTGCGGTGCTTTTCTCTTCGGGGGTTGCGGACCAGAGGCCGAAGTCGGTGATCCAGCTGCTGGGGGCGTTGGTGTATGCGGGCGCGGCCCAGTAGATTTCGATCGGGATTGTGCGGCCATCATCGAGGCGGGCAGAGGTTGCAGTGTCGAGATCGAGTTGCCAAGCTGGATTGACTGGGATGACGGCGGATTCGCCGACGACAATCGCGGCGGTGGGGCCGGAGAGGAGGCGGGCGCGGGCGGTCGTAGTCACAGTTGCATTTGAGGACTTGGGTGCCGAGCCGCTGCAGCCGCACAGGAGCAACAGGATCGCGAGCGAGAATGCGGAGATGGGACGCGACGACATGCGGTCAGGCTCCGGCACCGATGTAACCCACTTCGATTGGGAGAGTCTGCGTGAGGTTCGAGATGATGGTGTCGGGAGTTACTCCCTCGGCGGAGGCTTCGAAGTTGAGGATGATGCGGTGCCGAAGTGCGGGGAGCGAGGCCCACTTGAGATCATCGGTGGAGATTGCAGCGCGGCCTTCGACCAGTGCGCGGCACTTGGCGGCGAGGATGAGCGACTGGGCCGCGCGGGGTGATGCTCCCAGGCGGATGTACTGCTTGACGAGCGGCGAGGCGAATTCGCTGTCGGCGTGGGTGGCGAGGACGAGGCGAACGGCGAAGTCTTGCATACTTGGTGCTACCGCTACGCGGCGGACAAGTTGCTGATATTGGAGAATTGTGGGGGCATCGATGACGGGCGAGACTTTGGCGATGGCGTTGCCCGTTGTCAGGTCGATGATCTTGTGAAGCTCGATGCGTGATGGAGCAGGGACGAGGACTTTGAAGAAGAAGCGGTCGAGCTGGGCCTCGGGGAGCGGGTAGGTGCCTTCCTGCTCGATCGGGTTCTGAGTTGCGAGGACGAGGAAGGGGGCGGGGAGGGTGTGACTTGTGCCGCCGACGGTGACGATTCGCTCCTGCATGGCTTCGAGGAGCGCTGACTGGGTCTTGGGAGTTGCGCGATTGACTTCATCTACGAGGACGAGCTGGGCGAAGATCGGGCCGGGCTGAAAGCGGAACTGGCGCGAGCGGCCTTCGGGAGTATCGACTTCGTGGACCACGGTGGTGCCGACGATGTCAGCAGGCATGAGGTCGGGTGTGAACTGGATGCGGCCGAAGGAGAGCGACATGGCGGCGGCGAGACTGCGGACCAGCAGGGTTTTTCCGATCCCGGGGACGCCTTCGAGGAGGAGATGGCCGCCAACCATGACGGAAATGAGGGTCGCTTCGACCGTGGCATCCTGGCCGATGACGGCTTTGCCGATTTCGGATTTGAGGGTGGAGAAGGCGGCGCGGAATTGCTCGGCTTGGGCAGCGAGGTTTTCGGGTGTGTCGGGAGTTTGGGAGGCCTGGCTCATGTCCCATGATACGGCCGAAGTGTCTTGAGGTTTTGCATCAGGAAAGGCGTCACGTCCTATGGTTCACATGTGAAACGCACATGCACATTCTGGCGGACAGCAACACGGCTCGCGGTCTTGTCTTCTGGCGTTCTATGTGTGCTGTGGATAAGCAGCGCGTTCTACAACATTGGGTATCTCTTTCAATCAGGGAACGCTGCTGTTGCCAACGGTGGAGTTGCGTATTTCATCGATGGCCCGCCGGGTCTCCTGCGAGGAACGTGGTTGCCGTATGACAAGCCAGACCGGTTTGATTTGAGATTCCAATATCGTGAGGCCTCGACTGGGGTGGAGTATGGGGTCCCAATCTGGCTCCCGATGGTTCTGAGTATCTCATTTGCATTCGTAGCTTGGCGAAAGTCAGACCGAATCGCTGGCAAGTCTCAGATGGCATTGTGTCCTATGTGCGGATACGACCGGACCGGGATCGACATGGCAGTGCCGTGTCCAGAGTGCCGCGCACAAATGCGAGATAGATGATCGTTCAAAGACCTTTTCAGGCCATCATGCGATCGGCAACTCCCAGACCTGTGCAAGCGATCTGACGTTGTGTGAGTCGCCGCATTCTGGGCAGACTACGACATCGCTTTCGGCCGCATCAGAGACCGAGGGGACTGGTTGAGCAGAACCTTTGAGAGTTCCGCCGCGGAGATCATGTCCGCAGGTGGGGCAGTGGAGGTAGCCTGCTGATTTGGCTTGCGCCCGAATGCTCCGCCAGCGACGTCTTGTATAGGTGTTGTAGCCAAACCATGCGATCATGAAGGCTGGTGCGGCGAATGCGGCCCACGTCATAGTCGCAGTGTGTTTCACATCGTATAGCTGGGAGAACAGTGCTCGAAAGGCGATCAATAGTGCATATGCGGCAATCAAGTAGTGTTGCCGGTTGGACATTGTCTCGTAAAGCTTGGGGACCTTGACTGGCTCAGGTGGCTTCGGAGCACCGGGCGGTTCTCGGAATCCGAGGAATTCTAAGAACCATTGCATGATGTAGCAATGATATCGTGGTGGTGGGGCGATGTTGGGTGAATGGTGCGGCATAGGCGGCACAGGTTCGCTATCTTGACGCGCGGGGCACCTGAGTGGGGGAGGAAAGTGCCGCGAGAAGGGCGGTCTGGTGCGTGAGGAATTGAAAAACTACCGCGAGGAAGTCATTTCCCCCAGCGCA
The DNA here is from genome assembly GCA_964484185.1 of uncultured Phycisphaeraceae bacterium. GTDB lineage: Bacteria > Planctomycetota > Phycisphaerae > Phycisphaerales > UBA1924 > F1-120-MAGs238. Next base: position 21,685 of record CAZAEQ010000015.1, read on the forward strand.
GAAATCATTTTTCTCCGCGCGCAAGCGATTTCCCCCCGCGAGGAAATCGCTTATCCCCGCGCGCAGATGATTTCCTCACGGGGCTGAAGAGTTTTTCCCCGCGGGTAAGCGATGTATCTGCGGGGGGAAATGACTAACCCGCGGGGCTGAGGAGTTTTTCTATGGTCCCCCATACCGGCGGGCCGGAGACAAATCTGGTAATATGGCGTGAAATTCATGCTTTGGCTCAAGTCGGCGAGTCAGTCTTTGAGAACACATTGATCTGTCAAGAGTGCAAATACGAGTTTCCCAATAGCTCCTCGCGACGCCCGGAGTGCAGTTGGCAGGTGCCGCCGCCGCGGGTGCCGCGGAAGAAAGCGATGACGCGGGCGGAGGTTGAGGAGGAAGAGGGACGGTTGCGGAGTAAGTTGCGGGATAACCGATGGAACTCGTATGACCAGCGATGGTGGACGTGGATATTGCCGGCGGTTGTAATGGCAAGTGTGCTTTTGTCGTACTTCGTTGCCCTGCCGGACTGGGTCTATTGGACATGGACGGCCTTCTGGCTGATCCCGGTCAGCATTCTGCTCCCGCGAAGATTTCGGGAGTACTCCGAGTTCGAGCGACTGCGGGAGGAGGCGGCGAAGTTGGACTATTTCATGTGCCCGGATTGTGCGTACCACCTTCCCAAAGATGAGAACGGTGTGATTGTGTGTCCGGAATGCGGGCGGCAGGTGGATGTTGCTGATTTGAAAGAGATATGGGCGAAGAGGTGGTGAAGTCGGTAGTCACAAGCCGGGGACGAGAATACTTGTGGTATGGCATGTTCGCCCGCACATTTCATGGGCGGAATGAGAATGGGAAACTCCTACCAGATGCTTCGCATCTAACAACTATCACCAGCCCATTACATGGGCTCGGAGATGACGTAGACTTACACGCATGCCAAGGTTGTTCTTTATTGCCTGTTCGATTGTGCTGCTGAGCGGTTGTTCGCCATCATCGCCGAAAGGCTTTGATTCGCCGGACCCGCAGGAGCGGGCGCGGGCTGGGCTTGAGGCGGCGGCGAGTGGGGATCGGTCGCGGGTGCCGGAATTGGTGGAATTGCTGCAGAATGATGACCCCGCGGCGAGGCTTGCCGCGATAGGGGGGTTGCGGCAGTTGACGGGTAAAGACTTTGCGTACGATTATGCTTCTTCGGAGCGGTCGAGATGGGCCGCGATTGAGCGTTGGAAGGATTGGATGAAGTCGGATGAGGGGCGAGAGTTTGTTGGTGATACAGGAACTGGCCGCGAGTTAGGACGATGAGCGACAAACCGCATATACAACTCCAGATGCTTTCAGACCCGATGTTGTTGTCAGGGGCGCGGGAGATGGTGTTGTGGGTGGCGCGGCGGACTGGGTTTAATGAGCTTGATTGCTCGCAGATCGCACTGGCAGTTGATGAAGCTCTATGCAATGTGTTCCGGCATGGATATGACCGGAGCACGGAAGGCACGATCTGGATGAGTATCTGGCCCAAGGCGGCGACAGAGACTGAGCAGGGGTCGATCAAGATTGTGATTGAAGATGAAGCGAAACAGGTTGATCCCGAAGGCATCAAGAGCCGGGACCTGGATGACATTCGGCCGGGCGGTCTTGGGGTTCACATCATTAAAGAAGTGATGGACCATGCGGTCTATGAAAAGCGGGCACAAGTGGGGATGCGATTGACGATGACAAAAACGATCAAGGCTGGGGCTGCGGGCGAACCGGTGAAATCATGCTGCGGGGGTGGCGCATGAGTTCGCGGCCGCTCTCTATTGAAACTGTGAATGGTGAAGGGGTTGTGACGCTGATCCTGACCGGTGATGTCGGGTATACCGAAGCGACACCGTTTCGCGAAGCGCTGCGTGCAGCAAATGAGCGGAAGACCGCCAAGGTCGTGGTTGATCTTTCCAAGGTCGATTACATGAATACGCCGGGGCTGGCGACATTGGTGGAAGCTCTGCAGAATACCAAACGGCGGAGTGCGACGTTGGTGTTGTGCGGTTTGACGCCGAAGGTGCGGGCGATTTTTGATATTGCGCAGCTGCATCGAGTTTTCACGATCGCGGCGGATCAGGCCGCGGCTGCGGCAATTTGACAACTGTTGTGCACTGCCGGCTGAATTGCGATATGCTTGACGTTCATGGGCAGTGAAGAACCAACTATTCCCGAGCGAGGCGTTTTCAGTACGCTGATTGTCCAGCCGATTGCATCGGTGGCGGGGCTTCTGGGCTCAACGTTTTTTAATGTGCTTGAGCAAGTGGGGTACTCGTTCTTTCTGCTGGTTGATGCATCCAAATGGGTTGCGCGGTCGTGTGTGCAGGGACGCGTACGCATGGGACGACGCGCAATTGTGACGCAATTGGTGCGAGTGGGGGTGCGATCAGTTGTGATCGTCTGCCTGGTCTCGTCGTGCGTGGGATTGATCCTGGCGTTTCAGCTTGCTCCACCTTTGGATGAATTTGGAAGCCGTGATGCGGTGGCGAACATTATCGGCGTGGCGGTATTGCGTGAACTGGGGCCCTTGATCGGGGCGATTGTGCTGACTGGCTTTGCCGGAGCTTCAATGGCGGCGGAAATCGGCACGATGGCGGTGAGCGAAGAGATTGATGCGCTTGAGGCGCATGCACTCAATCCGGTGAGATTTCTGGTGGTGCCTCGCGTGATTGCATCGATGATTGCGATGGCCGCGCTGGCGGTGCTTGCAGATATCACGGCGATCGCGGCGTCGCTTGGAGTTTCGGTGCTGGTGCTGGATATTCCCAAGGCGACTTACATTCAGAACACTTTGGACCAGGTCAAGGCCGTCGACTTTCTGACTGGCGTTGCGAAGGCGGCGGTGTTTGGAGTTTTGATCGGACTGATCGCGTGCTCGAATGGGCTGCGACTGGTGGGCACGAGCGCAGGCGCTGAAGGTGTGGGCAAGGCGACGACGGCGACAGTGGTGCAATCAGTGGTTGCGATCGTGATTGCGGACTTGATCTTTACGGCGATCTTCTTTGCAATCAGGCTGACATGAGAGTGGGCGATTCCCGCATGGATTCTTACCCCCCCCTACCGCCGATAACATGTGTTATGTTAACCTGACAGTGTTAGCGGCAATCTCTCAGGGTAAACTATGCCCCAGATCGATCGACCGGGGGTTGAACTATGGCGTTGTTTGAATGGTGGATGGATAAACCTGCATGGCTTCGAGCCCTGCTTTCGCTCATACTCATTGGAATATCAACAGCGATCTATTTCGCGGGATATTTCTGGCCCTGGGGCTGGGCAATTGGCGGCATCATGCTGGCGTTGTCGATGCCGAGCAAGAAAACCCATGACTGGGGAGAGTTTTAGAAACTCAACCGTTGATTGCTGAGAGACATTTGGATGCGATGTCGGCAAGCTTCACAAGCTCGCCCTTGCCGGCGACCTTGCGAAGTTTGTATTCGACGCTGCCTTCAGCCAGAGCCTTGTCGCCGATCGTAATGCGGATCGGGACTCCGACCAAATCGGCATCCTTGAACTTTACACCGGGGCGTTCATCGCGGTCGTCGATCAGGACATCGATGCCCAGGGCGGCGAGGTTGCCTGCGATTTCAGTTGCAAGGGTGACCTGCTCGGGCTTCATGATGGTGATCAACACGTGATAGGGCGCGATGGGGAATGGCCAGATGATGCCATCGTTGTCGTGGCTCATCTCGACGCATGCTGCCATTGTGCGGCTGACGCCGATGCCGTAGCAGCCCATGATGACGGGATGGCGTTGCTGTTTGTCATCGAGTACGAGCAGGCCCATGGCCTGGGAGTATTTGGTGCCGAGCTTAAAGATGTGGCCGACTTCGATGCCCTTTTCGGCCTCAAGTTTGCTACCGGGGGCACGGGGTGAAGGGTCACCTACGACCGCGTTGCGGATATCGCCGACCTTGACGCGGGTGTCATTGTCAAGCAACCCCCCTACTTCGCGGCGCCAATTGAAATGTTTTACATGGTAATCAGTTTTGTCTGCGCCGCTGGCCCAGAAGCCGCCGAGGCTGGCATCTGAGTCGATCAAGAGCATGGTGCCGGGGACTGAGTTGACAGTCTTGGGTGAGACATAGCCGATCGCGAAACCGGCTGCACGGGCGGCCTGTTCGGGAGCGAGTTCGATAGCAAACCCGCACGCAGAGCGGACTTTACCTTCGTTGACATCGTGGTCGCCGCGGACGACGGCGACGACCCAGCGAGTGTCAGCCTTCGCCAGTTCTTCGGGCGTGCCTTTGCGTGCAAACACGATGCTCTTGAGCATGCGATCGGGCTTGACCTTCATGAACTTGCCGACATCATCGATGCCGGGGAGATTGGGCGTATGAACTTCAGTCAACTCGCCGGTGGCGGGTTCGGCGAATGTGCCACGGGGGCGTTCACCGATTTCGCATTTCTCGACGTTGGCGGCGTAGCCGGACGCGGAACAGCGCAAGACGGTGTCTTCGCCGGAGGCACAGCGGACCATGAATTCGTGGGATGCGCTGCCGCCGATTGGGCCGGATTCTGCTTCGACGGCGAGGAAGTCCAAGCCGCAGCGGGTGAAGGTGTTGGAGTAGGCCTTGAACATGGCGTCGTATGTGTCGTTCAGGCCCCCCGCTCCTTCAAGATTCATGTGGAATGAGTAGGCATCCTTCATCAGGAATTCGCGGCAGCGGAGCAGGCCAGCGCGGGGGCGAGCTTCATCGCGGAACTTGGTCTGGATCTGGTAGAGCGTGATGGGCAGCTGCGTGTAGCTGGTGATGACGCTCTTCATCAGTTCGGTGATGACTTCTTCGTGCGTGGGCGCGAGGGCGTTCATGCGGCCCTTGCGATCTTTCACGCGGAACAGATTGTCGCCGTAGGTTTCATCACGTTTGGTGTCAGCGAAGAGTTCAAAGGGCTCGAGCGCGGGCATGAGCATTTCGGTGGAACCGGCAGCGTTGAGTTCATCGCGGATGATCGCGGAGACTTTGTTGATGACGCGGAGTGCGAGGGGCAGGTAGTCATAGATGCCGGCCCCCACTGCCCGGATGAAACCGGCGCGGTAGAGGAGGACGTGGCTGGGGACCTCGGCATCGCTGGGGGCTTCGCGGGTGGTCGGGATGATAGTGCGGGACCAGCGGTGGACATCGCCGCGGCGGGTGTTGGTGACGGTGGATTGTTTTTGAGTTTCGGTCATAGGGAGGGGAGGATAGGGAGCAAACGCCGCAGAAGTGTATTTGAGAGAGTCTGTGTCTGGTACGCAGAGGCCGTGGAGACGCAGAGGCAGGATGAGAAAGGCAGAGACGCAATGCATTGGTTTTAAGACCTTTTTATTGGCATTCCTCTGCGTCTCTGCGATTCTGCGTACCAAGGCCGCGTCCTCCTGAATCACCATGATTTCCGGACCGTCTTTCTGCACCGGGCCACCGATGAATTGCTTCTGGCGCGCGGGGGTTTGTTGCTGGCGCGCTGTGAATTGCTCCTGGCGCGCGATGAACAGCTCTCGGCGCGCGATGAACAGCTCTCGGCGCGCGGTAAACGGTTCCTGGCGCGCGGTGAACGGCTCTTGGCGCGCGGTGAACCGCTCCCGTTCACCGGTGAACAGGAGCAATTCATCGATGGGGGAGACCGGGGAATCGATCAAAAATACCTATAACGCGGCGCGGACTCACCATCTCGGGGGAGTAAAGTTGGCCCGTGCATTCGCGTATGTATCTACTCATCACGACCCACACCACTCTTCACCTGGAGCGGGTGCTGCTGGGTGTGCGGCATTCGAGCCGGTTACCGGATGAGATTGCGATTTCGTGTGATAACGATAAAGCGGAACTTCGCGAATTGGCCGTGCGGCGGTTTAAAGAGCTTGGGCTCAAGGGCTCGATCGTGATGCGTGAGCACATGGGTGTGTGTCGCCTGGCGCAGGTAATTAATAACGGGTTGCGGTTCTTTGGTTCGCTGCCGGGTTCGCGGGCGATTGGTGATGATGATCGTGTGATTGTGATTCAGGGTGACTGCTGTCCGGGCAAGGAGTTTCTGGCGACGCACATGACGATGGGAGAGAAGAAACACCTCGTCGTCGGGTTTCGGCATGACATTACCGAAGAGCAGTCAGATCGATTCAGCGAAGAAGCATTGCTTGCGGGGCGCGATCCGGTGGGGTTGACTGCTGAACAGATCGCGGCGATTGATGATCGGCACCGGCGATTCACCTGGCATGCGCGGCTACGGCGATTTGGGCTCGCCAAGTCGCATAAGCCCAAGCTGCTGGGAGCAGATTTCTCGGTGCGGTTTGGCGCGTGGAAGGCGATCAATGGGATGGATGAGGAATACGTGGGGTATGGCTCGGAGGACGATGATCTTTCGCGGCGGCTGTATGCGAACGGCGCATCGGTCGCGGTTGGTGTGAAGCAGCTTGAGTTGTATCACCTTTGGCATCAAACGCGTAAGGGGCAGGCGTGGGAAGCTTCGTCAGGCGTTGCGAGGTTTAAGATGGCGACGCCGGTGAAGGCGGTGCACGGGATCAGCAATCCGCTGGGGCAGGCGGAGGTGAAAGTGTGGGAGCTGGGATGAATGCAGCGGCCACCGATTCATTCGCAACCTGTCTCGCATCCTATGACAATCGGGCCTACGACTGAGAATTGGTAGAGAGATGGGTAAATCTGTACGTCCGCCGAGGTCGTGAGGCCATCGCACAGCAGAGACGTATTTGGTTCGACTTGATAGTCGTAACCATCCTCCAGCCAGAGCGAAGAGTTTTTGTGAATGAGGACCGAACGGCCGCTCATTTCATAAGAAAAGGCACTGGTGATATTCACCCAGGGATCGCTGGACCCTGTGAGACGATAGCTCACGAATACTGGATTGATCGCAGGGGCTTTGAGGGGTCCATAAAATGTATAGCGCAGTGGTACAGTGGGTGAGGGAGTGGGAGTTGCCGAATTGGCCGGGGGAAAGCACGCTTCGCCGTGCAGGTGATAAGGGACCAACCCAACGGCGCCTGTTCCCAATGATGTTGAGGCGTAGTACGGAATCCCAGAGATTGTGTTGCCGTTGACGCTGAGTGAGCCAAAGGATGATCCCCAGCGATCTGTACCGGTGCTGGAGCCAGCATTCGCGTTGATGACCATCTGTCCGCTGATAGTCCCCGTGACAGTGAGAGGGCCATAGGAAGCCTCTTCAACTTTGACATTGCCCGCGAGGTTTCCGCCTATTGAAACGGATTGCGGCGTACCGCTCACGCCCAAACTCTTCATCTGAAAGGTCGAGCCCGAATCAATGTCGCCCGTCACAGTAATAGGCGCCGTCACCGGTCCAACCGTGACATTTCCGGCGGAGCGAGCAAGGATGAACGGCGACTGTACTGCCCCGGTACCAGTGTAACTAACTACAGACTTTTGCACCCCTGCAACATAGATCGCAGCAGTCGTCGGATCGCCGGAGTTGTACGAGGGATTGTAATACTGATTAGCAACGACCGTTCCGTAAAGCGTTGCCCCTGTTCCGGAGTACGCCGAGCCAGTCACTGCTAAGTTCTCGATTTGGCCCGAACCTGATGTGTTGCTGTCCGCATTGATAATTGCGGCCACGCGAGGAGCCCTAATCCTTCTGATTCCGTCACGAGCGGAAATTGTCAGCCGGGTAGGCGCAGATACGGTCAGCGAGGGCTCATGGGTGGAATCCCAAGTCTGTCCTGACGAAAACTCCGCGGGGTTTACAATATTACCGGTGGCTGTGACTGAACGGATCTCCCCCGCAGTAACGACAATGTCGCCCCCGATTTGACCTAGCGAGTTCACTTGGAAGCCCGAGAGCGCAGTCGAACTAGTGGAACCTACGCGAATGTTTCCGTTGATATTGCCGCCGGAGTCGGTGTCGATGGTCAAATTGCCTGACGCACTGGTAATGTCGATCGAAAAAGTTGAGTTGTTCCGGTCGATGCCAGCGCCCGCATGAATGATGCAATTTGTGGGAGCCGTGCCCGCCACCAAAGACCCAGTGGACGAAAAGCTTCCGTCAATTGCGAATTGAGTTACAATGTCAGTGCTCACTGCCCCTGTAATGCTCATGTCTGTAGTGGCACCACCTACCCTTCCAACTGCCAAAGTAGTTGTGTAATTCGTATTTCCTGTTCGGCGAAGCCCTTCCCAACCGAGTCCGGTCATGGGAGTACCAGGCAGAGACGAAGGAATTCCGATTGTTATGGTTGGCGTGATCGGTGTTGCAGACGTCTTGGCGAGCGTTATGATGCCGATGACGTCGTTTGGATTCGTTACGGTGACGCCTACCACCGAGAGCCGGTGGGCGTCCCCGAAAATTGTCGGAAGAACGTTTATAATAATTTCTTGCCCTGAGGAATAGTTCCCGCCAGTTTCGAAAACCGATCCGTTTACCTGACTTATGTACTTGATATAAACGAGCACGGAAGCGTTGCAGGTGGACACCAAAGCGGACCCGGATAACAAACACGCAAGCAATAACTTTCTCATTTCGTCCTTTCATCCAATGGCCCATCTAGAGGACCTCAAGTACTCCCACGCTCCAGCGCGAGCGTGAGGTGGCAAGAAATCGGTAAAGACGAGAAGAATATTTTGCGACCTGCCTGAAACATCCACAGGGTCATGTAGTTTGTAAGGATCAACAGCCGCTTGCCCACCCTTGCACAAAGTCAAGGTAGTCGAATAGGTCGAGCATCTCGTCGAAGTTGTAATCTGACCGAACGTCTTCCGCTGAGAACATCTGAACAAAATCAAAATAATCGAACATATCGGTCACACGGTCACCATTGATGTCGGCTCGAAGTTCGCAGGGAACACTGGCGGCAATGCGAAGACCGATCCAAGAACCACCACCGAAAGGAGAGGGCCAATGTCCCACACCAAAATAGGCAATGTGGTCGAAATAAAAGTCGTTGGTGTCGCTCCTCACCACAACGGTTGTCCCGTCCCACGAGTAAAATGTCTCGTCGCCGATTTCTTGCCAGAGCAAAGGGGTAGCGGTTACCTCAGACATTCCACCAGAAGCATCGAAAAGACCCCAAGGACTTTGTATAGTCGGGTACGAGACTACCGGGATCATCCATCGACGAATATACTCACCATGTTCGTCGAAGTAACCCCCGAAGCCCCAGTTAGATTCGCCGTCGCCGTAGGGCGCGGGAGGACCACCAATCGGAGGAGTTTCACGTGCGATTGGGTAGGACCAGTAACCCGGCTGTGATGGTCCGGTGCGATTAGGGTCAAAATATGCCGCCTTTACCCATTCGTCCTGGGTGGGAATCCAATATCGCGCGTCTGGACTGCGGGGAATTGGCGCGAACAGATGGGTTGACCCAACGTTGAGATAGAGCGAGATGTCATAGACGCCCTGCATTAATTGTGAAACGTTCGTGGGGCGTCCGTTCTGAAGCCAATTGCAATAACACATGGCTTCCAGAATCGTCAGATCGTCCGCGGGACAGTGCTCAAGGCGATTGAGAATGCGTCGCACGATTCTGCCATTCTCAATCACCGCACTCGTCCCAGTTCGAGCCACTATTCCGAAGAAGTAAAATGTGGGATCTTCAAACCACTGTGTAATAGTTCTCTGGGCGCAAAAGGCATTCAAGAAGTCCCCGTATTGACCGCCGGTCATTTCTGTGCGGGAGATCCGATATACCTGATCCACTCGACCGACAGATGTGTTCTGCCGAACGCGAAATCCAGCATAAATATCTGGGGCTGGCGCGATCACATCATCATTCACCAAGAAGCCGGAATTTCCGGGATAGGTGATGGTGACGAATTCATATCCCTCATCGCGTGTCACTTGCACGCCAGCAGGAGCTGGCGGAAGCGGAACGGGCTGTGCAAGGCAAACACCACAGAAGAGGCCTAAAGCGCTGAGAGTAACTGGTAACGGAAGCATGCGAATCATATCGGGCGACGGATGAGATGATCTCTACATATCCCCGCGTCGCAACCAGCTGGGTCTAGACAGATTGCGGTTCGCCTTTGCCGCGGACCCAGCGGAAGAATTCGTTTTCGTGGACTTGTTCGCGGCTTTGGGAGGTGCCGGTGGTCGCGGGTGTCTCGAGGTATTTGCGACTGATAGCGGCGGAGATGAGACCCATGAAGAGTGGCGCGGGATGGAGGGGGCGGGAAAGGAGCTCGGGGTGGAACTGGCCAGCGATGAAGTATGGATGCGTGACGCGGGGGCCGGAAGTCTTTTGCTCGCCTTGGCGGAGTTCAAGGACCTGCATGATTGGTGTTGATGGATGTCGGCCGGAGAAGACCAGGCCGCCCTGCTCGAGTTGCTGGATGAACTTGGGGTCGACTTCGTAGCGGTGGCGGAAGCGTTCGCGGGTTTGTGTCACTTTGCCGTAGAGGAAGCTGGCGAGCGAGTTGGGCGTGAGGATCACATCCTGAGCGCCAAGGCGCATTGAACCGCCGAGGCCTTCGATGAGCTTTTGCTCGGGCAATTCGCTGATGACGGGGAAGGGCGAATTGACATCGAATTCTGTGCTGTTCGCGCCTGCGAGGCCGAGGACGTTGCGAGCGAATTCGATCACTGCGACCTGGAAGCCAAGACAGATGCCCAGGTAGGGAATGCCGTTTTCGCGGCAGTAGCGGACGGCTGAGATTTTGCCTTCCACGCCGCGGCTGCCGAAGCCACCGGGGACGATGACGCCGTCGAGATTGGCGGCCATTGCAGCGACGTTGCTGTCGTTGACATCGGTCGTGTCGATCCAGTCGGTGTTGATCTTACAACAGAGGTGGGCTGCGCAATGTTCGATCGACTTATCGATGGATGCGTAGGCATCGCGGAGATTAGCGTACTTGCCAGCGATGCCGATGGAAACTTCACGCTTGGGTGGCGATGTGAGCTTGGTGACAAACGAGGTCCATTTCTCGCGGGCCTTGTCTTCGTGGGAAACATCGACGCGGTCGTGCAGGTTCAGGATCGAAAGGATTTCGCGATCAAGCCCTTCGTGACGCATGTCTTCTGGAATCGTGTAGATGCTTTCGCGATCGTGCATGCTGAACGTCCGGCGCAAAGGGACGTTTGAGAACATGGCGATCTTCTGCATCACCTTTTCGTTGACGGGATTGGAAGCGCGACAACCGATCATGTGGGGCTGGACGCCGGCTTCGAGGAGGCGCTTGATGCCGAGCTGAGCAGCTTTGGACTTTTGCTCGCCGAGTGCTTTGGGCTCGATCACGTATGTGAGAGCGACGAAGCAGCAGGAGTTGGGACCTTCTTCGAATGCGAGCTGACGAATGGCTTCGATGAAGAAGTTGTTTTCGTAGTCGCCGACTGTGCCGCCAACTTCGATGATGACGACGTCTGCGGGATTTTTGCCATCGCCGATAAGGGCGAGTTCGCGGAGTTTACGTTTCACTTCGCCGGTGTAGTGCGGGATCACCTGCACATCGCGGCCGAGATAGACGCCCTGGCGTTCACGTTCCAGGATTTCAGAGAAAATGCGGCCGCTGGTGGTGAAGTTCTCGACGCTGAGGTTTTGATCCAGGACGCGTTCGTAGGTGCCTAGGTCCATGTCACACTCGGTGCCATCGTCGAGCACGAAGACTTCGCCGTGGCGATATGGGTTGAGTGTGCCGGAATCGAAGTTGAGGTAACCCTCGAGCTTGATGGGGGCAACGCTCATGCCCTTGTCTTTAAGGATCTTGGCGATGCTGGAGGCGAAGATGCCTTTGCCAAGGCCGCTGATGACGGTGCCGAAGACTGCGATGTACTTGTGGGCGCCGCGGATGTAGCCATCGGGAACGGGGCTATAGAACTCAGAGTCGGTGTTGCCTGAACCCACACCTAGACTGGCGAGGGAGATTCCGCCGCCGGGCTGGGAGGATGTTGATTTACTTGTGGCTTTGGTATTTTTGTTTGAGGACGAGCGGCTGGCAGAAGGTCTCGGCGAAGTGACAAAGCCGTAATCTTCTACCAATGAGCCGTCCATGGACATTGGTTGGGGGGGCATCTGATAGTGTATGACCGTCGAGCGTGAGGGAAGCGAAAATATTTGATGGGGAATTCTGAACAGAGCAAACGGTTTTCAGAAGCCTGTTTAAGTGAAGGAGTCAGCGTTGCGCGTGCATTTACTGTTTAGAACCATTCTATTTGCTATCTGTTTGTGCTCAATTGGTCAGACTGCAGTTGGACAAATCAACAGGCAGCACGCTCCCCCACCGACATTTGACCAGGCAACCGGGCGGGGGTTGGCACACTACCCGCCGTCGCCGACCTTTGACCACCTTCATATGGCGTTGGAGCTGTCGTGGCTTGACCCGACACAGGCGAGATTGGAAGCGAAAGAGACGCTGACGGTGAAGGCGCGGGGGCGGGCGAGGGACATTTTGAAGTTACACGCTCCGGCGCCGGATCAAATGAAACTGTCGGAAGTTCGATGCGTGCAGCGGCAGGAGATCAAGTACTCACACGTGCAAGATGAGATCGAGATAACAGTTGTTCCGGCGGCCGCGGTGGATGAAGAACTCACGTTCACATTCACGTACTCGCTGGATTTCTCAAAGAGCAAATCGGAAGGGTTGATGTATCACCATCCGAAACCAACTGGCAAGAGCGAGACTGATGCCGCGCCGATGATCTTCAGCCAGGGAGAAGCTGAACTGAATCGAATGTGGTATATCTGCCATGACTTTCCCAATGAGCGATTGACCACGGAGATCAACATCCGCGTGCCGGTTGGGTTTCAGGCGATATCAAATGGCAGCTTGGTTGAGCACAAGGTTGAGGCGGACTTTGAGCAGTGGCATTGGCGGATGAGCCTGCCGCATGTCAATTACCTGGTGCTACTGGCGATTGGAAAGTGGTCAGAGGTTCAATTGCCGCCGGCGAACATCGAGCGAGATGGGAAGACTGTGGAAATACCGTGTTCGGTGTGGACGGCCATCGGTACGGAGGAGCGGGCGAAGGAGGCGTTTGCGAATACCGGGCGAATGGTAGAGTTTTTCAGCAAGAAGTTTGATGAGCCGTATCCGTGGGAGCGATATGACCAGGTGCTGGTGCGGAACTATGGGATCGGCGGTATGGAAAATACGACCGCGACGATACTGGGTGATCTGGCACTGCGAAACTGGAAACCAGAGAGTTCGGATCTTGAAGTATTGATCTCGCACGAGCTGTCGCATCAGTGGTTTGGCGACCTTGTAACGTGCCGCAGCTGGGAGCACATCTGGCTGAATGAGGGGTGGGCGAGTTTCTCGGAAGCGCTGTGGGCCGCGGAGAAAGCCGGAGGCGGAGAGGCAGGTCGGCTTGCGCACAACTTGATCATGGAGCACTACCGCGATGCCCAGTACCTTGAGAATGGGGATGCGCCGGCGGACGCAATCGCGATGGTAGATCGGAGGTACGCGCATCCGGATGCGGTGTTTGAGAAGGCTGATAATCCGTATTCCAAGGGTTCGTGGGTGCTGCAAATGCTGCGCGAGAGTGTCGGGGATGCTGCGTTCTGGCGCGGGGTGCATGCATATCTGGACAAGTGGAAATTTGGAGAGACTGAGACAGCGGATTTCCGCCGCGAAATAGAGCACGCCAGCGGCGAGAGTCTTGAGTTCTTTTTCGACCAGTGGTGCTATCGCACTGGTATTCCGATGATTGAGTACAGCGTGGAATGGGACGCTGCCGCGGGAAGGGTGACCGTGGATTGGAAACAGACGCAGGACATTTCAGCTGCGCGGCCGGCTTGGGAGATGAACCTGCCTGTCATGCTTGAGCGTGAGGGACAGACCTGGCGATTTGTGATACCGATTTCGGGGCGAAGCGGCATGAGTAAGTTCCAGGCGGCCGCCGGGGAGAAGCCCAATGTCACGATGGACCCTGACATGACGGTTTTGTGCTCAGTTCGAGAGATCGTTCCGGCCACAATTCCGATACGGTGAATCCGATGCCGCTTACAATGGCGGCATGAAGCGTTTCGTTCAATTCGACACTGATTCCTACCTCGCACGTGCTGCGAAATTTAGCGCTGGAGCAGTTCTGACTGCGGCGTTGATGACCGCCGCGGGCTGCACATCGGAAACTCGGATTGTTCCCACTGAACCGGGAGTTTCTGACGGAACGAAATTTCGCAGCAAGCGAGTCGGGCTCTTTGATGAACTGATTGAACGACAGAAGACCCAGCCAGATCGTTCTGTTCGATCTGCTGAAACTGGTGAGAGCGAAATCTCCAGTCGCGCCAAGCCGCTCGCAGATCATGAGCGTGCGAAAGCAGATTTGTCGTTGGACGAAGTTCTGGCGACAATCTCGAAACCGGCGATTGAAGCACCAGCCGTCGGTCCGCAGATGGTGAGTGAATCAGATCGCAAAGATGCGATCGCGAAATACCTGAGCGGGCGTCAGAAACTTGCGGATGGAAAGTTCACAGATGCGCTCGACGATCTGTTTGCTTCAGCGAAGCTTGATCCGCTCGCTGCTGAGCCGCACCGTGCGCTTGCAGAGGCGAACATGGGGCTGGGCCGCACCACTGCCGCGTTGAAGGCATTTCACGATGCTGCCGCACGCGGATCAAATGAGCCGAAGATTTTCTGGTTGCTTGGACGCGATGCGTTGAAGTCGGGAAATGCTGCAGAGGCGGCGGCATTGCTGAACGTCGCGCGAAAGACGTTGAGCGAATCGCCCGGCACGGACAAAGCACTTTTTGAGTTGGTGCAGTGCGATCTTGGAGATGCGATTGGGGCGATGGGTCACTTGCGGGCGATGGTGGGTCTGCGTCAGAATGTGCTGTCACGGTTTCGCGACACGATTCCATCGCAGGCGCTGCGGAGTGAATTTGGAGAGCTTTACCGGCGCGAGGGCGAGCTGCACTTGAGCAATGGTGATGCACTATGGCGGCTGGGAGACTTCGATGCGGCGTCGCGCGAGTATTCGCTGGCGGAGGAAACCGGACTGGTGGACCCCGGGCTTACCATGTCGCGGTGGTTTGAAACGCTGCTCAAGCAGGGGCGGACTGCGGAGATTGCAGATCGGCTTTTGACAGAAGCTGCGGAACATCCGGAAAGACTTGATGCAACGCGGCTTGCGTTGCTGAAGTCGCTTGCGCAGTCAGAGGCCGGTAGCGGACTCCGGAGCGGCTTTGCGCAGCTTCATGGGGAAAGCAAGACGCCTTCGCTTTCGTTGATACTTGCCCGAGCATCGGCCGCTACTGCAGAGAATTCATCGGCGGCACGGGAAATACTCGCGGCGGAGCTGGGCAGATCTGATGCAGAGCCAGAGGCGCTTGCGGCATATTTGGCAACTTGGCCAGTGAACGCGGCTTCCGAGCGAGCGATTGGCACGATAGCACTGGTTACGAAGCAGCCACACGAAGCAGCGCGGTACGCACAGGCTCTCGCGGCCGAAGGGCACGACCCTGCTGTTGTTGAAGCGGCCGTCAATGATGACACTTCCATTGCAGCGAGATTGCTGAAGGCAGAACTCCTCGCGGCGTGGGGACGCTATTCCGACGCAACAACTTCGCTGGAAGGGCTGCAAGTTCCCGCTGATGCAAACCTCAAGTTCGGTTGCCTGACAATCACTGGAGAGCTCGCAGCGCAGAGCGGTAACTGGCCACTCGCAGAGTCTTCCATTGAATCGCTGAATGCGCTTGGGACAGCACAAGGAAAGCTGGCGGCTGCGGGGATTCAACGCGTCATGCAGCGATATTCCAGTGCGAGAGCGAATCTGGAAACAGTTGCTGGAAGCAAGCCGTCGAACGCGACTGAAGATGTTTCAAAGATGGACGCGTTGCTTCGCGGTGCAGAGCTCGCCGCTCGCGTTGGTGAAGGCGAGAGGGCCGTTGAGTTGCTCAGTCGTGCAGTCGCGGCCGATCCACATGATGAGCGGTCGTATTCAGGATTGATTGCCATTGCATCAGCTGCGAAGCCGGTGGACCAGCAGCGGATTGGGGCAATTGTGCGAGAGATGCGGCAGAATTGTCCAACGAGCCGAGGGGCCAGGAGCTTGCGTTTTCAGCAGTTACTCGGCAGTGTGAACACTCAGGATGGTGCAGCGACTGTGCTTGGGGTTGTCAAGACTTCGCCGCAGGATGTGGGAATTCTGGAGCAGTTGTGCGGGTTTGCGGAGCGCAACTCGACAACGAATCCGACGCTGGCGAGCGGGGCAGAGTCTTCGCTCAGTCTGATTCTTGCGGAGCGGCCAGGATCTGTGGGAGTGCGGCGCGGATTGGCGCGAGTATTGGCGGCAAGGGGAAAGCACGAGCAGGCGATTGAGGTACTTGACAGAATGCCTGCGCAGATTGCCGATGTGCAGACGCTTCGACTGAAGGAAAAGATACTTAAAGAGAATCTGAAGAAAGATGCGGAGAGTTTGGCAGTTGAGACGCAGAGGATGACGCTGGTTCAGCCCGGCATTGATTCGGCGATTGAGACTGGCGATTGGCTGTGGCGAGCGAACAAGTTTGATGCAGCGGTATCGACAATAACTGCGGCGATTGCACCTGGTGCGGAGCTTGATATCGAGCAGCAAGCCAAACTCTTGTTCATGGCGAGCCGAGCGATGGCAACGCTGTCAAGATTGCCCGAGGAACCGCGACAAGGAAATTCAGATGAGGGGCGGCGTGCGCTTGCGTTGTTCGATGCGGTTGCACTGCATGAGGGTAAGCTGCTTCCACAGCACCATCAGGCGCGATTGATTCTTCTGGGTGTGAACGCACCCACTGATTTTGCAAGGCTGCTGGCAGCAGCGAATGTGGCTGGCGAACAGCATCCATCGTTGAAATCGGCTTCGCTTCGATTGGTGGCGGATGCCGCGGGAACAGAGGTTCCGCGGCGTGGCGGCGAGTTTCTTCACTATGTTGCGGCGAATACGAAAGATGTGCCGGCGCCAATTGTGACGCTGATTATTCGGCGAGCGATTGCGTTTGGGACGCTTGAGGATGTGACCAAGGCTATGGATCTTGCTGAGGATCCGGCGCGGGTTGGGGCGGTGTTGGCGGATTTTGATGCATCACTTGAACCATCTGCGACGACGATTCAGCAGCAGGCAGAGCTGGCGTACATTGTCGCGAGCGGACTTACGGTTCAAGGTGATGAGGCGGGCGCGGAAGTGATGTATCGGAGAGCGCTGGCTCGCGATCCAAAGCATGGGCTTGCGAACAACGATCTTGGGTATGCGCTGCTTGAGAAGGGTGAACTTGAGAAAGCTGGTCCGCTGATTGAGGCAGCGGCAGCGGCGCTTGCGGATCGGTCGCATGTAGTGGATTCACTTGGATGGCTTCGGTATAAACAGGGGAAGATGCGGGATACGGCGGCGACTGCGAGCGGCCCTGCTTCAGAGGGAGCGATTACGATTTTGCGGCGGGCACTGCAGATTGATAATGGCAATGAAGCGGCGATGCTTGATCACCTGGGCGATGCACTGTGGGCGGATGGACAACGGACGCAGGCGGTAAATGCGTGGCAGCAGGCGGTTACATCGGCGGATTTGATGCTCAGGGAAATTCGGTCGATTTCAGCATCGCGTGAATCGATGGTTAAGGAATTGAAAGAGATTTCGGCATCGGCGACGAAGAAGCTGACCGCGCATCGCAATAGAGTCGAGCCGGCGATAGCAATGTTCCCGGGGCGCAAAGAACCCGGAACGCCGATTGCAGCGCAGGAAGAAAAGTGACGCTTTAGAGATTTGATGCGGAGTTGGCAACAACAGTGAGGGAACGAGATAGTGGCTAAGCACAATAAATGGAGCAAAATCAAGCGAAAGAAGGCAGTGACGGACAAGCGTCGCGGCGCTTCGTGGACGAAGATCATCCGCGCAATCATGGTGGCATCGCGCGAGTCGGGGCCGGATCCGAGTTCGAACGTGGGCCTTCGTTTTGCGATGGATGAGGCCAGATATGCGAATATTCCGCGTGACACGGTTGAGCGGGCGATCAAGAAAGGCAGCGGCGATCTTGAGTCGGCGGCGTATGAGACGATGCGCTACGAGGGGTATGCACCTGGTGGAGTGGCGGTGATTGTTGAGGCGTTGACTGATAATCGGGCCAGGACGATTGCCGATGTGAGGCTGGCGTTCAGCGATGTTGAAGGGAATGTGGGCGCTACCGGAACCGTCGCGTACATGTTCACGCAGAAGGGCGAAATTGTACTTGTCGGCGATGATGCGAAGAAGCCGCTGAATGGCGATCAATTACTTGAGGCCGCGCTCAATGCGGGCGCGGAAGATGTGGAAGAACCCGATGCGGCGGGTGAAGATTGGACTATTTACACCGAGCCGACGCAGTTTGAGGCTGTGAAGAAATCTCTCGAGCAGGCGGGGTATGTGATTCGGGAAGCCAAGTTCGTGATGATTCCGGCGAATCGAGTCGAAGTCCGCGGCGAGCACGCAAAAGCGGTTGTGGAACTTGTCGATGCGCTGGAAGAACTGGATGATGTTCAGAAAGTCTTCACCAACGCCGACATTCCGGACGATGAAATGAGCAAGCTGGCGTAGGCCTGGGAGGATTGAAATGCCGATTTATGAATACATATGTGAAGAGCCGGGGAAAAAACCAGTGACGATTGAATTGCTCCGCAGCTTTGCGGATGCAGACAGCCCGGTGCAGGACCCTGAGGGGAAAGGCCGCACATTCAGGCGGGTCTTGAGCACATTTGCAACTGGCGGGACCGGAGCAGGGCAAACCAGCAGCGCTCCAGCTGGCCACGTGCACAGCGGTGGATGCGGGTGCGGGAAACGACGCGGCTCCTGCGGAATGTGACTATGACTAGTAGTTTGGTGTCGGGGCGCGGTAGTCGTCCCAGTCGATGGTCTTGAACCAGTCGATAGTCTTCTTAAGGCCGACACGAAGCGGAACGGTTGGTTCCCAGCCGAGCTTGGCGCGGGCGAGTGATATGTCGGGCTGACGCCGTGATGGATCGTCGCTGGGCATTGCCTTATAGACGATTTCTGATTTTGAACCAGTGAGTTCAATCGTCAGTTCGGCGAGCTGGCGAATCGTGAACTCATCTGGATTTCCAAGGTTCAGCGGCCCGATGCAGTCATCTGGAGCGTTCATCATGCGGATCATGCCATCAACCAGATCATCTCTGTAGCAGAAGCTGCGAGTCTGTTCGCCCTTTCCGTAGAGTGTAATCGGTTCGCCTTTCATTGCCTGGCGAATGAAATTCGAAACTACACGGCCGTCATACGGGTGCATGCGCGGGCCATAGGTGTTGAAAATTCGAACGAGGCGGATGTTGACACGATTCATCCGGTGATAGTCGAAGAACAGTGTTTCTGCGGCACGCTTTCCTTCGTCGTAACACGCGCGGAAGCCGATCGGGTTCACGTTGCCAAGATAGTCCTCGCGTTGCGGGTGGATCTTGGGGTCGCCGTACACCTCGCTGGTTGATGCCTGCAGGATCTTGGCTCGGCAACGCTTCGCCATGCCGAGCATGTGGATTGCCCCCATCACTGAAGTTTTCATCGTCTTGATGGGGTTGTACTGATAATGACCCGGCGCGGCGGGGCAGGCGAGATTGTAAATCTGGTCTACTTCGAGGAAAATGTTCTCAGTCACATCGTGACGGATGAGTTCAAAGTTGGGTTTGCCCAGAAGGTGTCGAACGTTGAGCTTCTGGCTGGTGAAAAAGTTGTCGAGGCAGATCACATCGTGGCCCTGCTGCACGAGAAGCTCGCATAGATGCGAACCAAGAAAGCCAGCGCCGCCAGTCACGAGTATTCGACGAGTAATCAATGGTCAGTTCTCCACTTCAATCATCTGGAAATCAGGCGTCTAAAGCCTGCGGTCCTTCACAAGCATATGGGCGTATGCTGCGATCGCGTCAGCAGGCTTCCATGCGGGCAGCCAGCCAAGTCCTTCCTTGTTACCCGAAAGGTCTGCACAGGTGTAATCCTGATAGAACTCGCGAATCGAGGCAGGCATTTCAAAGTACTCTGCGTTGAGGTTCTTAAGTTCGGGCACAAGTCGGATCGCCGCGACAATGTCATTGAAACTGGTGGCAATGCCAGAGCCGACGTTGTACACGCCTGAGCGAGGGGTGGTTGTTTCAGTTCCCGCGCCAATTCCAGCTGCAGCAAGAGTTGCGTTTACGACGTCGTCGACATAAACCTGGTCGCGAGCCTGGCTTCCATCGGCAAACAGCCGAGGAGTTTTGCCCTCAATGGCCTGACGGACGAGTTGGCGGACCATGGAAGCCATCTTGCCTTTGTAGCTTTCGCCGGGTCCAAACACGTTGAAATACCGAAGGCCGACAATTGACGATGTACCAGTGCCGGCTGCAGTCAGTTTGTGGTGCACTCCTTCCATCAACCATTTACTGAAGCCATAAATGTTGTTTGGGCGGCCAGCGGAGGAGATTGGAAACGCCTTGCGCTGCTGTGTCTCTGGCGGCGTTCCGTATGTTGCTGCACTTGATGCGTACGCAAGCGGGATATGTGCATGCAGACAGGCCGCGGCGAGCGGTTCAAAGCCGTGGGTGTTGACTGCGAGCATCCGCGACTGGTCCATGACAGTGGTATCAGTGATCGCGGCAAGATGAAACACAGCTTTGGTGGACTTGGCCAGTAACTCGCTGAACTTTAAAGTGGTGTAGCAGGAACCGAGGCACTCACCTTGAAATGGCGGCACGCAGGCTCGGTCGCATGCGGAAATGACATTTGCGAAATTGCCTGAAGAAAAATCATCGATGATTGTTATGCGACTGCCGGGCCGCCGTTTCAGCAACTGCGCAACTAGGTTCGACCCGACAAAGCCACATCCACCAGTCACAATGTAATGAGCTTCAGTTGCCACGCCTGCTCCGCTATTGATTGCCATCGGTCGGCTTTGGAGGAATTCGCAATACTTGTCCGATTTTCAGTGCATCTTTGCTTGCCAATATGGACTTGTTCTCCGCAAATATCAGATCAGCGTGCTTGATAGTTCCATAGAAACGTTTGGAGATTGAAGTCAACGAGTCATTTTTCTCAACGGTGTATTCGGTGAAGGCCCCCACTACAGCTGCTGGGGTTGGGTGCAAGAGATTGGGGATTCCCTGGACGTTTTTGGGATCACGCGGAATTCGAATGGTCCGCCCAAGTTTCAGACGCGTGGGGTCCATCATCGGGTTTGCCTGCGCGATCGCATCGGCGTACCCAACATCTTTGAAGTGTTTTGCCGAGATAGATGCCAGCGTATCTCCGGGGAGAATGACATAGGCCATGAACTCGGGCGGAATGACAGCAGGTTCCTCGGGAATCGCCGGCGGTCCCATTGGTGAAGCGATGCCGGTGGCCCCTTCTGCTTTCAGACTATCTGCGGGAGGGTCGACCTGTTCCGGTACCATTGCGAAACTGATCTTGGGTTCAGTCGGCCCCCAAGCCCAGTACGTCACCACCCACACCGCTGCCAGGAGTGCGAATCCTCCAACGAGTCGCGCGGATTGTGTCTGCATGATGGACTCCCCACCCCTGAGCAACTTTATGAAGTTGCTGAGGGCACAATACCAGGTTCCAACGAAGCTTCTGTTTCCTTGCTGCCTTTGCGAGACCAGACGATCGGCGCGGCGACTGCAATCGAGGAATAGGTACCGATGCCGATACCAACTGTCAGTGCGAACGCGAACGGCCGCACACCTTCGCCGCCAAAGATGTAAAGAATCACGCAGGACAGAAGTGTGAGCCCTGAAGTGATCACGGTACGGCTGATCGTTTGATTGATCGCAGAGTTGATGATGTCAGCTGAAGCGTGTACGAGCTTTCCCTTGGTTTCGCGGATTCGATCCATGATGATGATGGTATCGTTGAGCGAGAAACCCGCAACCGTGAGCATGGCCGCGACCATGTTCAAGTCGATCTTAAACGGCATGAGCAGGAGCGACCTTGCAATTGGCTGGCCCCAGCTGTGTTCAAAGAGAATTTCGCAGACGGCGACCGCACCGATGACGGTGAGAATGTCGTGAACAAGTGCGATGATTGCCGCGAAAGAATACCTGAATCCCTTGAATCGAATCCAGATGTAGATGCCGATCAGAAGGAAGCTCAGACCGGTCGCTGCAACAGCCTGGGCCTTGAATGTTTCGGCGATTGCGGGACTGAAATTCTGGATGCTCGCCGAGGTGCCCGCCACAGTCAGCGCATCGCGTGTCAATGCCCATTCGCGCCTTGCCACACGGTCGTTCCATCGGTCTTCATCGGTGTAGACCGTTGAATCTTCATCTCGAACAACAATGACAGCGGAGCGAACCAGCCCAGCATTTTCATCGAGCACAACCACTTCACGTGTCCGTCCCAGGGTATCTGCATACTCCGGACGGGACCTGGCCTTATCGAGCCGTGCTTTCAGCACAGTTAACTCAACGGGCGGATCAATCGCATCAAGAACGATCGCGACGCCGCCATCATATTTAGCAACTGGATCTTTGTACTGTGTGCGTCCAACAACCTCACCCAGAGTCGCTTGATTGATTGGATATACCGGGGCCTTCGCCCAGTCACGCTCTGTGCTTTGATCAAACTTCAGCGCCTGCTGCTGCTCAATGTAACCCGACAGTGCTTTCGAGACAACCTGCTCCACCGCTGCTTGGTTTGTCGCAACGGTTTTGATCAAGAACCAGCTTGAGCGAACGCCACCAGCTTCGGGGTTGATCGGCGTGACATCGATCGCCTGCATCTGAAGCGAAGTCTTGGTGTCCTCGAGCTTACTTGCCTCAGCCTTTACCCGGTCTTCAACTTCGGCACGTTCGAGTGTCAGCGGCTTTCCATCAGAGCCACGCTTAAACTGCACTTCGACCTGCGTGCCGCCAAGGAACTCGATGTGCAGCATCTTTTCGCCACGTGTGGCGGCGGCGTAGAGGCCCATGGATACATAGATAAATGAAACTGTGAAGAAGACATACCGCAACTTCAACCAGTTGATGTGCGGAGTCAGCAATCGCTGAATGGCCGGTACAGCCATTGGCAACATGGTTACGCGACGCCATCCCAGCTTGAACACCAGGACATCAAAGAAGAATCTTGTGATGACAAGCGCTGAGAACAAGGTGCCGATCACACCAATTCCCATGGTGATGGCAAAGCCGCGGATTTCGGGAGTTCCGATATAGCCGAGCACGATACACACAATCAAGTTTGCAACGTTACCGTCAACGATCGAAGAGAGCGCCTTGTGGAAACCAAGTCGAACAGCAGTTCGAATATCCTGCCCATTTCGAAGCTCTTCACGAATTCGTTCATAAATCAGAACGTTCGCATCGACTGCCGTGCCGAAAGTCAGAATCAAACCAGCAATACCAGGCATCGTAAACGATGCTTGAGCAAGTGCCATTGCGCCGACGATGATCAAAGCATTGCAAAGCAGTGCAACCACTGAGATGACGCCGCAGCCAAAGTAGTAGACCATCATGAACCCGCCGACGACGACGAGAGCGATGATGCCGGCCTTGAGGCCTTTATCCAGATTGTCCTGGCCAAGCTGCGGACCAACCTGCTGTGTAGAAAGAGGTTCGGGCGAAAGCTTGGCCTGCAGTGAACCAGCGTTCAGAACGCGGACGATGTAATCTACTTCGGACTGTTCAAAGCTGCCGGTGATTCGGCCGGACCGGGAAATTGCAGATTGAAGGGTCGGCGCGGTGTAAATCTCATCGTCGAGCATGACCGCCATCTTGCTCTTGATCTTGGAAGGTTCAAGCGTCAAGTTGCCCAGCAAAGCGCCGCCGCGAGGGTTCATTTCAAACGCGATTGCGGGTTTATTCAATTCGTCAACAGTCTGTCTCGCTGCCGCGACTGCCCAGTCACCTTCGGCAGGCGTAAGCCTCAATCGCGGGATATCCCAGGCGAGCATGTAGTACTCGCCGTCAAAGGGCTCTACCACGTAGCCGCGATTTGCGAAGTATTGAGCCGGGAACGATTCGATCGCCTTGAGCCCCGATACGTTCTCATACCAGCTCTCGAGCTTATTGAGTTTGTACCATCTGGCATCTGTCGACTTTACATTCTTGGGCCCACGGGCCCGAAGCTGTTCGCGCAGATCGGCCTCGTTGGGATGAGAATTGGCAGATCCTTCGCTCTGCGGATCAACGGTGATTCGGAACGTAAGCACGCCCGCACCCTTGAGCAGCTTTACGAGATCTTGTGGATCATCCAGGGTGGTCCGTTCGGCCATAAACGCGTCATGGACGCTGATCACCCGGTCGATCTGTGCCTTTGCATCCGGATGGGTTGCGAGCAGACGTTCAAGCCCTTGCTTTTGCGGACTTGGAATGACCACTCGCGCCTTGGTCGGATCTTTCGCTTCTGGGTCATCAAGCACACGGTCCTTGTCACTGAGCGACAAGACGCGTCGAACATCTTCGGCCGTCACAATGCTCTTAAAGTACTCTGCCCGTTTGAGATCAAATGCTTCGCCCGCTGCGCCAGCAGCGTTCACGAGCATATCGCGTTCTGCTCCAGTCGCGGTCGTTGCATCGGCGAGCGCCTTGCGAGCGGCGGCCTCGGCATCAAACGCCGCTGCGGCAGCCTTCAGCTTTTCGCCCTGCACGGCATCGGCTTTCGTGAGCGTTTCAATCTGAGTCGTGCGCTGGTCAGCAGGTGCACGCATCAATTGGTCAAATCGAGCCGGAGAGAGCGAGTTGGTCCCGAGCTTGGCAAGCTCATCTTCATACGTCTGACGAAGCTTTTTCACGCGCTCGCCTGGCAGCGGCATCGTCACTTCAATGCGGTCACGACCCTGCGCAATAAACGTGATATCCAGTGTTCCCACCGGATTGATTCGTTGTTTCAACACGCTGATCGTCTGATCAAGTACAACCTTCGCGTTCTCATCAGGGCGAATTTGCACTGCATAAACCAGACTCACTCCACCGCGAAGGTCCTTGCCGAGCTTGAGCTTTTTTTCCAGCGGTACGATTGACCGCCAGCAGATCAAGAGCACCGCCAGCACCAGAACAGCAGAAAGGTAAATATTCCTCATCGCGAAAGCTCGCTCCAAATCTCGTTCATTGCGAAATGTTCTGCCGCCCTCGAATCCTGGCGACCATCAGAAACACTCGCCTCCATGCGTGTACACATTCCGTCTCGTTCAAGTCAATCAGACGCTGACTGTCGCCTCTTTTACTTCAACCTTTGAGTCAGGCAGTTCCTTGCCGCTGCGAACAACTCCAGCGAGGGCACTGCGGCTAAAACGAATCTTGCCCTGCTCTACCTGAAGGACCATTTCATCGTTTGTGAGTTCGCAGACCTGACCGATGACGCCGCCCGTCGTTGCGACCTTGTCGCCCTTCTTGACAGACTTCAACATCTCTTCGCGAACCTTGCCTTGCTTGCGACCCTGCCAGATCTGCCAGCCGATGATCAATGCAAAGACCACCAACATCGGAAGCATCATGCCAAACGGGTTCGCCGAACCAGCCGGCTGCGCGGGTAACGGAGTTCCGTTCGCGCCAGTTGATGTCGTAGTTGCCGGTGCGGCACTGGCGGCGGGTGCGGCGGTTGCGCCAGGGACGCCAACGGCTTGCCCTTGTTGCATTGAAACGAGCGAGGTCAACCAAGAGGTATGAATTGTGGTCATGCGATAGCCTTGTGTTCGGGAGGAAATTTCAGGACCACTAGGATACGCACGCCGTTTGGGTTAGACGTGGCAACCATTCAAACAACTCATCCTGGGTTTTCAATCCCCTTAGGCCCCGCCACTGGCCATCGGACCCAGAAACCAACCCAATCTCCAGTCTGAATAGTCGCACGCAGATCAGCCATAAACCTCTGAAAGTACCTGAGGTTGTGAAGGGTCACAAGAATCGGGCCAAGCATCTCTTCTGCATAGAACAGGTGCCGCAGATACGCCCGGCTGAAGGTTCCGCCTTGATACGTCAACCAACCGTGACTCGCCGGAGCACACGCGGGGCAATCGCACCCATGCTCAATCGGCAGATCATCTTCGGCATACTTGGCATTGCGAAGTCGAATCTGACCGGTCGCTGTAAACGCATTGGCGTTTCGACCGTTCCGAGTTGGCAGCACACAGTCGAACATATCTATACCCGCGCGGACTGCCATCACAATGTCGCGCTCATACCCCACACCCATCAGATACCGCGGCTTATCTGATGGCAACAGCGGCGCAGTATGCTCAACCACCTTCGCAATATCTTCCGTCGATTCCCCCACTGCCACGCCACCAATTGCGTAGCCCGGTAATTCCACGTTGCACACCTGCTGCACACTCTTAGAACGTCGATCGAGATCGCTCCCACCTTGGGTAATTCCAAAGAGCGCCTGTTCATCAGGTCTCGCATGTGCCGACTTGCATCGTTCGAGCCACTTTGCAGTGCGATCCAGTGCAATATCCAATCGCGTGTTGTGGTCGTACCCCTTTTTCCCGGTATCGCGTCGGATCGCCGCTTCCCGCCGCGCAGTCTGTGTTTCATCAACACCCACGCCAGCAGCCGCATCTACCGGCGGCGGGCAATCGTCAAACGCCATGATAATGTCCGCTCCAAGCTGGTTCTGCGTCTCAATCGCATTCTCCGGCGTCATCCGCACACTACTTCCATCCACGATCGATTTGAACGTTACGCCATCATCATCAATGCGATTCGTCTGTGCCAGCGAAAAGGCCTGATACCCACCCGAGTCTGTCAGAATCGGCCCGCCCCAGTTCATGAATTTGTGCACGCCGCCACGTCGCTTGATCAATTCCGAACCCGGCCGGAGCAGCAAGTGATATGTGTTGTTCAGCAATATCTGGGCGCCGGTTTCCTTCACCAGATGTGGCAGGATTCCCTTCACCGTTCCCTTGGTTCCCACAGGCATAAACGCTGGCGTATCGAACGCTCCATGCGGCGTAGTCACCCGCCCCACTCTGGCGCGGCTGGTTGAACACTGCTTCAGGATTTCAAATGTAAGAGGTTGCGGCACACTACAAAGTAGCCCGCGATTTCACCCAGCGTTGCGGCGGCGATTGGTGTCCTGGCTCATCGTCGCGCGTTCTTTGTCCGTCAACGAATGCAGCCCCTTTTCAGAAACCTTCTTGAGAATCCGATCGATTTCCCGTGATTGAGCATCTGACTCTGCCTGGGTCAGCGGGCTTGCGACTTTTCGGTTCTTTTTCGAATTCGAAAACACATCAAAGAAATCTCGCAACAGGTGGAGACGGCGAATGAAGAAGTAGCCTGCGACCGCGCCACCAATGTGCGCCGCCTCGCCGCCCGCATTTGAAGAGCCCGCAACCAGCATGACGACGGAAATTCCAAGATACACATACACCAGTGTCCGCATCTTCATTGTGATCGGAATTGGAATGGCCGTGACTTTGGTCTCTGGTTCCAGATACGCACATGCCATCATGACGCCGAAAACACCTGCAGATGCGCCAACAAGCGGTGTCGAAGTGCTGTGAATCAGTACTCCAGGGATGTTTACATACTGCCCTATGGCATTCAGGAGAAAGTACATCAACCCGCCGCAGACGCCGCAAACTATGTAGTATGCGAGATATCTGGTCTTGCCCAGGTGCTCTTCAACAATCCTGCCGAACATGTAGAGGCCCAGCATGTTCATCGCAATGTGCATCCAGCCTGCGTGAAGGAACTGAAAAGAAATGATGCGCCAAAACTCCAGTTTCGGCGGCATCAGCATCGCTGTAGAAAAATGCCCGAACTGCGCGATCCAGTTTCCCAGATTTGGCGAGACCCAGCCCAATAGAAAGATCGCAACGTTGACGACGATCAGAACTGTGTTGAACGAACGAATGCGTCCGTTGCTCCACATCTGTGTTGGTTTGTTCTCTCGCGCGTATGGACGATCGTGTATTGACATAGTGGCCCAAACCCATAATCCAGTGTGCGTACCGGTCGAAGTGTCGGTAAGTTCGCTTGATTATCGGCCACGCGGCCAGAGCGTCTCAATTGGACTTTGGATTTGGCGCTATCGCCGCGGATTCTTGCCGCGTAACTGCTCGGTTTCGCTTCGAAGGGTCGCCTGTTCTTGTTCCGTAAGGCTGCCAAGGCCATGCGAGCGTACCTTTGAGAGCAGCTCATCGATTGAAGGTCCGTGATTCGCAATTGGCTCAGTCGACATGGACGTCAACACTTGTTCATCGTCCACATGCTCAGCAACCGCAATCCCTTCAATCCAGTCCGTGATGTCAAGGGCACGCTCAACAGCCGCATCTTCAATAAACGCGAGTCGCCGCAGTTCGATCCAGCACACCAGTCCACCGACGGCTGCGAGAGCAACCAGTCGCATCTGTTCCGCCACGACCCCAACGACGAGCAGAGTCACTGCGACCATCAATCCAAACTGAGCTGCGCCTTTGAGTGCCCCGCGCTGCCCCATCGATTTGGTCAACAGACACTGCATGACGCGGCCTGCATCGAGCGGCGGCATAGGCACCAGGTTCAGTAGCAGCATTAATACTGATCCGTAATACGTCCACCACAACACAACCTGCAATTCGGATTTGATTGTGCCTGCAAGTATTCCCGGCTCGAGAATATTGAACCAAAGCGATTCGAGGGGCGCGCCCGCCCAGATCAACGCTCCGACTGCGATCGCGACCATTAAGAGGCTTGCCGCTAAACCTGCTAATGGAGCCTTCAATCGTGGCATGAGGCCAAGCGGAGAAGAAAGGGCTCCGCCCTGCCACAAGACCATGCGGCCCGGAAGCCACCCGCCACGGCGTGAAATCACAATACGAGCAACTTCTCGCGCGAGCAGTACTACCACAAGTCCACACACAAGCGAAGCTTTGTGAAGCGGGCCTGGAACATCGGGACGGGCTGAAATGAGCAATTCTGCGGCGGCCCACACGATGAAAATCATGTGCATGCGCAGCTGTACACCATGGACGCGGAACAGCGGCACCGACCACGTCAGCGGGTCTTCGCCGCGACCGAGCAAACGGGCAATCCAATGCATCCGCCGCGGCACACCGGGACGCGAAGTCCGCGATGGCTCGTTGCTGAATGGATGTTTAGTTGACTTGCCCATTCTTAAATCAATCCCTTACTGGCGGCCCAGAGCAGTGTCAGAACTGACTTTGCGTCCAGGATTTCCCCGCGTTCAATCATTGCAAACGCCTCATCGCGTGGCACAACGTGCACCGTGATGTTCTCATCTGCTTCCAAATGCTGCCCGACCGCTGCAAGTCCTTTCGCCACATAGGCGTACATCAATTCGTCACTAAGCCCCGGCGAAGTATAAAACCGCCCAAGCTCGTCGATGGTTGCAGATTTGTAGCCAGTTTCTTCAATTAATTCGCGAGCGGCGGTGAATGCGGGTTCTTCCCCGGTTTCACGGGTTCCAGCGGGCAATTCCCAGAGCTCGCAGCCGGTTGCGGTGCGGAAATTACGAATGAGGACCACGCTCTTTGGCTGACCAGGAACTTCAAGAATGGGCAGAATGACCACTGCGCCCGGGTGCCGGACCACTTCCCGCTTCAAAAGCGTGCCATCGCGGCCAGCGAAAACAACCTGTTCAAAGTTAAACTTCGCGCCCTTATGAAGCACGGCACGCGAAACCTCGGCAGGAAGATTACGACTAACATCGGTTTCCATGGAAGGGAGATTCTAAGGGTGAGTGTGCAACCGGGCGCGATATTGAACTCAAAGCAGGACAATACCGTGCCATCTCACGCGCCTTCGGAAGAGATTTCTGCCCAGACAGGGCCGGTAATCAGGCTCCGGGATGTCCGAAAATCGTTTGGTAAGCTCAAAGTCCTTGACGGCGTCTCGATCGACTTTCCGCGGGGCAAGACCACGGTCGTCATGGGGCCATCGGGGTGCGGCAAGTCGGTCACGCTTAAGCACATTGTCGGGCTATTGCATCCAGACTCAGGCGAAGTCTGGTTTGAGGGTCACCGGATCGATCGTTTGCGTGAAAAGCAGCTGCGTGAGGTTCGATTGCAGATCGGCTTCCTATTCCAGCTCTCTGCGCTCTTTGATTCCATGACAGTCGGCGAGAATCTCGCGTTTCCACTGATTGAGCATACCGACTTTGACTCGAAGAAGCGTGCTGCACGCATCGATGAAGCCTTGAGCGTGGTTGACATGCAGGGCTCAGAGAACCGCCAGCCATCTGAGCTTTCCGGCGGCCAGCGAAAGCGAGTCGCCCTGGCGCGAGCCATCGTGCTGCAACCGCGTGTTGTCCTGTACGATGAACCCACCACCGGGCTTGATCCGATCCGAGCGGACGGCATCGACCAGCTCGTGAAGAAACTTCGTGATCGCCTCCACGTCACCAGTATCGTCGTCACGCACGACATGAACTCGGCCCGCAAGGTTGCTGACAAGGCCGTGCTCTTGCTCGATGGCAAGGTCGAAGCCGAGGGCACCTTCGCGGAACTTGAAGCCAATCCAAACTTCCGGGTACAACAATTCCTGCAAGGTGTATATCGTCGGGAGGATGGGGCATCTGAACGTCCATCCACACCCGGTCAGGCCGCCAGTCTTTCGGAGTTGATCTAAATGCCTCGCAGTTCTTTCAATCGCGATCTTCTCACCGGCCTGGTAGCAATCGCCGGCATCATCGGCCTTGTCGTCATGATGTGGCGATTTGGCGAGTTGTATCGCTTCACGCGCAAGTCCTATCCGCTCTATGTCCGCATGACCGCGGTCAACGGGCTCAGTTCCACATCCGGCGTCACGCTCAAAGGCGTCCGCGTCGGCGCGATCAGCGATATTGAAACGACCAACGAGGGCGTGCTCATCACCATGCAGATCCGTGAGCCAAACAAAGTGCCAAAGGGCATGACGGTCTACATCGATCGTTCGTTTGTTGGCGAAGGCACGCTCGATTTCCGTCCGCCCAGTGACCCGACCACGCTTGTTCCCAATAGTTTCCTCGTGCAGGGCGAAATCATCCCTGAAGCAAGTCAACCGCCGATCGTCGCGGCGAGCTTGTTCTCTGATCTCAATGACACGGTGAAGGGCCCCATCCAAAGCATGGGCAAGGCCGCCGATCGCATTGAGGTCCTCGCCACCAGTCTCGACGACACCGCGAAGAAATTCTCGGAAATGATCGAGCCGCGCACGCTTGCTGAAGTTGACTCTGGCGCAAAGCAGCCAAATCTTCGCAGCGCACTTGCTCGCGCCGATCAAGCCATCGCCAGCGCAAACAAGTGGCTCGGCGATGAGTCAGCACTGGCCGATGCCAAGGCCTCGCTCTCGAAACTCAATCGCATCCTCGATGAGGCCCAGGCGTTGCCCGACTCGATCACCACGGCCGTGAAAGATGCCAGCGGCTCGGTCACGAACATCTCCGACAAGGTCGGCAAGGCCATCGACCAGGCCCAGGAAACCATGAAGACCATCGACGAGGCTTCGACCCGCCTCCGCGACATGGCCGACGCCGCGCAAAAGGGTGAGGGCACCATCGGCCAGCTCCTCCGCAACCCAGACCTCTATAACAACCTGAATCAGGCGGCCCTGCGGCTCGAAACCGCGATTGAAGATGCCCGCCAGCTCATCGACAAGTTCAAGAAGGAAGGCTTGCCGCTGAAGCTCAAATGACCCTCCTCGCGGGTGGCCGCCAGCCAGCACCCTACACCCGACACGATTTTCTCAATATTGTGGTGTTCTCCCCACTCTGCCACCGATAGCTTGTGGTCTGGTCGCGGAATTGTCCTCTTCCTAGTGGCCGATTCGGCGGCAGGATTTTCGGAATCATCTCGCATTTCTTTCGATCTGCGCGACTTTCTGAAAGGTGCCGTGATAGCGTTTGGCATGAGTGATCGGCCGGACAAACACACGGATGTGAACGCAAAGCAGGCCCAAACTCGAGATGAGCAGGCCCGCAAAGATCAGGAAGCGTCAATGCTCGCGACACGCGAATCTCTTCCGGCCACACGCGATTCCATCACCCACAAATTCTGCATCGACCGCTATGAGGGGTACCTCATGATCGGCCTCTACGCAGATGGCCGCCCGGGCGAAATCTTCATCAAGATGGCCAAAGAAGGCTCGACGATCTCGGGATTGTGCCAGGCGTTCTGCCGCGCGTTCAGCCTCGCGATCCAGCACGGCCTTTCGATCAACGAAGCGGTCGCCCGCTTCAAAGACATGCGCTTTGAGCCCATGGGTTCAACATCAAACCCCGAGATTCCAGAAGCCGCATCGATCGTCGATTACGTCGCACGCTATCTCGAGCTGCACTTCAGCGAGCCGACGCGCGGCGTTCGTCGCTGATCTGGTCACACGCTCACTGCTGATAGTGCTCACTTGGCAATATCAACGCGCCGAACCCGCACCACCATCACCGGCTTGAGCGGCACGTTCTCCATGCTGCCATCAGTCACGCCCGGCACGTTCCGCGATGAAGTTTCACCCACGCGAATCGCCTCAACCACCTCGAACCCCTTGGTCACCTTCCCAAAAACGGCGTATCCGGCGTTGCCCGTGGTCGTGCGTGCTGTGTCTAATCTCGCATTGTCCGCGACATTGATATAGAACTCTCTCGTCGCACTGTCGGGATCGCTCTCTCTTGCCATCGCAATCGTGTACTTCACATTCTTCAGCCCGTTCTGCCACTCGTTCTTGATCGGCTTGTCCGCCTTTCCCGCCGCCGCATCGACCTTGGCCTTCTCAACCATGTCGATCGTCCACCCGCCGCCCTGCACGACAAAGTTGGGCATCACGCGATGGAAGATGGTCCCGTTGTAATGCCCCTGCCGCGCATGCTCAAGAAAGTTCGCGACTGAAATGGGAGCACGCTGGCCATCAAGCTCCAGCGTAATCACTCCCTCAGTTGTTTCAATCTCGACAACCGTATTCTCTCCCGGCATCGAGGGCGAATTTCCTCGATTGTTCGCAGGTGGTACATTGCTCGCACAACCAGCCGCGAACACTGTGAACATGAGAGGCAACGCCAGCAGAATGATCGTCTTCATCCTCTCAGTGTACCCCGCCCATTCACCGCTTCACAAACCCGATCCGCCGCCGCTGATAGTCAAAGACGACCTTGAACGGGCTGATCAACTTGCCACCAATGTTGCCAAGCGTGTCCCTCGAGGCAAACGCACCCTTGTCTTCAGTGGCAAAAGTCACCTGGACATTCTCCTGCCGCTGTCCGCCGATTTCAAACCACGCAAGCTTGCCTCGCTTGGCCGAGACAGTGCCGCCAACGCCGCCCTCGGTTGCATCGGTGGTCTCGCGTCCTTCCAGCAGCTTGAACTTCTTCACCGCCGGTGCGTGCATGCTCACCGTTGAGTTGCCCGCGCCCGTATCCAGCTTGAAGATCCCGGTATGTCCCTCAAACGAAGCTTCAATGCACGCAATGCGCGAATCCAGGTGCAGCGTCGACCAGTGTCCATTCACCGAAGTGTCATCGTAATTTGCCGGGTCAAAGAGCGAAATCTTCGCATCTCGCATATCCACTTCCGCAACGCACCTGTGGAACAGTCCATACCCGATGATTCCCGCGATCGGAACGCCCATGTGCGGCTCAAGGAAATCCAGTTCAAGCCCCACCACCAGCGGATCCTTCAGCGTCACGCGCCCAAGCGAGATCGACTCTGGCCTGCTCCACGAAGTCATCACCGTGCCGCCAACTCCCACCGCCGGCACCGCCCCGAACGTCTCAAGTCCAAACTCTTTCACCACCCGCGTATTGAGCACGTTCGATCCCGCGCCGGTATCAAAGATAAACCAGCCGACATCTTTCCCATTCACCAGCGGATGCACCAATATGTGCCCGGTCGGCGCCTTCTTCACTTCAAGTTCCGCCGCGATACTCGAATCGAACTTCACATCCGTTGGCCCGCTGATATTCGCCGCGTACGGGCTCACAAGAAAGTTCGGAGCTTCACTCAGCTTTTCAAACCGCACAACATCATCGCTGCCGTGCTTGGTGGTCCTGGTCAAGGTCGCCGGATACTTCATCCCCATCGCCTCGATCTTCCCCTCGCACTTGATATTTGTCGCAACGATCTCTCCGTGATAGTTCCACTCTTTCACCATCCACGTATCTGCATCAATCGTGACAGACCCATTGAAACCCGTCGCGGCATGATCAAACGCCAGGGTCGAAACATTCGATGTCGCTTCCGCATCCGCCGCAGCACCTGCAGGCGTCGAGAACGTAAACCCGGAGCTCTCATCCATCCAAAGCCCCGTGTAAATCAACGCATCGAACATCACCTGGTTGCGATCGCTTAACTCAAGCAGCAGTCGCTCGCCGCCAATATCCTCCCGCCAGAGATCAGTCCCGTCAAATCCATCGCCGGTCGAAATCCTGCCGCTCGAAGTCTGTACAAAGTGCCCTTGCGCGTTAAACACCATCGTGTAGTCAGTTGGCACGCCAACCAGCGAGCCCTTTCCCGTCAGCATCAATCCCGCCGCGGGAATCTTCGCCTTGCTCACTCCGCATTCGCGCCGCACATTGGCGATCACTTCTTCCGCGGTCCGCGGCCCAGCGCACGCCAACCCTGCAACCATCATCACGCACAGCACACTGAACTTCTTCATATTCCGTTCTCACTTTCAACGCGAGCTTCCGCCCGCTTCTTTGCGCGTCCCTTCACCCCAACCGGCGCCAATATCCATGCGAGCGATTGCAACGTCTTGCCTTCTTCCTGTGCCGAACCAGAGAAGATCGCAGACAGTTCTTCCAGCAACCGATTCACTTCCGCTATGTCTTGCTTTGAGACCCAGCCTTTCGT
Source organism: uncultured Phycisphaeraceae bacterium (assembly GCA_964484185.1). Taxonomy (GTDB): domain Bacteria; phylum Planctomycetota; class Phycisphaerae; order Phycisphaerales; family UBA1924; genus F1-120-MAGs238. Next base: position 56,237 of record CAZAEQ010000015.1, read on the forward strand.
GCGAGCTCCCCACACTGTCCGTCCTGGGCCCACATACTCGTACCCGCCCTCATCCAGGGCACGATTGAAATCTCTCAAGCTCAGCCGCACCGCCCCCGCCACCACCCGCTGCACAGATTTGGCAACCGCTCCACCACCATACTTGAGCCGCATCATCTTTCCCGCCAGCCCGTACACCGCAACCACATACTTCCCCTCTTTCCGCTTCTCCTGCTCCACCAGCAGCCCCACCTTCTCCAGCTTCCGCACATGAAAATACAGCGAATCCGCGGCTCGCCCCAGGTGCTCCCCCACCTCGGCAATCGTGCTTGGCCCCAGTGCGGCGATCGCATCTACCACCTCCTGCCGCATGGGCGACTCAATCGCCTTCATCTGTGCAGGGCTCGAAATCCAGTAGATCTGTTGAACCGGTTTCATATCGTTGAAATTCTTTCGTATAATTCAATCGTGAGTTTCACGCTTTGTCAAACAACCTGTGAATTTTCTACGTCGACCACTACCCCCACCCTACGCTGCCTTCATGCACAAGGTCCTCCATGTCGGTATCGGCCCCCTGGGCCAGCGAATCATCACTGAACTCTCTCAACGCAAGCTCGCCCGCGTTATTGCCGCGGTCGATTCTGCGCCTTCTCTTGCCAACAAACCGCTCTCCTCACTTATGCACGATTTCGAGGACTCCGGCCTGATCCTTCCCTCGCTCGAATCCATTGTCGACTGGTCCCGTTTCGATGTCTGCATCGTCACCACCAGCTCCGACCTGGTCTCCTGTGCCCCCACCTTCCGCACCCTTCTCTCCCACGGCAAAGCCGTCATCTCCACCTGCGAAGAGCTCGTCTACCCCTGGCTCCGCCACGTCGGCCTCTCTGAAGAACTCGACGCCATCGCCAAGCGTTCAGGCGGCCGCCTTCTTGGCACCGGCGTCAACCCCGGCTTCCTCATGGACTTCCTCCCGACCACCCTCACCGCCGTCTGCCGCGATGTTCGCTCCATCAAGTGCCATCGCATCCAGGACGCCTCCAGCCGCCGCGTCCAGTTCCAGAAGAAGATCGGCGCAGGCCTCGACCCCAACGCCTTCTCCAAGGGCGTCCGCGATGGCTCACTCCGGCATGTCGGCCTGGGCGAATCGCTCCACTTCATCGCTCACTACGTCGGCCTGAAAGTCGAACGCTGGGAAGAAGACATCGCCCCCGTCATTGCCGACCGCGATATCAACTGTGCCCTCGGTCCCATCGCCCGCGGCCGCGCTGCCGGCGTCCGCCAGACCGCCCGCGCCTACTCCGACGAACGCACGATCATCGAACTCGAGTTCCAGGCCGCCATCGGTCAGGCCGATCCGCACGACCGCGTCGTCATCGACGCCGACCCCCCGATCGACTGCATCATCCACGGCGGCATCCACGGCGATCTCGCCACCTCCGCCATCATCTGCAACTCCATCGCTCCCCTTCTTTCCGCCGCCCCCGGCCTGCACACCATGGCCTCCATCCCCAGCGTCATGCACGCCTCTCCTCGCGGTTAATTACTGAACACTCCGCCGCTTCGCCGATCAACATCTATGCCAAGGCTTCCCATCGAATCCTGTTCAGCCACCCACTGCACGCTCGACGGACGCAATGTCCTCAATTTCGGCGGCTGCAACTACCTCGGCTTCACCGAAGACCCCCGCATCCACGCCGCCGCCATGCGTGGAATGAAGACTTATGGCCTGTCCACCACCGCTTCCCGCGAGACCACCGGCAACACTTTTGCTCACACCTCACTCGAAACCGAACTCGCCGCCTTCTTCGGCATGGAATCTGCGATCCTCACCACCGAGGGCTACACCGCCAACATGGCCCTGTGCGAAACGTTGGCCCAGTCTCGCCGCTTTGCCCTGATCGATGAAAAGGCCCACCGCTCGGTCGGGCACGCCGCCGAAGCTGCGGGTTTCAAGGTCCTCCGCTACCGCCACCGCGATGCAGTCCACGCCGCGGAAATCTGTAAGCCGCTCGCACACTGCGGCGGGGTCGTCATCCTCACCGACGGCGTCTTCACTGCCGATGGCGTCATCGCCCCCCTCCCCGATCTTCTCGCCGCCCTCCCCGATCAGGATTCACTCCTGATCGTTGACGACTGCCACGGCTTCTGTGTCCTGGGCAAGTGCGGCCGCGGCACGCTCAACTACTACGGCCTCTCTGATCCCAGGCTCGTCATCACCACCACACTCGCCAAGGGCTTAGGCTGCTACGGCGGCATCATCGCTGGCCCGCGCTGGCTTGTCGATGACATCCAGAACAAAGCTCGCATCTACCGCGGCACCACTCCCTGCCCACCCCCCATGATCGAAGCGGCACGCGAAGCACTCGCCATCACCGCGGCCGATCCAAATCTCGCTATCAACGTCCTCACCAACGCCGCTCGCCTCCGCACCTGGCTCTCGCGTGCTGGCGCGCAACTCAACGATTCTCCCACACCCATCATCGCGTTCTACTTCAAAAGCGAATCCGAAATGGACCGCATCTCCGCCGAGTTGCTGAATCTCAACATCCTCGCCCCGGTCATCGAATACCCCGGTGGCCCTGCGAGTCGATACTTCCGTATCACTGTCACCGCTCGCCACACTGCTGAACAGATCGACACACTGGGTCGGGCGTTCCTTGAAACATCCGCTTCGCGGCTGGAGATTACAGTCAATTCAAGTACACAACTTGTTGCCTGAACGAACTCTCACTAAAGCCAATTTCGGAATTTTCGTGCATGACCCTTCTCTTAGCGATTGCGTTTCTGATTGGCGTTGGAATAATTCTCAAGAAGCTTGTTGATAACTTCGGCGGCGAGGAAGCCGAGCCAATGTCGTATTGGGATTCCTTTGCATGGATCCTCGCCCCACGCATCCTCTGCCGCGTGATCTTTTATTTCTTTCCTGGGCCAAGCCCCACCACCCAGGCGATTACCTGGGTCATCGCGTTCATGACCATTATTCCATTCATGCTCCACTTCGCATTCAATGTCCGATTCCTGCGTGCAATTCTCATCACACTCGGGGCCATGGCACTCCTGCTGCTTGAGCTGGCCCTCTATCTTGTGCGTTAGAGGCCCAAGGGGCCAACGGGGAGACCCAATCCATTAAGCCAAAGTTTGATCCAGCCTACGTGGTTTCCGCTCCAGGCTTCACGCGGTCGCAACCGGTCCTCGTACTACCCCTCGAATCCGCCACAACAGTTTTATATATAGAGCGAGCCCGACCGCAGTCGCGATCGGAACCAGCAAACCAATCACATGCAGCAGCGGAAGTTGCCAGATCAACTTTCTGCATACCTCCACCGTCCTTTTATCCCGCATGGACTGTGCGATCTCGCTGATATACATGATATTTGCCAGCACTCGCATGAACCATGCGAGCGAGTACGAAATCAAGATGGCTAAGGGAATCCATGCGATTACCTTCCCTTTCACAGGAGCTTGAAGAGCTGCCGCGAGCACGAGAACCATCATCACAAGGAGAGCCAACTGCACACGCATGGCCCAGATCACCATTCGCCGCCAGCTATGTCCAAAGACCGCCCCCTGGGCTGCCGTAAACAATCGGTAAGATGGGAAAGCTCCCAGTTCCGTCAGGATAAGGGCAGCTGCTATCAACTTCATACTATTATCAGAAATTCGAAGCTGAAAGGCGGTCAACGAAACTGTGATGCCGACCGAGAACGCTAACCCCAAAGCCAAAAACAAAACGGGAATATTGAACACAATAATCGCAATCGCTCCTTGGGACACCTTTTTCCGTCTCGCTTCAAGCAGTTTCGTAAACACTTGGCGATTCCAACGCAGGCTTTCGCCGCACTCAGGGCAGCGGCAATCATCGGGAACCCCCGTCAATTCATATTCACATCTCTGACAATGGAACACAGCGCTGGGTGTAGTGACATTACTTTGCACATCCATCCGCACCCCCTATTAGCGATTTCACCGATCTTGGATTCCAAGAACAAAAGAGTACGTAATCACAATGGTCGTGGTATTTCATCCCGCTGGGATGTGAAAGCCCCGGCAACACGTTCTACCAGGTCCAGCGCAAACTCCTGGGCGAAGCGCTCCCCACCATCATCGGCGGCAGCGGCAACAAAACCTTCACCGACGAAACTCTCCCCTTCGGCACCGACAGCGTCCAATACATCGTCACCGCCATCCGCGGCAACGTCTCTGGCAACGCATCATCATCACTCAACGTGCAATTTGGCGTGGGTGGTGATGGGTTTGCTGTGGCGAAGGTGAAGTTGGCGGCGTGAGAAGAGAGGCACTAGGCACTTGGCACTAGGCATTAGGGTCAAGACCATACCACAACCCAAGACGGCCCTGAGTGCAAACTCGGGGCCGTTGTGTCTTTGAAGGGAGAAAGGCAGAATGAACATCAGATAGACACGATATTCACGATAAGGAAAAACCAAAGGCTTTGTTCTTTTTGCCTTTATCGTTGCCATCGTGTTTATCTGATGTTCAATCCTGCCTTTGCTTCTCTTCCCTAGTGCCTAGTGCCAAGTGCCTAGTGCCTACCCTCCCCCGTGAACCGCCTCGAAAACAACTTCTTCGAACTCTCCGCCCTCGGCGAACGCGCCCTCATGCCCTTCATCTGCGGCGGGTTCCCTCGTCCCGGCGACACCGCCAAACTCCTGCAAGCCATCGAACGCGCCGGCTGCCGCTTCGCCGAAGTCGGCATCCCCTTCTCTGACCCCATCGCCGATGGACCTGTGATTGCCGCCGCCATGCACCAGGCTCTCGAGCAAGGTGTCACGCCGCCGAAAGTATTCGACGAAGTCCACTCTGTGCGGGAGAACTCGCGCCTCGCCATCATCGCGATGGTGAGTTACTCGATCGTGCACAAAGCCGGCGGCCCCGGCCCCTTCTGCAACCACGCCAAAGACGCAGGCTTTGATGGCCTCATCGTGCCCGATCTTCCCTTTGAAGAATCGACTGACCTCATCGCACAAGCCAAGTCGCGCGATCTCTGCCTCTCCCTCCTCATCGCCCCGACAACGCCCTTCGCCCGCGCGGTCGAAATCGCCAAAGCCTCTACCGGCTTCATCTACCTCATGGCCCGCACCGGAATCACCGGCGTCTCTTCGGGAGCACCCGATGTCTCATCCAAAGTCGCCGCACTCCGCGAAGTCACCAAGCTCCCGATCGCAGTCGGGTTTGGGATCGGCACCGCCGACCACGTCCGCGCAGCCACCGAGCACGCCGATGCGGCCATAGTCGGTTCCGCCTTGGTGAAGCGCATGAGCGAATCCATCGCCCAACGCCGCGACCCAATCCAAGATGCAGAAGCAATGATCCGCGACCTGCAAAAAGGCCTGTTCAAAGCGTCGTAACCGGCCCATGTAACGCTTTCATTCGACAGAATCGCTCCAATCCCGCCGCCAAACTTGAAACTATCAAAGTGGCTGTCACAATTGGAGGACCGCAAACCGATGAAGATTCTTTGAAACCAAGTGACCGGCAGACTTTCTAAGCTGGTCGCCTTGGATGCAGCGTTATGTGTTCACGCAGGGCACATGTATGGGCAGGATGGGCAGCAAACCCAACTGGTTCAAACCCGATCTCGTTGATCGGGCCAACTAAGTGGGTTCGTTTCGCAAGGGATTTGCAATGACGACACTAGCGCGTATCAACAATGGCACTCACGCACACTCTGACCATGGAACTCGTATGCAACAATCTGATGCCCGCATCGAAAATTTCTATGGATCTGATGTCTTCTCCCTCCGCGTCATGCAGCAGCGCCTCCCCAAGGACGTCTTCAAGCGCCTTCAGAGGACCATCGTCCACGGCGACACGCTTGACCCAGCGCTCGCCGATGTCGTCTCCTCGGCAATGAAAGATTGGGCCATCGAACACGGCGCAACTCACTACACCCACTGGTTCCAGCCCCTCACCGGTCTCACCGCCGAAAAGCACGATGCCTTCATCGTTCCCGATGGCTCCGGCGGCGTACTTTCCGAATTCTCCGGCGGCGCACTCGTCCAGGGCGAGCCCGATGCATCCAGCTTCCCAAGTGGCGGCATTCGCGCAACCTTCGAAGCCCGCGGCTACACCGCATGGGATTGCACCTCCCCCGTCTTCCTTAACCGCAACGCCGGCGCGGTCACGCTCTGCATCCCCACCGTCTTCGTCTCCTGGACCGGCGAAGCGCTCGATCACAAGACCCCACTGCTCCGCTCCATGGATGCAGTGTCCGAGCAAGCCATCCGCATGCTCAAGATTTTCGGCGCAGCTGATGGCGTCACCCGCGTCGCATCAACCGCCGGCCCCGAGCAGGAGTACTTCCTGATCGACCGCGAATACTTCTACAAGCGTCCCGACCTGGTCGCCTGCGAACGCACGCTCTTCGGCGCACGCCCGCCAAAGGGTCAGCAGCTTGAAGATCACTACTTCGGCTCGATCCCCACTCGCGCCATGGCCTTCATGAGCGAAGTGGAACGCGAGTTGTATCGACTTGGCGTTCCCGTCAAGACGCGTCACAACGAAGTAGCCCCGGGTCAGTTCGAACTCGCCCCCATCTTTGAAACCGCCAACATCGCCAGCGACCACCAGTTGCTCGTCATGGAAGCTCTCAAGCGCGTTGCTCCGCGTCACGGTCTCATGTGCCTCATGCATGAGAAACCGTTCGCCGGAATCAACGGCTCAGGCAAGCACGTCAACTGGTCGCTCGCGACCAACACCGGCCTCAACCTGCTTGACCCTCGCGCTGACACCCACACCAATCTCCAGTTCCTCACCGTCCTCTGCGCAGTCATCCGCGCAGTCGACCTCCACGCTGATCTTCTCCGTGCCTGCGTCGCGAGCGCTTCAAACGACCATCGCCTGGGCGCAAACGAAGCTCCACCCGCGATCATGTCCATCTTCCTGGGTGACATGCTCGCCGACATCGTCAATCAGCTGGAAAAGGGAACGCCCAAATCCACCATCAAGGGCGGCAAGCTCGACCTTGGCTCACGCTCGCTCCCCATGATCCCCCGCGACACTGGCGACCGCAACCGCACCTCACCGTTCGCCTTCACCGGCAACAAGTTTGAGTTCCGCGCTGTGGGCTCCAGCCAGGCCGTCGCATGGCCCATCACCGTCCTCAACACCATCGTGGCCGAGAGCCTCGACTACATCTGCACCTCGCTCGAGAAGAGCCTGGGCAAAGAGCCTTCCGACCTCAAGACTCAGCAGACCGTTCGCGCCCTGCTCCAGAAGATCATCAAACAGCACAAGCGAGTGCTCTTTAACGGCGATGGCTACGACAAGGCTTGGCACGAAGAAGCAGAGAAGAAGCGTGGGCTTCTCAACCTCCGCTCCTCCGTCGATGCGCTCCAGCATGTGGCCTCCAAAACCAACGCCGACATGTTCAAGAAGTTCAAAGTCTTGAGCAAGGTCGAGCTCGACAGCCGCGAACACATCTACATCGAGAAGTACATCAAGCAGGTCACGATCGAGGCCGAAACCGCCACGCTTATGGCCCGCACTTCAATCCTTCCCGCATGCGTCGAGCACCAGCGCTGTCTTGCCGAAGCAGTTGCCGCTACCGAAGCAGCCGATGTCGAACCCGGCGATCTCCGCCAAGCCCTCATCGACTTCGCCGACATGGTGTCAACCTTCCGCGCTGCACTGGTAAGCCTCGAGAGCGCTTGCGACTTCGAAAGCCACAGCCCACTCGCGCACGCCAAGCACATCCACTCCAAGGTCCTCCCGGCAATGGCTGAACTTCGTAAGCACGCCGATGCCCTCGAGGGTCACGTCGCCGCCGACCTCTGGCCGCTGCCTACTTATCGCGAAATGCTTTCGATGAAGTGAGTGTCCTCCCGCTACCACCCACCGCCCGGCAGAAATGTCGGGCGGTTTTCTTTTTCACCCGCACCCTCACTATCATCACACATGGCAAAGAAACCCAAACCCGACAAATCAAAAGCCAAGTACCAGCTTCCTCCAAAACAAGTTCTCCCCGGCGACCTGGGCCCCCAAAAAGGCCCGCCAACCTTCGATTCCTACAGCGGCAGCGGCAAGATGCGCCGCCAAGGCGGCAGCGGTCAAGCCAAACGCGGCGGGTAACCAAACGCGGCGGGGCCGACCTACACGCTTCCTCTCACAGCTCCACACCCAATCTCATGACCCTCCGCTTCCTTCGCCCTCAACAAGGGCGCGCGGATGTAGCTACGGGTGAAGCGATGCCGCTATGGGCATCGCGCAAGCCGTAGTAGTATCTCCTTCCCAAAACCACCCCGGACGGGGCGGAAGAAACTCCCAAATTGCCCCTTTGACGCACACCCAGCGCTCAATCCCATCAGTTTTACTCAAAAGCAAAACGTCATTTTTCAGATTTATTCATATCAAAAACCCAGCCAGACTGACACCTGGTGTCAGTCTGAGGCCCAAATGTGTGTTTTCGAAAAAAGATTGACTTGCCAAGCCTTTGACAATCCTCTATCTTCAGGTCATGAAAAACACACTCAACCAGTCAATCGCCGTCTCGAACTCAATCCCAGCAACAATCTCAAGCCAACACGCCTGTTACCTCCTTTTCTTCCTCGATAACCGCTGCGAAATCGCCGCCCTGAAGAAGCAGTTCGCCTTGACGCCCCTGCAAGTCGTCGAATTCCTCACCTCCAAATCCGTCCGCGCTGCCATCGAAGAAATGCACGAAACCATCCGTGCCTCCCTCGCCGTTCAAGCCCTCAAAGCCCGCGATTTCGCGATGGACAAGCTCAAAATCGTCTGCACCGACCTCATCCGTCAAACCACTATCACCGCTGGCACCCCAATCAACGAATCCGCCCACGCCAAAGCCATCAACCACCTCCGACTCGCCACTTCTCAACTCGGCCGTTTCGCCGCCGCCGCTATCGCGCCGCCCAGCGCTCCTCGCAAAAGCAACATCAAGAGCGATCCGACCTGCCCGCCAATCACCGTGGACTCCGCATCGACCATCAACCTCCAGGCCGCCTTACACCACACCTGCGGAACCAGTACTGGTTTGAGCAACACTGCAACCCACAACCGGCCCCAGTCCTCCAAAGATACCCAAGCTTTCTCCGAACCCGCCGCGGTAAACGCAGCCTTCGCCTGCCATGAATCAAGTTAACCTGTGTTTTCAGCAGCTCCTGACTCGCGGAAGCACCATAGAACAATCTTAAAAAACTTCATCGTGCGAGCAATAACTTGGTAAACTGCTCGTTCCGCTCCGTAACGGCGCTCGCCGTGTGGGGCTACGCAATAGGAGATCACGTATGAATCGCAGAGGTTTCTTCGCAGCGTTGTCTGTCCTTCTTGTCGCCTTTATGGCGATGTGGTCTTCTCCTGCACAGGCTGGTCCCCGCCCATCGTCCGGCGCGATCAAAGGCGTCGTTTACAACATGCAGCGTCAGACTGTTGCAGGCGCACGCGTTGCCGTGATCGACTCGGCTGGTCGCACTGTTGCCGGAATGTCCTCAGGCCGCGGCGGAGAATTCGGCTTCCGCGACCTCCGTCCGGGAAACTACATCGTTACCGCTGCCGCAGCCAGCGGCGGCCGCATCTTGCAAGGTCGCGCAGCAGTTGTCGTTGCGGATGGTCAAATCACCAACGTCCGCATCGTCGTCCAGTAAAACTCCCGAAGTCCATTTGTTCAGCCGTGCCCCTCGCCGCCTCCTCCAGGTGAAGATGAGCACGGTTGTTTTATTTCCGCTCTTTGCTGTCAACCCACGCCCGAACCTCTGAAACCTGAACATCCTGATCCCATGCAACCGCCAGGTCATTCACCCGCACAATGGCCCCGCACTCTGGACATTCAATCTCCAGCTCATTATTTCCATCTCGCACGACCTGCTCAATCCCTCGAAGGTCATACGTGCAAAACGGGCAAAGCAGATTGTCCGCGGCCATCGCCCGTCGAAATGCATCTCGGCGCCTGCGAACAACATTCAGCGTCACGACGATCTGGAGCACTGCAAGTCCCAGAACACCCCATACCAGGACTGTCGAAATGCTGTTGAGCGGTCGCCATCGCTGGAATAAATACATTCCAACCACGATCCCAAGCATAATAATGACCGGTGTCCGCGAGAGCTCGCACCGTTCTCGAAACAAGCTCTTTGTCGCCTCCCGCTTAGACCACTTCATGTGTCCCACACACCAAGCAGGTCCGGCACCGAATGCCTGCATTCACACTTGGGACAGGCTACCACATCAAATTCTTGAGCTTCCCATGGAGGCAGAACCGTTCGGTGTGTCCCTTGCACTCTGCAACCGCGCAGGTCTTGACCGCAATTGTGACACATCAGATAGTTGCTGTTTCGAGCAATCCGTCGCCAGGATTTCCATCGCTCATAAAGATGCCAGCGACTCAGCAGCCAGATTGCAACCAGGCTCAGGCCAACCCAGCCGGCAATCTCAAGAACGATGCTCGGTTCCTTCTGCATCGATTCGAAGACTTGGCGAACGATCATGAACACGATGAACGCCAGCATCACGACGCTGCCGCGTACCTGCATTCGATCTTTCAGACCGGGAGAAACGCGTGGCACATCAATAATCGGTGCTGCCACTTTTGGATCAGTGCTCAGCGGCTCAGATTTGAAGCTGATTCCCGGTATCGCAAAATATGACCAACGAATTCCCACGCCTCTATTCTATCATGCCAGAATGGACCTTTGACAGGACTCTCGTTCCTGCTATATTCCCCTGTGAATTCGATGATCTACTCTCCAAATCCCTGAATCCTGACGCCAGTCCTTGAATCGCCCACATGACCCAACCAACCCACAATTCCCGTGTCCTTCAGTCGATGCTCGATCGCCTCTTTTCCGCAATCATGACAGGCCCCGGCATGAACTGCCGCCCGCATAACAGCCGCCAGCGCATCGATCTGGACGCACTCAAAAACCTCAAGAGCGTTGCACCTGCTCAAGTGCTTAGACAACTCCTCTCCGAATCTGCAACAGCTTCGATTGAGTCATCTATCACTGCTCCAAAATCAGTTCAGGCCAAAGCCGCCCGGCGCTTTGGCGGCACGAAACTTCCAACCTCAGACAGCACCGATCCAATAGCTCCCGAATCTGATGCTGAAAAGAAAGCAAGAGACGAATGGAACAGTCAGCAATCCGTCCTTCAAAAACTTCGACTCATCGCCGATGAAGCACAGACCTACGAAAACGACACCGGCGTCGATGTCCTGCACCTGGGCTTCCCACTCCTCTCAATTCCGCCCGGTGTCCCCGGCCCCGATGGCCAGCCTTCCACACGCCGCGTCCTCGCCCCCGTCTGTTTCATGCCGATCTCAATTGCCATCAAGTCCGGCGGCAAAGCAACCCTCGAACTCTCCTGCACCAACGACGACATAGACCGCGTCCAACCCAATCAGTCACTCCTCGCCTGGGCCGAACAGGCGAGCGGCAAGCGGCCTGAAGCAACCTTTACTGATGATGATGGCTCGAATCCGTGGCGCGAAGTCTGCGAACTTGTCAAGGTCATTGCCGCCGCCGCAAAAGTTCCAGTGCCGCCACTCTTTGAACTGCCCGCGATCCCGGAGGACTTCCAACTTCAATCCACGCCGCGGACTGATGACCTTCCAGAAACTCCTGCATTTATCACCAGTGCGGTGTTGGGCCTCTTCCCAGTCTCAAATCAAAGTCTCCTGCGCGACACGCGCGAAATGATGCTGCAGCCAGAGTTGCAGGGCCCAGTTCAGAGTTTCATCAAACACGACACTGCCGGAATTACTGAGCCCCCACCTCCGACCCCGGAACGACTCGTCGCCGCCTGTGACCCATGCCAATCTCGCGCAGTTGATCTCGCCAGAACCTCGCCAGTCCTGGTTGTTCACGGTCCACCCGGCACCGGCAAATCGCAGACCATTACCAACATCATCGGCGACCACCTCTCCCGCGGCGAACGTGTCCTCTTTGTCTGCGACAAACGCACCGCCATCGATGTCGTTGCCAATCGTCTCGAAGCACTTGGCCTTGGCTCTTTATGTGCAGTAGTTCATGATCCGCAGCGCGATCAAAAGCCGCTGTATATGTCCATTCGATCCCAACTCGATGGACTCACGGAAACTACGACGAGACCCGCCGCGGAAAAGGAACTGGCTCGCATTGATGCCGAGCTCTCGACACTGCTTTCTGAACTAAGCGAATACCACCGCGGCCTGATGCTGATCCCTTCGGGCAAGGACATTTCACTCAGCGAACTCATTGGCCGCTGGCTCACAATCCGCGGCCCGGCAACACAATCCATCAAGCTCGATGACGCACCACTGCACCAGGTCTCGCAAGCCGAATGTGATCGGTGCACTGTACAGCTACGCGAAACATTCGACCGCGCAGCCGCCATCGATTACCCCGCCAATCCATGGCGAACCGCAACCAGTTCAACGCTCGATGCGTTTATGTCGGTCCCAATCAACAAGCATCGCGAAGCTCTGAATACGTGTTGTACCGCCGCTGGGGCCGCTGATGCCGAAGCGCCTGCGATCTCGATTCCTGCAATGGCCGATCTACCTTTGAGCGATCAGGCTGCCGCGCGTTCGCGGCTGGCCGCGACTCTCAAATCTGTTCTGGCAACCTGCGATCTGCAGTCGCGAACGTTTTGGTCCGCCGCACTGCCCGAAGCGATCGGCGCTGCACATGCGGCACTCAAAGCTGCCGAACCACATTGCCCCCACATTGCATCGCTGCAAGTTGATCCGCAAATATTCTCAACCCTCCAAGCTTCCCGCCTTGCGCTCCCGATCCTTGCTCAGCAAATACTCGCGCTTGAGCAGTACCTGCCGACCTCTACCGCCTGGTGGGGATTCCTGGCATTTGGCAAAAAGGCCGCCGCGACAAACGTGCTTTCGCCGCTGGGGCTATCGCTTTCGACCGCGAACGCGACCACCGCCCTCAACCACCTTCGCGCGTTCCGGGCCGCCGCCATACTCGATGATGCGGTGTCGCGCGCGGTTGGCAAGCCGCACAGTTCGTCAGAGCCATCGCAGGCTCTCGCTGCTTTCACCGCACATTTCAAAGTCGTTGGACTGTTGCATCAATCAGCAACTCCAGCATTGTCGATGTGCTGGAATATCCTGCAACACGAGATCGCAGGCCGCCATACTGGCACTTTGCAGCAATCTTCGCAGCACCTGCATGCACTGGTTGCGCTGCAGACCGCACTGCAGACATCGAAGCTCTTCAGCCCAGCGTGGATTTCCCAATCACTGGTCGCGGCCTCTGCTGAACGAGTTGCCAAGTCCACACTCGACGGCCTTCGAGATACGTTTGAATCACTCGATGACTGCCTTCGCATTTCCGATTCGCTCGCAACGCTTCCATCAGGAATCGCCGGGTCTGCCAAGCACTTGCTCGAAGCCGGCACTCCGACACCAGTTGCCATGAAATGGCTCCAGCTTGGTGTCCTCGCGGGCGAAATTGCACGCAGGCTCGATGCGGCACCAAAGCTCAAGACAGTGGACAGCCGCCGGATTGACACGATCTTTGCTCGAGTACGCGAACTTGATGCCGCCAAGCGAGATCTCTGCCGCGACCTTGTCATTCATCTCTGGACCTCGCGCTGCCGCGAACGGTTGCTGGCGGCGACTGGCTCGCGCCTGAATTCCGATGGAGCAGCTGTCAAACAACGGCTGTTTGTCAAGGGCACAAAAGCCCTGCGTCTGCGGCAAGTCATCGCGATGGGTTCCCAGGCCTCCGGCGGCGATCCGCTCATGGACCTGCGCCCGGTCTGGATGGCCAGCCCTGAAACTGTGGCGCAGCTCTTTCCACGCACACCCCTGTTTGATGCGGTTATCTTCGATGAGGCCTCGCAGGTGCGGCTTGAGGAAGCACTCCCCGTCCTCACCCGCGGCAAGCGGATCATCATTGCGGGCGATCCCAAGCAGTTGCCGCCGACTCGCTTCTTTGAATCCACCATCGCAGAAACGCAATCCGAGACGGCAGAAAACGATGCCGAACTCTTTGAGCAGGTGCAGGCTGATACCGAAGACCTGCTGTCTGCTGCACTGTCGATGAATGTGCAGCAGTCGTATCTGGATGTGCACTATCGCAGCAAGTCTGGCGACTTGATCGAGTTCTCGAATCACTACTTCTATTCCTCGCGGTTGCAGGCAATTCCGGGCCATCCAAGCCGAAAGACAATCCTGCCGCCATTGAAGTTGGTTCCGGTGGAGGGCGTGTACGAAGATCGCACCAACGAGATCGAAGCACAGGCAGTGGTCGCCCTGGTCAAAGACCTTCTGGACAAGCCTGAGCCTCCAAGCATCGGCATCGGATGTTTTAATATTACACAACGTGATCTTATTACCGAGCTGCTCGATGAAGCCGCTTCTGAGAACAAAGCTTTCGGCGCCAAGCTGGCCGATGCCCGGAGCCGCCGCAGTAGCAAGTCTTTCGAAGGGCTCTTTGTCAAGAACCTGGAAAACGTCCAGGGCGATGAACGCGACCACATCATCATCTCGACGACGTACGGCCCCGACCCCAGCGGCAAGTTCTACCGCCGTTTCGGCCCGCTCGCCCAACCCGGCGGCGGCCGCCGCTTGAATGTGCTCGTCACACGTGCCCGTCAGGAAGTCCACGTCATTACCTCAATCCCCGCATCCGCATACCGCTCTCTGCCACCAGTTCCAGAAGGAACAACTCCGGGCGGAGCATGGTTGCTGTTCTCATATCTCAAGTTCGCCGAAGATCTCGCGCTTGCGTACGAACACTCTGATGCCCTCGAAGAAGAAACCAAATCTGAAGAACTGGTCACACGCCACGCTTCGACCTCTCCCTCTGCACTTCCCGAAGCTCTCGCACTTCACTTGGCCGAACAATCCAAACTCTCATCCACCGTCTATTGGGGCAACGAAGGTTTCAGGATCGACATCGCAACACCCAGCCCCGATGGCGGCAGCCCAAACCCACTGGGAATCCTCGCCGACTTCTCTCGATTCTCGCTCGCGGGCGATCCGGTGAAGTGGGACATCTTCAGAACCGACATCTTGACGCAGCTTGGCTGGCAGATTCAGCGTGTCTGGTCACCCTCGTTGGTCCGCGATCCGGATGGGACTTTGACGCTGCTAACTCAAAAAGCCCGTCCTGGGACAAACAAATCGACCAACCCGGCCCCGCCGGTTTGATATCCCGAGCCCAGCCGGACTATCCTTGCCGCCGACATTCAAAGATGTTTACGCGGGAGAGGTGGCCGAGCGGCTGAAGGCGGCGGTTTGCTAAACCGTTATACTGGTTTAGGCCGGTATCGGGGGTTCGAATCCCCCCCTCTCCGCTTTCAACTTGGTGAGTACGCTACGCGCCGTCCTCACGCTTAATCCATTTTCACAATTGACCATGGGGGATTCGAACCCCCGCACGCGTGGCATTGCACGCGTGGCCGCGGGGGTTCGACGCCGTCCTCGGCGCGGCGAAGCCCATCCCCCCCTTCCAAATACATCACCAAATACCAAAGCAGCGCCACCGCGGTGGGCGACATTAGCTTGCACCGCATTCAGGGCATGGCGCATCGGGTTTAAGTCCGCCGCGGTGGTAACCACATTTGGAGCATCGCATCGGGTCGGGTTCAGTTACCGGGGCACAGGTGCGATTGTCAGGGTCGATAAACTTTGAGAATCTTCTGGCGCCGGTCATTTCTCCTCTCCACGCACGGAAATAGATGTATACAACGATTGGGACAACGACAACCGGAAGAACGATCGGGAAGTAGTGATAGAGAACCGGGATGGCGATGATCGCGGTCATGATGGCGAAGAAGATGAGCCACCGCGTGCGCGGCGTAAGAGCGGCCATAGTAAAGTGTAGTGACTGGGTGGAGGACCTGCACGTCGTCTTAGTTTGAGTCCTTGGTTGCGCTCTTCTTCCACCATCTGATGGTGAACAAGACGATGTAGACGAGAACGATGAATCCCAATGACCACAAGCCTGTGACGAATGCCGCCTGCCGGCCGTCTCGAGCCCATACGACGCCGATGAGGCTTACCCAGAGCAAGAACACGAACATTTCGCGGATGTAGAGTGAGAATTTGGACATCGCAGAATGTTACTTCCGGCGATGCGAGAGGAGGCATGGGGAGAAATCCTATAAATAAAGACGGATTGGGACCCGGGCAAAGGCCGATGATCGAACATTGCGCAGGCGAGAAGCGTTGATAGAGTCACGTTGGGGGTTCTAGCAGTTCTTACCGGGATGAATCATGGGTCTTGACGGAGTTGAAAAGGACAGAGCGAACGGCAGGTCACACATGTCATCGGTTGGTACCGATTCCGAGGTGGTTGCGTTTTTGCAGGGCCGGTCGGTGCCGTGTCCACGGTGTGGGTATGACTTGTGCGATATCAAAACGGCGAAATGTCCGGAGTGTGCCGAGCCGCTGGTTTTGAAGGTTGGCTCGCCGCGGTCGCGGTTTGGGTGGTTGGTGCTGGCGATGGCGCCGGGGTGTTTTTCAGGCGTCGCGGCGATGTTCTTGCTGGTGCCGATCTATTTTTCAATTGGGCGTGAGCATCGAGCCAATGAGGGGCTGCCTTGGCCAGTTGTTGTCTGCGATCTCTTTGGGTGGACGAGCGCGGTAGCGGTCGCGGTGATGTATAAACATCGGCATGCGATCATGGCGTGGAAGACGAAGAAGCAGATATGGTTCGCGGCGACCATATGGGGAATTCACGCGTTCGCGCTTGGGCTTTTTATTCTTTCGATGTGGCTGATTCAGTTGTGAACTGAGTTTTCAGGTCTTACTTCTTTTCCGATGCGTTCCAGAGTTCGTGCTGGTCTGCATCGTACAAATGCATTGAGGGCTTACCTGCGCTGTTGACGCCCATGAAGAGGCGTTGAGCGCCATCGGCATCGGCCATGCCCAAGCGAGAGGAATCGCGGATGGCGCCCAGGAAAATGCGAGTTTCGCCGCGGTCGTCGGCGAGGCGGATGCTGGGGCCATCTTTTGAGAGGACAAGTTCGAGGGCGACCGAGCCATCTTCATTCATCATGGTGAGGCTTGGACCAGTACGGACCATTTCGAGCACCGCTCGCACGGTTCCGGCGGCGTCAACCAATCGCAGTTCTTCAGTCTCGATTGCAGGGACTTTGATTGCGGCGGGCAGCTTCTTTGCTGTCTTTGATGGATTCGTGCTTTTGCGTTTTGCCATGGGAGAACTCCTGGCTTAGTCGTGCTGCTTAGCGTTGGTCTTCCAGCGTCTGCGAGTTTCGAAGGCCGCGATATCAGCGATCGTCATTGATTTGAGCTGTTCGTGGATTTTCGCACGCTCAGCGCTCCAATATTTGTGCGCCGGGCAGCAGCGTTCATCGGAGCACTGCGCGGTTCCGAGCATGCATTGAGCCTGGACAGCGGGGTCATCGAGGCTGATGCCGAGATCAAAGAGGCTGATTTCGTTGGCAGGGCGCGCGAGGGTGACGCCGCCGCCGATGCCACGTTGGGTGACCACAATCCCTTTACGTGCAAGGGTTTGGATGATTTTGGCGAGGTATGGGGCGGGAAGGTCGGCGGCTTGGGCGATTTCTTTGACGAGGACAGGCTTGCCGCCAGCCGAGGCGATGTGACCTAATGCGGATGCCGCATAACCAACAACTTGGCTCAACATGGGGAGGCTCCAGATTGGCACATTGTACCCATCAACAGGAGAACTCGTTCCGTTATTCCGATTACTTTGACAGTTTTCGTATGATTTATCGGTTTTTGGCGAAATATTGGGTGTGTGTCACTGAAATTCCGGCTAACTGATTGACAATTCAGCCGAAAGAGGGACAATAAGATCAAATGATCTCTTGATCTTAATATGGATCCCCAGACCCGGAGAGCACGGCATGGCAGGTACTCAATCAGTGTCTCATATTGGCCAAACGCACACACAAGGCCCGATGGAACAGTTCAGTTATGACGACGCGATCGTCCGCAAGTTTCTGACTGCGACGATCGTGTGGGCGCTGGTTGCATTTCTAGCGGGGTTGGTCATTGCCATTGACCTGGTGGCCCCGATAGCGGCACAGTGGGAAATTGGCGGGAGCCACCCGCTGGGCTGGCTCAAGTACATATATGAGACATCGTTTCTGACATTTGGACGTTTGCGGCCGCTCCATACAAATGCCGCGATCTTTGCTTTTGCAGGCAACGCGGTTTTCGCAGCTATCTATTACTCAACACAGCGGCTGTGCAAGACACGCATGTTCAACGACACGTTGAGCGCGTTGCACTTCTGGGGCTGGCAGCTGATCATTGTGTGTGCGGCCGTTACACTGCCGCTTGGCATCAGCCAGTCGAAGGAATACGCGGAACTTGAATGGCCGATCGACCTCCTGATTGCGGTGGTCTGGGTCGGTTTCTTTGGCGTGAACTTCTTTGGCACGCTGGCTCGGCGTCGCGAGCGGCACATGTATGTTGCGTTGTGGTTTTATATCGCAACGATCGTGACTGTTGCCGTGCTGCACGTGTTTAACAACCTCTGGATTCCCGTAGGACTTGTACACTTCTTCAAGACCGGAACGATGCTGAACGCGGAAGCGTTCCTGAAGAGCTATCCGGTGTATGCGGGCGTGCAGGATGCGTTCATGCAGTGGTGGTATGGGCACAATGCGGTGGCGTTCTTCCTGACGACACCGTTCCTGGGGCTGATGTATTACTTCATGCCCAAGGCCGCGGAAAAGCCGGTTTATAGCTATAAGTTGTCGATCATTCACTTCTGGTCGCTGGTGTTTCTGTACATCTGGGCCGGGCCCCACCACTTGCACTACACCGCGCTGCCGGCGTGGGCGAGCACGCTGGGGATGTTGTTGTCGTTGATGCTGTGGATGCCTTCGTGGGGCGGGATGATCAATGGGTTGCTGACGCTTCGCGGAGCCTGGCACAAGGTGTCGGCCGATCCAGTGCTGAAGTTCTTTGTCGTGGGAATTACGTTCTATGGCATGTCGACCTTTGAAGGTCCGATGCTGTCGATCAAGAGCATTAATGCGTTGACGCACTATACCGATTGGACGATTGCACACGTACACGGTGGCGCCTTGGGTTGGAACGGGTTCCTCGCATTTGGCATGATGTACTGGCTGTTGCCGCGGTTGTTCCAGACACAGCTTTGGAGCTCGAAACTTGCCACGATGCACTTCTGGCTGGGAACAGTTGGCATTCTTCTGTATGTATTGTCGATCTATGCGGCGGGCCTTACGCAGGGCCTGATGTGGCGAGCATTTGACGAAACTGGCAACTTGCAGTTCCCTGACTTTGTCGAGACGGTTGTGGTCTTGATCCCGATGTACTGGATTCGCATTGCAGGCGGCTTGCTGTATATCGCCGGGGCTGGGCTTGGCGCGTACAACTATTACCGAACCTGGAAGACGCGTCCGGCGGTGTATGAGGTTCCGGTGCATTCGGCTCCGGCATTGCGGGCAGCACATGTTGACCCACCACTGCCACAGTCGCGCTTGACAGCCAATGTTGAGTTCGGGCATAAGGGGGATGTGTTCCTGCAGGGTGCATGGCACCGGGCATGGGAAGGGCGGCCGCTGAAGTTCACGGTGTGGGTGATCATTGCCGTGGTAGTTGCTTCGCTGTTTGAGATCATCCCGACGTTCCTGGTACGGTCGAATGTGCCGACGATCGCTTCGGTGAAACCGTATACGCCACTGGAGTTGATCGGGCGTGATATCTATGTATCAGAGGGTTGTTACAACTGTCACTCGCAGATGATTCGTCCGATCTGGGCGGAGACAAAGCGGTATGGCGAGTATGGCAAGCCTGGAGAGTTTGTGTATGACCATCCATTCCAATGGGGTTCGCGGCGTATCGGCCCGGATCTGATGAGAGAAGGCGGGGCTCGCTCGCACGACTGGCAGGTTCGCCATCTTGAAGACCCGCGGCAGCTTGTGTCGCAGTCGATCATGCCCGGGTACAAGCACTTGCTGGATCAGAAACTTGATTTCGGATCTATCCAATCGCGTGTGAATGCGATGGCGATGCTTGGAGTTCCGTATGGCGATGCAGTGAAGCCGAAGGAAGCGGAGCGGCTCGCACGCTTGCAGGCAGACAAGATCGCAGCTGACCTGGTTTCACAGGGCGGCTACAAGTCAATGGCGGATCGCAAGGTGATTGCGCTGGTTGCGTACTTGCAGCGGCTAGGGACTGATCTAGGGAAAGCCCCGGATTGGGATCCCAATGCAGACTTTGCCGGACCGGTTGTGAAAACGGAAGGAAAGGGGAAATAGTCATGAGACTCACGGACATCATGAGCGGGCTACATCTCTCGATCTATCCGCAAATTGCACTGGTCATCTTTGTTGCGATCTTTACGGGTGTGTTAATCCGAGTGTTTTCAAAGTCGCGAAAGAATGAGTTTGAGCGGGCGGCAAATCTGCCGCTGAATGAAGACGGGGATATTACACCAGACATCCAGGACACACTCCAACATTCACTCCACAAAGGGGGGAGCACACTGTGAACAAGAATGAACCAGCAATCATGGATCACGAGTACGACGGGATCCGGGAATATGACAACCCGACACCGGGATGGTGGCACCTGATCTTCATGGCCACAGTGCTGTTCGCGGGTATTTATATTCCCGTGTACCACTTTTCAGACATGACGGTTTCGATCCAGGAATCGTGGCGGGAATCGCAGGTGGCGGAATTCAAGCGCATCTTCGGAAAGGTCGGCGATCTGCAACCCGATGAAGCCACAATCGTGCGGATGATGAATGACGAAACAATGCTCGCGGTGGCACAGAGCACGTTTGTGGGCAATTGCGCGGTGTGTCATGGCAAGGATGGGTCGGGCATCAACGGCGTGAACCTGACTGACAATTCATACAAGAATGTAAAGAAGCTCGAAGATGTGCTCACCACGATTACCAAGGGTGCGAACCTTGGGGCGATGCCGGGGTGGGAACAGAGGCTCTCGCAGAATGAGCGGATCATTGTCGCCGCGTATGTAGCGAAATTGCGTGGCAAGAATCTTGCGGGGCGAGCGGCAGAGGGGGAAGAGATTCCTGCCTGGCCGACAGTAGCGGACGCTCCGGCGAAGTAGTTGATTGAAAGGACCCATGTCTCCGGTTGTGCACCAAGATCCGCTTCACCCTGATGTCCGTGTCCTTTCCACATTGAACAATGATGGATCGCGGCGGTGGCTTCGTCCGCGAGTTTCAGAGGGACGGTTTCTCACGCGAAGGCGGATCGCGGCGTACGTGTTGATTCTGATCTTTGCGGCTCTTCCGTATCTGCGGATGAACGGAAAGCCGATGGTTTTGCTGGATGTGACGACGCGGCATTTCACGCTGTTTGGAAGTACTTTTCTGCCGACTGATACGCTTTTGCTGGCGTTGCTGATGGTTTCGATATTCGTGACGATTTTTCTATTGACCGCGCTGCTGGGGCGCGTGTGGTGCGGCTGGGCGTGCCCACAGACTGTGTATATGGAGTTTGTGTTTCGACCGATTGAGCGGTTGTTTGAAGGATCGCCGGGGCGCACCAAATCCGGGCCGCTGGCAGGGAAGGCGTACAGCACACCGCTGAAATACGCGATGTACTTTGTCGTAGCGTTGTTTCTGGCGCACATCTTTCTGGCGTATTTTGTGGGGATTGAGAATCTCAAGGTGTGGGTGACACGATCGCCGCTGCAGCACCCGACATCGTTTCTTGTGATGGTCGCTGTGACTGCGTTGATGCTGCTTGACTTTACGTTCTTTCGCGAACAGGTCTGCATTATTCTGTGTCCATATGGGCGGTTTCAATCTGCACTGTTGGACCGGCAGTCGCTGATTGTGTCGTATGACCGCCTGAGGGGCGAGCCGCGTGGCAAAAAGTTGAAGAACTCTGACCTCAGTCTGAAAGTGGTCGATCAGAGCACGCCACGAACGGGCGATTGTGTTGACTGCAACATGTGTGTGACGACATGCCCCACTGGCATCGATATTCGCAATGGGCTGCAGATGGAATGTATCAACTGCACGCAGTGCATTGATGCGTGCGATTCAGTCATGAGCAAGTTGAAGCGGCCGCTGGGACTGATCCGGTATAGCTCGCAGGCAAAGATCAGCGGCGAGAAGCCGCACATGCTGCGGCCGCGTGTGATCATTTACCCGGTCGTGCTGATCATTGTTATCACGGCATTTATGCTGGTGCTGTTCAATCGCGCACCGGTGGATATCACGATTCTGCGAGGTGTTGGGCGGCCGTTTATTGAACTCCCCGGTGAGCTATTGGCGAACCCGGTGAAACTGAAATTTGTGAATCGCAGTGAGCGCGAAGCGGATTTCAGTATCACGCTTTCGGGTGTGCAGGGAATCTCGCTCAAGATTGATGAGAACCCGGTTCACCTCAAGGCTGGAGAGTTCAAGACGTTCCCGGCGATGTTTGTGTTTCCGGCGAACCACTTCAAGGATGACGGGCCGGCGGTGACGGTGATGATTACTCAGGTGAAAGCGCCGGCAGGAACGCCAGAGTTTCATACAACCGCGAGGTTCCGACTCATGGGACCGGGCTCTGCAAATCGTCGCCATGAGGAATCAGAGAAAGAGCCAGAGTCTGAAAAGGAAGAGAACAAGGAGCACTCACGATGAGCCCGAGCACCAGCAAAGGTCGGTTTTGGCCGGGGATGATCTTTGGAATGATCGGCCTGAATTTCTGTATCGTCGGGATTACCGTGTATGCGGCGCGGTTCCACAGTTCATCGTTTGCTATTGAGTCTGATTATGACACAAAGGCGCTGCACTGGGATAACACCGCGCGACAGGTTCGCAAGAACGTGGAACTTGGATGGAAAGTTGAGATCACAGAAGCACAGGGCAATCGACTTGTTGTGTCACTGCGAGACCGCGAGGGAAAGGCAATTGAAGACGCAGCAGTCAATGTCGAGTCGTTTCACCATGCACACGCAAAGAGCAAGGCGGTCGCGATATTGACGGCAGGAGAGGCCGGGCAGTACACGACTGTCGCGAATCTCGCAACTCCCGGACTCTGGGAATTCCGCTTTACCGTACTTCGTGGTCCGACGCTGTTTACGCAATCAATGACTCGAATGGTGTCTGCATCGGAGGGCTCGCGATGATTGCTTTGATTGCAGCGGTGTTTATTGCAAGCTTGCTGGGAAGCATGCACTGCGCAGGAATGTGCGGGGCGTTCCTGGCATTTGCAGTTGCGGGCGAGGAAGGCAAGACACCGAGCAAAGCGCTTTTACATGCCGCGTATAACGGCGGAAGACTGTTTACCTATGTAACGCTGGGAGCGATGGCGGGAGTGGTTGGCGCGGGGCTCGATATGGGAGGCGCGGCGGTTGGCGTATCGAGAGCGGCGGCGTGCATTGCAGGCGGGATCATGATTGCATTTGGAGTTGTTGCGATCGCGAGAAAGTTCGGGGCAGGAATTTCGAAGGTGCCTGTGCCGCAATGGCTGCGAGATGCTGCGCTCAATGGGCACCGGGCAGCGGCGGCGTTGCCACCGGTGCCGCGAGCGGCTGCAGTAGGACTGCTTACGACGTTGCTGCCCTGCGGGTGGCTGTACATGTTTGTCGCGACGGCGGCGGGTACTGGAAATGCGTGGCAGGGCGCGATCACGATGGCGGTTTTCTGGCTGGGGACATTGCCGGTGATGATTGGATTAGGGATTGGAATGCAGTCGGCGGCGGGGCCGATGCGGAAGCACCTGCCGCTGATTACGTCGCTTTTGATGGTGAGCGTGGGACTGTGGACGATTTTTGGACGAATGGCGTTGCCGGCGATGGCGAGTATTGTGAATGTGCCGAGTGGGATTGATGCGGCTGCGAAGCAGACTGAAACCATGGAGGAAGGCAAACTGCCTTGCTGCCAACATGAGAAGTAACACTGTTTATAAGACTGAGGTTGTGAAGCGTCCGCTGGGGCGAGTCGCGATTGCGTGTTCGCACTGCGGGCTGGATGTGCCAGCGGGATTGGTGAGGGAAGGGGCGGAGCAGCAGTTCTGCTGTCAGGGATGTGCGACGGCGTATGCGGTGATTCATGGATGCGGGCTGGAGCGGTATTACAAGATTCGCGATCAAGCGGCGACAGCGCAGATGAGCGTGAAGGCGACTGGGAAGCGGCATCGAGAGTTTGATAATCCGCTGTTTGAATCGCTGTATGTGACGGCAAGCGTCGACCAGTTGCGGCATGTTGAGTTGTATCTGGATGGGGTGCACTGCGCGGCGTGCGTGTGGCTGGTAGAGAGATTGCCAGCGGTGCTACCCGGCGTGGTTGCAGCGCGACTTGATCCGGGGCGGGCCTTGGTGCAGATTACGTGGGATCCGGCGCAGATTGCGTTGTCGAAGATCGCGCAGACTTTGGATTCACTGGGATACTCGCCATATCCAGCGCGGCAGTTTGATGGAAGCAGCGGGCGACGGATGTCGGATCGGAAGATGTTGATTCGACTGGGTGTTGCTGGTGCGTGCGCGGGCAATGCGATGCTGCTTGGGCTTGCGCTGTACGCGGGCGCGTTTGCGACGATGGATGCGGGGTTGCAGGAATTGTTTCGCTGGACGAGCATGGGGATCAGCTGGGTCGCGGTTGCGTGGCCGGGGAGCGTGTTCTTCCGCAGCGCGATGGCATCGATTCGGACACGGACACCCAATCTCGATCTGCCGATAGCAATTGGGCTTGCGGCGGCGGCGGTTTGGGGAACTGTGAACACGATTCGCGGGACGGGTGAGATTTACTTTGATTCGCTGGCGATGCTGGTGTTTGTGCTTTTGATTGGGCGATTTGTGCAGCAGCGGCAGCAGCGTTGGACGGCCAATGCGGTTGAGCTGTTGTTTTCGTTCACACCATCTTCAGCGAGAAAGGTCGAGGGCGAAGATGTTGTTGAGGTCCCGATTGAGGCGGTGAATGAGAATGATGTTGTTGAAGTGCTTGCGGGCGACTCGATTCCTGCGGATGGACTTGTGGAGTCGGGAACGTCGAGTATTGATCAATCGTTGTTGACTGGAGAATCTGCGCCGGTATCGGTTGGCGCCGGGTCGAGCGTGAGCGCGGGAGCGGTGAACTTGTCGGGGCCGATTCGTGTGCGGGTTGCTGCTACGGGTGAGGCGACTCGCGCAGGGCGCTTGATGAAGATGGTTGAAGAAGCCACACGGCGAAAGGCTCCGATCGTTCGCTTTGCGGATAGCCTGGCATCGTGGTTTGTTGGTGGGATGTTGTCGTTGGCCGCGGTGACGGCCGTTGTGTGGTCGTTTATTGATCCATCACGCGCAGTAGATACGGCGGCGACAGTATTGATTGTGACGTGCCCGTGTGCGCTTGGACTTGCAACGCCGCTGGCAGTGACGGTTGCGATCGGGCGGGCTGCGCAGAAGGGAATCCTCGTGAAGGGCGGCGATGTGCTGCAGATTCTCGCGGGGAAAGGGACGATGTTCCTGGACAAGACGGGGACTTTGACGCAGGGGCGGATGTCCCTGGTGCGGTGGCACGGCCCCAGTGACATCAAGTCGATGGTTGCGGCGATTGAGGCTGAGTCATCGCATCCGATCGCAGTGGCGATCGCGACCGGGCTGGATGCCGGGAACTCACCAAAGGCTCAAGAGGTTGAGCAGGTCATTGGCGGCGGAATCTCTGGGGTCGTGGGAAATTACCGAGTGTGCGTGGGGTCGGCGAGCTTTGTTCGCGGCCGCGTGAAGAGCGAAGAGCCGCAGATTATGCAGGCAGAGGCCGCGTGCATTGCAGAGGGATTAACGCCTGTGCTGGTGGCGATCGATGGGCGTATTGCGGCGGTTGCCGGACTTGGCGATGGACTTCGCGAGGATACGGCGGAGGCGATTCGATCGTTTCAGGATGCGGGATGGAAGGTGCGGATCCTTTCGGGCGACCATCCGGCGATTGTGGCGTCGACTGCTCGAGCGCTGGGCGTTCCTGCGGAGCATGCAATTGGCGGGATGTCGCCAGAAGACAAGTTGCAGGCGGTTACTTTTGCGAGTTTGTCGGGACCGATTATCATGGTTGGTGATGGGGTGAATGATGCGGCCGCGCTGGCGGCGGCGACGGTGGGAATTTCGGTGCGAGGTGGAGCTGAGGCAAGCATGGCGGCGGCGGATGTGTATTTGTCGAGGTCAGGACTGACGCCGATTGTGGAACTGCTGGAAGCTTCGCGTGGAACGCTGCGGGCGATACGGATCGGGCTGGGAGTGTCGCTGTTTTACAATGGCTTGGCTGCGACTTTGGCGGTGACGGGGATGATCAGCCCGTTGATTGCGGCGATCTTGATGCCGGTGAGTTCGTTGACGGTCTTGACGCTGGCGTTCAAGGCACAATCGTTTGGAGGTACATCATGTCGGTAATTTATATTGTTCTTCCGTTGGCGCTGGTGCTTGCCGGAGCAGCGATTGCTGCATTTGTGTGGTGCGCGTGTGATGGGCAGATGGATGATCTGGATAGCCCGCCGGGACGCATGACGCATGATGATACCTGAGTAGTCTCAAAGCTCCCTATCGGCCCAGACCTTTTTGGCAGCATTAAGTGATAATGTGATCGTTGCGCCACCAGCGGGTTGAATCTCGATCGAATCTGCTTGTGCATTCACAGAGAACACTTTTACACTGGTACCGGGCTTCAATCTACTTTCTGCGATGAACCGAAGGAATGCAGCATCCTGGTCGGCGATGCGAACGATTGTCGCAGAATCGCCGGGCTTGAAATCTGAGAGCGGCAGAGCTTGAGAGCCGCGGATGTTTCCGGTGGCATCGGGGATCGGGTCTCCGTGCGGATCGAGCATCGGGCGGCCTAGAAACTCGTCGAGGCGATCGAGGAGGCGAGGAGAGAGAGCGTGTTCGAGTCGCTCTGCCTCTTCGTGGACTTCGGACCAATCGAATTTCAGAGTTTGCACCAGGAACGTCTCAATGAGGCGGTGGCGGCGGAGGACATCGAGGGCGGCCTTGGTACCTTTGGCGGTGAGAGTTACGCCGCCGTATCGCTCGGCTTTTGCCAACTTAGTCAAGACCAGTTTTTTGATCATGGTGGTTGCGGTGCCGGTTGTCACCCCCACCATTGCTGCGATTTTCGTGACGGTTGCTTCGCCGGTTGGGCTTTCTTCCGAGAGCGAGCGGATGGCCTTGAGGTAGTTTTCGACAGTTTCGGTGGCCATTTCCCGCGGTCCTTGACTTCTAGTTGCGAGGCGAATATGTTTGAGTCGTCAAACTTATGAACTGGAGCGACCATGCGTTGCATGTTTTGGCATTCAAGAGTATCCCGGTTTCTGCGGGCTTTCCCGGTGTTGCTGGTATGGCTTGGGTTGGTGGCGGGTTGCGACAAGCCAGCAGCCCCGACAACGGCGCCAAGAATCACGCCGCTGAAGGTGGTTGCGACGATCGGGATGGCTGGGGATATGGCCACCAATATTGGGGGAAATCGGGTTGTAGTTACCAACATCATGGGAGAGGGGATTGACCCGCATTTGTATAAGGCGTCGCCGGGCGATGTTCGAATGCTGTCGGATGCGGATCTTGTGCTATTCAGCGGGTTGCATCTTGAGGGACGGATGGCGGATTTGTTGGTGAAGATGTCGAGTCGGCAGACTGTGGTACAGGTGACCGAGTCGATTGATGTGAAGCTGCTGCGCGAGCCGCCGGAGTTTGCGGGGCACTTTGATCCGCATGTGTGGTTTGATGTTTCGATGTGGTCGACGGCGGCGGAGCGGATTACCGAGGCGCTGATTCAGAAAGACCCGGCGCACAAGGCGACGTATGAAGCGAACTCGAAACAGTATCGAGCTGCGCTTGCGGAGCTTCACGCGTATGCAAAGAAGACCATTGCGACGATTCCTGAGAAGAATCGCATAATGGTGACAGCACACGACGCGTTTGGATATTTTGGACGGGCGTATGGGCTTGAGGTGATGGCGATTCAGGGGATCAGTACCGACAGCGAAGCGAGCTTACAAGACATCAATGCGCTGGTAGACACGCTTGTGACACGCAAAGTGCCAGCGGTATTTATCGAGAGCAGCGTGCCACGAAAGACGATTGATGCACTGGTCGAAGGGTGCAAGTCACGCGGGCATACGGTGGTGATTGGGGGAGAGTTGTTCAGCGATGCGATGGGGAAGGCGGGAACCGTTGAAGGTACCTACATCGGGATGGTGACGCACAATGTGAACACAGTGACCAAGGCGCTCGGTGGAACTGTACCTGAGGTTGCTCCAAATCCGGTGCAGATTGTTCCCAGTCAATCCACGAAGTGAGGCGATATGGCTCAGCTTGAGACATCGACGATGCGAACGACCGAGGTCAGTGTTGAGGTGCACGATCTCACGGTGGCGTATCACCGCAAGCCGGTGCTATGGGATGTGGATTTGCAGTTGCCATCGCAGAAGTTGATCGCGATTGTCGGTCCCAATGGGGCGGGCAAGTCGACGCTGCTGAAGGCGATTTTGGGACTTGTGCCGCTGGCGAGCGGGGAAATCACGATTTTTGGAGAGTCGCTGAAGAAGTCGCGGTCTCTGATTGGGTATGTGCCGCAGCGGGAGACGGTGGATTGGGATTTTCCGGTGGATGCACTCGATGTGGTGCTGATGGGGCGATATGGGAAACTGGGGTGGGTGCGGCGGCCGGGGAGTGCGGATCGCGGTATTGCCATGAAGAGCCTTGAGAAAGTGAGCATGTCTGATTTTGCATCGCGGCAGATCAGTCAGCTTTCGGGCGGGCAACAGCAGCGGGTGTTTCTGGCGCGGGCTCTGGCTCAAGATGCACAGTTGTATTTCATGGATGAGCCGTTTGCAGGGGTGGATGCGGCGACGGAGAAGGCCATTGTTGAGGTGCTGCGAGAATTGCGGTCGGCGGGAAAGACGGTTGTCGCGGTGCACCATGACTTACAGACAGTGCCGGAGTATTTTGATCATGTCGTGATGTTGAACATGCGACTGGTCGCCAATGGTCCGGTGGAGACAGTGTTTACGCCTAAGAACTTGCAGCAGACCTATGGCGGGAGGCTGACGCTTCTTGATGAGGCGGCGGAAGCGATTCGCCGCGGAACACCGGGGAGCTTGTAATTGTCTGATGCTTGAGCAACTCTACAGACTCTTGACGCTGCAAGATGGCAACACGCGAGTGGTGCTGGTGGGCACGTGCCTGCTTGGAATTGCTGCAGCCGTTGTTGGCACTTTTGCGGTCCAGCGGAAGCGTTCGCTGCTGGGTGATGCGGTTGCTCACGCGGCGCTGCCGGGGATATGCCTGGCGTTCTTTGTAGTGGGCGATCGCAACTTCGCGGCCTTCATGCTGGGCGCGCTGGTGATGGGAGTGATTGCGGCAGCGTTTATTGCGTTTGTGAAGGCGGCGACGCGGGTGAAGGAAGATGCGGCGATTGGACTTGCGATTGGCGGGTTCTTTGGGCTGGGGATCGTGCTTTCTCGCATGATTCAAAATGAGCCATCGGGGAACCGAGCGGGGCTGGACAGCTTTATTTTCGGCAAGGCCGCGAGCATGGTTGCGGAGGATGCACAGCTCATTGCCATCGTTGCGGGCGTTGTAATTGCAGCGATTGCAGTGTTTTACAAGGAATTCAAGGTCTTGTGTTTTGACCGTGATTTCGCGGCGAGCCAAGGATGGCCGACGTTCTGGCTTGACCTTGTGCTGATGGGCCTGGTATGCATCTGCACTGTTGTCGGGTTGCCGGCGGTTGGAGTTGTGTTAATGGTTTCGCTGATGGTGATTCCACCGGTGGCAGCGCGGTTCTGGACCAATCGATTGGGAACGACTGTCATACTTGCCGCGGCGCTTGGTGGAATTTCGGGCCTTGCAGGAACAGCGCTCAGCGCTTCGATTCCTGCGCCAGCATCAGGGCTTTCACGCGGCTGGCCGACTGGACCGCTGATTACTCTTGTTGCGGCGGCGTTGTTTATTGTGTCAATGCTGGCAGCGCCAAAGCGAGGGATTATCGCGGGTGTCGTTCGACGGCAGTTGTTGCGGCGGCGGATTGCGAAGCAGAATTTCTTGCGGCGGGTGTATGAGGCGCTTGAGCCGCGACAGGATCTTGGTGCGGCGTGGACGCTTGCGGACCTCGAACGAGTTGATCCATACACACGCAAGGCCAACGAGGCTCAGACACGATCAGCGGGCAAAGAGGGGCTCGTGGTTGCCACTGCCGGCGGGTACACGCTTACTGAAGCAGGGCAACTCGCCGCATCTCGCATTGTCCGCGTGCACCGGTTGTGGGAGATCTTTTTGATTACACAGGCGGACATTGCGCCGGATCACGTTGATCGCGATGCTGACCAGATTGAGCACGTGCTGTCGCCGGAGGTGCTGGCATCGCTGGAGGCGAAGCTGGCCGAGAGCGGGCGAGAGCCATTGGGGATTCCGACATCGCCGCACATTATTGCAAAGGGGCTGACATGATTACAGCTTCTGCAATTGCACTGGTGATGAGTTCGATGTCGCAGACATCGCCGCGCGTGTTTGCGACGCTCCGAACGTATCAAGTCCGGGCCGATGACTTGTGGATTATCGCGACGGCAATCGCGTGCAGCGTTTCTTGTGGACTATTGGGATGTTTCCTGGTATTGCGGCGAATGTCTCTGCTTGGAGATGCGATCTCACACGCGATTCTGCCGGGGCTTGCGATTGCGTTTATTGTCACGCACAGCCGCGATCCGATGTCGATGCTCGCAGGCGCGATGGTCGTCGGGCTGTTGACTGCGTTTCTCTCAACCGGGCTGACGAAATGGGGAAAGGTTCCGGAAGATGCGTCGATGGGCGTCGTGTTCACAACGCTGTTTGCGATTGGGGTCCTGCTGATTACCTGGGTTGCCCGCGATGTTGATCTGGACCCAGGCTGCGTGCTCTATGGCTTGATTGAATTCAGTCCATTTGACACGGTGCATGTGTTTGGTCAGGACCTGCCGCGTTCATTTGTCTGGCTCGCGGTGATGCTGTGCCTGAACTCCACCTTGATCTTTGTGTTCTTCAAGGAACTCAAGATTGTGTGCTTCGATCCGTACCTGGCAACCACCATGGGAATCAGCGCGACTGTTGTGCATTACATGCTGATGACGGCGGTTGCCGCGACAAGCGTGGCATCGTTTGAATCCGTCGGTTCGATTCTAGTAGTCGCGATGCTGGTGGCACCTGGAGCAACAGCGCACCTGCTCACGGACAAACTCAATCGAATGTTGTGGCTGGCGGCGTTGATTGCCGCTGTGAGTGCTGTATTTGGGTATATTGGCGCAGTCTGGTTGAACACTTCGGTTGCGGGAATGATTGCAACCGTCTCGTTGATTATGTTTGTCCTGACCGCGTTGTTTGCACCCAGGCACGGGTTTGTCAGCAAGCAACTGCGTCAACTTTCACTATCAATGCGGATCAACGAAGAAGACGTCCTGGGGATGGCGTACCGGTGGCACGAGAGTTCGCGGCAGCGGCCGGTGGGCGCATTTCGAGCACTTGAAATCGGCGATGTCATTGCGGGGACAAGGTCGGGACTGCTCGCTCGCGTCGCGGTGTGGTTGCTGAGGCGCCGTGGACACATCGCTGTGGATGCCAAAGGTGGAATCGTGGCGACAGAGGAAGGGATAAAAATTGCGAGCCATGTGGTGCGAGGGCACCGGCTGTGGGAAACGTATCTGGCCAAACATCTTGAAAAAGATCTCAGGAGTGTTCATGCTGGCGCCCACCGCGCTGAGCACTTTCTGTCGCAGGACATCCAAGACCGGCTCGATGCGCAGGACCCGACCGATATCGATCCACATGGCAAGCCCATCCCGAGGCGGGAATAGCGGTTTGCCGCTGGTTCAGCAACCCTGAGAGAATCGATCGACAAAGTCGAGGTAGTCAAAGAAGTCAATGATTCCATCTTCGTTGAAATCGGCAGCGAGATTGCCAATGCTAAAGCGATCGACGAAATCGAGATAGTCAAAGAAGTCGAGCACGCCATCGGCATTGATGTCGGCGTAGCAACCGCAGGTTCCATCTTTGAAATCGCGATCGAGACAGCCATCAGAATCATGGTCGATGCCGATGCGGAATTCGGTTCCCTTGAAAACAACGGTGAACGTGATTTCACTATCTACGGCGGCGGCAGCGAGCATCTGCGCGGTGGAGCGGACTTCGGCGTTTCGATCTGACTGCCAGTTGTTGCCGTTGATGTACGTCCAGCCTCGCTGGATTCCGTCGATGCGGCCCTTGGCGACGATGCCGACTTTGTTGGTGTTGGCGATGGTGATCATCGAGTTGATGAGTGTGATCTGTGCGACCGGCGCAGTTGCCTGGCTGATGAGAGTGGTCTGCGTTCCGACTGCGGCGTGGGTGTCAAGACTTGGAACGCCGGGCGGTTCAAGCGGATTGGTGGGCGAGCCTTGTGGCAGGTCTGAACCAGAGATGCAGAGAACGAAGGCTACCAGATCTGCAACTTCTTGATCATTGTTCACCCTGAACACCGGTTCAGAGATGAATCGTTCAAGCGTGTCGACCGAACCATCGTGAAGGAAGCCGAACCCTGAATTGCTTGACGTGTGAATCATATCGCAGCCGACCTTTTTGTAGGCGTTGCGAATCTGCGGGACCTTTGTGGTGATGTTGCTGGTGCCATCGGTAGATACAACGCCGAGATGCCGCTCGCCATTTGGGCCTGGCGCAATGGGTTGATACGTTGCGCCAACGAGCGTCACATCGGGACCTGCACCGGTTGGAAGTGTGTGGCACGTCACACAGGCCAGTGCCCCACCATCAAGCCGGCGTGTTGCCGAGCGGTAAAGCGTCAGACCGTTGTTGGCGTTTCCGTTGGGAAGGGCGAGGCCCGGGAATCCGAATCTGCCTGTGCGGTAGTGGCCCGGAAGAGGCATGCTGGTAGGGAGCGTGTTGTTGAAATTACGATAGGGATTGGGTGGATAGTGGATCGTGGCGAGGAAGTCTTCGAACTCCTGCATTTCTTGATCGGTCAACGTGACATCATCACCTTGAAGGCCGATGAAAGCGCCAGCAAATGCCTCGAGACCCGCGCGGTCGCCGCGCCAGTGAAGAGGCTCTTTGCCGATGATGTCCTGAAGTGTCTGGGTTGTCATCGGACCTTTGCTTGGATGGAATGCCTCGAAGTCGGGATTTGCGGTACCCGGCGTCAGTCCAGGGAGCCCGAAGCCCTTGTTAAGCGCAGCGATTGGACCAGAGGTGCCACTGGGATCACCCAGGTCCCAAGCGAGTCGATCCATCTTGGAATCGACGTGGCAGGATGCACAGGCGGCTTGACCAAGGCCAGAGTTCTTATGCGTGTCGTAGAGGTGTTTGCGACCGACTTTAATCGCCAGCGGAGTCGGGTCGTAGAACGGAATCTCCGAATCGACTGATTCAGTAGTGAGATTCACCACCGAAATGCTGCCGGCAAAGCGGTTGAGGACATACATCTTGTTGCGGGGTTCATCAAGCGCGATACCCGTCGGACCCTCACCGACATTAATGGTGTCATTGAGGCCGGCGCGAGC
Organism: uncultured Phycisphaeraceae bacterium; assembly: GCA_964484185.1. Classification (GTDB taxonomy): domain Bacteria; phylum Planctomycetota; class Phycisphaerae; order Phycisphaerales; family UBA1924; genus F1-120-MAGs238. The sequence goes on from CAZAEQ010000015.1 coordinate 89,612, forward strand.
GCCTGATGCCGCTACAACCACAATGTTGTTTGAACCCATACCCGAGACGTACCCTTTGGATCCCGCCGAATTCCAGACGATTGTGCGAGGGTCACCAATCGACCTGTTTCGTTCGTTCTGAGGGAGCGTTGAATTCTGGTAGTCCAGATGCGAATTGAGATCGGTAATCCGCTTACTTGCGATATCAGCCGGGTCGACAGATGCAAACTTCACGCGGACAAAGATTCCATTGACGTTTGGTTCAAATCGAACTTCATTGATTGCATCAGTTCCCACCATCGTGACGCGACCGCTTGCGGGGTTCACGCTGATGGACATGCAGATATTCATAAGTGTTGAGATGTACGACACACCGAGCGTATTCGCATTGATGATGGCGATATCGCGGTCAGGCATATCCCAATTCTGCGGCCTGCCAGACAACGCGGCGTTCGCGCCGGAGACCATGGAAGTCCAATCATGAGCGTTGTCATCCATCCACTGGTTCGATGCATTCTTGCGAACGATCATGCTGGTCTTGACTGGCGGACCAGCGTCGGGGTTGGCCGCGGGAACAGTGAAAATCCCCACATTTGGCGGCGGGTTGACGCCTCCATATGGGCTCGCCACGTTGCTCACCGCATCAGGCGGAAATGCAAGCGTTGATGTTTGTGCGCCGACACCCCCACCGACGACAGTGGTTAGATTGCCGGATTCAAAGATCGCGGCGTAGACCGTCTGACCGTCCGGGCTCTCGGCCAGCGAACGAGG
>CAZAEQ010000016.1:0-39906 GCA_964484185.1 uncultured Phycisphaeraceae bacterium
CAGGCCATCATGGAAGAACTCGGCCTCGATATCGAGAAGGTTGAACTCAGCCAGCTCGGGCGCGCCAAGAAGATCACCATCGATAAGGACAACACCATCATCGTCGAAGGCGCTGGTTCATCCGCCGCGATCAAGGGCCGAATCGACCAGATTCGCCACCAGATCGACGCGACCACCAGCGACTACGACCGTGAAAAGCTCGAAGAGCGCCTCGCCAAGCTCGCTGGCGGCGTAGCCCAGATCAACGTCGGTGCGGCCACCGAAGTTGAAATGAAAGAGAAGAAGGCCCGCGTCGAAGACGCCCTGCACGCTTGCCGCGCAGCTGTCGAAGAAGGCATCCTCCCCGGCGGCGGCGTTTCCGTCATCAAGGCTCGCAAGGCTCTGAACAAGCTTCGCACCAAGCTCAATGGCGATGAAAAATCCGGCGTCGATATCGTCTTCCGCTCACTCTCAGCTCCCATCAAGCAAATCGCGGCCAACACTGGTCTCGATGGCTCAGTGGTTGCCAACGAAGTTGAGCGCAACGACACTCTCAATTACGGCTTCAACGCTCTCACTCACGAATACGGCGACATGATCAAGATGGGAATCATCGTTCCCACCAAGGTCGAGCGCGTCGCACTTCAGAACGCCGGCAGCATCGCCGGTCTGCTCCTCACCACTGAGGCAGCAATCGTCGAACTCAAGGAAAAGAAGCCCAAGGGCGGCGGCGGCCATGACCACGATCACGGCCACGACGACTATTGAGCCCTGAAACAGCAGTCTTTTTGAATGAATCGCAGGCCCCGCGCTCTCCCGCGCGGGGCCTGTTCTGTTCCTGGAATTTTCCTTCTCAACAAAGCGACTACCCTTCGACTCCACATGAATTCGTCGGAAGAAAATCCCAGCACTCCCGAGTCGTCTACCTACGACGTCATCGAGTCTCCCAAAGCGCCATCGCTTCCGGGGACGGTCGTCCTTCGACCAAGTGAAGATGATGCTTTGGATGCCGCCGCCGCGGAGGCATTCACACATGCGATCGCGTGCGTGCGATCCTTCGGCAATTTTCACATGGCGGTTTCGGCGGCCCCTTCCAACGAACCATTCTTCCGCCGCCTCATGCTCGATCCGGCTTTGCGTGAGTTCCCCTGGGCAAAAACTCACCTGTGGCTGCTTGATGAGGTGCAGGTACACCCCGACGATCCATCCCGACGTGGAATCACCTTGCTCGACTATCTCGTCGAGCCGTCAGACATTCCCCGTAATCAGGTCCATCTCATCGATCTCGAATCTGCAGATCCCGCGGCGCAGTACGAGCAACAGCTCGGCGAGCATCTGGGTTGGCGTGAGAAGGGGCACGATCGCCTTGATTACACGTTGCTTGATATGGGCGATGCAGACATTGAGGGCGAACTGCATCACTCGTTCCATGCGGGCTCGCCAGCACTGGCAGTAAATGGTCCGCTCGTGGCAACAACAGTCTCTCACAAACTTCCTCGCACGACCATGACACTTCGCGCGATCAACGGTTCCAGGTTCGTTGCCGGGATCATTACCGGCGAAAAACGCCAACCTGTGGTCCAATCTCTCGTCAACGATCGCCACGCCTACAGCCAGATCCGCCCGCTCGGCGGCGAACTCCGCTGGTATGTTGATCATGCGGCCAGCACTAGAAAGTCCACATAATGGCACAGCTCTCGATTCAGCCCAACGACAAAGTGACTTTCAAGATCCGCTTCGAAGATGATCATCTCATGGTGGTGGAAAAGCCACCGCACATGGTGACCCAGCCGGGTCTTGGTCATGTCGATGATTCACTGCTCAACGGCCTGTATGCGTTGCACGGAACCAAACTTCAGAAGCTGGGGAAGGTCCGCGACTTTGGTCTGCTGCACCGTCTCGATCGCGAAACCAGCGGACTTCTCTTGGTCGCTCTGAAGGGAACCGCATACGACGAACTCCGCCGCCAGTTTGAAGAACGCGAAATTCGCAAGTATTACTGGGCGGTAGTCGAAGGCGAATTGAAAAAGCCGATGGGCCTGGTCAACAAACCAATCCTCGAAGCCAGCGGCAAAGATTCTCGCGAAAACAAGACCCGTGCAAAACTCGCCCGTATCACCAGCGCGGGCAAACCCTCGCAAACTGCCTATCGCGTACTCAGTTCAAACTCGGCAGCGAGCGTCGTTGAATGTCGCCCTCTTACTGGCCGCCTGCATCAAGTCCGCGTTCACATGGATGCAATCGGCGCATCAATCCTCGGCGATGATCTCTACGGCCCCGCCAGCGTCGGCAATGCTTCAAGCCGATTGGCTCTCCATGCCCATCGCATCGTCTTCAAACACCCGGCAACTGGCCATGAAATCGATATCGAAAGCCCATGGCCCAGTGATCTCAAGCGCCTGCTCACGCGACTGAAACTTCCGCGTCCCGACACAGCCCTGCAATCACACCCCGGTGTCCGCACCATCAAGCGCGACAAAGAAATCGACAGCGATAGCGTCAGCGATACGGAGTCCTGAAGTCGTTGGTCGCAGATAGGTCCCGCGCATTTCAAGAGCTTGCGATGCCACATATTTGTCAATGACTGATGTGAGGATTGACGGAACTTGAGCCCCGATTCGTTGCCCATCATCTATCAGCGATGACAGTTCAACCCCATCACGAATGCGAAGACTGGTCATGATCTTTTCTTTCAACGCCTTGAGGCCATCTGGAGTTTCGTGATCAACGATCGGTGCAAATCCAGAATCATCAAAAGTCAGGTAGTCATCAAGCCGCGGCGAATTCTTGTATCGGTGGCCGGCAACATGAGCGCTCGCAGCCGGGCCCGCTGCCAACCATTGCTCCTGCCTCCAATACGCCATGTTGTGCCGACACTCTCCGCCGGGCCGCGCAAAATTGCTGACTTCGTATTGCTCAAGCCCCTGTGCTCGAAGCGTGGTCGCGGTCAATTCAAACATCGCGGCATCGGTATCGTCATCGACCGGCAGAAACTCGCCTCGCTTCAGGCGTGCGGTCATTTCAGTGCGAGGTTCATATGTCAAGCTGTAACACGACATGTGCTCTGTGCCCAGCGAAAGCCCGTGCTGCAAATCTCTCTGCCACTCTTCAAGACTCTGCCCGGGAACTCCAGAAATCAGGTCAATATTCTGGCGGAGAATTCCCGCTGCTCGCGCCAATTCCACCGCCCTGGTGACATTCACCGGATCATGCCACCGTTCCAGAGTCTTCAGGTGCTTGGCTTCAAACGACTGCGCCCCGACACTCACCCGGTTCACACCCCCTGCGACCATGGCGTTCATAAGTTCAGCCGAGACCGTTTCCGGATTGCATTCAACGGTAAATTCACCGGTCCCACCGCCCATTTTCGACATATCAAAATGGGTATGCATCGCAGAAAGAAGCCGTTTCCAAAGGTCAACTCGCAAAAGACTCGGCGTTCCACCCCCGACAAAGATGGTCAAAAGTGGGGCACCCCTGGCCCACGGAGCAAGTGCTGCCAACTCGCCGATAAGTCGATCTGTGAACGGTGACTGACGATCCTGCTTGTCGACAATTGAGTAAAAATCACAGTAATGGCACTTGTGAAAGCAAAATGGAACGTGGATATACAGCGATCGAACCGGCCCGAAAAGACCGCCGGGTTCATCCCCCAACGCCGCCCGTGCCGATAGCAAAGGACGTTGATTGAGCAGCGGAATTGCGGAATTCGGTGGCATAGGGTTCTAGAGTCCAGCGGCGGGCAAAGGTCTCAACTTAGCCTCATCGCCGGAGAAGGGTATTCGACCGTGGAACTTTCGCTCGTATTAATCGCAGCTGATGGCACCCAACGGGAGCTTCCTGTCAAGAAGCCCCGCTCAGTGATCGGCCGCAATCCCGATTGTACTATCAGAATCCCCGTTTCCGAAGTATCCCGCCAGCACTGCGAAATCGCGTCAGACGATACCCGCGCAGTGGTTCGCGATCTCGGCTCAAGCAACGGAACATTTGTCAATCGTGCGGCGGTCGCCGAGCACCGACTCGCGGCAGGAGATGTCATTGTTGTCGGGCCTGCAACTTTTGTGGTGAAGATCGACGGACATCCTGCGAAGGTCGATGCAGCTCAAGTTCTTGCGGCCTCAAAGGCTCCCGCAAAACTCCCTGCTGATGCGCCACGAGCAATTCCCGCTGTTTCCAAGTCCGCAAGCTCTAAACCAGCAACTCAAACTTCAAAGCCAGCATCGAAACCTGCCGCCAAAAAGCCGGCGAAAGACTCATCCGGAAGTTCATTCGGATTACCGCCGCTCACCGGCGACCCTGGCGACAGCAGTGTCTCAGATTTCGATTTTAATGATGATGACGAAAAAGACATGCCCAAGCTCTAAGGGGCCTGGGTCACTCTGCCTTGCCGGTGTCCTTAGGCGCTGGAACATTCTTCACCTGTGGCACCTTGATGTTCGATCCACAGTTACGGCAGCGAACCGTCTTGCCTCTGGCAGATACCGGCACCGACAAAATACGTCGGCAGGTCAAACTCGGGCACATGATTCTCACCGCTTCATTTGACATTTGTACCCCTGACTTCTGCGATATCGATCCAAAAGATGATCTCCTTTAGGTGAACTATCCAAGTCCCGTTAATGAGTTAGATGTCGCTAAACGCGAATGGCAACTGAAACGGGGCAATGTTCGGGTTTCCTGCGTGTCGCCTGATGGGCGATTCACATATTTCGCGACTACCGTGATGAACAACTGCAAGGGTCCGCGAACTGGTTATCGCGGCTCTGGCACGTTTCAAGGTCGGAAAGAATCTCACGATGACACATAGTCAGACTGGTCATGCAACCGCAGTCGTTGGCCTTCAATGGGGAGATGAAGGCAAAGGCAAGTTCGTAGACCTCCTGGCGGCTGATCACGATGCGGTGGTCCGATATAACGGCGGCGCGAATGCTGGCCATTCCGTCGTAGTGAATGGGAATCGATTCAGTCTGCACCTCATGCCATCAGGAATCTTGTATCCGGGCAAGTTGGCAGTGGTGGGCAATGGCGTAGTGGTCGATCCCGACAAGCTCCTTCAGGAAATCGATGGTCTCACTGCCAAAGGCGTCAACACGTCCGGTCTGGTTGTTTCAGATCGTGCTCACGTTGTCATGCCTTATCACAAAGCCGAAGATGAGGCCCGTGAAGAACTGATGAAGGCCAAGCGCGCTGCCCAGGCTGGATCGGGCGCTCTGAGCGAAATCGGAACGACCCGGCGCGGTATTGGGCCGTGCTATTCAGAGAAAATTCAGCGGGCGATGGCAATCCGCATCGGCGACTTGCTCAAACCAGCAGTCTTGAAGGAACGCGTTGAACTTGCCTGCGAAGCCAAGCGCCACATGTTCCAGGGCTTGGTCACGAATCCCGATGCATTTGATGCCGCGAAAGTGCTGGCACAAGCTACCGCAGCCGGCGAACGTTTGCGTCCCGCGATCAAAGACACGATGTACCTCCTGCATGGGCTTCTGGCCAATGGCAAGCGCATTTTGTTCGAAGGCGCCAACGGCACGCTGCTCGATGTTGATCACGGCACGTACCCATTTGTCACCAGTTCCTCGACGGGCGTCGCCGGAATTGGCTCGGGCACAGGTGTTCCGGTACAGAAGCTCGGGCGGGTGCTGGGAATCATGAAGGCCTATTCGACGCGCGTCGGCGCTGGCCCCTTGCCAACCGAACTGTTCGACGAGGCGGGCAATCGCATTCGCGAACGTGGCCGCGAATACGGGACAACCACGGGGCGCCCGCGCCGCGTTGGCTGGCTCGATCTGGTCGCGACGAAATACGCGACCATGATCAACGGAACGACGGGCCTGGCGCTCACCATGCTCGATGTCCTTTCCGGCTTCGACGAAATCAAGGTCTGCACCGCTTACGAAGTCGATGGTCAGCGGACTGAACAATTTATCGCCGATGGCGTAGAACTCACTCGCGCCAAGCCTGTCTTTGAGACTCTAAAGGGTTTCAGCCAGGACATTGGAACAGCGCGAAAGATGAGTGATCTTCCCGCCCAGGCCCGGGCGTTTGTAGAGTTCCTGCAGGAACGCATCGGCGTGAAAGCTGACTTTGTCAGCGTGGGTCCGGGTCGTGAGCAGACGATTCAACAGTGACGTGAGGAGATTAGATTGACCGTGGGAGCCGCTGCAAATACACCAGTTTCGTTTGCGAACGATCCGGCGGCGATTGAAATCGTCGCGAGAATGAAGCAGATTTGCCACAAGGCCGATCCGCTGTCGATCCTCCCCGATGTCCATCCCGAGCGGATTCCGCGGCACATCGCCTTCATCATGGATGGCAACGGCCGCTGGGCCCAGGAGCGCGGCTTCCCCCGTATCTTCGGCCACCGCAACGGTGCGGCAGCGGTGCGAACAACTGTTGAAGAGTGCGGGCGACTGGGCGTCGAGTGCGTCACGCTCTATTCCTTCTCCATGGAAAATTGGCGGCGTCCGCAGCTTGAGATCGATGCGCTCATGGCCATGTGCCTGATGTATGTCGAGGGAGAGCGCGAGGCTTTCATGCGCGAACGCATTCGTCTCAAGGTCCTCGGCCAGCGCGAAGGCCTGCCGCAGGAGGTGATCGATGCAATCGACCGGACCGAAGAAGCAACTGCCAACTTAGGCGGTCCCACGCTCTGCATCGCATTGAATTATGGAGCTCGCGCGGAAATCATCGCCGCGACGCAGAAGATCGCCGCACGGGCCAGACTTGGCGAAATCGATCCTGCATCAATCGATGAAGAGATGATTTCCAACAACCTCACGACCGCTGGCGTGCCCGACCCCGACCTGCTCGTGCGCACCGCCGGCGAGCAGCGGATCAGTAACTTCCTGCTCTGGCAATTGTCATACGCCGAACTCTATTTCACACCGGTCTACTGGCCTGATTTCACCATCCCTGAACTCCACAAAGCTATTCGCTCATATGCCGCTCGTTCGCGGCGGTTTGGCGGCCTGGAAGTCGGAACGGCCGCATCATGAAAGCACGGTTGATGCTTGGCCCAGTCTTGATCCTTGCCTTGATCGCGGCGATCTGGGCCGATGATCGCCTGGATTCAGCGCCGACCCCATCGTTCATTTCTTCTCGCTGGCCAGAACTGACAACCTTGCCACCTGGCACGTTGATGTTCATCATCTGCTTTGTGCTCGCAATCATCGCCGCACGCGAGCTGGCGGTGTTCCTGCGGAAGAAGGGAATCGCCACTTCACGCCGGGTGATGGTCTTCGCCGCGGGACTGGGCATGATCGTCAGTTGCCTGGTTCCCGACAGCGTCTCTGGACCAGTTGCGATCGCCATCGAGTCCTCCGCCGCGGCGTTCCTGCTTGTGTTATCCCTCGCCTATTTCTCCCGCAAGAAGAACACTGAGGGCGTAATTGCCGGCGCAGGCGGCGTGCTATTGGCGTATGTCTATCTTGGAATCATGTTTGGATTCCTGCTTGCAATCCGGCGCGAGCACTCCGCGTGGGTCGTCCTCTGGGTGCTTGCCGTGACAAAGGTCTGTGATATCGGCGCATACTTCACGGGTAAAGCGATCGGGCGACACAAGCTCATTCCGTGGCTGAGTCCTGGTAAAACCTGGGAAGGCTTGATTGGCGGCGTGATCTGTTCCGCGGCAGTCGCCGTCGGCGGCGTTGTTCTATTGCGTTCGTGCGGCATTAGCATCGGGTTATCAGGAGCATCCGCGGCGGGCGTTGGAGCGGTTTTTGGAGCAGTGGGGCAGTTTGGTGATTTGCTCGAATCACTTATGAAGCGAGATGCCGGGGAAAAGGACTCAGGAAAAGGCGTTCCCGGCTTTGGCGGTGTGCTTGATATTCTCGATTCCCCGATCATGGTTGCACCGGTTGCATTCTGGGTATTGATCTGGGCGAATTCGTAGACAACGGCAGCGCAGTCGCGCTACCCTATATCCGGTCTGCTTCCGGTTCTTTCTGTGGTCTTGGAGCTATTGAGAATGAGCGTCACCGCCAAGCTGGTTAAAGTTTTCCTGGTTGACAATCAACTTCGCAGCCTCAAAGGCAGGCTCAGCTCTTCAGAGCAGGTGCTCAGCGAACAAGGCAAACTGGCGGGCGAACTAGAGGCAGAACGTAAGACGCTCGACTCGCTTCTGAAAACGACCCAGGCTCAGGCAGCCAACTTTGAAGGCGAAAGCAAACGGCTCGAAGAAAAGATCGCCAAGATCAAAGAACAGATGGACACGGCCAGCACGCAGAAGATATACCAGGCCTTCCTCCTTGAAGTGAAGACCTTTGAACTCGAAAAAGACAAGGCCGAGACTTCCGCGATTGAACTGCTCGCCAAGATCGATGGATACAAAACCAAGCTCGAAGCCATAGACGTCAAGCGTGCCGAACGCGAAAAGATGACCGGCGTCGCACGCGGCAACCGCGACCAGCGCGCTGAAGAAATCAAGACCAAGGTCGAATCGCTGACCGCCGAACGCGCTGCCCTCGCTACCGAAGTCCCCCCGGATGTCCTCAAGGAATACGAGCGCACATTCAAACAGCGCGGCGAAGACACCGTTGCCATCATCGAAATGCAGAGCCGCAAAGACATGGAATTCACCTGTGCAGGCTGCATGATGCACATCCCCGTTGACACCATCAACGGTTTGCTCGCCTCCGGCAAAATCACCCGCTGCTCATCGTGCCACTGCTACCTGTACGTCGCGGATGAACTGGCGAAGACTCTCTCGGAACCCGCTCCCAAGGGTCGCGGAAAGAAAGCAGCAGAGTCGCTCTAAACAAGCGGTACACCTGAGGACTGGCGTGAGTGTGGGCATAAGAACTCGGGCACACGCAGTCGGTCACTCGGTCGCTGTCTGCCCATCATCGCCCGCGTCGTTCTTGTCGTGTCCTTGGAGTTTCACAAGTTTGTTGTACACTCCGGCCACGAGAATCGTCGGGACCCACTGCCCAACAAAGTTTCCCGCCTGCTTCTTTCCCGTCAAATGGAGCAGCAGCGACGCCGCGACCGCGCCGCCCGCAGCCCAGAGAAAGACATCAGAGGGGATTTTGGCAGTCTGTTCTTCAATCGCCCGGGCAACGGGCCCTTCAGCGTGTGTACGTTCAGCCACATTGTTCGAATTCCTGTTTCTCATAGCTTGACTCCTTGGGAACGATGACGATCTCATCGCCTGATGAGTTCTCCACCATTCACCGTGTATACCTGGCAGTAATACATACCACGCCGCGTTTGAGGATGCGAAGAAGTTTTCTATTTCGTGCGGAATTGGTCGCGTGCGAAGTCAGAACGCGAGCATTTCCCGGAGAAAATTTCCTGCCCGCGTTGCCGTGCAACGAAGAAAGGCTTGGCCACAGAAGTCCCAGAATGACCCAGACGAAAAGACCGGGACCTCTCCGTTACGTCTGGGTTCGTCTGTGGCTAACTCGTGTGCCTTTCTGCCCTGTGCGACAGGATAGTCGTCTCTGTGGTGAAATCGACGACCTGAACGTCCGCGATAAACTCCCGCATCCTGCGCCGCATTACACCAGCGAACACGACATCATGAAGTTGGTGCTTTCCTTGTATCTGGATGATCTCAAGGGATCTGGCCGCGTGCGGCAAGGACAAGAAGAAGCTGACCGCCTTTCAGGACAAGCTGGTATCGCTGCGCTTTCTCGATCCTGCCTGCGGCTGCCGGAACTTTCTCGTTGTCGCCAATATCCCGTGTGGGCTGCGGTCCCAGCATCGATTGGTCTCACCCTTCCCCAAATAGACACGTTGGAAGACCGCACCAAGGCGGCCCGCGATGCCTTTACCGCGCAGCAGGTCGCCAAGGAAGCAGCCAGGGCCGCGACGACGACATATCGCAGCGCGGTGGCATCGATGCGGTCGGTCGGCAGCGATTTGATCGGCACCATCAAGGCGTATGCCGAGACGACCAACAACCCTGCGGTGTATGCAAACGCACAGATCCCGCTCCCGGCGCCGCCCACACCAACCCCCGCGCCCGGCCAGCCCAACACATTTAAGGCTCTGCTCACGGGTACTAGCGCAGTTGAGATGTCAAGGAAGTCGACAAACTCGGCCGCATCCGGCGGCGTCTACTTCACTGTGTCCCGCAAACTCAACAATGAGAGCGTTGACACCAACATCGGCACCGTCGGCGCGAAGAAGTACGTCGATAGCACGATCCCGCATGGCGCGGGCGACGCGACCTACATCGTCCAGGGCTTCAGAGGCTTGGATGCAGGCCTCCCCAGCGATGGTTTCGCAATCCAGTTCGGCGTCGGCGGAAATGGTGCCGCGGGCAATACGCTGAAAAGTGCGGCATGATGCGGATCGCGGCGTAACAGGCATTCGGAACTAGGGCCAGAGAATACAAACACAGGCCCCGGCAGCGATGCTGGGGCCTTTTCTTACCCTATCCATCCATGTTACAATGCCTTCCGCCAGAGACCCACCGGCAAGAGTGCCGGTGCCACGCCGCACCAGGCGTCTTCTTCCTTTTCGTGAATATCTGATGTTAAAGGGTCTTTGCCCCGGCCTTCTCGTATGGGTTCGTCTGGGCGAGTCGTTGCAAAACTCTTCGCGTTTACCATTCCTGATGGGCACCGCCACCAAAAAATAACACGCGGCGTGCTCATATAGGAGCCCGCCGCGTGTCTAACAAAGCGGATCGTAGTTTTTTAGAAAGCTTTCTTGTCGTTCTGCTGAGACGTGTTGCCGCTCTTGTTGGTGCGGTCATTCTCATTGCGGCCAGACTTGCCGCCGGGATGCTGATTTTTCTGATTTGTATCAGTGTCATCATCAGTATCGGCGTTGTCGATGCCGGTGCCTGCGTCGGCTTCGTTGGTCATGCCGCGCTTTGGGTCATTCTGGGTAGCGGTCTTGCCGCCTTGTCCGAAATTGGTATTCCCTTTATTTTCCGCTCCGCCGTCACGGCCCTTGCCGCCAGCGCTTTGATTTGCATATTGGCCTGGGGTATTGGGATCTTCGCCGCCCTGGGTTTCGCGACCTTTGTCGCCCTGTTTGGCGCGATCAGTCTGGGCGGCTGTGCCGCCCTTGTTGGCACCCTGATTGCTTCCCTGATTTGGTCCCTGATTGCCAGTGTTGCGTGGGTCGCTCGCGTTGTCCTGACCTTCCTTGTTGCGCTGATCGCCTCTGCTGCCGGTGTCATTGCGCGGCGTGGTTGAAGCGGTTTTGTTTTCGTCTGCCATGATAGATACTCCTGTAAAGAAACACTAAGTTTGAACCCGTGAGCGCACCGCGCTCGCGTACATTAGAAAAAGTCCTGTTCTAACACCACCCCTGCTACACCGACTCCCTGTCCTGCTCGTCATCTCAGCGCGAAGAGGACGAGGATGTCCGGCTCGCACCACGCGACCGGGGTGCAGGTGATGGCTTGCTCTCTTCGTGCTGCGATGTTGCGGTGAAGAGCTCGGTAGTGCAGATCTCGGTCAGCTTCTCATCCGCCGCAGCTTCTTCATTGAGTGTCAGCTGGAGCAGTTGCACTATTTGAGACTTACCAGTTGCCTCGGCCAGCGCACGAGCGGTTCCATATCCGGAAATCTCGTAGTGCTCCACGCGCTGGGCCGCGGCGATAATGGCCGCGTCGATGAAGTTGTCTTCGCCATCTTCTTCCATCGCTTCCTTGCCCTCTTCCAAGAGCCCTTCCATGCCCTTGCACTTTTTGCCGCCTGGCTTGATTTCCAGCATCTCGGCGATCTTTTGCAGTCGCTCCACGTGCACCTTGGTTTCAGCAAGGTGGGATTTGAAAGCGGCTTTCAAACTCTCGGTTGATGCAGCGGCGACCATTTTGGGAAGGGCCTTCACAAGCTGATTCTCAGCGCTGTAGAGGTCCTTGATTTGTTCTTCGAGTACGGAGTTAAGCGAGTCAAGCATCGGAGCGCTCCCAATCAATTAGATTTCTCATCTGTTCTGCCCGCTTCACACTCGAACATCGAGCGTGACATCGCGATTCAAACACCTCGAAACTGCGACAGATGAATAATGGCACAATCACACCTCGATGACTACTGGGAAAACTCCGCAATCAATCGTGCGCAACAACACCGAATTGAAGTTCTCTCTCTTGGCGCGGGGAGATATTCGCAGTTATCGCGATCAACCGAGTGTTTGGATTCGCCTTTGTACGTACGAACTGCGTTCCGATCGCGATCTCCCAGTTCATTGAAAAGAACGTGTGCAGAATAAATCGTGATCCCGCGATGTGCACCAGTGCTCTGTCACGCTTCCACTTTGCGCCTTCGTCGACTCAGCACTCGGAGCTTGAACTTCCATCAAACAGCGACCTGCCGCTCGGTGGCTCGCGATATGCCAGTCCCAGATGCTCACACGCTTGACGCGTGAGCACGCGCCCGCGTTCAGTGCGCCCCACGAATCCGAGCTGGAGTAAGAATGGCTCTACGACGGCTTCGAGCGTGCCCGGGTCTTCGCTCATGCTCGCGGCGATAGCGCGGATGCCGGCAGGGCCGCCTTCGTAGACGGTTGCGAGTGTTCGCAGGTATGTGCGATCGAGTTCATCAAGACCCAGTGCATCGATGCCTTCGAGCATGAGGGCCGATTCGACCACGGCGGGAGAGATGTCGCCCTTGGATTTCACTTGTGCATAGTCGCGGACGCGTCGGAGGAGGCGATTGCAGATGCGGGGTGTGCCGCGCGAACGGGCGGCGATGAGTTTGAGTGATTCAGTATGAATCTTGAAATTCAGAAGTTCAGCACTTCGTGCGAGAATCGCGGCGAGTTCCTGAGCTTGGTAAAACCGGAAGTGGTGGACCAGGCCGAATCGGGAACGCATGGGCGAAGAGAGCAAGCCCGAGCGCGTCGTCGCGCCGATGAGCGTGAAGGGCTTGAGCTGCAGGTGAACAGTGTTGGCGTTCATGCCGCTATCGATGCGAACATCGACGCGGAAATCTTCCATTGCGGGGTAGATGAACTCTTCGACAGCGATCGGCAGGCGATGAATTTCATCGATGAAGAGGACATCGCCAGCTTGAAGGCTCGTGAGAGCCGCGACGAGATCAGTACCCTTGGCAAGAGTGGGGCCCGATTCAAGAACAACGCGCGTGCCCATCTCTTTGGCGATGACATGCGCGAGCGTGGTTTTTCCAAGACCGGGCGGACCGTGAAGCAGCAAGTGCTCGAGCGGTTCGCTTCGAGCTTTGGCAGCTTGAAGAGAGATTGTCAGACGTTCGACGAGCTCTTTCTGACCAACAAATTCGGAGAGTTCCTTGGGCCGCAGCGCGAAGTTGATCTGCTCTTCTTCTTGCTTAGGTGCGGCGGAAATAAGTCGTTCAGTGGCCAAACAGGAAACCCTCGGGTAGGCGAAACATAACCGCAAAATGAGTGCAGCAAAAAGCGTAGCGTCGAAGTGAATCGAGAGCCGTGAATAGAGCCCGGAACAGTCGAGGATTGCCGCGAGAAAGGCTTATTTCGATTCAGGTGTGATGACGGGCTTGGGTTCAGCCTTGGCTTCTGGCTTTACTTCCGCCTTTGCCGCTTCCGGCTTGGCAGCAGGAGTCTGGTTCGAAGTGCGATCGGACATCCGCGGCGTCGGTCCGGGGGCCTTTCCCGCACGCGGCAACAGATTGGGAGCGCACGCCAGGTTGTATGTGGTGATCGCCGAGCATGTCGCCGACTGAATCAGGTATTCGGGAATCGCCAGATCGAGGCGATCGTTCTGCGTGTGCCAGCCGTAGCCATAGTCAGCGCGACCAACTTCATCCCAGAAGAATCCCGGCGTTCCTTCGGCGTTAAAGCTCGCATGATCGCTGGAACCGTGCGTGGCAATGTACTGGCCGGTGGGACGAATATTGACAGTCATGTCAGGGAAGTACGCATTGACCGGCGCGGTGGCAACGGAGAGGTACTCAACTTGATTGTCAGCTGCGGGGAGGCCGCCCTGGTAATTTGTGCCGCCATCGTCGACGAAACACGCTGAGACTTTGCCGAGCTGGTCCTTGATCGAATCGACATATGACTTCGAGCCAAGAAGCCCCTGTTCTTCGCCGCACCACAAGATGAAACGAATCGTGCGATCGGGCCGGGCGCGGGCGGCGGTCAGAATACGGGCGGTTTCGATGGTCACGGCAGAGCCAGTGCCATCGTCGGTGGTGCCAAGGGAGCCCGGACCATCCCAACTATCGAGGTGGCCGGACATGATGACAACTTCATCGGGGCGGGTGGTGCCGGGCAACTCTGCGATGACAAGATAGCTGGGGAACGGCCCGGGCGTCAGCTTGTTATTCAGGTTGAACTCGACATCCATAGTGTCGCCATCGGCAATACGACTGTTGATAAAGTCGTAATCGCTTTGACGCACGGTCACTTCAACATCGCTGGGCCATGACTCAGGCTTAGTTGGATCAAGATTGCGCCACCCGTTGATCGCGCCAGTCCAGATTCGCTCATCTTTGCTGGTGGAAATGAACCCGGCGATTTCTTTAAAGCAGATGCGTGTTTCGATCGGCAGTTCATTTGGATCTTTGCCACCTCGAACCTCTTCGTGCGCCTTCACGCGCTGTTCATAGCGACCGCGTGAGTTGCCGCGAACGCCGCGCTGGCCGCGGGTTGGCGGCGGCTTAAGCAGAATCCACGCGCCCTTAAGTTCGCCCTCGACAGCCTTGAATTCATCTTCAGTTGTTGGCATACGAATTACGCGACCCTTGGTCGGGCCATTGGTGCCTGCTGCCCACGAGAGTGTGGTGAATTGCAGATCGCGAACCTTTTGCGGTTCGCTGATCTTGGCGCCGGTGTCATCAGGCGATTCATCGACGCGATAGACAACGCCGGAGGATGGGCCGCGATCAAAGCGAACTGGAATGGTTCCCCACTCCCAAAGATCGGCCTTGAGTCCGTAGCTGCGGAAGCGGTCGCGTGCCCAGGTGGCGGCCTTTTCGTGGGCGGTTGAACCGGTGAGACGCGGGCCGAACGTGTTGCAGAGTTCGGTGAGCGTTGCCATCGCGCCAGAGAAATACTTTCCCTGTTCGGCAATGCGATCGATTGTCTCTGCATCGCCCATCTTGATGTCAGGAACCGGAACCTGTTTGCCATCAACCATCGCGAATGGCTTCTGATCAAGCGGAGTATCAACGCGCGGCGCGCGACGGCCGGGCACCGACAGCGGATCAGGACCTGCATAGACAGCGGTCGAGATACACAGTCCGGCAAGAGCGACAACAGACAGCAGCGAAGGGTGACGCATCAATAGTCTCCAGTTGGCAATCTGCCAATTGGCAAAGACTATCCGATATTCGAGCGGTGTGCAACGCTAATTGCCGCTTAATCGATCGGGAGGCCCTTTTGTTTCCACAGGTCCAGCAACCGCTGCAGGTCAGTCGGCTCCCAATACATCGTGTCGCCCGAGTCATTCAGCAATTCTGTGCGTATGAAATCGCCCTTTTCGTTGAAGGTCGAAATCTCCGGCTTGCTGTCCTCAGTCGCCCGGCTCGTCAGTTTCCACACGCCCGGAGTCGGCTCATCCAGGATATCGCGGCGGAGCTTGATGGTCTGCGAAGTTGAATTCCAGACGTAGAACCCGTACTCCGTAGAGACCTTGTTCAGCAGCAGAATCTGCGGCAGGAGTCTTGCCTCAGCCTGCGACATATAACCGCTGCTGGAAAGTTCCCCCTGGATAATCGGGCGGACTTGCTGCGTCTGACCATTGGCACTCACGCTTACCACCATGTCAGTCCCATTGCGCGAGCCGATCTCGGTAATCTGCGAAGTAGTCTTCCCATCGCGGATCGCGTTGCGAATCAGCCACGCTTCCTGGGCACGGTCAGGCGTCATGAAGAACGCCGATGCCGAATCGATCACGCGGCGGACCTTTTTCGTCGGGCTGAGCATGTCTACATCGAGCGCGCGGGCATCGAGCAAAATCACAATGCCTTCCTGCTTCTCCACCGAAGTCCACTGATTCTCTTTGCGAGATGAATCGATTTCACCGCGTTTTCCCCAGTGGAAACGCAGTCGCCGGTATCCAATCTCTGTGTCATCGCCAGCCGCACCCGACTTTGATGGAATATACAGACGCTGCCAGCGTTCAGGAAGCGCCTCGACAATTTTCTTGAGCGCGACATCGTCAACACGCTGCATGATCTGCAGGCCGCCTTCAAGCGCCCCCTTGCGCCCAGTCTGCACTGTTGCCGGATCCGCAAACGTACTCGTGGCAACCATGGTCTCATAGACCACGCGGGCATCAGCGAAATTTGGTTTGGGTGTTCGGAATTCAAAAGTCACAAATCGATCTGCGGAGATCTGCACCACGGTGAATCCGCGAATGACGCCAAGTCGAGAATCCGATCCGGTTGTGTTATCTGGATAGGTCTCAACATAGAAACGAGCAGCAGGGGGCCAGCCCGTGAGCGTGAGTGAATCCTGACGCTCAACCAGTTTGCCTCGAACAGCCTGGAGCACTTTGCCAAACTCGAAATCGCGGTCGCGTTTCTCAACTGACTTATCTACCACTCGCGCGGAAGTCGCAAGTAACTGGTCGATCATGACATCGCATACCGCTTTCAACGTAATATCGCCGCGACTGGTCCGAGGCGATTCAATCTGCAGCAGCCAGGTCGAGTCTTCAGGTCGAACCTGAAGCGAAGACGCATCCACCGCGGTGTTCGTCGTCGCATTGCAGCCCAGCGGCAGCTTCATGCTCACGCCCGCTGATTCCAGTCGCACCACTTTGTCAGAAAACTCAATCAGCGGAGATGCTTTTGCTGGTGCAGGTGCGGGGGTCGGTGTCTGAGCTGCGTCCTGACCTCGCGCAGTTCCTGCCGCGGCAACCAAGCTGATAAGTAGTATCGAGATCTGGCGGTGCATAAGCAGTCCTTTGATTGGAGTCTGTAAGGATATATCGGCAAACGAAGCGAGTCAAGCGTCCCAGAATCATCGGCACAAATCCGGCCGAACCTACGAAAGGTCGCTTCTTAACTGGTTGTACCAGCAGGAATCATGAAGGTTCTGTTTGCGGCAAGTTTGACCTGAGCGTGCAGGTTGCTATCCTTCCCGACTTATTCCGGCGCGATCACGGCGTTCTGCCGCGTTTATGCTCGGAAAAGTGGTGGATGGATCCCCAAACTACTGGCGAAAGCCGGGTGGAATGCGAGTTTCGGCCGAGGTGGCCTCGGTCTGGGAGTCGCGTCTTCGCGTTTGGGCGTGAGATTTACCTTACTGAACTCTTTGGCACTTTCAGATGGCGGGCACGATGACTGGTCAGAGAATTAGAATTCGTATGGAGGCGTATGACCACCTCGCTCTCGACGCTTCGGCGAAAGAGATCGTGGATCACGCGAAACGCACCAATGCAAAGGTAAGTGGCCCTGTGCCGCTGCCGACGCGTATTGAGCGTTACACCGTTCTTCGCTCTCCTTTCATTGATAAGAAGAGCCGCGAACAGTTTGAAATCCGGACTCATAAACGGATTATCGATATTTTCGAGCCAAACGCTCGCACGGTCGAAGCTCTGAATCGACTTGTCGTTCCCGCTGGTGTGTTTATTAAGATCAAGGCA
The DNA here is from genome assembly GCA_964484185.1 of uncultured Phycisphaeraceae bacterium. GTDB lineage: Bacteria > Planctomycetota > Phycisphaerae > Phycisphaerales > UBA1924 > F1-120-MAGs238. The sequence goes on from CAZAEQ010000016.1 coordinate 17,468, forward strand.
TGATGTTTGACGGCTCGGACGACCCGCTTAATCACGGGAGTGCGAGCCGCTTTGGTTTAGGGGCTTTCAATGTCAGTTGCACTGCTTGGAAAAAAGATCGGCATGACACGAGTGTTCGTAGACGGCAACGTCTCCGTTCCCGTGACTGTCATTCAAGCCGGTCCATGTGTCGTGACCCAGGTCCGCACCATGGAAACCGATGGCTATTCGGCCGTCCAGATCGGCTTTGACAACATGAAGCCGCGTAACTCGACGATGGCCATGATCGCTCACGATTTCAAGGCTGGCACCACTGCCAAGCGCTTCCACCGTGAATTCCGCATCGAAGAGAAAGATTCTGGCAACTTCACGCTCGGCCAGGAACTCACAGTCAAAGCTCTCGAAGGCACAATGTACGTAGACGTCATCGGGACCAGCAAGGGCAAGGGTTTCGCGGGCGTTATGAAGCGTTGGCACTTCAAGGGCATGCCTCAATCACACGGTACTGAACGCAAGCACCGTTCACCCGGTTCAATCGGCTCACTCTGTTCAAACCGCGGCTTCGGCGGCGGTCTTGCCAAGGGCAAGAAAATGGCAGGGCACATGGGCGACGCTCGCATCACGCAGCGTTCGGTTGATCTGGTTCGTATCGACGCAGAAAACAATCTCCTCCTCATCAAGGGTTCTGTCCCTGGTGCAAACAACGGCATGGTCATCATCCGACCCGCAACTCGACTCTACAAGTCGAAGGCGGCAAAGGCGAAGGCTAAGAAGTAGTTTCGGAAGAGTGTAATGGACGCTGCTGGTCGTCAAGCCTGACGGTCAGCAGGCTCGGAAGGTCTCGAATCCTCAGCTACGCGAGTAGCAACGGGTCAGATACCACCGGGAGACGACAAAGGCGGAACCGCTCGAAACCTGGTGACGGGAATCGAGCGATGGAAGGCCGAGTTGATTCCGGGCCGTCCCACCAGATGCGTGAAAACGCCGTTCTGGGTGCGAGTTGTAAACCTCGCAATTGGCGACGATTCGGATAGGCGAGTTTGGACGTGTGTCCAGACAAAAGGCCCCTAGTAAGGACGAAGGAAAGTATGAAAGTTCCCGTTCTCGACATGACAGGTAAGGAAGTTGGCTCGATCACTATTGACGAGGCGACTCTCGGTACCGATATCAATCCCGCTCTGATCAAGCAGGCGTACGTGCACTATCACCACGCCACTCGTCAGGGCTCAAGCAAGACCAAGAACCGCCACGAAGTGGAAGGTTCAACCCGCAAGCTGTACAAGCAAAAGGGTACTGGTAACGCCCGTGACGGTGACAAGAAAGTCAACCTTATGAAGGGCGGCGGTCACGGCCACTCCAAGAAGAAGGTCCGTGAAGATTTCCGCAACGAACTCCCCAAGAAGATGCGCCGCAAGGCCAATCGCAACGCGTTCCTCGCCAAGCTGATCGACAGCGAAGTCCGCGTCATCGACAACATCAATCTCAAAGAGCCCAAGACAAAGTTCTTCTCCGATTTCCTCACTGCCGTCAAAGCCGGTGACAAGAGCACGCTCGTCGCGCTCCCCATGGATATCGCCAAGGCTCGCAACACAATGCTCGCCGGCCGCAACCTCGATCAGGTTTCACTGACTCGTTGCGATCAGCTCACCGCATTCAACATGCTCAATCACCGCTACCTGGTCATCGGCAAGGCTGACCTCGAAGCATGGCTCGCGGGCCCCTGGTCACAGACCGGCAAGGCCGCTCGCGTTTCTCCTCTGGGCGCTTCGAAAGAAGTGAAGACAGAAGAGAAGAGCATTAAGCGTGGTCAGAAAACCAAACCAGCAGCAAAGAAGTCCAAACCGGCCGCTAAGGCCTGAGTCTCGCCAGGAGCATTGAGTTATGGCAATCAACGCCTACGAAATCATCAAGCGGCCTCTTCTCACTGAGAAGACGACATACGCCATGAATGAGCAGAAGCGGTTCTGCTTTGAAGTGGACATGAAGGCTTCCAAGCCTGAAATCAAGCAGTCGATCGAGACCATCTACAGCGTGAAAGTCGATCGCGTGTGGACCTCAATCAAGAAGTTCCAGAATAAGCAACTCAAATACGGCCTCCAAAAGGGCGTAGAACTCAAGAAGGCAACCGTCACCCTCAAGGGCGATGCCACCATCGAACTGTTCTGATTCATACCGACACGGAAACAAAACCATGCCGATTCGCATATACAAACCCACCAGTGCAGGACGCCGAAACGCGTCAGTCAATATGCACGTGGAAGTCACAACCTCCAAGCCACAGCGCTCACTGCTTGTTCCCAAGCCCAAGTCGGGCGGACGCAACAACCAGGGAATCATCACCACCCGCGGCCGTGGCGGCGGCGTGAAGCAAATGCTTCGCCTCATCGACTTCAAGCGCCGCGAGCGCAATGGCATCGAAGCAACCGTCGTCTCAATTGAGTACGACCCCAACCGCTCTGCTCACATCGCCCTCCTTCAGTACACCGACGGCGTGAAGCGTTACATCATCGCTCCCCAGGGTCTCAAGGTTGGCAAGAAGATCATCACCAGCCTCACCGGCGTCGGCGTTGAGCCAGATGTCGGTAACGCCATGCCTCTCCGTTTCATTCCCGCCGGCCTCGATGTTCACTGCGTTGAAATGGCAGTGGGCAAGGGCGCAGCGATGTGCCGCGGTGCAGGCACCTACGCCAAGCTTTCCAACAAAGAAGGCGAATACGTGACCTTGGTTCTGCCATCAGGCGAAACCCGCAAGGTGCACGGCGATTGCATGGGCACCATCGGCCAGGTTGACAACGCAGATCACATTCTCCGCGACCTGGGCAAGGCGGGCTTGAACCGTCTCAAGGGTCGTCGTGGTATCACCCGCGGTATGGCAAAAAGCCACCATGCTCACCCACTGGGCGGTGGTTCAGGTCGTTCCAAGGGTAATCGTCCTCCCGTCGGTCCTACCGGCGTCGAGGCAAAGGGCGGTCGTACGCGTAACAAGAAACAGCACTCCAGCAAGCTCATCATCCGTCGCCGCGTTTCCAAGCGGTACGGTCAGGTGAAGTGATTTCGACAGTGAACTGAGGATTCTGCATGAGCCGCAGTCTGAAAAAAGGTCCGTATGTAGTTGAGAGCCTGTACCGCAAGGTAGAGAAGCTCAACGAATCCCGCCGGCGTGAACCAATCAAGACCTGGTCACGCGCCTGCACAATCGTTCCCGAGTTTGTTGGGCACACCTTCAAGGTGCACAACGGCAAGGGCTTCATCGATGTCTTCGTCACTGAAGACATGGTGGGGCACAAGCTCGGTGAGTTTTCACTGACCCGCACCTTCAAGGGTCACACCAACAAGAAGGAAGGCCTGGACGCTGGCGAAAAATCAGCTCCGCCTAAGAAGTGAAACCTGTGAACTCTAACGAAGGAAGGAAGCCATGAGACTCCGTGGCAAAGCACTAAAGAAAATCGCCGCCACCCGCGGCGTTACCCGCGAGCAGCTCGCTGCCGCTATCGAACGCACTGGCATGAAGGGCGACAACGCTCTCAAGTCAGTGAACAACTGGATGAACGATGTGAACCATCCTCGCGCTCGCGCTGATGATGTTCGCAAAATCGGCGCAGCCCTCAACACGCCGGTCAAGGACTTCGTGTCCTTTACCAGCATGATCCGCAATCACCGCGGCAGCCCCCGTAAGGTCAAGCTGCTCGTCGATCTGATCCGCGGCAAGAAGGTTGACGACGCCATCCAGATGCTCAACTTCACTACCAAGCGTGCGGCGGTGAATGTCAAGCGTTGCCTCGATGCAGCCATTGCTGATGCCGAACAGGCAGATGCAGACGTGACAACACTCGTTGTCTCTGAAAGCCGCGTCGATGAAGGACCGCGCATGAAGCGGTTCCAGCCCAAGGATCGCGGTCGCGCTCACAGCATTATCAAGCGTTTCGCTCACATCACTATCTCTGTCGAGGAGAAAACCCGTCGCTAAGCGACTGGGATAAACCATGGGACAAAAAACACATCCATTCGGTTTCCGGCTCGGCATCACCGAAGCACATCGCTCACGGTGGTACGCCCCTAAGGCTCTCTTCGGAGAGCTCCTGGTCGAAGACCAGAAGATCCGTGCGTACCTCGACAAGCGCCTCAATCGCAAGCCACCCTTCGCGGCCGTCTCTGATATTCATATCGAGCGCACCCGTGAAGAGCTCAAGGTTGTCATTAAGACAGCCCGCCCGGGTCTGGTCATTGGACCAAAGGGCGCAGAGATTGAACGCCTCACAGAAGAACTCCAGTTGATGACCGGCCGCAAGGTCGCAATCTCAATTATTGAAGTGAAAAACCCCGACATGGATGCTCAGCTCGTTGCTGAAGCTGTGGCAGAACAGATCGTCAAGCGTGCGGCTTTCCGTCGCGTGCTCAAGATGAAGACTGAAGCTGTCATGACCAATGGTGGCAAGGGTTGCAAGATTCAGCTGTCAGGTCGATTGGGCGGAGCAGAAATGTCCCGCGCGTTCGATGTGAAGGTTGGCTCACTGCCCCTCTCCACGCTCCAGGCTCAGATCGACTACGGCTTTGCCCAGGCGTTCTGCAGCTACGGCGTAATTGGTATCAAGGTCTGGATCTACAAGGGTCTCTACACCCGGTCGCGTACAGAGGAAGAATCTGATGCAGCCGGTGGTCGCGCCCGTGCTCGTGGTCGTCGCTGATCTATTTCCCGCAACTCTTCGAGTGAACTTGTTTGCTCGAAATTTGGAGTCTGACGTATGGCGCTGATGCCAAAAAGAGTCAAGTATCGCAAAGAGCAGCGGCGGATCCGCGACCGCTCGGCCACCAAAGGCAACTACGTTGCCTACGGCGATTACGGCCTGCAGTCGTTTGACACGATGTGGATCACCGCGCAGCAGATCGATGCTGCTCGTATTGCCGCCCAGCACTTCCTCAAGCGTGAAGGTAAGTTCTTCATCCGCATCTTCCCAGACAAGCCGATTTCAAAGAAGCCATTGGAAACCCGAATGGGTACCGGTAAGGCCGAAGTCGAATACTGGGCGGCACGCGTGAAGCGCGTAACCATCATGTTCGAAATCGCCGGTGTGTCCGAAGCCGCCGCTAAAGCAGCTTTCTACCGCGCCGCGATGAAGATTCCCGCCAAGACCCGCATGGTCGGTCGTCGAATTTCAGTGTAAGTATCTAACGAACAGTTCTGCCTAACGAAGAGCCAAACGAAGAGACAGGTGCATCATGGAAAAGACCGAGATTCGCAAAATGACTGACACGGTGCTGACTGAAGAGTTGAAGAAGCTGCGCGAGCAGAACTACAACCTCCGCACTCAGACTGTGACTGAAAAAGTTGCAGACACCACTGCGTTCGGTCGGACCCGTCGAGACATCGCTCGCGTGATGACTGAAATGCGTTCGCGGGAAATCAAGAAGGCCAAAGCCTAAGGAAAGTACGACTACTGAGGCGGCACAGCAGTGACGACTCTAAAAGGTGATCCAGAAGGTAACTTATGAGCAGCGATAAAAAACTCACTCCGACACGCACCGGCGTCGTCACCAGCGACAAGCGCGAGAAGACTCGCACGGTTGTCTTTGAGTTTCAGACCATGCATGCCAAGTACGGCAAGTACCTCAAGAACCGTACCCGCTTGCAGGTTCACGATGAGAAGAACGAATCACACACAGGCGACCTGGTCGAAATCCAGGAATGCCGCCCGGTGTCCGCAAGCAAGCAATGGAAGCTCGTCAAGATCCTTGACAAGCGCTCCGTGACTCGCGTTCAGCAGGTTGTGAGCGGTGCGGCAGATATTGAATCTGCTCCCGTTCCCGCCGCCGCTGGCAAGTCAGTAGCTGCCAAGCCCGCCGCGCCCGCCAAGGCCAAGGCCGCTCCCGCAGGAAAGGCAGGCCGCTAATGTTACAAGCCGAAACACGCTGCGAAGTTGCAGATAACAGTGGCGCCAAGATCGCATACGTGATCCGCGTCTACAAGGGTTCAACCGCAACCGGTGCATTCACTCGTCAAATGGCGGGTGTTGGTGACCGGGTGTTCGTATCAATCAAGAAGGCTCTCGCTGGTTCCGATGTCAAGCAGGGCGATAAGTCCAAGGCTGTCGTCGTTCGTACCACCAAGGCCATCCGTCGTGCTGATGGTTCATACATCAAGTTTGATTCCAACGCAGTCGTCCTCATTCAGGATGACGGCAATCCCAAGGGCACCCGCATCTTCGGTCCAGTTGCTCGCGAACTCCGCGATCGTGACTACATGAAGATTGTGTCGCTCGCTTCGGAGGTGGTCTAATGCCAGCTCACATTCGTAAGGGTGATCAGGTCATCGTAAATTCAGGTGACGACAAAGGCCGCATCGCAGAAGTTCTGCTGGTGATGCCAAAGCGCAACCTGGTAGTAGTCAAGGGTGTCAATGTTGTGACCCGCAACATGAAGCCCAGCCGCAACTCTCCCCAGGGCGGCGTCATTACTCGCGAAGCTCCGATCCAGATGTCGAAGGTCAACCCCGTCGTCGACGGCAAGCCCTCTCGCGTCCGTTTCACTTCCAATAAAGATGGCTCAAAGTCTCGCGTCGCTGTTAAAGGCGGCAAGGTTCTCTCAGCGGTCGCAGGACCCACAAAGAAGTAATTCACAGGTAAGGCACGACTATGTCAACTGACAAAGACAACAAGAATCCCAAAGCTGGGGCCGTCAAAGGCAACAAGCCACAGGGTAAATCAAAGAAGGCTGAAGCCGAAGTCGAAGACACCGGGCCGAAAGTCCCGCCGCGTCTGAAGACCCACTTTGATGAAAAGGTCCGCGCTCAGCTTATTGAAAAATTCGGATTGAAGAATCCGATGCAGCAACCCAAGCTCGAGAAGATCGTGATCAACGTGAACATGGGTCGCCACCTCGAAGGCACCAAGATTCCCGTTGAGAAGAAGAACACGATCCTGGAAACCATCGTCAAGGTCTCCGGCCAGAAGCCCGTTGTCATCCGTGCAAAGAAGTCAGTCGCGAACTTCAAACTTCGTGAAGGCTACGAAAACGCTGCGATGGTCACCCTTCGCCGCGAACGCATGTGGCACTTCCTCGACAGCTTCATCCACCTGGCCTCACCCCGTATCAAGGATTTCCGCGGTCTCCCCGAGAAGGCCTTTGACAAGCAGGGCAACTACGCATTCGGTCTCACCGAACAGGGCGTGTTCCCACAGATCAACATGGCCGAAGTGAGCTTCACTCACGGCATGAACATCAATATCTGTTTCGGTCGGTCAACACCCGAACGCAGCCGATTCGTCCTCGAACAGCTCGGATTCCCCTTCCGCAAGCCGGAAGAAATTCGTGGGCCCAAAACCGTTGCACCGAAAGCGTAAGTATTTCCCGCAGTTTCCATGCTCAAGTGAGCATTTTCAGGAGTGGACCGTATGACGACCAAGGCCCAAATGGCCAAGTCCATGAAGACCCCAAAGTTCAGCACGCGGCTTCGGCTGCGCTGCCAGCTTTCGGGTCGCGCTCGTGGCGTGTATCGCAAGTTCCGTATCAGCCGTATCGTGCTTCGCAAGCTCGCGCTTGAAGGCAAGATTCCTGGCATGCGCAAGGCCAGCTGGTAATCAGATGGACTCTCCCACCCCGAACTCTTTCTCTAGGAATTGAACCATGGCGATAGGCGACCCCATCGCGGACATGCTGACCCGTCTCTCGAACGCATCAACAGTGCGTCACAAGACTGTCAACTGCCTCAATAGCAAGATCTGCCGCGGCATCGCCGCGGTTTTGAAGGACGAAGGCTACATCGAAGGTTTCGATGTGGTTGAAGACGGCCGTCAAGGCCTGATCCGCGTCAAGCTCCGTTACACCAACGGTGTGGCCCTCTTCAAGGGCTTCCACCGTGAATCCAAGCCCAGCCGTCGCGTGTACCGCGGCGTCGATGAGCTCCCCAAGCCCCTCCAGGGTCTGGGTATCGCAATCGTCTCGACCTCCAAGGGTGTCATGAGCGACCGTAAGGCGCGCGAGGCACGTGTTGGTGGCGAACTGCTCTGCTCGTTGAATAGCTGATCGAAGTTCTGAATTGTCCGCTGCTGATGCCTGAATCGATGCTGAATCAAATCATCGATTCTCGAATCAAGTGCGGATTGGAGGTTTGCTCTTTATGTCCCGTATCGGTAAAAAAGTCATCCCGGTTCCCGCTGGCGTCAAGGTCGCAATCAAAGACCGCACCGTCAACGTCGAAGGTCCAAAGGGCAAACTGTCCTTCACCTACAAGCCCCAGGTCAAGGTCGTCTTCTCTGAAGCCGACAAGGCCGTGGTCTGCTCGGTGGAAGAAACTCTCAAGGGCGATCGCGAAGCCAATGCTCTCTGGGGCACAACTCGCGCCATCATCCGCAACATGATCGAAGGCACCTCCAAGGGCTACGAAAAGACCATGGAAGTTGTCGGTGTTGGTTGGACTGCCGCCCTGAACGGCAAAAAGCTCAAGCTCGTGGTCGGTTACTCAAACCCCATCGAGCTCGATGTTCCCGCTGGTCTCACAGTGACCGTTGACAAGATGCTTGTCAAGGTTGCCGGTGCAGACCGCCAGATGGTCGGACAATTCGCATCATCCATGCGTCAAGTTCGCAAACCCGAGCCATACAACGGCAAGGGCATCAAGTACCAGACCGAAACAGTTCGCCGCAAGCAGGGCAAGCAAACTGGCGCTGCATAAGCACCAGGTCATCAGAAGTTGGTTCGCAACAGAATTCACACGGCACACAAGGCATCGAGGCAGATTATGGAACTCAAAAAGAACAAGACAACGCGTCGCGCCCGCCGCCGGATCTCCATCCGCAAGAAGATCATCGGCACGCCAGAGCGTCCACGTCTTTCGATCTACAAGTCGCTCAATCACATCTACGCTCAGATCATCGACGATCTGGCCGGCAAGACCCTGGCATCCGCTTCTACCCGCGACAAGGGAACTGGTCTGGACAAGACCGGCAACTCTACCGCCGCGGCAACAGTGGGAGAGCGTTTGGCGACAGCAGCCAAGACCAAAGGTGTCAGCAAAGTTGTCTTTGATCGCAACGGTTTCAAGTTCCACGGGCGCGTAAAAGCCCTGGCCGATGCCGCCCGCAAGGGTGGTCTGCAGTTCTAAATTGAAAGATCGCACTTCACGGCATTACGCGAAGAGGTTTATATGGCAGTTGAAATGGTGATGGAAGAATCTGGCGCAATGGACTCAACAACCGTGTTGGTCCGCCGCACATCGGCGACCATCAAGGGTGGGCGTCGATTCACATTTAACGCCTTGGTTATCGTCGGTGACCGCAACGGTCGCGTCGGCGCTGGCTATGGCAAGGCAAACGAAGTTCCCAACGCCGTCGAGAAGGCGACCAAGTATGCCAAGCGCAACATGGTCACCATCCGCATGGCTGGTCGCACCGTTCCTCACGAAGTTGAAGGCACCTTCTCAGCTTCCAAGGTCCGCCTGATTCCCGCGACCCCCGGCACCGGCGTCGTAGCAGGAACCACTCTCCGCGCAATCCTTGAAATGGCCGGTATCACCGACTGCCTTTCAAAGTGCTACGGCTCAACCAACGCAATCAACATCATCAAAGCAACCTTCAATGCGGTTCGCAAGATCAAGACTCGCGAGCAGACCGCCGCCGATCGTGGCGTCACTCTTGCCGAGACCGAAATCGAACACCGCATCGAGCGTGGTGCAAAGTTCATGCCCGTCTCCTCCGGCAAAGAGAAGATGCGTGGACCCGTCAACAGCATGGGCGCCGAAAACAAGCGCGGCGGCCGTGGTGGTCGTGGCGGCGGTGGTGGTCGTGGCCGCGGTAAAGAAGGCGGCGATTCAGCACAGGGCGGCCCAGGTGCAGCAGCACCAGCAGCCGACGCAGCACCCAAGCAGTAATTTCCTTTCAGCACTTTCGTCCGTTCAGTCGGACTCGTAAATCAGTGAGTATTCAGCCATGATGATCCAAGATATCACAGTGAAGGCCGGCAAGTTCAAGGCCAGTAAGCGCGTCGGACGCGGCGAAGGTGGCGGTCGAGGCAAGCAGTCTGGCCGTGGCCAGAAGGGTGCTCGCTCACGCTCCGGTCACGCCCGCAAGGCAGCGTTCGAAGGTGGCCAGATGCCATACTTCCGCCGCATGCCCAAGTTCGGCTTCACCAACGCAGCCTTCCGCACCAACTTCTGGATTGTCAACATCTCTGAAGTGCTCTCGCACCCCGCGTTCGCAAAGGGCGGCGAAGTCAGCATCAAGACCCTCGTCAAGGCTGGTCTCGTTCGCGACACCTCGCGTCCCCTCAAGATCCTCGGCAACATCGGCGAAGATGGCCTCAAGGTCAAACTCACCATCGTTGCAGAGCGCGTCTCCGCCAAGGCACGTGAACTCGTGACCAAAGCTGGCGGCAGCGTGACCGAAACCGGCACTCGCCGTGACAAGGTCCGCGGCATCGATCGCAACTCTGACGATAAGTCACCCAAGAACCTCACCAAGAAGCTCAACCGCGGCGGCAAGAAGAAGCCCGTCGTTGTCGAAGAGACCGAAGGCGAGACCAAGGCTGATGACAAGAAGAAGTAATTCCATTCCCCAGTTTGACCTGATCCGGACGTTCAAGTCCGGCTCGTAAACAAACGCCTGCCCGGCTACCCTTGGTTTCCAAGCACGCCGGGCAGTTGTCCATAAAAGAAACCGCCTCTGTCTCTGCCTCATCTGAGTCACGGAATGAAGAACATCCCGATAATCTCGACGCTCATTAACGTCTTCAGCATCGCTGAACTGCGAAACAAAGTGCTGTTCACCCTGGCCATGCTGATGGTTTATCGCATCGGCCACTGGATCCCGATCCCCGGTGTGAACCAGGAAGAAATCGCCAAGGCCCTTAAGAACACCGACAGCAGCTCCGTGCTCGGTCAGACAGCTCAGCTCGTCTCGATGTTCTCCGGCGGCACGATTTCTCAGTCAACGATCTTCGGTCTTGGCGTGATGCCCTACATCACTGCCGGCATCATCTTTCAGCTCGTCGCCTCTGTCTACCCACCCATGAAGAAACTTCAGGAAGAGGGCCCATCCGGCCGCCAGAAGATCATGGAATGGACGCGCTACGTCACGCTCGCGCTCTGTGTCGTGCAGGGCTTTGGCTACATGCAGCTCAGCACCGGCATGGGCCTGGTCTACCCCGAGTGGTCACACAACCCGCTCTGGTGGGTCATGGCTCTCACGGCTCTCACCGCAGGCACCATGTTCCTGATGTGGATCGGCGAACAGATCGATCGCCACGGCATCGGTAACGGCGTCTCCATGATCATCATGGCCGGCATCTTGACACAGATGCCTGCCGCGCTCACGACTGTTATCAACAACTTCCAGCCCGGCGATCCGCAGAAAATCGGCTGGATCGGTCTCATTTCTCTCGCTGGCGGTTTCGTGCTTGTCGTTGCAGGCTCCGTCATCATGACCGTCGCCCAACGCCGAATCCCTGTCCAACAAGCCAAGCACACCCGCGGCCGCCGCGTCTTTGGCGGCCAGCGTTCCTATCTCCCTCTGCGCGTCAATCACGGCGGCGTCATGCCGATCGTCTTCGCTTCTTCGCTGATGGCGTTCCCCAGCATTCTTATCGCCGCCCTTTCGCAGCGATTTGCTGATGACCCGACCAGCTTGGGCCACGGAATCTTCCGCTGGCTGCACGACAACCTGGCCCAGGGTCAGTTCCCCTACACCATCATCTACATCGGCATGGTCTACTTCTTCAGCTACTTCTGGATCACCGTCCAGTTCAATCCTGAAGAAATGAGCAAGCAGCTCAAAGAACACGGCTCGTTCATTCCCGGCCTCCGCCCCGGCCCACGTACCGCGGAATATCTTGAAACCGTCATCACTCGCATCACCTTCGTCGGTGCGGCGTTCCTCTCCGTCATCGCTGTTCTCCCGCTGGTTGTAAACTCTGCGATGAACATCGACTACGTAGTTTCGCAGTTCTTTGGCGGCACCGGTCTGCTCATCGTGGTCTCGGTCGCACTCGACTTCCTCCAACGAGTCGAAGCCAATCTGCTCATGCGTAACTATTCCGGGTTCCTCGCTGGCGAAGGCGAAGATGGCGCAAAACTCCGTAGCGCCCGCGGCTGATATTCCAGCGAAAATCACCTATGGCAATCTCGCTGAAATCTCCGGGAGAGATCAAGCAGCTGGAACATGCCAACAAAGTCCTTCGAGACATCCTCGATCGACTCCGCGCACTGGCAATCGCGGGTCGAACACCACGAGAAATCGCCGACCGATTTGAAGCATGCGCCCGCCAGGCCGGCGCAATCGCGGCATTCAAGAACTATCAGCGAACCGCTGAATCGCCGCCCTTTCCTGCATCCTGCTGCATCAGTGTCAATTCCGTCCTCACGCACGGTGTTCCAGGCGATCGCTATTTCAAACCTGGTGACCTGGTCAAGATCGACGCCGGGATCAGCCTTAACGGCTGGTTCGCAGATGCCGCCCGCTCCTGGTGCATCGAGCCTGCAGAGCCGCACGTGCGAGCTCTTGCAGAAAGTCCTCGCCAAATATTTGAAGCAGTGATCGCACATTGCAATCCAGGGACGCGCTGGGGAGATGTGAGAGCTATCGCGATCACAAAGGCCGCGGAATTGGGCGTTTCACTTGTGCCCGATGCAGCTGGTCACGGTATCGGAAGGCGATTACATGAAGAGCCCAGCCTGCCGCTTGCGCTCAGCAAACCATCCAGCGTCGATGATCTCATTTTGCGGGAAGGAATGGTGCTCGCGATCGAGCCCGTAGTGTCCGCCGGCTCAGTCATTATGGCACGGCACCCAGATGGGTTTGGGCTTGAAACTATTGATGGGTCGCTGGGCGCGCACTACGAAGAGTGCATTGCTATTGAATCACGCGGCTTTCGCAGATTGAATGGGCTGTGAAACTGCCGGGGCCTCGATGACCTGCTGCGGCCGATCTTGTTCCACCATCCGGTAGTATTCCTCAAGATTCACATGCGTGAACGCTTCGGCGAGTTCAGGGTCAAACTGCGTGCCAGCGCACTTGGTGATTTCCGCCTGCGCCTTTTCCGGTGGCATCGCCGCACGATATGAGCGATTTGAACTCATCGCGTCAAACGTGTCCGCCACACACAGGATCCGTGCGATCAGCGGAATGTTGGTTCCCGAAAGTCCGTGCGGATAGCCCTTGCCATCAAAGCGCTCGTGGTGATACAGCACGCCGGGCAATACATCCTTGAGCTGCGGCAGGTCCTTCAGAATCCTGTGGCCAATTTCCGGATGCTGCTTGATAGTTGCAAATTCAGTCTCAGTCAGCCTGCCTGGTTTGCACAACACGGCCTCGGGAATCCCGATCTTGCCGATATCGTGAACCAAACCAGAGATCCGCGCGCGTTCGATCACTTCCTGTGAGTACCCGGCAGCTGCCGCCACCTGTGTCGCCAGGAACGCAACGCGCCGCGAGTGGCCGCAGGTGTACGCGTCTTTGGCGTCGATTGCCGCGGAGAGGGCTTCGATGGTTGCCAGGTACGCCTGTCTCTGTTCGCGATAGAGCCGCGCGTTTTCAAGAAACGCGCCCGCATACACCGCTGCGCTTTCGAGCAATCTGGTGTCATAGCTGGAAACGTGCGGGTCATCGCCGCCTTTGTCGCCTGCAACTATAACGCCAATAACAGCGTTTCCACGCAGGATCGGCTGCACCACGAGCTGCGATCCAAAGAGTCGCGCTTCGCTCTTGTGCCGCTTGGGGTCTGGATTCCCCGCATTTTCGCGAGCCTCACCAAGTACAAACTTAAGATGGTCTTCAAAGTCTGCATCATGATCTGGTGCCGCGCCGCTGATGATTTTGTGGAACCCAAGTTCAGTTCCAACTCCGACGTCTTCATCTGTTACCGCGGCGATCCATGTGAAATTCAAACAGTCACGCAAGCGATTGCAGACAACTTCCAGGAAGCCCAGCGGCTGGGTCAAGTCGTTCATAGACCTGCCGATGCCATAGAGCATGTTGATAGTTTCGTACGAGTTCGACAGTTCACGCGTAAATCCGCTGACAGCATCGTGCTTCTCGCAGACTTCCGCCAGGTCTTGTGTCATCCAGTCAAAAACCAGGCAGAGATTGCGGACTGATTGCTCGTTATACGTTGCAAGCGAAGAGAGTGCTCGCCGGGTCGAATACAGATCGACGCGGGCTGCAAGGCACGACTGCTCAAAGGTTTCGCATTGCAGGAACTTTGCTTCGATTGCAACCGCGATAGTCCAGCCCATGATGCGGGAACGGTTGAACTCAGGAATTGCAACCGCCCACAGACCAGGTTGAATTTCGCAGCAGATTGTCGAACTGCCTTCTTCAAGAGTCTTGACGTACAGCGAAAGCTGATGCGTGATGTACTCGCTGCGAATCCACAGGCCTCGAGCCCCGCCTTCGGTTGGTTCGATCATCACCGTGCCGCTGCGGTCAAATCGCCACGCAGGGAGCCCAAGTTCGCGGCAGCGCTCGCGAATAGCAATGGCGTTCACTTCAACGCTGGGGTCTTCTGAAATGCGCATCAAGCCGCGCTCCTTTGCTGGGGCCTTTGCTGGGGCACTAGCTTGGCCAGGATTTCCTGTACTCGAACGAGGACTTCCTTCGCGCTGAAGGGCTTTGCGATAACTTCGATGATTCCCGTGTCGGTAAGCTCAGATACCGGAGCGAGGTAGCCGCGGGCTGTTAACAGGATCACGGGAATGTGCGAAGTGGGGGGGTGGGCCTTCACCGCAGCACAAAAATCCAGTCCGCTCTTTCGCGGCATTTGCAGATCTGAAATAATCAACGATGGGATATGGCGCAGGGTCAGCGAGAGCGCTTCTTCGCCATCACATGCTTCGATCACCTTCATTCCGGCTTTGCGCAGTTTCTCGCCAAGTACGCACCGAATGTGGTGCTCATCATCTGCGATGAGAATTGTGGGTTGACTTGTCTGACCTGTCGTGGGCATGGGACCACCTTGTTGAGAAACGCTTGTAGACCTTGCAGGATCATTTTCGGCTCATTTCAAGGACGATGTTGGATTTGAATCTATTAAACTCTCCTGCGGATTCTTCCTCTGTCCGAGAATGCGCAGGTGCTTTTACCCATTTTTGATGGGTGTGACGAGTGTGCCGTCTGTATGGTTTTGCACTCCGAAACCGAATCTCCAATGCTGGCCCTGCTCATCGACATATCTCACTTTCTACTTGCAGCACCTGAGCGGTGCAATTCCCACAAGTTCAAAGGAGATACACATGAGACACATCAAAACAACCCTGATTGCACTTGGTCTCGCGGCCTGTGCTTCCACAACGTTCGCCCAGGTCGGCACCGGCGGCACAATAACCAACGGATTCGCCTCTTTCAGCATCGGCGATTATCTCGGCACCGGCACCGGCACTGGCCCCTTGTCTGACTTCCGCGTCGGTGGCGCTGGCAACCCAGATCATCTTTACAAATCCTGGTGGTGGTTCCGCCAGGGCGCCGATTCCCGCGAAACAGCATTCAGCGGCGCAATCGCTTCATCTAACAGCGGCAGCCAGCTTCGCATCGACTATGTCTACACCGACTTCACTGCAACCATGATCTACCGCGTCACTGGTGTGAACAACGGCTTTGGCTTCCTGACTCAGCAGATGACCATCCGCAACACCAGCGATCACGCAATTTCGGTTGATCTCTTTAACCTCAACGACATCGACTTGAACGCTTCTGCTGCCAACGACCACTTGTCCCAGACCGGCGCCAACATCGTGCGTTTCCTCGATGCCGGCGGCACAAGTGGCTGGCGTGCTGACTACGAAGGCACCGAAGCTTTCGCCTTTGACACTACCGGTTCAGTTGAAGCTCTGCTCACCGATGGCGGCGTGACCAACCTTGCCGGAACCGGCTCAACTCGCCCCGCTGGCGACTGGGAAGGTGCGTACCAGTGGTCGATGAATCTCGCGGTTAATGAAGCGGCAACTGCTTCGGCGACAATTACAATTGTTCCAGCGCCTGGCGCTGCGGCTCTTGCGGGTTTGGCGATGGTCGGTGCAATCCGCCGCCGCCGCTCGTAAGCCGAGATTTGACGAAACATCACTTCTTTGCTGGTCCGCCGCGTGTAATGACGCGGCGGATCTTTTTTTGTGGGACAGAAGGAGAGGCGGATAGGACCTATAGGACGAATAGGACTGATAGGACTTATTTGAAGGCAGTTGAGAGTTCAGGGGTTGGAGGGAATTAACATTAGATATGCACGATGGTCACGATTCGGAAGTAGCACCGGCTTACTAGCCGGTGGATTTTGTTTTTCAGCGCGGGACCTGGACGTGCCTAAGACACCGACCAAATCCACCGGCTGGTAAGCCGGTGCTACTTTTTGAGTCAGAAACGAAAGGCGCTCACTTTTTTCAAAGGTGCTCACTTTTTAGGTGAGCATGTGAGCATCTTTTGATTTTGGGTCAGAAACGCGGTTTTTGGAAGAAGTGCTGGGTGATGAAGAAGTGATGGGTGCTGAGTTCTGAGTGGTGAGGGTGGAAGGGGAGCCGGATTGAGTGCTGGGGAAAGTGGGGGCGGGGCGGCCGAGGTCGTCGGAGACCGGGGGTTGGGCCGCGTAGTGGGCATCGTTTTCTGCTTTCATGGCGGCGTACTCGGCATCGGTCATGGTGCACTTGGGGCGGGGCTGGGGTGGGTTGTGGTCTGCGAAGTGGGCGTGTTCGGGGAGGGACCAGGACCAGAAGCGTTCTTTGTCGGGCATGACGTGGAGGTTGGAGGCGATGTTGAGGTCGATTTTGGCGCGGCGAAGGGTTGCCGCGGAAATGCCTAGCTCGCGGGCGCGGGGCATGAGGTCGGAGACTGCGCGAGGGCCGGATAGGAGTTCGGCTTTGAGGAATTCGACCGCATCGTCTCGTTCACGGGGTATTTTAGGGGAATTTGGATCGTTCTTTGTTTGGCGTGTGACGCGAGTGCGGGAGCGTTCAACGAGGGCAAGGGCTTTGAGAAGGCCGGCGGCGGCGACCTGGTTCATGGGGTCGACATCGAGGGCTATCTGAAAGTGCTGGGCCAATTCCAGCTGCTTCAAAAGTGCCTGATTATTAAGGTATTCCTCGAATCCGGGCTCGCAGGGGAGGGGTGGAAGCTCGATGGAACTCATGGCATAGGTGAGGTTTGCGATGAGGACATCGAATTGACTGGGAAGTTCTGGACGCTTGTTTGTGGGGTGTGTGTTTGTCATAGTGATCAAGATAATCTGGCTAACAGACGCTGTCAAGAAAACTGTATGGTGTTTGGATGAAAATGTTGACTGAGGGGAAAAATCGCCGAATTATAGTCCTATAACCTTCTGCATTAATGAGCAAGACCCATCAAAGGCGTGAACGCATTGCCAGAGGAAAAGGATTTCCTCCGGCACCTCCATTCTTCCAAACTTGATTTCAGCCGCGGAGTCGCGGCTTGTTTCTGAGGAAGCAGCAAAGCGTCAGACGGATTTAGGTCGTGCCTTTTTGAAGACTGCGTTCCCGGAAAGTTGCCGCGTTCGATTCGCTTGAGACATTGCGAACGGGGGAAACTCAGCGGCCAATTTGCGTCAACACAAACACGCCCGAGCCTACATTCTCCAAACTCAGATGAGAGTTCTGAAGCTTCGCAAGTTCCTACCATGTTCAAAGACTCCAAGGGAGTGCCGTGAATGTCCACGAATGAGTCAGACACGTTTGCGCAGTATGTCACCGATAACTACGAGGCTCTGAGGCGATATGCAAAATCTCGTCTTCACGGGCTTGAAAGCGTCTACCAACCGACAGCAGTGCTTCATGAGGCCTATCTCAAAATTGTCATATCGTGCCAAAATAATGAGGGAAGTGCGCCCTCAGCAGCGTTATTACACATAGCGATGGAACGGATGGTCATCGATTTGGCACGGAAGAAAAAGCAACGACGAGGAGCGGAGGACAAGGTCCGCGACCACGCGGCGGATGTGGCACGGGCAACTGAACAACGATCTGCAAATGTACGCTATGACGACATTGAACGTAGAGAGGCCGCAAACGAGTGCTTTAGTACGCTGCAAGCAAACAATGCCTTGGCCGCAGAAGTGTTTGTGTATCGCAAATTCTACGACATTACTATTGAAAAGACAGCCGTTGCCCTCCAAATTAGCGAGGCAAACGTTTCTAGAAAGTTGGCCTTGGCGAGCGCGTTGCTCACCGCCTGTCTCAACAGGAAATACCCACCTGGATCGCAATCATGATTGACGCTCGGTTTCAGCGAGTCTGTGCAATTATTCAACAGGTCATCGACACCGCGCCGGAGGATCAAGAGTTCTTTATACGTGAGGTCTGCGGCGACGACCCAGGCCTTGCCTCAGAGGTTCTTGCCGCGTTTAACCCCGATCCTTCAATCGCGGCAATGCTGGAATTCCATGATGTTCGACCAGTCGAAGACCCGCTCATCGGGAAGAGAGTCAAAGACTTTCAGATTGAATCATTGATCGGTAGCGGCGGCATGGGGATCATTTACAAAGCAGTCCAAATAAGCACCGGAAAGACCGTCGCACTCAAGTTCATCCACCTTCACCAAATCAGTTCCCCGTTCGGAACGGCGGGACGAATTCGATTCGAAAACGAGATCAAGACACTCGCGAAGCTCGACCACCCAAATATCGCCAAGATACTCACAGCGGAAATTACTGAAACACCTGAAGGCTCCAGGCCGTTCTTTGCCATGGAGCTTGTCGATGGTCGCCCGGTTGACCAATTCATCACAGAGTCCAAGGCTCCAATCCTCTCGATCGTGCAACTTATCGCAGAAATCGCGGAAGCAATTGCGCATGCTCATGCGCGCGGATGCATCCATCGGGACATTAAACCTCAAAATATTCTTGTTGACTCCGAGGGTCGTCCCAAGATCATCGACTTTGGTATCGCGAAAGCCATAGACCCCCTCGGGGTTGCGCAATCGCGCGCGACTATGACTGGTCAATCCAGTTTTCCGATCGGCACACTCACCTACATGTCCCCCGAGCAAGGAAATAAGCCAACCACTGCGGACATTCCCACAGATGTCTACTCGTTGGGCGTAATTGCCTATGAACTCCTCGCACGTCGCCGCCCTCTTGACTTCACAAACCTCTCGCTTGGCGAAGCACTGCGGATGCTGGAGGAGAAGGATCCGCCACCGCTGCGTTCACTCGTCCCGAATATCGATCTCGATATCGAAACGGTGATCGCAAAAGCGATGGAAAAAGATCCTGTAAACCGCTATCCCGACGCCGCTCATTTGGCTGCGGACCTTCGCCGCATTCTCAATCACGAACCAATTAAAGCTCGTCCCCCGACTGCTGCGTATGTCTTTGGCAAGTTCATCCGACGCAACCCGGGACTTGCTGGGGGCGTGGCGATTGCGGTTCTTAGTCTCGCGGTTGGAACCGGCTTTGCAACACTTGGGATGCTTCGGGCCAAACAACGAGCGGAACAGAATAAGGAATTGCGGTGGGCAACTTTTGATGCGGTTGGGCAGTTGGCCCAACTTGCCATCGATCCACTTCAGCCAATGCCTGGTGAAGGGGACGCGGACCTTACGGCAGAGCAGAATATTAAAGTAGCACGCGTTCGAGTTGAATCGCTTTTGCAAACTGTCAAGACTCAAAAGTTACACCCTGAGGCAGAAGCGGCGATACTGCATGTAATCGGTGAACAGTATCTATCGCTTGGCGAAACTGAGAAGGCTGAAAGCATGTATCAGGCGGTGATCCAAGTCCATAGCCACGAACACGGAGTACAACATCCTGATGTGGCCGCAGCCAATGCAAGCCTGGCATATCTCAGACTTGGCGAATGGCGACTGGATGAAAGTGCTTTATTGCTTGAATCGGCTATCGCCACACTTTTGAGCCAGGAAAGTGATCGATGGCAAATAGAGGCTGCGGGCGCGATCGATAATCTGGCTCGTGTTCGGCAAGCTCAGGGGCGACTTTCGGAAAGCAACGGTCTATTTCAGCAAGAGCTCTCGATTCGCCGCCGATTGCAGGGAGCCAATGACATTAATACCGCTCAAGCAGAGCATAATTTGGCTTTCCTGCTAATCGACAGCGGCAAGTCCGCCGATGCTGAGCCAATCCTTCGGCGCATACTCATCGCGTTCGAGCGGACGATGGGTGTAAACAGCCGAGAGGTCGCTATCACCCTGCGCAGCCTCGGCATCTCACTTCGCGAGCAGAGCAAATTAACAGAGGCTGAGTCTGTGCTTCAACGCGCAATTCCGATCGACATCAAAGTCTCTGGCGAGGGGAGCGAACTTGGTGCAATTCTGAGAATGCACCTTGGGGCGAGCATGATTGATCAACTTGAGCAACTTTCGCAATCGGGGACCGCAGATGATGTTCGACTGCAAGAGGCAGAGAAGCTGTTGCGGACCGCGTTCACTACGTTGAACACGTCGAGTAAATTGTCAGCAGCCGTACGCGCCGAATCACGGGCCGAGCGTGCCCGAGTTCTTTTTCACGCCGGGAAACTGGACGAAGCACGGGTGCTTCTAAAGGAAGCACAAGCCATTGCGACAGAAATACCTGAAGTAGTGAGAATACAGCATCGGGTAAGGGTCGCGATGGCGGAAATTGAGCGGGTACAACGGTCTCTCGCCAAGTAATTTGTCGCAGCAATTGAAGAGCACTTCTATTTTACGTTTTTGGCATCTGTTAGAACGCGGCAATTCGTAATACTCGCCAAACTTAAAATTGCTGAGGGAGTTCCGCGGACTCCATCGTTATATTCTGGGACGCAGTGAATTGTGTCGCTGCGCCCTGACCAGAAAGAGAAAGCCCACTTGGAGGAATTGACAATGAATCGAATTCGTACTCTCATCGCGGCAGCAGGAACTGCGGCGGTTCTCGTTGCGTTCACAAATCAAACGGGAGCTCAAGTCATCAATTGGGCAACCGCTGTGAACGGCTCATGGACAGTCGCTGGTAATTGGAATCCTGCAAACGTACCGGATTCAACTGGCGAGTTTGCCGAGTTTGGATTTGCTGTTCCATACACGGTTACATTGACTGGCACAGCGAGTCCGTCCGGAATAAATGTCACCAATCCGTTGGCGGCTATTAATATCATGAGGGATAGTTCGCTTCTTGTAGGTAACACGAACGCGAACAACAACAGCGGGACGATCTCAGTCTTTGGACAAAGTGGTTGGGGTGCGGGATCACTAATCTGGGCCTCGAACGCGGTATTGAATGGAACTGGTTTTGTAACACTAGTTAATAACGGTGGAAGTGCACGAATCTGGACCACCAGCAATGGTTCAGATACGGGAACCATCGGACCCGGAATCACCATCAACGGTGCTGGTTACATTGATGGAATGTTTATCAACACTGGGACCATTGCCGGTGGCGATAGTCTCGCCTCTTCCGGCCCAGTGGTTCGCGGCACCGTCACTCAACAAGGCAACGGCCTATTCAATATTGTTGGACCGAATCGACGCGCATCAATCGGCGACGGAACGGTCATCGGTGGCACAATTCAAACAAGCAATGGCGGATACATGGCAACAACTGGCAACGGTGCCATGCAAGAGGTCACATTGTCCACCGGAAGCAGGTTTGAAATCTATCGTGATCAATCCATCACGGTTCGAAGTCCAGGTATGACAAATGACGGAACTATCGCGGTTGCCGGGCAAAGCGGATGGGGTGCGGGCTCGCTTATCTGGTCGGCAGACGCGACAATGAATGGCACTGGAGTTGTTGCGCTGAATAACAACGGAGGCTCTGCACGCATCTGGACCACTAGCAACGGATCGGATACTGGAACTATTGGATCAGGAGTCACTATCAATGGTGCGGGTTTCATCGATGGTACCTTCATCAACAAGGGCACTATCGGCGGCGGCGATAGTCTTGTCAGTTCCGGACCAGTCCTTCGCGGAACAATGACTCAACAGGACGCTGGAAAATTCAATGTGGTAGGTCCGAATCGACGCGCCTCAATTGGGGACGGATCCTTGATAGGAGGTTCTATTCAGACTAGCAATGGCGGATTTGTCGGAAGCGCTGGCGACGGCGCCATGCAAGCGGTAACTTTGGCTGCGGGGAGTAGATTCGAAATCTATCGGGACCAATCAATTACGGTTCGCAGTCCGGGAATGACCAATGATGGAACTATCGCGGTCTTCGGCCAAAGCGGGTGGGGCGCAGGTTCGCTCATCTGGTCGGCAGACGCGGTGATGAATGGTGGCGGATTCGTCACGTTGAATAACAACGGAGGGTCCGCTCGTATCTGGACAACTAGCAACGGCTCGGATACTGGAACTATTGGACCTGGAGTCACCATTAATGGTGCTGGCTATATCGACGGAACATTTATCAACAAGGGCACCATCGGCGGCGGCGATAGTCTTGTAAGTTCCGGACCAGTCCTTCGTGGGACTATGAGCCAACAGGACGCCGGAACATTCAATGTGGTAGGCCCAAATCGCCGCGCCTCCATCGGGGAAGGCTCTTTGGTGTGAGGTACCCACCCA
>CAZAEQ010000016.1:39916-88143 GCA_964484185.1 uncultured Phycisphaeraceae bacterium
CGAGCAATGGAGGCTACGTTGGCACCGCTGGCAACGGTGCCATGCAAGAAGTCACCCTGACCCCAGGTAGCAGATTCGAAATCTATCGCGATCAATCTATTACGATTCGCAATCCTGGAATGACCGACAACGGAACGATTGCCGTCTTCGGTCAGAGTGGCTGGGGTCCGGGTTCTCTCATCTGGTCTGCTGGTTCTGTGCTTGATGGGGTCGGACTCGTTACCCTTAGCAACAATGGCGGGACAGCGCGTCTTTGGACCACAAACAATGGATCCGACACTGGGATCATCGGCTCCGGCATCACTATCAACGGCGATGGCCAGATCGCGGCCAGTTTCACAATCAATGGGACGATCGCACCAGGCAATAGGTTCGGCCAACTCCAGAGGCCCGGAAACATCATTATGAACCCTTCGGCCGTTCTGGACATTGAAATTGGGGGGGCTGCTGCAAGTCAGCGAGACTCTTTTGTTGGCACTGGTGCGCTTCGCTTACGTGGCACACTGCGAGTGCGATTCTCCAGTCCCCCATACAGAATGCCGCCCTGCTCTTCCTATACGCCAGTCTCTGGGGGCCAGATCACGGGTCGCTTCACAACTCTCGACGTCCCTCGCGGTATGCAAGTGACCTATTTCCCCGATCGTGTTACCCTTTTCTACAATCCCGCCGACTTCAACTCAGATGCTGTCGTGGATTTCTTTGATTATCTCGACTTTGTGCAAGCTTTTTCCATCGAAAGCCCGGATGCCGACTATGACGGCGATGGCATCGTTGATTTCTTTGACTATCTCGCGTTCGTCCAAGACTTCGCATCACCCTGCTAATGTGAATCGCAAGACATAGTTGGAACTTCTATCAGATCCTCCTGCGTGCTCCAGTCTCAAGTGACTGTAACACGCAGGACTTTTTTTGGCCTCAGCCATCAATCGCAAAAAGGAGCCGAGCACGATCTCCGCCTTCCAGGCTTCCTTCGTGCTCGTGCATGATTGGTTATTTAAGAGGCACTAGGCATTGGCACTAGGCACTAGCGCCGGTGTGGGGTGAGGCAGAGGGGATTGGGAGCGGAGGTGTATGGCGTGGAGTCTGCCGCCCCGACTGGGGCTGGGAAGGAAATCCGCACTTCCGGGGGTTGCGCTCGAAGACTCGCTCAGCCCCGGCTACAGCCTGTCGGCCCGCTTTGAGGCCGTTGAGGCGGGGAGTGGAGGAAGAGGCTGAAGGGATTTGAGATTTGAAATTTGAGAGTTCAGAATTCGGAGTTGAGAGTTGAGAGTTGAGAGTTGAGAGTTCATACCTCAGAGTTGAGAGAACGGATAGGACCTATAGGACTGATAGGACTTATCTGAAGGCAGGGAGCAGGGAGATGAGACTGAGTGGGCATTACTTTGTGGGGGCGGGCGTTGGACGAGCAGTATCAATCGGCGCAGCCTCGATATACACATCCATCTGCTGCCCGACAAACACATTGAGCGAAGTTGACTTGAAGCTGTAAATCGCTTGCAGCACGCGGGTGTCTACTCGTTCAGTTGCATCACCAGTGAGCGAGCGTTTGGGGATGACTAGGGGTTCGAAGCGGATGAAGGTGATGGGGGTGTTGAGGTCTTTGTTGCCGCGGACGAAGGCGGTTCCGGGTGCGTTGGGGCGGACGCGCCAGGCGTCGTGTTCATCGATGTCGACGCGGATGTGGAGTGTGTCGGTGGCGCCGAGGATGAGGAGCGGGTTGGTGGTCTGGCCAGTGGCGGCGAATTCGCCGGGGATTGCGTTGACTTGCAGGACCTGGCCATCGAAGGGAGCAGTGATCGAGCGGCGGTCGATTTCGATGCGAGTGGAGGAAAGCAGAGCTTTGGCAGATGCGAGCTGAGCGGTTGCGACTGCGAGATCGGCGGACCATGCGCCGGCCTTGGTGAGGGCGAGTTGAGATTTGGCCTGGGCGAGGCGGGCTTGGGCGGCGGTGACAGCAAAGCGGCGGCGGGTTAATTCTTCTTTTCCGGCGGCGAGACCTTCAGCAACTTTCTCGATCATCGCGAGTTGTTCCTGGGCATCTTCGAGCTGGGTGGATGCTTCGGTGACTCTTGCTTCCAGCGGCGGAAGTTCTTCAGCGCGGGGGAAACTCTTCCAGCGGTCGATCTGAGATTGGGCGGTGGCGACATTAGATTCGCGGACAGCGAGTTCGGCCTGGAGTTCGCGGGTGTCGAGGGCGAAAAGGAGATCGCCTTGTTTCACGCGATCGCCGACTTTGACGGGGACATTGACGATGACGCCGGAGACGGGGGTTGAAATGTTGGTGTTGCGTGAACTGGCTTCAATGAGGCCTGCGCCGGCGACGAATGATGTGTAGGGGGGAGTTGCGGATTCGATGATTGGCGGCGGGACGCTGGCGGGTTTTGAGGACCTGATGACGGTGACTACGGCGAAGATGATGCCGCCGATTGCGAGGATTGGGAGGATGAGGATGGGGCGGAACATGTGAGACTCCAGGCGAGGCGGAAACTCAGTCGTGGGAAAGTTGGTGCGGATCGGTGACGATTTGTTCAACGTGACCATCGTTGAGGCGGGCGATGCGGTCGGCGTGTTTGAAAATGCGCGAGTCGTGGGTGACGACGATGAGCGAGCGGCCTTCTTCGAGGGCGACCTGGCGAAGCATGGTCATGATCTTGTCGCCGGTCTGGGCATCGAGCGCGGATGTTGGTTCATCGCAGACGATGAGGCGAGGGTGGTGGACCAGGGCGCGGGAGATGGCGACGCGCTGCTGCTGGCCGCCGGAGAGACGTTGTGGAAAATCGTTGACCCGATTGCCTAAGCCAACTCGGTCGAGCATGGCTTTGGCGGCGACCATGGCAGCATGGCGCGGCTTGTTCTGAATGAGAAGCGGGACGGCGACGTTTTCGGCGAGCGTGAGTGTGGGGATGAGGTTGAATGCCTGGAAGACGAAACCGATATTGAGGGCGCGGAAGTTGGCGCGCTGCGAAGGATTGAGGTCTTTGTAGTCGATACCAAAGACGGTGCATTCACCTTCATCGCGTTCGAGCACGCCGGCGATGACGGAGATGAGCGTGGTCTTGCCGCAGCCAGAGGGGCCGACGAGCATGAGGAGTTCGCCAGCTTTCACATCGATATCGATGTGGCGCAGAGCTTGCACAGCGTTTTCGCCCTTGCCGTAGGTTTTGGTAATGCCGCGGCAATGCACTGCGATCTGGTCGCGTGCGCCGGGTGGGCCGGGTGTGGGCTGAGGTTGTGTGGCGATCGAAGACACGAATTATCCTTTGAAGACCGCCGCGGGTTCGAGGGAAATGACGCGGCGGAGACTGAGGACTGCGGCGAGCATGCAGATGACGAGTACGGCGGCGCCGGAGACCATGAGCAATTGCCAGATGAGGTTGAATGCAAGGGCGGTGCTGGCGACAGCGTTACCGAACGCGGTTGCAAGACCTGCGCCCAGGCCAAAGCCGATGATGGCGACGGTGATGGCTTGGAGCAGGACCATTCGCGCGAGCGTGCCATCGGTCGTGCCCATAGCTTTGAGCGTGCCCAGGAATCGCATGTTGTCGAGCGTGAAGCTGTAGAACATGAAGCCGGTGATGATGGTTCCGATCAGGAAGCCCAGGCCGACGGCGATGCCGAAGTTGATGGGGATGCCGGTGTATTTGAGGAAGTACTCGACGCTCATCCAGCGGAACTGGGCGGAGGTGTAGGCGGCGAGACCGGTTTGCTGGGTGATGCGCTCGCAGAGAGCTTGATGGTCCTGGCCGGGCTGGGGCTTGACGAGGACGAAGCTGAGGAGTTTGCGTTCACGCGGGGCGAAGGTGGTGGCGCGGGAATAGGTGGTGAAGATGAACGGCTGATTCTGAAAGGCTCTTGTCACATCGCAGATGCCGACGACGATGGCGCGGCGGTCGTTGAGTTCAAGCGTGTCGCCGACTTTCACGGGCGTGGGGGGTGTGCCCTCAGGAGAGCCCGGCGGCGGCGGCTTGGCGAGCCGATCGTTGGCGCCGACTTTATCGATGATGACGCCGTCAGCGCGGCGGAGGTCGGTGACTGAGCCCTCGACCAGGACGGGGGGGGCGACGGGGGGCGGGGAGTGGTGGACGCCGATGGCGAGGCAATGCTGGAAGGAGCCGTTGTGGAGGCGGGCGCGGAGGAGCGATTGGTAGAGCGGGGCGGCGGAGGCGACGCCTTCGATTGAGCGGACGCGATAGAGCTCGGTGTTGTTGAGGGGCTTGGTGTCGTCTACGAACTGGACCTTGGGATCCATGACCCAGATTTCGGCCTGGGGCATGTCGGAGATGACGGAGAAACTGCGGGTCATGATGCCGCAGAAGATGGCGCCTTGCTGGGTGATGACGAGGGCGGCGAGCGTGACGCCCATGAGAATGCCAAAGAGCTTGGCGGGGTCACCAAAGAGCATTTTGAGGGCGATTCGATACACGGGTGGAGAGAGTAGGGTGGATCAGTGAGGTTTGACCCAGAGGTACATTTCGATCTGGTCGTGGTAGGTGCCATCGGTGTGTTTGCAGCCGCCGGGGAGCAGGCCGTATTGAATGAAGCCGAGGCGTTTGTAAAGATCGACAGCGCGGGTGTTGGATTGGTAGACGGCGAGTTTGATCATTTCGAGGACGGGGTTGGCGCGGGCCCAGTCGATGGAGGCCTGCATGAGTGCGGTGCCGACGCCCTTGCCGCGGGCGCTGGAGTGGACGCCGATTCCGAGTGTGCCCATGTGGCGTTCTTTTTGTTTGGCGCCGCCCATGAGCATGAGGGAAGCGACGGGGGTGTTGTTGAGGGAGGCGAGGAGGAAGATTGAGTTGTCTTTGGTGATGGTGGAGTTGAGGAGTTCGATTTCCTGGTCGACGGTGAGGGTGAATTCGGCGAGGGTGGTGAGTGTGTGGGGTGAGGTGATGAAGACTTCGCGAGCGAGGTCGAGGAGGGGCGCGGCGTCGGCGGCTGTGGCGGAACGGATGGCGAGAGTTTGACCGTTGCAGGGAATGTGGAGTGGAGAAAGCGTGCCCATGACGAAAGGGTAGAACTAGAGGAAGTCGGAAGGGGAGGCGGGCAGGCGGGTTTGAAGGCTCTTGCGTTCAGCGCAGAGGATTGCGACGACGTTGGCGGCATCGGCGAGCGTGGCGCGAAGTGGTTCTGTCCCTGCTACGGCGGCGAGGAAGTGGCGAATTTCCATTTCGTAGCCGCTGGGAGTGGGGAGCGTAATGGGTTCGGAACGGTCGGCGTGATGGATGGTGACGGTGGGAGTTTTGGCGAGGTCGAACTCGATGGATGCGTGTTCGAAGTTGACGAGGTATTGCATGCGGAAGCCGGCAGATGGGGCGAGGGACCACGCGCCCTGGGCGGTGATGTGTGGCGGGCCGTTGTCGAAGAGGTAGGAGGTGGTGATGTGATTGGTGGAACCAGCGGAATAGACGCTGCGCGGGATGCCCAGGCACCAGTAGATAAAGTCTGCATCGTGGATGTGAAGGTCGAAGAGTGCGCCGCCGGAGCGGGATTCATCTTTGTAGAACGAGTTGGCCCAGCCGGGGCCGGAGCCGAGGCGCGTGAAGGATGCGGATTTGAGCGGACCGAAGGTTTTGTTGATGAGGTGGTCGCGAAGGAAATCCCAACCGGGCCAGAAGCGCATGCACATGGCGGGCATGCAGAGGCGGTTGGCGCGGATCGCGGCGGATTCGACTTTTCGAACATCGGCGACGGTGAGGGCAACGGGCTTTTCGAGGAGGACATGTTTGCCAGCGGCGAGGGCTTTGAGGGCGATTTCGACGTGTGAATCGGTGTAGGTGCAGATGGAGACGACATCGATGGATGGGTCGGCGAAGAGGTCTTCGGCGGCGGCGTATCCGCGGACGAGCTTGGGATCGAAGACGCGATCGGAGCCGGCAGGTGCCATGTTGCCCGTTGGTGGAGCCTGGCCATTGAGACGCTCGGGATTTGGGTCAGAGACTGCGAGAAGTTTGCAGGAGGAACCGGCTTCGGTTGCGGCAAGGTAGGCGCGGATGTGGGTGAAGCCCATGAAGCCCAGGCCGACGACTCCGACCCCCAGTGTTTTGTTTGACATATTGCGGGTTCCTCTGACAGAGTTGTAGGGTATCTCACTACAGTTGGTCGAAAGTAGTGCTGAACTTTGAGAGACCTTCAACGGCTGGGAACAGTTGCATGAACACGACACATAGCGGCAAGGTGGCAGCGGGGGCGCGAGTTGGGCAGTCGGTTGTTGGAGCATCGCATGCGCCGGAGAAGATGCCGGTGGCGATTTATCCGACGAGCAGTGCCGCGAGCAAGGCGGTTGCGGCGGAGATTGCCAGTTTGATTCGAGAGCGGGCCTCGCAGGGGAAGATGGCGGTGCTGGGGCTGGCGACGGGATCTACGCCGCAGGGCGTGTATGAAGAGCTGGTGCGGCTGCATAAGGAAGAGGGACTGAGCTTTCGGAATGTGACGACGTTTAATCTTGATGAATACTGGCCGATGTCGTCGCAGGAGCTTCAGAGTTACAAGCGGTTCATGCGTGAGTACTTGTTTGATCACATTGATATTGATATTCGCAATACGAATCTGCCTGATGGCGAGTGCGCTGCGGACAAGGTCCAGCAGATGTGTGAGGACTACGAGCGGAAGATTCAGATTTCCGGTGGGATTGATATTCAGATTCTCGGTGTTGGGCGAACCGGGCATATCGGATTCAATGAGCCGGGGTCGCCGATTGACAGCCGGACGCGGCGGATCACGCTTGATCGCGTGACGCGGATGGATGCGGCGAGTGATTTCTTTGGCGAGAGAAACGTGCCGCGGCAGGCGGTGACTATGGGTGTCGGGACGATTCTGGATGCCAAGCGGGTGTTGATGTTGGCATTTGGCGAGCACAAGGCGGGGATTGTGAAGCGGGCGGTGGAGGGAGAGGTTACGACCTCGATTGCGGCGAGTTATTTGCAGCGGCACGCGAATGCGACGGTGTTGCTTGATCCGGCATCGAGCGCGGAGTTGACGCGGGTGAAGACGCCGTGGTTGCTTGGGGCGATGGCTGATTTTCAATTGGCCTGGGATGAAAAGACGACGCGGCGGGCGGTGATCTGGCTCGCCAAGACGCTTGACAAGGCGATTTTGAAGTTGACTGATGAGGATTACAACGAGCACGGATTGCAGGAATTGCTCGCGGTTCGCGGCGGATCGCACGGCGGCGCATACGCGATCAATATCGAAGTGTTCAAGGCGTTGCAGAAAACGATAACCGGGTGGCCGGGCGGCAAGAAAGATTCGCCCGGAGAGGTGTTCCCCAAGCGAGTCGTCGTGTTTTCGCCGCATCCGGATGATGATGTCATTTCAATGGGTGGGACATTTATTCGTTTGTGTGATCAGGGTCATGAGGTGCATGTCGCCTATCAGACCAGCGGCAACATTGCGGTGTGGGATGAGTCTGCGCTGCGGCATGTGGATTTCGTAACGGAGTTTGCACAGGCGTTCCCGCAGCTTGGGAAAGAGTTTGCGGATCGACTGGAGCAGAGCATTGAGGCGTTCATGGCGAGGAAGTTGCCAGGACAGGTCGATACTCCGGAATTGCAGAGGATCAAAGGTTTGATTCGGCGGACAGAAGCGCGGGCGGCGGCGCGGTATTCGGGCGTCAAACCAGAAAATATTCACTTCCTGGATCTGCCATTTTACGAGACGGGCCGCGTGAAGAAGAAGCCGGTAGGCGAGGCGGATATTGCGATCACGATGGAGTTGCTGGAACGCGTGAAACCGCAGCAGATTTACGCCGCGGGTGATTTGTCGGATCCACATGGCACGCATCGTGTGTGTCTGCAGGCGATCAAGGCGGCGGTGTTGAAGCTGGCGAATCGAGATTGGATGAAGGATTGCAAAGTGTGGCTGTATCGCGGCGCGTGGCAGGAGTGGGGGCCGGAGGATATTGAGATGGCTGTGCCCTTAGCGCCGGAAGAAGTGCGGCGGAAGCGGATGGCGATTTTCAAGCACGAGAGTCAGAAGGACCTTGCGCTGTTTCCAGGTCCAAATGATGCCCGGGAGTTCTGGGAACGGGCAGAAGACCGAAATAAGGCGACTGCAAAGGTGTACGACAAGCTCGGATTAGCCGAATATGAGGCAATCGAGGGATTTGTAGCGTGGGCTGCTCGTCCCGGTGCGGATAGCGTCGAATAATTCTGGTGAGGGCTATTTCGCGGATTACAACAAGGTGAACACATGGCTTGTATGTTGCGTGGTTTGTTTTCATGGATGGGAATTGCGGCAATTGCGGCGGGCGTCAATGCCCAGGTGCTGCAGAGTCCGCCGGCGCAGCCGGCACCAGTCGAAGAGAAAGTGCCGATTCAGGTTAACGTTGCTTCCGGATTTGAGATAGTGCTTAAAGTGCCGGAAGTTGAAAAAGGATTTAAGGCCACGCGAGCGCTGATTGTTTTCGCGAAAGTGACTGACAAGGTGAAGGAGCCGCGATTCATGCTCCAGGACTGGAACTCGCCGCCGCAGGTGCTGGGGGCGGACTGGAACGCTGTTGACGGCAAGATGACGGTTTCGAATTCGTGGAATGGCAATCCCAAGAAGCTCGCGGATATTGAGCCGGGTGACTACTGGGTGCAGGCGGTAGTTCGTCGCAGTCTTGATGGAAGTTTCCCGGGCGGGAACGCGGGCGATGTGCACAGTGGCGCGAAGCTGGTGCGGTTTGATCCAAAGTCAGAAGCAAAAGTGCTGTTTGAAGTTGCGGATGTACATGTTGAGCCGCCGATGCCGACATCTGCCCGCGCAAAGCTCTTTGAAAAGAAGAGCGAATTGCTGTCGAAATTTTATGGACGTGATGTAGTCCAGAAAGCTGGCGTATTTATTCCCAAGGATTTCGACAAGAACCCGGACAAGTCGTATCCGGTCGTAGTTTTCATTGGCGGGTTTGGTTCCACGCATTACTCGCTTGGCAACATGGCGCGTACCTTCCCGGCTGATTTCTTGACGAATATAATATTTATTGTGCCCGATCCCAGCACCTATTACGGCCACAGCGTGTTTGCAGACAGCGAAAACAACGGACCCCGCGGCAGGGCTCTGGTCGAGGAAATGCTCCCCGCGATCGAAAAGGAGTACCGGGGCAAGGGTCCAGAACATCGCTATGTCACTGGAATCTCCTCCGGTGGATGGAGCAGTCTGTGGTTGCAGATTACCTATCCGGATCAGTTTGCGGGATGCTGGTCTTTCTGCCCGGATCCAGTGGATTTCCGCGATTTCCAGCAGATTGATCTGTATTCCAAAGATGCGAATATGTACTCGGATGCAAGAGGTGCAAGGCGGCCACTCGCTCGTCGCGACGATATTCCCATGTTGTGGTACGACGACTTTGTGAGAATGGAATCAGCGATCGGTGCAAGCGGTCAGATCGGCGCATTTGAAGCGGTATTCAGCGGCAAGGGAGCAGATGGAAAGCCGGTCCCCCTGTTTAATCGTGAGACTGGCGCAGTTGATCCTGTTGTTGCAAAGAGCTGGGAGAAATACGACATTCGCCTTGTGCTTGAAAACAACTGGAGCGAACTGTCGAAGAAACTCCCAGGCAAGATCCACATCTACGCTGGCGGCAAAGATACTTTCTACCTGGATGGCGCCGCCAGACTCCTGAAAACTTCGCTGAAGTCGCTTGCATCTGATGCTGTGGTTGAGATTGTCCCGAACCTGCCGCACACGATTTTCAAACCAGGTGTGACGGGAATGGTCCGGGACATTTCGATGCGCGAGGGGTTCTCAAGCGAGTTGATACAACCAAAGACCGATGTTCCGACAACCGTTCCACCAGCGCCAAAGTAAGGCGGTACTCATGTGCGACAATCGTGTTGTCTTAAAGTCAGTTGTCGCATTTCTCGTTGTGGCCATGAATCTGTCGCTGAATGCGTGCGATGATCGTGGACAGCATACAGGCGGGACAGAATTGCCACCGCATGCGGAACCGGCGGCGCCATCGGAGCCTATTTCCAGTTCACCAGTTGTCATTGAACAGCCGCCGCCGAGCAAGATACCTGCGCCGCAAGTGCCTCCAAAGTTGCCGGTTACGCCCGCGCCTGCATCAAACACGTGGCCTCGCAAAATGGAGGTTGATGCGGTCTCGGGATATGTGAAGTCGCCTGCCGCGAAAGTTGCACATCCGCCTCGCATTATCGCGTGGTATCCAATTGGGAATTCCGATTCGACGCTGTCCAATCGCATGATCGGCTGGAACATAAAGAAGGATGGCTGGGCTGGCTTTGTCAACACCTGGGTTGAGCCAGCGATCAAGCTCGGATTTGATGCGGTGCAACTGCATAATCCCGGGGGAACGCGCCCCAAGGAAGAAATGCAGGCGGATCAGTTTCTGGATGCAAAAGATGATGGTGTAGAGTGGATAGGCCGCGGTTTTGTGGAAGCGTGGAGGCCGGTGACACAGCGCGTGCAGGTCATTGCATACCTGGGCATGCTCCCAAAGAACGACCGGTTTGAGGGCCTGCTGCAACGAGGCGATCGTGCTGGGTTTTTGCAGGCGGTGACCGATAGCTATCGCCTGCCGCTGGATGCGAAAATGGATATCGCATTTGATGCGTTGCACATGGTGAACCCCGATGGCTGGGAGTTACAGGTGTACCGGCTTTTCACCTCGATGGGTATCAAGACCTATGTCGAAACGATTCCAAATGTGCGAGATACCACGCTCTACGACGCGAACTTTCAGGTCGTGAACACCACGCTTGATCGGGCCCTTCTGAACGGCGAGGTCTGGCTGCCGGCCTTTGATCAGCTGTCGGGCGAGAGAATTGTGTTGCTTGCTGAGCCGCCCAAAGGCAAGACCTGGAAGACAATCGACATCTGGCTTCCAGGGTGGCTGGAGCATTGGACGAGTCAGGGCTGGAGCGTGGCGATCAATCCATCAGATTTGATCAAATCTAAGACACGCCCGTGGGACTTGGTGAAGTCTGCTGGGAATGTCGGGAAGAGATAGTTATCTCCAGCCAGGCTTTCTACACTGGCCTCATGGGGAAGGCGAGAACTGCACCAATCCTTGCGGTTGTGGACATCGGGTCCAACAGTGTTCGACTCAAAGTCGCACGCATTCATGGCGGCCGTCGCATCGAGACCCTTCACGAAGCCCGGGAGCGGACGCGACTTGGCGCAAACCTCTCCACCACGCGCAGGCTCGATGAACAATCAATGCTGGCATCGACCGATGCGATTGAGCAGTTTGTCAACAAGTCCAAAAAACTTGGAGCGTCAGAGATTCAAGT
This sequence comes from uncultured Phycisphaeraceae bacterium, assembly GCA_964484185.1. Lineage (GTDB taxonomy): Bacteria > Planctomycetota > Phycisphaerae > Phycisphaerales > UBA1924 > F1-120-MAGs238. The sequence goes on from CAZAEQ010000016.1 coordinate 51,148, forward strand.
GCTCGCAACCGCCGCGACACGCGAAGCACGCAATCAGGCAGATTTCATCGCCATGCTTGCCGCCCGCGGGATCAAGCTCAATGTCATCGATGCTGTCCAGGAAGCTCGCCTGGGCTTTCTCTCCGCTTCGACTGCTTTCGATCTCTCACGCGGAGTTTCCGCAGTCTTTGATATCGGCGGCGGCAGTGCACAGATCGTTCTCGCACAAGATGGGGTACTCTGCAAATCAGTGTCAATGCCGCTGGGAGCTGTGCGCCTGATGAAGCAATTTGGCGGACCAGATAACGTCGCTCGCGGAAAATTCCAACGTGCCCGGGGTTACGTTGATCGAATTCTGTGCCAGGCACTGAGCGATTGGCAACTCACCCCTGGCGTTGTGATTGGAACCGGCGGAACAATTTCGTCGCTTTCGCATGTTGCTGCACTGCGCCGTCTTGAAGCACACATGCCGTCAAGGAAGTCCCGACCCATTTCGAGGGAGCTGGACCTTCTTCCGATTCTCGCAGATATGCGCCGGCTGAGAGTTGAGGATCGCGGCATGTATCTCGGCGTTCACGCCGATCGCGCCGACATTATTGTGACCGGTCTGCTTGTTGCCGACAGGATCATGGAACGGCTGGGTGCAGCGACAGTGAACATGCATGACGGTGGAATTCGAGATGGCGCTTTGCTGCAGATGGTAAAGCCCGGGGGAATGGATCAATCGCCGGGTGGGACTAAGGCTGCGATTGATGCGCTTCGTCGCAAAGCTGGCGACGATGTGCCGCACAGTTCGCACGTGGCAAAACTCGCATGCATGATCTTTGAGCAGATGCGACCAAAGGACACAATGCGGAATCTGCTTGAAATGGCAGCGAAACTGCACGATATTGGACAGTTAGTTGATTTTGATATGCATCATCGGCGCTCGGCGGAAATGATCCGCGCAGCAGCTCTGCCGGGGCTCAGTGCCCGCGAGGTTGAGATCATCGCGTGCGTTGCCCGGTACCACCGTAAAGCCATGCCCGAGCCGACGCATTACCATTTCCAGCTTCTGCAGGCGAAGGATAAGGAAATCGTCAAGCGACTCGCTGCGGTGCTTCGCGTCGCTGATGGGCTCGATCGATCGCACTCGCAATTGGTGAAAAGCGTGGAAGTTAAGCGAGTCAAAGGCGAGTGGCAGCTGGAGTGCAGCCATCGCGGAAAGATCGATCGCGAACTGAAAGCCGCGCGAGAAAAGTCCAATCTGTGGAGACGAGTATTCGGCCCGATACACCTGATGTAGAGCCGATCACTCTCTCGAAGCAATCGCGAAAACGACAACGCTTCTGTAGCCATCAGCGTCGTACGCACGAACGCCAAAGAACGTGTTGTCTTTGCTGATCTTGAGCGTCTTCTCCGTCGCGAGTCCGACATCAATGCTGTATTCCCAGTCTGGTGCGGTGGTATCGCGCAGCATGATTTCGTATCCCTTGATGTCGGCATCGGCGCTGGCATCCCATCGAATGGTGGTATCTGTCGTCAACACCTTGGTCAAGAGCTTCACCTTTGGTGGCGGACTGGGTGCGTTGGCAAGGTGAATGAGCGAGGCGAGGTTCAACCGGGCAACGTTGGCGATGTATTCAGCATCAACGAACGCTGCGGTATCGCCGTACGGTTTTCCATCCTTCTCGATGACAGTGGCGTGCTGGCGCGTGTAGTCCTCTGCGGGAACGCTGAAGCGAATCGCCGGGAAGCCTGACTCGTTAAATGCGGAGTGATCGCCGCCGCGAAGAAAGCGATCCTGGCGGAAGATCATCTTGGGTCGAAACGCCAGTTGTTCCCGCTCTGCGACGTAGCAGACATATCGAGCAAGCTGGCGCGAGGTTGAGTCGCTTTCCATTCCCTCGCCGCGAATCCGGGCAAGGTCTTCGGCGCTTGCGCTACGCGGGAATGCCTCAGAAAACACTCGAACAAACGTATTGGCCGCTGGCGAAGCGCCATTGCCAGAGAGCGCCGCCGCGCTGGTGAATGGAACAGATGGATCGCCCACAATGTCATTGTTGAGAACAAAGACCTGTGTGTACTTCTTGGATGCTGCCAGCGCCTGGGCGTGAAACTTCGCGCCGACCAGTCCCTGTTCCTCGGCCGCACTGGCCATGAAAACAACAGTGGCATCAAGCTTTAACCTTGATGCGACGCGCGCGCATTCCATCATCACTGTTGTGCCGCTGGCATTGTCATTGGCGCCAGGCGCATCATCTATCGGGTTCATCGTGTCGCCGTTGATGGAATCATAATGGCCGACGACATACACCACACGCTGCGCTGCAGATGGGCTTCTGCCGGGAAGCGTTGCCACCACATTCACCACATGCGCCCCTTCTGGGAGGCGCGGCATCTTTGGGACATCAAACTCATCGAAGGCTACTGAAAGTGTGCCCGGATTGGCCGCTTCAAGCTGGGCGCGAATCCACTGTCTCGATGCCGCTGCGCCGCGGTTTGGGTCATCTTTCGACAAGGTGTGCCTGGTTCCAAAGCTTGCCAGCGTATTGACCACTTCGCGGCAGCGATCCGCGGAAACCCCTTTGATCGCCTCGGCCGCCATTGGTGGCAGCGGGGCGTTAGATGCAAGTCCGGCGATCGAACATACCAGCGAAGCAGCCAGAGAAGTAGTAAGCATGCTCAGAGTGTAACCACCTGAGATCGGTTCTACTCTTGCGGCATGACTTCACACGGCCAGACTCTTCGTTCGCTTATGGACCAGGACTGCATCGCACTTCCCGGGGCTTTTAACGCCTTGTGTGCGATGGTCATCCGCGATGCCGGGTTCAAGGGCTGCTATGTCTCCGGCGCTGCCACCACCGTCTGCGCTGGCGTGCCCGATATCGGCGTCCTCACGCTCGACCACTTTTCCCACCTCATCCGCGAAATCGCCGATGCCAGCGGCCTGCCGCTCATCGCCGATGCCGACACTGGCTTTGGCGAAAGCGAAATGGTCCGCCGCACCGTCATCGATTACTCGCGGGCAGGAGCTGCCGGACTGCATATCGAAGATCAGGTTTTCCCCAAGCGCTGCGGCCACCTCGATGGAAAGAAACTCGTTCCAATCGACCACGCCTGCGAGAAAATAACCGTTGCCGCCCGCACAGCACGCGAACTCAATAACGGCTTCATCGTGTGCGCCAGAACCGATGCAAAGGGCGTTGAAGGCTTTGACGCAGCAATCGATCGAGCGAAGAAATATGTCGAGTGCGGCGCGGACATGCTTTTCCCTGAAGGGCTTGCCACTGAAGATGAGTTCGCAAAGTTCGCAGCGGCAATGAAGGGTCAGAAAACCAAGTCGGGCCGACATTCGCCATACCTGCTCGCCAACATGACCGAGTTTGGTAAGACGCCGATCATTCCGCTCTCACGATTCAAAGAGCTGGGATATTCATGCGTGATCTTTCCCGTCAGCCTACTTCGCACCGCAATGGGTGCGGTGGCGCGAGCGGCAGCACAGCTCAAGGCCGATGGATCTGTGCAGGGTTTCCTGCCGCAGATGCAGACTCGAGAGGAGTTGTATCGCACGGTGGGATATAAGCCCGGCGTTGAATGGGACTTCCCGATTCGCTGATAATCACCGGGCCTTTACATCGCGAAACCAGCGTGAGTTTTTCGCCACGCGCGTTGCAATTGACGGCGAAAGCTCCTTCAGCAGCGGCGTGATCTTGAACCGAATCGCGTTTCTCAATCGCGAAAGATCTGCATTGGTTGCATCTTGAGCAGGTTTCCAGGGCTCCGGAACATGTCGAACCAAGCGCTCAGTGTCAATTCGCTCAACCTCCAGCATCGGTCGAATCAAGATAAGCTTGGAGTGCTCCCGATCGAGCAGGCGACTTGGTCGAATACCGACGAGTCCGCGCGGGCCAGCTCCGCGGATCAATCGCATGAGCACAGTCTCTAGCTGGTCATCAGCATGGTGCGCCGTCGCGATGAATCGGCAGCCGTGCTTGTCTGCCAGCTTTCCAAGCGCTTTGTAGCGTGCCTCTCGTGCATTGGCCTCTGCATTCCCGGCTTTGGCCCGGACTTTGACAGTTGCCTGCACGCACTTCAGCCCAACGAGTTTCGCCAATGCCTGGGTGATTCGCAGGTCTCTCCGGGCTTGCGCGGCGGGCCGCAAATCATGCACAATGTGGGCGATGATCAGAGAGGAACGCACACCGGTCGCTTGACAGGCAAGGGCCAGCACCAGGCCAGAAGAATCTGTTCCGCCTGAGCATGCAAGGAGCGTTGGGCGATCGGCATCGGAATCACCCTTGGCGAGCTCCCGCCATGCTTTCAGAGCCACGCGGGCCGCGGGATCACGACGCAGTTTTGCCAACCATTCTGCTGGCGGCAGAGCAATTGTCCGATTGATTATGCGTGACGATGCTTTGGACACGATAAGAGAATATCGTGTAGCATTGTGCGAGCGAGGATCGCTCAGGGACTATTTCACGCACGGAGGCTTCAAGCTTGTACTACGACTCACCTACTTCGACAGATCCAGCCTTAAACCAGCCAGTTGAGAATCTCTCCAGCGAGACTGGCACTTCGGATGGAACTTCGCGACCTGTTCCAGAGCCCGAAGCCTTGACCAAAATCGACAGCGCTGCCACCAAAACTCCTGCCACACCCGGTTTTGGCCTGTCCGGCGGCCAGATGTTCATGATGTTCCTCACGCTCGTCGGGGTCGTCTTGGTGGCGCAGGGTCTGCGCAAGAAAAACGCGAAATCAATGCCAAACGAGCTGGCTGAAATCGACTCGATTCGGCGTGAATTGGCGGCGAAGTACCCAGTCGACCCGCCAAAGCCTCGAGTGACTCCACAGACCCAAAGTCGTGAACTCGCCGCAGACATGAAGGAACTCACCGATCGTCTTTCCAGCCAGCTTGAGGCTAAAGCGGCCCGTATCGAGGCACTGCTGGTCCAGGCTGATGCCCGCATCGTTGAACTGAAGTATCTGGCTTCGTCGGCCTCCCATGCCGCAGATGCTCCGGTAGCGAGAATTGGTGCCACCGAGCCGCCTCGTTCCTTGCGACTTGAGAATCCGGTCGACCCCATCCACCAAAAGGTCTACGACCTGGCAGATGCCGGTATGAACTCAGTTGAGATTGCACGCGTTGTTGGTCAGCCGACCGGACACATTGAGCTCATTCTCAATCTCCGGTCAACTGCACGATCCGCGACCCGCTGAGCTTGAGATCGAATTTTGTTAGGTATCGCCGCCGTGGCCTAACATGGCCCGATAACAAAGAATCGCGAGAATTGAAATTCGAGCCCTGCCACAAGGACTTTTCGAGGTCGTGGCTCGGGTTTCCATAGACTGCAACTCAGTCCGTCGGGCGCATCAACCGATAACACCGAACACGCGGCAGCCGCCGTCGTATGCCAGGTTCACCAGGAGTCTTTCATGGCCACTTTCGCAACCAGAGTTTCAACGGCCCTTGTGGCAACACTCTGCACCTATTCGACTTTTGCTGCAGCACCCGCCCCAGAACAGATCTTTGATAATCACATCAAGGCGATCGGCGGCGAGGCCGCGATTCGTGCGATTAAGACGCGGTACTTTGATGGGACGATGGAGAACAAGCGCAACAAGTCCATCTCTCGCATGACCGCGTGGCAGAAAGCGCCAAACCTGAGTTATGCCGAGGTGGAGACACTTGGGCAAGGCACGTATGCACAGGGATACGACGGCAAAGAAGCCTGGGCACAAGATGCCAACGGCGTTGTAAAGACGCTGACGGGCTCTGAGGCGGCGAGTGTCATTGACTCCGCATTGATGTACGGCGATCTGGATTGGAAGACTCGCTACACCGAAGTGAAGACCATTGGCGAAACGACCTTTGAAGGCAAGGCGGCCATTGAAGTCGGCTGCAAGACTCTGGCGGGAACCGATCGCTCGATCTTCTTTGACCCTACGACGTGGATGCAGTTTGGAGTTCGCGAGACCGTGATGGGGCCACCAGGTCCAGATGGCAAGCCGCAGAAGCAGTTTCTCGTGACACTTTTTCAAGACTTCCGCGAAGTAGCGGGTGTGAAAACCGCCGCGAAATTCGTGCAAAAGCTCGGCGAACTCGAAGTTATTTCGGCGTTCAATACAGTCGAAGCGAACACCGAGTTGAAGGTGAGCTTTGAGAGGCCGGTCAGCGCAACGCTTCCCGAGCCTGCCCCTGCGCCTGCAGAAAGCACATCTGCGGCGACGAACTCTCCAAAGAAATAAGAACTCAGGCTCGAACTCGTCGAATGGTTCCTTCGGCGAGAATGTCGCCGGCGTCATACACCGGCAGCGGCGAGTTGTCGCGGGTGACAAGCATGGGCGCTTCGCTGCATGCGAGTACCACACCATCGCAATCGCGAAGTTTCATTCGATGAATAATGCCGACAACCGCCTGGCGGGACTCGGGCCGAATTTCGCCATGCAGCAGTTCTTCGACAATAATGCGATGAAGCGAGTCGGCATCATCAGACTCCGGCGCGTACACCTCGATGCCTTTGAGCCCAAGCGCTGTCTGGTAGCTCGCGCCAGTTGTGACCCATTTGGTGCCGAGAATCCCGATCCGCTTGCGCTTATCGGTTTCAATCGCCGCCGCAACAAGGTCTGTCATCGTGATCCAGGGAACTGGCGAGCCAGAGGCGGCAATATGGACACCGTGCTGAACCGCGTTGTCCGGAGTGACTACGACCTCGCACCCGCACTTGGCGAGGATCTCGGCCGAGCGGCGCAAAAGGCGACCAACTCCAAGCCAATCGTGTTTGCGAATCGCGATCAGGTATTCTTCAAGTGGCTCAGCGTGCAGGGTTACGCGCGGGTGATCTGCGGGGCCCAGCAGTCGATCGCACTGACGCGACAACTGCCGATAGAAGATCGCAGCGCCTTCCGGACTCACTCCCACTATGCCGATGTGTTTTGTCATACGGTTCTGGTAGTGTATCGTCCCGGTAGAGGCAATGTGTCCTTTGAAACTGACCTGAATTTGAGCATGAGTGATCCTTTTGACATTCTCGGCCTTTCTCGAAGCTTTGATCTCTCCATCGACGCAATCGAAAGAGCCTATCTTGCGCAGTCGGCTCAATGTCACCCGGACCTTATCGGTGACGATGACGAGGCCTCGCGGCGGTCTGCGGAACTCAACGACGCCAAGGCTGCTCTGGCAAATCCAGAGTCTCGTGCAAACGCATTGCTGGCTGTGCTGGGCGGTCCATCCAAAGAGCAGGATCGAACCTTGCCCAATGGGTTTCTGCTTGAGATGATGGAAACCCGGGAAGAGATTGAAGCGGATATCGCCAGCGGCTCAGAGGCGAAAAGAAGCACCTGGAAGGAATGGTCAGCACGCGAGCGAGAGCGGTATACCAAAACGGTCTCGATGCTGTTCAAACAAACTCCGGTAGACACGTCGGAAATTCGAAAGCAGCTGAACGCATGGCGCTACATTGAGCGGCTTATTGAACAGCTTACGGATACAACGCCTGAGCAATCTGGCATTGAGGGCAATTCATAATGCCCCTGTCGAGCCTCATTCTTCTTGTTGCACTTCCACTCCAGCTGATTGCCTGCGCGGCTTGCGCAGCTTCAGAGACTGCGCTCTTTTCCTTGTCGCATGGTGACAGGGTACGACTGCGCCGCCAACTCCCGCTCATTTCCAGTGCGGTTGCAGTTCTGTCAGCACAGCCGCGTTCGCTTATTATTTCGCTCTTGCTTGGGAACGCCGCCGCAGTTTCTGCATATCTTGCGGTCGGAGGCGTTCTTGCAAAATCGATCAAGGTTGAATGGCTGAGCATTGTTGCGACATTTGCCGTTCCGGTGGCGCTCATTATTTTCGGCGAGGTCCTTCCAAAAGCATTCGCGGGTATGCAACCGTACCGATCGGTTGTCTTGCTTGCAATTCCGGTCTCATGGTGGCACCGTTTGATAGGCCCGCTGCGAGTGATTCTCGATGAATATGTGGTTGCCCCCATAGCGAGAATTTTTCGACCGGCCGGCGCAAGCGAAGAACACCCGCTCACCGTTGATGAACTGGATGAGCTTCTCTCCGCAAGTCATTCCCGTGGTGCGCTGGATGAAACCGAGCAGCGATTGCTGGCTGAGGTGGTGGGACTCGGGTCGCTGCGTGTGCGCGATGTCATGATGCCGCGCGTGGATATCACGTTTTTGCCAGCAAGCGCCGAATTCTCCCATGTGATTGCGAGCATACGCGACAGTGAACAAAACCGCCTCCCGGTTTCTCGAGGCGATGATCGCGAGGATGTGCTGGGCTTTCTTAATACCCATGCGTACCTCTCGGCCGTGGAGAGAATTGGCACCGGAATCAGCGTGACGAACTACCTGGACCCGGTGCGATATTTCCCCGAGCGTGCTCGCGTCGATTCACTTCTGGAACACTTCCGCCAGACCCAGTCGCACACAGCTCTGGTGGTCGATGAACGTGGTGATGTCGTGGGAATGGCCGAAATCGAAGATGCAGTCATGCCTCTTGTGCGTGCCACAGGTTCACCAGCAGCACATGCAACCGATGTCAAGAAGGTCGGCAAGAGCAGTTGGCTGGTCAGCGGCCGCGTGAGTATCAGAGACTGGGAGACACTGCTGGTCGATGAATTCGCCGCAAGCGGGTCGCGAGTTTCAACCCTGGGTGGTCTGGTGCAGCTGAAGCTCGGACGACTTGCTCAGGTCGGCGATGAAGTAAAGCTTTCTTCCCTCAGAGTGCGAGTGGAAACGATGGATGGTCGATCCATCGACACCCTGCTCCTTTCGCTCGAAGGGGGGAACCAATGAACCCATGGGAGTATGTCGGCTACTGGGTGACAGGATTAGTGGGTCTTGGGGGCTCGGCCATGTGCAGTGGCCTTGAGACAGGCTGCTATACGCTCAACCGGGTGCGCCTGGCGCTCCGGGCCGGAGCGACTCCTCCAGATTCAAGAGCGGTGATCCTTCGCGAAGAGTTGTCTAAGCCAGCGCGATTTGTCGCGGTAAATCTTGTAAGCAACAATATATTTGCTTTCTTTCTTTCGCTTGGAACCACGGCGGTTCTCACGCAGTATGAATTGAGCGACGTACAGCTCGCAATTCTGAACACTGCCATCGTCGCGCCGCTTCTCTTCCTGTTCGCCGAGGCCATTCCCAAGGAATTGTTTCGATTAGAGGCCGATCGTCTCACCTACCGTTTTGCCCGCATTTTGCGTGCGTTGCGCCTCGTGCTTACCTACATCGGCCTGGTACATTTGTTCCTGGCGTTGACTCGTCTGGTGGCCCATCTTGCCGGAGTTGAAGAGTCAGAGGAATCCCTGGGTGGGTCCAAACAACGCATCGCTGATCTATTGAAGGAAGGTCGGGCGTCAGGCGCGCTCTCTGAATCTCAGGCCTCTCTCGTCGATCGTGCGATCTCATTGGCGAATCTTTCGGTACGCGATGAGATGATCCCGTGGGCACAGGTCCGGGCCATTGGCATCGAGAGTTCGCCTGCCGCGGTTCGACAGCTCTTCGCCACGCTCCCCCACGCCAGGTTGCCGGTGACGAACAAGTCCGGTCATGTGGTTGGTATTGTGCGGCAGATAGATTTCTATACACGCCCTGATGCAACTGTGCGTGAACTGTTGCTTGAACCGGCCCGCCTGACTCCGGCAACCAGCCTTCAATCGGCGATCGACATCCTTGCCAAGAATCCTGCTCGCCTGGGTATCGTTGAAGTAGATTACACCCCGGTTGGAATGGTCACTGCGAAAGACCTGGTGGAACCGCTTACGGGCGAGTTGCCAGATCTTTAGGAAGTAGAAATGCGACTTATACCTCAGTATGCGGCGGCAGTTCTTCTGGCAGTTGCTATCTGCATCGGCGGATGCGGCGGTGCCGCGCCGGTGCCGCCGGTGTTCACCAAAGCTAATTACACCATGGAATCGGCGCGGAAGGCAGAGAAGGAATCGAAGAAGCCGCTCTTTGTCATGGCAACCGCAAGCTGGTGCGGGCCATGTCAGGAACTCAAGCGCGGCGCGCTGGTTGATTCGGAGTTGGCCGCGTATATCGAAGAAAAGACTCTTCCCGTGTATCTGGATGTCGATGAAAACGAAGGCGTTGCCGCCGAGCTTTCTGTGATGTCGATCCCCACCCTGTTCGTCATTCGCGATGGCAAAGTGGTTTCCAAGCTCGGTGGAGTTAAAACTGCCGCAGAACTGAAGTCGTGGCTTGAGGCCGCCGTTGCACAGAAGTGATCATGCCATCATGCCAGCGGGTTCATGAAAAGACCCGTTGCAATCTTTGGATAGAAGAACGTGCTTTTCTGCGGCATTAACTGGTTCGCCCGGCTGACTTCCTTCACTGCCTTGAGGGGAGTGGGGCGGACGATCACCGCGAGCTGCGCGAAGTTTTTGCCGCCACCGGCGCCGGTTTCTACGCCTTTGCCAATGTCTTCAACTTCCTTGATCGTGTGAGGGAATGCCCACTTGATTGGTTCGTTGTTGTTGAGCTTGGGCTGGCAGACGCCTTCGACGATGACATACTGAATCAACGCTACATCGAGGTCTCGCCACGCCTGCGGCTTGTCGCCAAAGCGAGCGGCGAGTGGATCAGTTGATGCCAGTTCAGCGATGTGGCATGAGCCCGTTGCAAAATCGTACAGGCCGAAAACATTCTTTCCGGTTTCGGCTGCCTTGGCTTCCATCTCAGCTTCGATCCCCGCGAGTTTCGACTTCGCTGGTGAGATGGTGAGCTGGCCGGCGGCTGCGGCCTTGAATTTGTCGAAGGTGTAGTCTTTCATGCCGCCCAGCACGCGATGGGTCGGCCAGATGACCAGTCCCGGATCGCTCATGCCAATGAGGACCATCATGCATCGGCGAGCTGGGTGATTGGCGGGAACTTCGCCTTTGGCTTCAAGGGCTTGCAGATAACTCAGGCCGGTGTTGTAACGGTGGTGGCCATCGGCGATGAAGATGTCTTCATTGGCCAGAGCACGCTGATACATGTTGAGAGTCGAAGAATCCTGCACAGTCCAGATTTCGTGCAGCGTGCCATCATCGGTGGTAGCATGGAAGTCAGGACGCTTGCGCGACATGATCATCTGGATGAGTTTGGTCGCCATTCAAAGGTCGTCGGCATGAAGTCCAAAGATGGGAGACATCTGTGTGCTCGTGGCCTTCATCAGCGCCATGCGGTCTTCTTTTGGTCCCGAAAAAGTCTCTTCGTGCGGCAGTATTCCGCCGCCAACCCGCGGTCCGAACGGAACAGTTTCAACCGTGCAGCACATGCCGGACCGCCGCACTGATTTGGAGCCATCCGCGGATTTGAATGTCTGGCAATACGCAAACATGCTCGGCAGCATCGACTTCTTCAGCACCTTGGCTTCGAGCAGATCGCGAAGCTGCTTCGCCGCGGCCTCGTATGCGGATGCCGGCCCAAGCTCTTTCGCCGGGGTGTGTGGAAGGTCGATCGCCACAACATTGCGTGCGTCTTTCTTCAGCAGACGTTCTTTGCCGGAAGCATCGAGCACATCGTACGGCGGCGCGACAAAATTGGATTGATCAGCACCAGTGGTGTAGGTGAGCGCACGAAATGGGTAGACATTTGGCATGTTCCCATGATAGTCCGGGCAGGCTGTTCTGCCAACGTATCAGGACTTCTCAGGTTTGGCCTGGCTCTTGGGCTTTGAAGTCTTTGGAGCTTTGGGAACGCGGGGCTTGGTGGTTTTTGCCTTGGATTTTGGTTCACTATCTGTTTCGCGGCCATGTCGCGGCAGCGCATTTGAATCGATCCAATGAAGAAAGGCATGAGCTACTGCATGAGCGTTGTCGGCACCGATCTGATGCTCAACCCAGTGCTGGGCTTCTGAAATCGAGAGAATGGGATCGATCGCGTGCTCTTCAGTAAGCATGACCCGCAAACGATCGTCTAGAGGAACCGCATGTGATCCAAAGTTGAACAGCAGCAGGCGACCGGAGACAAACCCGTGCATTCCTTCCAGTGACTCCAGGTAATGCCTCGCCTCGCGTTTTCCCTGCGAAGCAAGCCTTGCAAGTGAAAGCGTGTGCTCGCGGCGGAAGATATCCTGAAGCACTGCCCGAAGACGTGCCGCGCGATGCTCTGATTTTGGATATTTGTCGCCAATGATCGCGACCACCTCTTCAGGCATAGCAACGCGCAGATGATTGAGATCGACAAAAGCTGCCACAAGCTTGCGATACGCGGCATGTGCCAGCGTTGTATTTGAGTCCCACAGCAAAAAGCTGAAGAGCAGTTCCCGTTCCAGGGCCTGCGTCTCGCCAAAATCTTCAAGTGAATATGCCACCGGGGCCGGCGTGGCCGCTACCAACCGCTTGACGACTGATGCAAATTTCTTTGCAGGGTCGGCGTGCGTCATGGCGCTGCGTCCTCGATCTTGTCGGTTGCCTCGGTCTTGGCGCTTGCCTCCGTGCGTTTCGCAAGATCTTCCGCGGCCTGATTGATCGCCTGCATGATCACAAGTTGCTTTTTCAGGCTCATGTCCGATTTAAAGTGCAAGGTCGGAATCCGCCGCATGTTGATGTAGCGAGTAATTTCTTTTCGCAGGTAACCAGAAGCCGCGTTCAGGCCCTCGATTGCAGGCTCCTGCTTCTCTGCGGGTAAGACCGACGTCATGATCGTCGCCTCAGTCAGGTCATCGGCGACCGTGACCGATGTCAGCGTGATAAGTCCGCCAATGCGCGGGTCCTGCAGGCCTCGACTGATGGTCTGGGCGATGGCATCTTTCAATGCTGCGGCGATTTGGTCTGTCTTGCGGCTCATGGTGTCTTATTCTGCGAGGCTTCATCCAGTGCATCTTGTGCACGTTGCATCAGGTCTGTTTCGAAACTCTCTGATTCAGATTCTTCAGTTTCCGCGGCGTCGGAGAGTACGCTGCCGCCATGGCCATGAACTATTTCTCTGCGCACATCTCCAAGGTCTGCATCAGGAAGACAGCGAAGTTTGGCGCTGATTGCGTCAAGCACCTCTCCGATATGCCGACCATCATTTCCCACAATTGCCAGGCCCAGCACCGCCACGTGATGAGATTCAAGGCGATCAACCTCTGCAATCGCGACCATGTGCTCGCGATGCAGGCGGTCTTTCACCGAGTTCACCACACGGCGCTTGTCCTTGAGAGACTCAGCGCCCTTGATGAGCAGTTCGAACTGGAAAATGCCTATGACCATGGGCGTAACAAAAACAGCCATCGGGTTGCAGGGAGCGAATGTGATCAATTACCACCGAGTGTTCGCTTGACTTCGATCTTCTTGTAACATTCAAGCACATCGCCTTCCTTGATATCGTCGTAGCCGACGATCTTCATGCCGCATTCCATGCCTGAACGAACTTCCTTGGCATCGTCTTTGACACGCTTGAGCTGCTCGAGAACGCGATCGTTCTCGATGACGACACCGTCGCGGGTAACGCGGATGAACGCGTCACGCTGCACAATGCCATCGGTGATATAGCAACCCGCGATCGAGCCGACCTTGGTGACGCGGAAGACCTTGCGGACTTCGGCGTGACCGATGATCTCTTCGCGAAGATCGGGCTGGAGCATGCCTTCGGCCGCGGCCTTGAGATCATCAACAATGTTGTAGATGACCTGATAGGTGCGAATTTCGACGCCCTTGTGCTCAGCCGTGCTTCGGGCCTTACCAGATGGAATGACGTTGAATCCGATAATGATGGCGTTGGACGCTTCGGCGAGATTGACATCGTTTTCTGTAATGCCGCCGACCGCTGCGTGCAGCACCACGATCTTGATCTCTGAGGTACTGATGCGCTCGCACTGCTTCTGAAGCACTTCGACAGTGCCCTGTTCCGCGGCCTTGAGGACGATCTTGATTTCCTTGACTTCCTTGTCGGCAATCGTGGAGAAGATCGTGTCCAGCGTGACCTTGGGTGCCGCCAGCTGTGCTTCGCGATCGCGACGACGACGCTGCTCTGCCGCGTCTTGCGCCTTACGGAGCGAATCGACGACAAAGAACTTATCGCCTGCCTCGGGCAACTGATCCAGACCAGAAACCTGCACCGGCATGGGCGGGTACACAATCTTGAGCTTGCCGCCGCGATCATCAGTAATGTCACGGACACGTCCAAACGACGGTCCCATGACAATGTAATCACCAACGCTGAGCTTGCCTTGCTGCACGATGATGTTCGCGACCGCGCCGCGACCTTCTTCAATTCGAGCTTCAATAACCGTACCACGGGCATGGCCCGCAAAGTCGGCCTTGAGTTCAAGCAGCGTCGCCTGCAGATCAAGCGTTTCAAGCAATTCTGGAATTCCTTTGCCTGTCGTCGCCGACACACGCAGAACTTCGGTATCGCCGCCCCATTCCTGAGGATTGATACCCGCCGCCGCGAGTTGGCCAAGCGTCTTCTGAATCGCCGCTTCTGTCGCATCCGGACGATCGATCTTGTTGAGTGCAACCACGATCGGCACTTTCGCCGCCTTCGCATGGTTGATCGACTCAATCGTCTGCGGCATCACGCCTTCCGGCGCCGACACCACCAGCACGATCACATCCGTCACATTTGCTCCGCGAGCACGCATGCCCGTGAATGCTTCGTGGCCAGGTGTATCCAGGAACACAATGTGCTTCTGCTCGCCGTTCACAGTCAAGGGCACGCTGAACGCACTGGTGCGCTGCGTAATGCCGCCCGCTTCGCCCGCGGCAACAGTTGGGCCACGGATGTTGTCCCGCAAGCTGGTCTTTCCATGATCGACGTGACCGCGAATCGTGACCACCGCGCCACGCGGCTTGAGATCTGTCGCTTCACGCCCGCCGAACTCGGTAGAAATTGCTTCTTCTGCCGACTTCTTCTCGACGACTCGTAGATCGATTTCGAAATCGATCATGATTTCCTGAGCTTTCAGTGGATCAATACCAGAGTTGATCGTCGCCGCCTGACCTTGCAGGAACAGCTTCTTGATAATGTCGGCTGCCTTGATACCAGTCGTTGCCGAAAGATCTTTGATGGTGAACGGTGCCGACATTTCAACAATCAGTTCACCCGTTTCAAGATGCGTCTGCCCGCCAGGAGTACCCGGTCGCTTGGCATCCTGACGACGCTTGCGAAGGAATCCGCCCGCGCGAGCCAACCGCTCTTCACGCTCCTGAATGTCCTGCTCGCTGAAAACATTGCCGCCAACCCATTCATCCGCCGATGCACGCCGGCGTTCTGGAATCCCCGCGCCCGTTGAGCGCTTGGTGCTGGGTGCAGTTGCCGCGCCCTTGCGCCTTGGACTACGACCGCGATCATCTTCTTCTCGACCAGTGCCGGGGCGTGCTGGGCCGCGAACACCCGTGCTGCTACCCGTGCCCGGGCCGCCCGAAGATGATCCGCCGCCGGGAGTAATTCTGCGAGGACGTGGTGCCTCAACCGGGTCTGCCGCTTCAATGCGAACAACCTTTGGACCAGAGAGCCGAACCGGTGCACGGTTCTCAAGCTTTGGTCCTGCTGGTGTCACATCCGTCGGGCGCCGCGGCACATTCTGCTGGGCTGGCGCCTGATTCGCGGTGCGTGATGGGCTCGTGGCCTGTGAGACAACAGGCTTGGTCAGTTCGCCCGGTTTCGGTGGAGGTGCTGTGGTGGCGTGTACTGCGGGTCCTGTATGAATCGGCATCGAAGGCTTTACCGGCGTTGCCTTGATGTGATTCTCAGTCGGGTCTTCCAGCACCGGCGGCGGTGGGGGAGCGACAAATTTCCGTGGCGCTGTTGCCGTATTAGCTGGCGGAGTTTGCACCGGAGCTGGCGCAGCGTGTGCCGGAGCGGCCGCGGCTTCTGGCTTTGTGTGGCTCGCAGGCTTGCTTTCGATGTCGGCGGCATGCACTGGCGCATGAACTGGAACCTGGACCGGCGCATGCGTCGTCTGAGTATGTGTGGCTGGAGCATGTGTCGCGTCTTTGGCAACAGGCTCGTGCCTGGGCGCAGCTGGCGGCGGAGCTACCGCAGTCGCGACCGAGGAGGACGAATCCTCCGACCCGTCTTCCTGACCGACCTTCTTCTTCGAGGTCTTGGACTTGCTGCTGGTCTTGGCCTTTTCAGCCTCAGCCGCGGCAGAATCCTTTATCTTGCCCTCGCCCGCCCACTCTCGAACAGACATGGCCAAGCCAATAGACAGCTTGCTGTTGTGCTTCTTCTCGAAAAGGGTCTCCGGTACACCCTCCGCGACACAGCAATCCTTGATTGCAGTCCAGTGGACCGCAAGTTCTTTGGCCAGGTCGTTGATTTTGATCTCGCTCAAGCAATGCTCCAGGTATCGAACTCGAATCAGTAAACAGGTCGTGAAAGTCGGCGTCGGAAATAATGAATGCGTGAAAGTGTGTTAGCGTGATTAGTTAGTAGTCGGTTCTGGTTCAGATTCAGGTGCCTTCGCCGATGCTGACCTGAGCGAGCTGTCGCCGCCCAGACCAAGAATCGCTGCCGCGGCTTCGTCGCCCGCGGAAGTGGCTTCGCCCGAAAGCAGCTTGCGTGCCGCATCGGACTGTTCGCCAGTGAGTTTTTCCTTTTCTGCCTTGGCCTTGGCTTGCTCTTCGGCAACAACCTTGGCTTTGACAGCTGCGGCCTCGACGACCTTCGCGGCCGTTGGCTCATCGATCTCAAGCTCAGTCATCAGCACTTCGATACCGACTTCTTCGATATCAAACACGCTGACCATGCCCAGCGCGGCGAGCTTGTCAACCATCTTCTCGTTGAGTCCTTCAACCGAGAGAAGAGTCTGCGAGAGATTCTCGAGACCCTTGTTGAATTCTTCAGGAGTCAAGATGTCAACGTCCCAGCCGGTGAGGCGGGCCGCAAGACGAACGTTCTGGCCACGCTTGCCGATAGCGAGCGAAAGCTGATCATCGCGAACGACGACCGTGGCGCGGCCAAGTTCAAAGCACAGTGAAATTTCTGAAACTTCGGCGGGCTTGAGCGCGTTCTGAATGAGAATCTGTGACGATTCGTTCCAGCGGACAATGTCAATCTTTTCGCCGTTGAGTTCATCAACGATGTTCTTGATGCGGCTGCCGCGGACGCCGACGCATGCACCCACCGCATCGACTTTGCTGTCGATCGATGAGACAGCCATCTTCGTGCGATATCCAGGCTCGCGAGCCATGGCCTTGATTTCAATGACCTTTTCCGCAACTTCAGGCACTTCAACTTCAAAGAGCCGTTTGATGAAGTCGGGGTGTGAACGCGAAACGAGCACTTCAACCTGTGAGCCCGACTCGCGGACATCGACAACCAGGCAGCGAACGCGGTCGCCCGCTTCAAACTGCTCGCCGGGAATCTGCTCATTGCGACGCATGAACGCTTCAGCGCGATCGATCTGCACGATCAGCGTCTGGCCTTCGTAGCGCTGTGCAACGCCGACAACGATCTCATTCAGCCGCTTGGCGAAGTCTTCCTTGATCGTCTGCCGCTCATCATCGCGGAACTTCTGAATCATGACCTGCTTGAAAGTCTGCGCTGCGATGCGACCAAACGCCTGTGGCGGCATTTCCAGGGGCTGATCGTGCCGCGTCAGCGTCATCGTGCCGGCCATCGGATCGATCTTGCAGGCGAACTCTTCAGTGTCCAGCGTATTGAAATACTTGCGGGCCGCGGAAACCATGGCCAGTTCAAGATCGCGAATGAGCATCGAGCGATCCAGATTGCGGTCTCTGGAGATCGAGTCGAGGATACGAAGCATTTCGGTTGGGTTTACCACTGATAAGTCCTTTCAAGATGTCCGACTTCAAGTTGTCTCGTTGTCCAAGATGTCGAAACAGACACAAAGATGTAAAAACAAACAAGGCTGCGATTCAGTTCGCAGCCTCTCCATTCAGGAAATACATCCTGAGGACTCACACTGGGTGTTGAACACTAAATTTGACACCCACTTTTTGAAAGGTGGGAGCCAAACCGGGTGCAACACCGGAAGGCAGCCGAACGACTTGTGTGCACGATGGTTTTCATCGTGTCACCTAGTCGTTGTGAATTGCTTCAGCATTGGCGGAACCTCGTGTGAGAACGGAAGGGGCTACGAACAGACTCCGAAGTGTAGCAGGGTGAAGTCGAAATGGCGAATAACCGCCCATATTGGGGATCAACCGCGAATAGTGCCGATTCCGGGCCCGTTTCGGCGGTTGGTTTCAGGGATTGCCGCCAAAGAGCGGCGACAGCAACGCCTCGCCGCCATGAACGACCAGGCTTGCAATTCCAAATCCGACAATAGAAACATACTTCCCAAACACCGCGAACAACAGCACAAACCCGATCAAAGATGCCACCGCCCCGTTCTCTGAATATACAAACTCGCGATACGAACTGACATAGCTCGCCACGATCCTCGACCCATCCAGTGGCGGCACAGGAATCAGGTTCAGCAGCAGCAGCACAATGTTGAGAGCGCAGCCGCAATACAGGAATATGCGAATATTGTTCCAGGGCTCATCGCCCACAAACCGCGGCACAACCAGCCAGATAATCGAGAGAATCGCGCAGATCACAAACAGTCCGAGATTCACCGCTGGCCCTGCCGCGGCAACATACGCATCGGCATGGCGTCCGCGAAGCTGATTCGGATTCACCGGCATCGCGCCCCATGAAATGCCCGCGACCAGCAACATGATCAGGCTGAACATTCCCATGTGAACGATTGGGTTCCAGGTCATGTGCCCGGTCACGATCGGCGTGTCATCGCCTTTGTGAATCGCGGCGTATCCGTGCCCCAACTCATGGCAGCAGATTGAAAAGATGACCCAGAAGATCCACGAGATCGCAAAGACCGGATTGGACTGCCACAAATCTGCGAGCCACCATGATGAAAACACGTGCGTCTCCCGGGTGCGAACTGGTGAATGAGCAAGTCTATAAACAAACCGGCCCGCGTGCGATACGCGGGCCGGCAAAAATTCAAATCAAGAATTCAAATTGTGATCTAGTGCTATCAGGCCTTGCTTGCAAGGGCCCGGGCGTGCTTGTTCGAAAGCTCAACGAGCTTGTCAAACAGCTTGGGATCATGGATCGCGATTTCAGCCAGCATCTTGCGATTCAGATTGACACCGGCGAGCTTGATGCCGTTCATGAATCGGCTGTAACGGGTGCCGCGCATTTCGCAGGCTGCCGTCACGCGGACGATCCAGAGGGCGCGGTAATCGCGTTTACGGTAACGACGATCGCGGAATGCATACACGCGGCCGCGGATGACGGCGTTACGTGCACGATACCAGTGCCGTGAGTTTGTTCCAAAGTAACCACGGGCCTGCTTGAGCAGTCTCTTGCGGGCCTTAGTACGAGCTGAACCTTTACGAACGCGAGGCATGCTTCAAACTCCTTAGCTCGGCGGGGCGGGCTGCTTGTGGCAGGTGATCCCGACTTGACTCCCGAACGCGCTTTTGATCAACACCGTGAAGTGTCGAGATGCGAAACTACTTAAGTCCTACCGTGATCTACTTAGCTGCAGCTGCTTTCGCGGCCTTAGCAGCCTTGATCGCCTTGCTCTGAGCCGGTGTCGGGCTGCGGCGAACCGCAGCGCGAGCCTGTGTGCGTCCACGGAGGCGACGATACAGGAGCCGTTCAAGCTTCACCGAATCGGCGCTGGCCATGAATGGACCCTTACGCATCTGGCGAAGGCGCTTGCCGCCCTTGCCTGAGCGAAGGTGCTTGTGACCTGACGTCTTGTGACGGACGAGGCCGGTCTTTGAAATGCGGATCCGCTTAAGCAGACCCTTGTGGCTCTTGTTCTTCATGATCCAATGGCTCCGAATCAGATGCAACTCATTCGATCAAAGACCGAACAGTCCTGCCTTTGCGCAGGGCCGAGATATTAGCCCACCAACCCCCCACAGGCAAGGTTTCCTGCCGCTTACCTCTTGGCTTGCTCCTTGACCAGGGTAGTCGCCAAGGCAGGAAGTGCCTTTTTATCCCCGTTTTCAAGGGTCAGAACGATATCCCCCAGCGGATCAATCTCTTCGACAATCCCAGAAAACTGCGATCCAGAGTGCTCAAAGGTCCGCGTTGTACCTCTTAATACATCCAGTTTCACCCACTCGCTCACTATTTGATCCTTAGCGAGTGACAGTGCAACATTGAGCCGCAGGATCAACTTGCTTGCCACAGTCAGGCGATCGACATCCGCGCCCATCATTGCGAGGGAAGTTGCCAGGTCGGCAATCTCCGGCGCCAAGTCCTCGAGTTGCTGACGCACATTGATCCCGATTCCAACTACCGCAAGTCCACCCGCCTGCTCAATCAACACACCCGCCGATTTCTTCGCGCTGTTCTTCTCCACAACATCGTTCGGCCACTTAATCCCAATAAGACCTTCTCCACCTTCATCAACAACATCCCCGATCGTCCACGCCGCAGCAAGCCCCGCGGCCAGCGACAACACCCCTGGCTCAAATTTGCACGCATCTACAACAAACGAAATCGCCACACCCAGATGCGATGTATCCGCCCAGCTTCTCCCCAACCTCCCACGCCCCGCAGTCTGGCGCAACGCGGCAACAACCAGCCCCGCCTTTCCCTCACACCTTTCTCGAGCAACATCCTGCGTCGATCCAGCCTCAGGAACTACCACCACACGCGAAAACAAACCGCCGCACATCAAGCACGCCTGCTCAAGTTCCGTCTGCCAAGTTTGTAACGATGCTTCAGCCACTCACGTCCCTCTTCCTCTTCTTCTTCGCTTCTTTGCGTTTTAGCGTGAGCGGCCTTAACTCCTAAAATCCAACCCCACATCAATCGAAACCGCCTGATGCGTCAACGCCCCCACTGAAATCCGATCAACTCCGCTCGCGGCAATCCCCGCAATAGTCTCTAAATTCACGCCCCCCGAAGCCTCAAGCTCTAACTTGGGATTCGCCCTACTCCGAACGGCAACTGCTTCGCGAAGTTTTGCACTATCCATGTTGTCCAGAAGCACGATATCAACAACTCCGGGCTTCAACTTCACAATCTCCGCAAGTTGCTCCAGCGAATCCACCTCCACCATCACAAACTGTAAATCCGGATTCAACGTTCTCGCTTTCCCCGCCGCATCCTCGACCCACGCTCCCAGCCTGTTCAACTCCACTCCCGCCAAGTGATTGTCTTTCAAGAGCATCGCATCAAACAACCCCATCCGATGACACTTCCCGCCGCCACACCGCACCGCATATTTCTCCAGTACACGCAAGCCAGGAGTCGTCTTCCGCGTGTCGTACACACCGGCTTTCACGCTACCCGCCGCGGCAACATGCTTGCTCGTCAACGTCGCAATCCCCGACAACCGTCCCACCAGATTCAACAGCGTTCGCTCCGCGCCAAGCAACTCCCGCGTCGGTCCGCTCAAAATCCCAAGTTCAGTCTGCGCTGACACCCGATCGCCATCGCGCACAAACGCCTCAAACTTTGTCCCTGGCGCAAATACTCTCAAGATGTCAGGGATTGCAGCAAGTCCAGCAATCACGCCCCCCGACCGCGAAGAAATCTCCGCAACCGCGACTGCATCCGCCGCGATCGAAGTAAGACTCGTGATATCCCCTGGCTTATTCGCAATTCCAAAATCCTCATCCCGTGCAAGTTCGAGCAAACGCTTTACAAGCCCGCTTCGGGTAAGCGACTCAAAGAGCGTGGTGAGGGGTATTTGATTCAGATCGATGGCCATGACCGGAGTGTAAGTGCAATAGGTGAATCGGAGCGAGACATCTTGCGCGGGTGCAATCCGAGACTGTCTACGATTCCCAACTTGAAATACGCGGCGATCATCTTGGGCGGAGCAGCGGACTTTCCGCTTGAGGAACTCGGTGGCAAAACCCCTCTCCAGGTTGCCAGGATGCCAAACGTTCAGGCACTCGCGGCCATCGGAAGAGTCGGAAGCGTCGCGACCACACCTCCAGGGTGGGACGCCGGTACGGATGTCAGCTCGATGTGCCTCCTCGGCTACGACCCGCGGAAATATCACTCCGGCCGGGCACCCCTCGAAGCGGCAGCCATGGGCCTCGAACCCAGCTCTGCCGACTGGATCTACCGGCTCAATCTTGTCACGGTGGGAACACCCGGGACAGATGAAGCTGGGCTCATGCTCGACCACTCCGCCGGCGGCATCAGCGATCGAGAAGCCAAAGCCCTGCTCGAAGACCTGGTCGCATACTGGCAGATAAAAATCCCAGAGTTAGCGGCGGACATCAGAGTCCACCCCGGCGTCGGCTACAGAAACTTGCTGATAGATTCCTGTGCGGATCGGGACCACGAAAAAGTCACCACCGTGCCGCCGCACTCGATCTTGCGCCAGCCTTGGAGCAAATCGCTCCCATCCGGCGGCACAGGAAACGCGGCGGGTCTTGTGCAACAACTGATGTCGCTCTCCAGCGAAATCTTGCCGGGGCACGAAATCAATCTGGCCAGAATTGAGCAAGGTCTAAGACCAGCAAACATGGCATGGATCTGGGGTCAGGGAATGTGGCCCAAAGTGCCAAGCTTTAGCGAGCGATTCAAACTCAAGGGCGCGATGATC
Organism: uncultured Phycisphaeraceae bacterium; assembly: GCA_964484185.1. Classification (GTDB taxonomy): domain Bacteria; phylum Planctomycetota; class Phycisphaerae; order Phycisphaerales; family UBA1924; genus F1-120-MAGs238. Next base: position 73,580 of record CAZAEQ010000016.1, read on the forward strand.
TCAGGTGTCGATCTGCTCGCAGGTCTGGCCCGATATATAGGGTGGGAAAACCTGGCGGTCCCAGGCGTCACCGGCGATGAGTCAAACGACTACGCCGGCCAGGGCCGGGCGGCGGCAGATGCAATCGGCAAGTTCGACATAGTCTGCTGCCAGATTGGTTCACCAGATGAGGCATCGATTCAGGGAAATGCACAGGCGAAAATTGCAGCGCTGGAGGCAATCGATCGCGACATTGTGGCACCAGTTGCCGAGCGACTGAAGAAGTGTGGCGATCCAGAGAAAGATGGTTCGGCAGAAGGCTGGAGGGTGCTGGTTGTGCCAGACCATGTGACTTCGGTCGCACATCGCAGGCACGATTCGGCGCCGGTGCCATTTATGATTGCTGGAGCATGGGTTCGGTCGATGGTTCAGCGAGGATTCTCGGAGGTTGACAGTGCGGAAAGCGATCTGAAGATCGCTGAAGGTTCGGAATTGATGGAGTATTTCCTGCGGGGCGGATTGCGGAACATTCGGGCACGTACCAAGTAAGTGAGAAGTTGATGGCAGAAGAAGAACAGCAATATGGAGAGGTTTCTCGGGAGAAACCCAAAGATGAAGACGCCTACGACGTCGTCGATACTCCTTCGCCAAAGCCCGCGCCCAAGATCGAAAAGCCCAGCGTGCTCGAGGGGTTCGATGAGGACACCGACTTTGACAAAGACCCCGCACTGAAGGCAGCGCAGGCAACGCAAGCTGCATCTAAGAGTCCCAAGATGCAGTCAATGCCCAATCCGCTCGCAATGCCGGATTTGGATGAAGATGAAGATGTAGTAGTGCCATCGACAGACCCATTGATCAAGCCAAACTGGCTGCCACTGAAGGGGGTCGCGACAGCGGGTGTGGTATGTGCCCTGGCCGCAGCGATATTCAAGTGGTATCACGCGCCGGAACTGGGTTCAGGTTTGCCGATGGCGCTCCTGACTTTGTACTTCTGTGCGCTGCACGCAGTGACAGGAATGGTGGCCCTGATTCTCTTGTCTCTTTTGCAGCATCGCCCGGCAGGTGAATATCGACTCGGCGCTGCGCGTATTCTCGTCGCCGTCGGACTGTTCATGTTCCTCGCTGATCTTGGTCTTCCTTGGGGAATGTCCTTCATTCCTGCCGCGGCGGGATATCTGCTTTCAGTGATGATCCTTTTCCGTTTGCGACCCAATGTTGCAGTGCAGCTGGCAGGCATTCACGGCGCACTCTTCATGGTTGTGCAACTTGGATTCCTGCTGCAGGAATGGTCGTTTGACCCTGTGAAGGGCGCGCGATGACCCAGCGGATTCCAGCCCATGTTCTGCCCTTGCTTGAGCGTGCGCAGAAGCTGTTCCGCGAGAAATTTGGACGCGAGGCGAGATATGCGGCCCAGGCGCCGGGACGCGTGAACCTGATCGGCGAGCACACTGATTACAACGCCGGGTTTGTATTGCCGATGGCAATCGAGCGTTGCTGCGTTGTGGTTGCAGATGAGGCGAGCGATGTGAACACCAGTTGCATTGTTGCCGAAGCGGTGAATGGACAATTAGAAGCGGATGTTCGATCGAAAGTATCTGTCGAGGCCGGAACGTGGGGCTCGCATGTTCTGGGTGTCAGCGCTCAGTTTCAGAAGCGCGATGTTAAACTGAGAAATCTTGATGCGGTGATTGTGTCGAGTGTGCCGCTGGGCGGCGGACTTTCCAGCTCTGCATCGCTGGAGGTTTCCTGGGGTGTTCTGAATTCGGAAGTCTCTGGAGTCGAAGTGTCGCGACCGACATTGGCAAAGATGTGTCAGTCGGCGAGTCACGAATTCGTCGGCGTTCCGTGTGGCATCATGGACCAATTCATCAGCGCAGTGGGGCGGGAAGGTCATGCAGCGCTGATTGATTGTCGCGACGACTCGTTTGAATTAATCGAAATGCCAAGCGCAGAGAAGGCGACGATCCTGATCGCTGATACCGGCAAGAAACACTCGCACGCTGGCGGCGAATATGTGAAGCGTGCTCAAGCGTGTTCGCAGGCCGCACAGGCCTTAGGTGTGCGCTGGTTACGCGATGTGAACGGCGAGGATCTTCGCCAGATGCTGCCAAGACTGCGAGATGATCTTGCTCCGTTTGCGGAACATGTGATCACCGAAAATGTTCGAGTTCACAAGTTCGCAGATGCCCTGCGCAGCGGCAAGCTTGAGCATGCAGGTGAATTGATGGTCGCTTCGCACCAGTCCCTCAAGAACAAATATCAGGTCTCTTCGCCTGAACTCGACACATTGGTCGAAATTGCCTGCGGAACCAAGGGTGTCTATGGCGCACGCATGACCGGCGGCGGCTTTGGCGGCTGCATTGTTGCCCTCGTCGACCCGCGTGCTGTGCACGATGTTACTGATAGGATTGCCGGTGGATACAGGACACCCAGCGGCGGTCCGCCGGCGGTGTTCTCATCCGCGGCCGCGGATGGCGCAGGGAGTATCAAACTCGTATGACACAGGCAGCACTCAATTCGGCGGCAACGACTCTCCTGGCTCGCATTGCATCGCGCGAGGCGGTGGTGGGCGTGGTCGGGCTTGGGTACGTTGGGTTGCCGATGGTGCGGGCAGTGCACGATGCCGGGTTCAAGGTTGTCGGATTTGATATCGATAGCTCCAAGATTGATTGTTTGAAAAAAGGCGAGTCGTATCTGAAGCACCTGGGAGATGATCTCGCCAAGGCGCTTTCAAAGTCAGATCGCTTTGTGCCGACTGATGATTCGAATCAACTCGCTACGTGTGATGTCGTGGTGCTGTGCGTGCCGACACCGCTTGGCAAACACAAAGAACCGGACCTTACATTCGTCCGAGATTCCACGGTCATGCTCGTTCGCGTTCTCAAACCCGGGGCGCTGGTCAGTCTTGAAAGTACGAGCTATCCAGGAACCACCCGCGAAATTTGCGAGCCAATCCTCAGCGTCCGCGGCGGGAAATGCGGGCAGGATTTCTTTCTGGCCTTCAGCCCCGAACGTGAAGATCCAGGTCGTCAAGGGGTCAGCACTCGCACTATTCCGAGGCTCGTAGGCGGCATCGATGCGGCATCGGCCACGGTTGCACATGCGTTTTATTCGGCGGTGGTGGATGAGGCGATTTTGGTGGAGAGCGCTGAGGTGGCGGAAGCCGCCAAACTGCTGGAAAACATCTATCGCAGCGTGAACATCGCGCTGGTCAATGAACTCAAGCCGCTCTTCGCGGATATGGGAATTGATATCTGGCAGGTGATTGCGGCGGCGTCGACCAAGCCGTTTGGATATCAGCCGTTTTATCCGGGGCCGGGATTAGGCGGGCACTGCATTCCGATTGATCCGTACTACCTGACGTGGAAAGCTCGCGAGGTTGGGCACTCAACGCGGTTCATTGAGCTGGCGGGTGAGATCAATAGTCACATGCCGCATTATGTGGTGCGAAGGACACTGGAAGCGCTGAACGATGATGGCAAGCCACTGCGCGGATCTAAGCTGCTGGTGATCGGTATGGCGTACAAACCCAATGTAGATGATGTGCGTGAGACTCCGGCGGCGGAAATTATCACATTGCTTAAGGATGCGGGAGCGGTGGTGGCATATCACGATCCGCATGTGCCGGTGTTCCCGGGCATGAGAAAGTACGATCTCGAAATGACTTCAACCGCGCTCACGCAGGAAGTACTAGAGAAAATGGATGCAGTGATCATCATTACGGATCATGCCGCGGTTCATTACGGAATCATTGGTCAGCACGCGAGGCTTGTGATTGATACTCGAAATGCCATGACGAGGGTCGCGGGCGATGTAAAGGCAAGAGTGGTGAAAGCATGAAAGCGAAGCGCCGCAATGGAAGTGCGATGGCAGGACTCAAGGACACGCTGAAAGTGGAGGACGCGCTGATCGGCATGGTGCATGTCCCTGCGCTTCCGGGGACGCCGTATTCGAACTTGTCACTCGCAGAGATCATTGATGTTGCAACAGATGAGGCGCGTCGGTTGGATGATCTTGGGTTCAATGCGCTGATCGTCGAGAACATGCATGATCGGCCGTATATCCATGGGAATCACGGCCCCGAAACTGTTGCGTGTATGACAGCGGTGGTGCGGGCGATTCGCCAGGAGGTCCAGATTCCGCTGGGAGTTCAGATACTTTCTGGCGGGAATAAGGAAGCAATTGCGGTGGCGCACGCCGCGGGCGCACAGTTTATTCGGTGTGAGAACTTTGTGTTCGCACACGTGGCGGATGAAGGACTTCTGGCGAAGGCCGAAGCCGGGGAGTTGCTGCGCTATCGAAAGAGCATTGGCGCTGAGCAAGTGCGGGTGATGTGTGACATTAAGAAGAAGCACGCATCTCATGCGATCACCGCTGACATCTCGATAGCTGATGCGGCGGAAGCGGCGGCCTTTTTCGGAGCTGATGGGTTGATTGTCACGGGGGCGGCGACCGGAAAACCGGCGGATCCTAAAGAGGTCGCGGCGGTTGCGAAGGCCACCAAGCTTCCAGTACTTGTTGGGTCAGGTGTGACGCCGCAATCAATTAAGACATTGCTTGCTCATGCACAAGGCGTGATTGTCGGGTCGTATCTGAAGAAGGATGGGCTCTGGTCGAACCCGCTGGATATGACGCGGTGTGCGAAGATTGTTGATGCATTTGGGAAGGCCACCGAATGAGCGGCGAGGTTTCGCCAGGGCGCGTTCGACTTGCTTGGGCATTGCTCACTTTGCAATTGCTGGTTCCCGCGCTCATTGTGGCGAAAGCGATTTCCAAGCGTCAGCCTGAAGTGAGTCAAACCGATCCGACGGTGAGCGTGCTTCGGATTGATGACTATTACCACTTCTGGGCCGCCGGCAAAGCGATGCTCAATGGTGGCGATATTTTCGGCATCGAGCATGGACGGAATTACATTTACCCGCCGCTGATGGCGTGGATTTTCCAGATTTTCGGGGCATTTGAGCAGCGGCCGAGCGTGTACGTGTGGCTGGGAATCGATGCGATTGTGCTTGGCGCTGGTGTTGTGATTCTCGCGAAAGAACTGGCGCGGCGGCTGGAGATTCCCGGCGGTTGGCACACGGTCTTGATTGCGTGCATGATTTCGCTGGCGTGCCTGCTGGACAAGGTGATGGGGCAGTTCAAACTCCAGCAGACCGATGGCATCATGCTGCTGGCGATGGCGCTGTCCCTGAAATGGCTTGACAAGCGTCCAATTCTTGCTGGCATCGTTCTTGGGTTGGCGGGAAACATCAAGTACCTGTCACTGATTCCGCTGCCATGGTTCGTAGTCCGCAAGCGATGGTCCGCTCTTGTATCAACAATCCTGAGCTTCGTCGGTTTCCTGTTTCTGCCAGCGATTACGCGCGGGTGGGACCGGAACATGCAGGACCTGAATGTGGCGTTCGCCGGTCTGGTCGAGGCGTTTGGCGTGAATGTTGATCACTTGACGCGAGCGACTTCGCACCCGATCACCTGGGAGCGGTCGGTCTCGGTGACCAGTACCGCTTTCCGGCTGGCTGAGAAGTTGTCCATGGGGCCCGCGTTTGCGATTGCGCTGACAGGTGCTGTCGCGGCGGGGTGTGTTGGACTGGCGTGGTTTCTTTACGCGCGTAGGGGCATCAAATTCTGGAGTGTTCCGGCATCCAATCAGGCGGTTATTGGGATGGAATGGGTGGCCCTGATCGTCGCCTCGCTGGTGTTTGGGCCGCAGACGACGTCCAGGCACATGTTGCAGCTTGTGGCGCTGTTTGTGCTGGCCGCGCTCTTCCTGATTGAGTTCTCGCGAAGTCCAAATGCTCCAGCACGATGGCCATTGATTCTGGGTGGAGTAATTGTGACCGCTGCGCTGGTGCTGCCGCCGGGCGGGGCACAGTTTGAATCGGCGTTGACCGCCTGGCGGGCGGTGGGGGGATCGGGCTGGTGTGCCCTCATTTTCCTGTTTCTGACCCTTCACTGCGGCCTGAAATATCAGCAGGCGCTTTCATCCAGACTACTCTCCCGGTAATCCATGCAACTCCTGGTTATCGCCGCGTTTCTGGCGATTTACATTCATGATGAGTTTGGCAACGCGGTTGAACATCGCGAGAATGTCGCTGCGCAATGGCCGAGTTGGCTGTTTCTCGCCGGAGCGCTTTCGGTGCTTTCGTGCGTGAGCTGGCTGGTGAGCTTTCTGTCATCGCGGGCACTGGATCGACGCGGGAATACATCGGCGTTTACCTGGAATGAGGTTTCGCTGCTGGTGTTGCAAGTCGCGGCATGTGGCGTGTTTTACTATGCAGTGCTTGGGCTGGGTTGGATTGATTTTGTCCGAAGCTCGGTGGGTGACTTGCTGCTAGTGGATGAACTGCTCGCGCTTGTGCCGTTGCTGCTGTTTGCCTGCGTTCTCTGGTTTGGCGCGTATTCGGTGGAGCGCCGCTGGTATGACGCATTGTTCAGCCGGTGGATATATACAGGTCGTCCGCTCTTCGCATTGCCAAGTCGGCGCGCGTTTGTCATCGGCAAAGTGCGCCATCAGATATTGTTTTTCGCTGTGCCGCTTGCCTTACTGATGGCCTGGCGAGAGTTCTGCTACATGAATATCCCCGAGATGCTCGGCTTGGTTGATGCCTCTGGGAGAGTGATCAAGGATGTTGCTCCCTGGAAGTTCTATCTTCCAGAAGCCATTCAGCTTGCTGGCGTAGGAGTTGTGCTCGCATTTGTTCCGCTGATACTTGTCGTGATCTGGGACACGGTGCCGCTGGGTGAGGGCGGATTGCGTGATCGATTGATGGGATTATGCAGCAAGTACGGTGTGGGGATGCGGAACCTGCTGGTGTGGCGCACTCATGGAACGATGGCGAATGGCGCGGCCATGGGATTTTTCAAGCCCGTGCGGTACATACTGCTCACCGATCAGTTACTTGAATCGCTTCCAACACACGAAGTCGAAGCGGTGATGGCACATGAAGTGGCCCACATCAAGCACCGACATATTTTGTGGCTCGCGGTGGCGATTGTCGCGACGGTTTTCCTGACCGGCAGCGTAGCGACATGGACTGCGCGATACTTTGGTCTTTCGGAGGCAACACCGCTGGGAACAACGGTTCTGGGCGTGTTGAGCCTTGGATCGTTGATCGTTGTCGCGTTGGTTTTTGGCGTGGTATCGCGGCGGTTTGAGTGGCAGGCCGATGCGTTTGCCGTCCGGCACATGGCAACATCGCTGCCGGATGCCAGTGAAATTGGCGACGGCGAAACTGGCTCGCACGCCGCGATTGTGACACCGGTCGCAGTGAGCGCCATGTCGAAAGCGCTATCGAGTGTTGCCGAACTCAATGGAATCGGGCCCAAGCGCCTGAGTTTCCGCCACGGATCGATTCATACGCGGCAGGTGAAACTGCGCGATCTGGTGGGGCAGCCGCTCGGCGAATTTGCGATTGATCGCGAGGCCCGACTGGTGCGAATAGTCGCTTTGGCGGCGTTAATTGTCGGACTTGGACTCACAGCTCTTGACTTCTTTATCCCACCGCCCGCTTCGGTCGATAATCAGAAAACTACATGGCACTCTCCGAACTCGAACTCCGTCTCTGCAAAGTAATCGCCGCGCGTCACAGTGCGCTGGTTGATGATCTTGCGCTTCATGTTGGAATTCCGACGGGTCGGAACAATTCGCCCGGACTGGATCGGACACGCAGCATATTGACCGGGCGATTGGAAAAGCTGGGAGCTGTTACAAGGTTTTTCTCTGGGGATGTACGGCCGGATTGGGTTGGTGATTCTTCCGGGCCGATCCCGCCAGTCGCGGTCTGTGATCGCACAGCGGGTCGAACGGGCGCACGTGTTCTGATCTCGGGGCACCTGGACACAGTTCATGATCCAGCCGGACCGTTTCAGAAACTGACATTCAGCGCCGATGGCAGGACTGCCGTGGGGCCTGGATGCGTGGACATGAAGGGCGGGCTGGTGATTGCACTTGCCGCGCTTGAAGCTCTGGAAGAGTGCGGCATTTCGTGTGCATGGTCGTTCCTCATGAACAGTGATGAAGAGACGGGGTCGTATCACAGCGACACTGCCTTGCGCGCGACAGGGGCAATACACGACTGTGGAATTGCACTTGAGCCAGCGTTGCCGGATGGCTCGCTGGTGACTGAACGTCCTGGTTCGGGCCAGTTCTACATTGAGGCCACTGGAAAAGCGGCCCATGTTGGACGAGATTTTACTGCTGGCGTGTCTGCTATTACAGCAATTTCGCATGCTTGCATCACCGCCGCGGGAATAGCGGATCCGGCGCGGGGGCTGATCTGCAATATTGGAAGGATTATTGGTGGCGAGGCGGCAAACGTGGTTCCTGATCTGGCGAAGGCCTGGGGGAACGTGCGATATTTCACTCCGGAACTGGAAGCGGAGGCTGCGGACCGGATTGATGGGCTGGCGACCAATGGAGTGCATTTGCCGCGGATCAGGGTGGAACGCAGTTTTAATCGGCCCGCGAAGCCGCTTACGCCGCGGACGCAGGCACTTGCGGAGTTCGCGAAAGCGGCAGCGACCGATCTGAATCAACCGATGAAATTTGCCTCAACCGGCGGCGTGTGCGATGGCAACAACCTGCAAGCTGCCGGGTGCCCGACCATTGATACACTTGGCGTGCGTGGCGGAGGTCTGCACACGCCGCAGGAATGGATCGAAATTGCCAGTCTTGTGGAAAGATGCCAGCTCCTGGCCGTGCTTGTTTCGCGGCTGTCGAATGCTTGGCCTGTTCGGAAGTAGATTTGCTTGATGGAGTTTAAGAAGAAATGTCGAGTGCAACTATGACTAGTACTACCACTACCCCAGCCACGACAACGTCAACGGTTGGTGAAGAGTTGAAGAAAAGCCCGGCGATTCGCGCGGCGGTTGATCAGATACTGGCGGAAGTTCGCACTCGCACTGCCACGATTACTGGCGATCGGCCGGCAAATCCGGGAAAGAAGGAGAGTTACGAAGCACTCATGAAGCGTGCCGCGGATGTGCGCGGGCGGCCGTTGCTCTATCCATATGTCGGCAGCGGGGCTGGCAATGGCGCGCTGGTTGAACTTGCCGATGGCAGCGTGAAATGGGATATGATCTGCGGCATCGGCGTGCACTTCTTTGGGCATTCGGATATTGAAAACATCCGCGAGTCACTGCTGGGCAGCATCGATGACACCGTGAAGCATGGCAACTTGCAGGCGAATTTTGAGCCGCATGCGTTTTCGGAAGTTCTGCTCAATGAGGCGAAGAAGAATAGCCGCTTGAAGTATGCGTACATCTCGACAGGCGGCGCGATGGCGAACGAGAACGCGCTGAAGGTGTGCTATCAGAAGCACGCACCGGCCAATCGTGTGATCGCGTTCAGAGATTGCTTCATGGGGCGTTCGATCACGATGTGTCAGATTGGTGATACGGCGGAATATCGCCAGGGTGTGCCGCTGTCGACGCTTGTGGATTACATGCCGTTCTGGGACAGTGTTGAAGCAGCTCGCATTGGTAAGGCCAAGTTCATCGACAATGCGGTGGCCCAGCTCAACGAGTACATCACACGGTATCCGGGTCAGCACGCGTGCTTCATCTTTGAACTTTGCCAGGGAGAGGGCGGGTTCAATGTTGGTGACCGCGACTTCTTTGTGGCGTTGATGGAAGTGTGCAAGAAGAACAAGATTGCGATCTGGGATGATGAGATTCAGACTTTCGGCCGCACAAACCGCATGTTTGCGTATGACCTGTTTGATCTTGGTCAGTACGTAGATGTGTTCTGCGTGGGCAAGATGACGCAGGCGTGTGCGACGCTGTACACCGAGGAATACAACCCCAAGGCGGGATTGCTCTCTGGGACATTTACGGGCGAGACCAGCACGTTCCGCGTTGGGCAGCGGATTGTTGAGCGTTTGCGCGATGGGAATTTCTATGGTGACAATGGCGTGTTCGCCAAGCATCACGCGGCGTTCCGCGAGCAAGTGAAGGCGCTGGCAGCGCGGCATCCGGATTGGTTCCCGGCGGTTCCTTCACTGGGCGGTAGTGGGGACGCTCTTGCCGGCGGTATGGGCGGCATGATGCGGTTCACACCGTTTGGCGGTGCGAAGGACAAGATCACGAAGGCTTCGAAGGCGATCTTTGAAGAAGGCGCGATTGTGTTCTATTGCGGACATGGGCCATATCACGTGCGCATGCTGCCGCCATTGCCGGTGATGAAGATGGAGGATTGGCCACGGGTGTTTGCGTGCATTGAGCGCGGCATGGCAAAGGTTGCGACCTGAGCTTGGAAACCGAAATCCGTGATTTGGGATTTGAGATTTGAGATTTGAAAGTTGAGATCTGAAACCAGTCGAAGTCGATCAGACTTCGGTTGTTTCGTTTTCGTGGTCGACCGTGGTACCGGTTGAGGATTGCGGGAAGCTGAGCTTGCCGCATTTGGTGCAGACTGCGCCGTGCTCGCCTGAGGGCAGGCCCTTCAGATCGTGGCCGCAGTGGAAGCACATATCGGTGTTGAGGCGATTTCCAAAAGTGTTTACGGCAATTGCGAAGACAGCGATAGAGGCTCCCACAAACGGGAGAAACGGAATCGTACTAACGCTTGCAATAGTGATGCCCGCAACGAGCACCACGACTGCGATGGTCAGGACGCGAAACCGAACTTTTTGAAACCAGTTCAAAGAGGGAGCTCCAGTAACTGCCAATGGTCTGGCCAATGGTAGCCAGCGGTCAGATTCGGCGATAGAGGTCAATGACCTCTCGGACCTTATTTGGGGAAGGAATATCCGCGATTTCAATCTCGTAATCGCTTTGTCCGGCAGTAGAAATGCTTAGTCGGCCTACTCCCAGCAGGCGTTCGGGGAAGCTTTGGACGACTTGCATGTCCCGAATGTCCTGGATTCGGACCTCATTAATTCGTTTGGAGAGCAGCCCTTGCTTGTCGAATATGCGGCGGCTGGTGATTTCCAGGCGACGGGAATGGCGGACCATGCGCCAGAAAATCAGGGTGAGGAGGCAGATGAAGCCAACTCCGCCACAGGTGATGGCAATGGGATAGGTTGGGGGAGTGAGTGCGAAAAAGATGCCGCCGCCGAAGCCCAGAATGACTGCAAGGCAAAGGATGAGAAATGTGAACGGCTTGGAGCCAAACATGGCCTGGTGAATTGTCATCACAGGCACTTCTGGCCCCGTTGCAGATGGATATCCCTTGGCAACGGCTGGGTCAGACACCGGACCTGTCACATTGGTGGCGATCTCGACTGTTGGAAGGCTGTTCATGTCGCCGCAATGCGGGCAAGGGAGCGACTTTCCAGCTTGAGCCTGCGTGAATTCGACAGGCTTCTGGCATTTTTGGCATGGAATCGCTGGCATTGTGGCCCTCATTTGCGGTTGAACTGGCGGCGTACTTTAGACGCCTCGCTCTGAGCGGATAGACTCCCGTAGCAATGCGCATATTGATGGTTAACTGGGCAAAGGTTTGGGATGCAGCCCGCATCGGCGGCGGTGCGAATGGCTATATGCATGCGGTTGCTTCAGGACTCGCCGCCAACGGACATCAGGTAGCATGCCTTGCCACCGGAACGGAGGATGTTCCAGATGTGGATGCAATTTCATTTCAGCCGCGTGCAGGGCCAATCAGCATTCGAAGACACGATGACTGGCGTGGAATCAAAGTGTTTGAGGTCGTAAATTCGCCGATTCTCGCTCCGGCCATTTTCAATTTTCAGCACCCTGAACTTGAGGTCAGTTGTCCGCCGCTGGCAGCCGAAGTTGCGAGATTGATTCACCTGTTGCAGCCCGATGTCGTGCACCTTCACAACATCGAGGGGTTGTCTGCCGACTGCGTTGATGCGATGCGATCTGAAGGTGCACGCGTGGTTTTTAGTCTGCACAATTATCATTCCATCTGCCCGCAGGTGTACTTGATGCAGGCAGGCCTGACACCCTGCCATGATTTTGATGGCGGGCGTGCATGTGAGAAGTGTGCCTCGGTAGTGGGGGAAGAATTTGAATCGTCGCGAGAACACCTGCGTCGCTGGCATGGAGCGATGAAGAGGCTGAACGTGCCGATTGCGCCGCCACTGATGCCCACCATAGAAGGGCGGCTTCCGCTTCCATTTCGAGCAGTGGATGCAGTGGAGGATATCGAAATTGAGCGGTTGTTTCCCGTTGAAGAGGTGCGAGGTGTGCCGCCAGTTCAACAATCCGCGGGCGCTGCACCAGCGGAAAACAAAGAGGACCTCACGCCGCTGACGAACGAAATCTTGCCCGATTCGCGGCCGGATCTCACGCAGCGTTTTGGGGTTCGGCGTGCGGCGATGCTGTCGATGCTCAATCGTTGTGACGCGGTCCATGCGGTGTCGAAATATGTTGCGCAACGGTTTGCGAGTCTTGGAGTTCGTCCGAGCATTCTTCACACCCTTGTTATTGGTTCACGCGCGAGTGAGTTTCCGAGACTTGCGCGGCATCGGAATGAGAGCGATCCCATTGGCCTTGTTTTCCTCGGCTATAACAATCACTACAAGGGGCTTGATGTATTGCTGGATGCGATCGATCTGCTTGGACCTCGCATCGCCGAGAAGTATTCGTTGAGCATTTATGCTCAGAATCTGGAAGCGACCATTCCTCGCCTGCAGCAGCTGCGCGGGAAGCTTCATTCTGTGGACTGGCAGGATGGGTATTTGTTCGACAAACTTCCCGCATTGCTTGCGGGGAAAGACATAGGAGTTGTGCCGAGTATCTGGTGGGATAACGGGCCGCAGACCGTGATGGAGTTTCAGGGGTGCGGGCTGCCTGTGATTGGGTCAAGCGTCGGCGGAATTCCCGACCTGATCAAGCACGATGTCAACGGACTGCTTGTAGCCGGCAACGATCGGGAGTCGCTGGCTGCTGCGTTGACGTTGCTTGTGTCTGATGCTGCAATTTTGCCGCGACTGGCCTCAAATGTGGTTTCACCCAAGTCGATGAAGGTTCACATTCAGGAGCTCGAATCGCTGTACACTCAACTCTGTGCGCCGCCGCTCGCAATGGAGGACATTGCTCATGTCCGCTGATAATGCAGCCTGGCCGCGGACTGCTCAACCACTCTCGATTTGTGTCATTGGCTGGGCAAAGCTGAGTTCTCAGCAGCGAGAAGGAAGTGGATACAACCTCTCGGCATCTGAACTTGCGAGCGGACTGGTATTGAGCGGGCACAAGGTCTGTTATCTGCGATCGGGGATGGATTACACCCTTCTGGGCGGCATGCGAATTGAGCATGTTGAGACCTGGCGCGGGGTGGAGTGCCACAGTCTGTTCAACAGTCCAAACCTCGCGATCAGTCGGTACAACTTCAGGAACCAGGCGAGAGAGATGAACTCGCCAGAACAAACGCGTCTGATCATGCAGTGGCTTGATGCCCGAGGCGTGAAACTGGTGCATGTCCATTCGCTTGAAGGGATGGGGCTTGATCTTCTGCCCGCAATCAAGGCGAGCGGGCGAAAGCTGATTGTCACGCTGCATAATCACTGGTATGTGTGTCCGCAGGTCGATCTGCTGCGGAATGAATCGGGCGTGTGCATGGATTATGAGGGTGGCAGAGCGTGTGAGAATTGCATTGAGACGCTGCCGCCGAATGAGGAAATTCGCCGCCGCAAGCTGCAGACAGTCGCGTGGGAAACGCTCGGGCCAAACTCGGCGAAGTTCGCGAGGGAAGCCCGCAGGGCGCTTGGACAGTTGAAGAAACGAGTGCTTTCCGACCGTGTGATTGAGGTAACCCCGCCGCCGGAAAATCCGGGATCGCTGAGCATAGATCCGTCAACAGCTCCGCCGCTTGCGGCGCCGGGTGAATGCAATTCAGGCATTGGTCGGGAAGTTGTTTCACAGGCTCGCGATGCCAATGAAGTGCTCATGAGCAAGACCCATCACCTTTCTGTTTTGAATGAATATGGAACGCGTCGGCTCGCTGGACTTGCGGCACTCGCGCATGCGGATCGAGTCATCGGCCCGAGTCGGTTCATTACCGATGTGCTGGTGAGCATGGGATTCCCGAAACAGAAATGCGAGTTTGTGCCATATGGCCAACCGCATTTTGATGCGCTGCGGCGAATTGCGCGCGGTCACGCGTTTTACGAGAAGCGTCCCTGGGCTGCGACATCGCCGGATCGACCGCTTCGAATTGGATTCCTGGGTACGGTTTTTCCAAACAAAGGTCTGGAGGTATTGACTCAGGCCATTCCCCGTTTGAGTCAGCGTGTGAGGCAGCACTGCCACTTTGTGATTCGTGCGCACGGCGATGACACGCCGTTTCGGCATCGTCTCGCACCGTATCCTGAAGTGAGCTTTTTAGGTGGCTATCGCTATGAAGATCTGGCAAGCATTCACAGAGATTTTGATGTGGCGGTTGTGCCGCATATCTGGCTGGAAAATGCGCCGCTGGTGATGCTGGAACTGCTGAATTCCGGGAAGTTTATCATCATGTCGCGGCTAGGCGGCGTGGTGGATTTCATTCGTGAACCGGATGCGGCACAATGCGGAAACGGGATCTTCTTTAATGGCGGCGATCCTGTTGATCTTGCGAAGGCGATTTCTCGCGTGGTGATGGGGGAGGTTTCGATTCCATGACCAGAGGAATGGCATGCGAA
>CAZAEQ010000017.1:0-85193 GCA_964484185.1 uncultured Phycisphaeraceae bacterium
CTACCAGGGTATCTAATCCTGTTTGCTCCCCACGCTTTCGTGCCTCAGTGTCAGGATATGCCCAGTTGACCGTCTTCACCATCGGCGTTCCAGTGGATCTCTACGCATTTCACCGCTCCACCCACTGTTCCGTCAACCCCTACATACCTCAAGCTTGCCAGTACATCGCGCAATTCCCGGGTTGAGCCCGGGGCTTTCACGTAATGCTTTGCAAGCCACCTACGCACCCTTTAAGCCCAGTGATTCCGCGTAACGCTCGAGCCCCCTGTATTACCGCGGCTGCTGGCACAGGGTTAGCCGGCTCTTCCTCTGGGGGCAATCATTGGTTCCGCCCCCTGACAGTGGTTTACACGTCATAGACGCTTCATCCCACACGCGGCATTGCTCTGTCAGGCTTTCGCCCATTGCAGAAGATTCGTCGCTGCAGCCTCCCGTAGGAGTCCGGGCAGTGTCTCAGTCCCGATGTTGCAGGTCGTGCTCTCACACCTGCTACCCGTCTTCGCCTTGGTGGGCCTTTACCCCGCCAACTAGCTGATAGGAAAATCGCCAATCTCAAGCCGCAAAAGCTTTTCTCCGGAGAGGACATGGAGTATTACCGGCAGTTTCCCGCCGCTATCCTCCAGCTCGAGGTATGTTCGATCTTATTACTAACCCGTCCGCCACTCACCCTTGCGGGTTCGTACGACTTGCATGCTTTAGCCATGCCGCCAGCGTTCACGCTGAGCCATGATCAAACTCTTCAATTGATTTATTGTTGAACTGACCTTGCGGCCAGGATTCTTCAAAGAGCCAATTTAAGTTGACTATGGTGGTCCCCATTGTCCCGACGCATCGGGGGGAGGGGACCGTTGTCCCTTTGGTTCGAGATTGTGAAGTCTCTCAATTTAACCAAAGGGTGTCGCTCAAAACATTCACTCACTGACTAATTTAATCCCAATTGGTTGTGCACCAATTGGGGGGTCCGCGTCTGAATGTTTTTCGCCTCGCATAAACCCACAAGATTTAACTCTTGCGAATTCACACGGGAGTGTTTCCGTAGAAACATTTTCAGTAGAACTGAGACTCTCACATCTCTCCTTTACGGTCTCCCGCAAAGGCTGTCCTACCGCACATTCTCGCGCGGTCTGCTTCCTGTTCACTTGTCAAAGATTTGAACGACCGTTTGAAGGGTCGTTACCACTGGGTCATTTCCTTGCGGCGATGACTGAGTCCAGTGGCGGGGGGAAGAATATCTGTCACAGCCCCTGAGTCAAGCCGCCGCGTCAGCATCTTTTCATATTTCTAGTATAACCCGTGTATTGCCACATATTTACGTGCAACTTCGATTCTTCACATTCCGTCGACGCCGTTCCGAGCCTCTGAAACGCACACGGAGGCTGCCCATATGCGAACAAAATCCGATTTGTCCGCCGCTTCCAGCTTCAAAGCCCGCTTTATCGCCTGCGCCGACTCCACAAGCGTCGATCCCGTCGTCCGAACATCGTCAACCAGCACCACGATATCCCCTATCTTCAGCTCCCCAATCGTTCCCCTGGGCAAAAGCGTCTTTCTCACATTGTCCCGTCGACTGCTCGGCGCGATTTCCGTCTGCGTCGGCCTCATGCCGCGGCGTTTGAGCAAATTCACAATCTTCGCACGCGGCACAACTTCTCGCATTCCCCGCGAAATCGTCAATGTGTGATCAATCCCTCGCATCAGCCGCCGCCAGGGATGCATCGGCACAGGCACGATTCGAATCCGGTTCAGCGAAATCCGCTGCGCCTTCGCCCGCTCAGCTACCGCTCGCCCCAGCAACTTCCCAAGTTCCTTCCCCGTCGACCTCGACCGTTGAAATTTGGTCTCCAGCACCGCTTCTCGCAGTGCCCCTTCATACTTGCCCAGTCTCACAAACTGCTCCCAGGGCAATCGCCGCTTGAAGCAACTCGAGCAATCCTGCCGCGAACCTTGCGGAATCTCATCGCTTTCTTCCCCATCGTCTTCCATCGGCAAGAGTTCAAACGCAGTCACCGACCGCCCACACCGCGGGCAATACGCACCAACCTCATCCGCAACCCATCCCTCCGCCGCCAACTCCGTCAACAGCGGCGAGGCAATCAGCCCCAGCCAGTCCTGCTCGATCTGATGAAGCCAGCTCGGAGTGAACTCGAGCGGTTCAAGCGCAGGCGCTGCATCACCAACCGTCACCTCGCCGGAAATCTCCGCCGCATCACCATCCTCCGCCTTCCGCGGCGGCCACTCAAACTTCGCAGGCTTGTTCAAACCCTCCGTATCCATGCTCGAAATATACCATGTCTTAAGTAGCACCGCTTACTGGGCGCCGCCTCGGCATCGCGGAACCCGTGGATGGCGGCGGAAGTGTAATATGAAATGAGCGAAATGTGTTCCGGAGTGGGGGAATATTCGATGAGTGGCCAACATCTAGAGCGAGCCGGGCAGTTAGTCGAGTTCGCACGCGCAGCGGTGACGGCCGCAAATGAAACTTTCTGTGCTCAGTTCCCGATCCTCCGGGAAGCACCGCTCAACAAGTGGGACTTCTTTGGAACGGTGGCGGCGGTCTGGTCAGCGTCGACGATGATTGGTCATGATGTTCCGGAGTCCTCTCGGGCAGATGTTGAATCGTTAGTGGAGCAAGCGGTGGACCACTGGCAGCAGAGCGGGCTGGGTGCAATGGCGGACCTTTCTCAATTCGTGGCGAGATCTGTCCAGGGAGAACCGAACGCGGGCTCGATGTTTCCTGCAGCTGTTGGCTCATGGATGTTCTGGAAATTCATGGGCAGGCCTCCCGCCAACACGGAGTTGCCGATCGTGAATGCGATGGGCAGAGTCTTTTGCGAACAGTTCGCCAACTACTGGCAAATGTGAAGAGCCTTTGAAGCAACTGCAAAGACCTCGCCTAGGCACGCCGCAGTTTTGTATTGAATGCGGGTCGATGTGCCTCAACGATCCATTCCTCAATCTCGCGACGTCCAAACGGCACCACAATTGTCGTGACTGACAATGCACTTGCCATCTGCGCTGCGAGTTGATCTTCGATATGTAGAGGGAACTTCCGGCTACTCGTGGCCTCCACGAACCCGGCCTGGTCGCTCAACCACTTCTTCCCAAGGCTTCGCCGGAGAGTGTGATTCCGAGTGTCGTAAAGATCACTCATGCGGCCGCGCAGTTGGCCAGATTCGCCTACATATGCCAACGTTCCAAGTTCAAATACGGCATAGACGCCCGGCCCCTCTGGGAATTGTCGTGCCCAGACTCGCGATTGCTCGAATCGAACGCGGCTCGCTTCGGCCAACAGGAGTTCTTCGCAGACGAGCAGATAATGCTCAAGCGTGGATGTGGGGAAGAGTGATTGCAGTCTGTGCATGTGTCCCGATCATACGAAAGCGGCTCCGATCTATCTCTGAACCGGAGCCGCGATAGTTTCAATCGAGCGAAGTTCGAATTTCTTACGCCGCCAACTTCACATTCTTCCCATCACCGCTCAAAGTACTCATTACAAAGTTTCCACCCACTTCAAACAGCACGTTGAATGCGTTGGATGCGACGCCGCTAACGCAAGGAAACAGTTTCCCATCCCGAGGCTTTGTGCCACGTTGGAAGTACCTGACGATAATACCTCATTCAGCGAATTGGGATATCCTGAGCTCATGATCAATAACGTTCGTTTTCTATTAGATGACAAGGCGATCTGCAAAGCCATGTCACAGTCTGCGAAGACCGCAGTGTCCGTTCGGGTCTTGGCGGCTTGGGCCACGATGGGCGCGGGCTTGAACTGTCTTTCCTCTTGCACGGCGGCTCGGAAAGAGGCCATCATTGGCACCCGCTTCTCAGTCACTGAACCTGAAGCGCTGCATGGACTCATCCGCCAGGGCTTTGATCTCCGAATCCTGCATTCGCTTCGCGGCGGCGGAACATTTCACCCCAAGGTCTACCTCTTCGAGTGTCCCGATGGAACTTGGACGGCGTTAGTCGGGAGCGCGAATCTAACCGATGCGGCATTCTCTAGGAACGCCGAAGTGATGGTGGAACTGTCGCTCACGAACGAGGGGGCAGCAGACCTCAATGCTCTGTTCGATGGGCACTGGAAGAGTGCTCACCCGGGGAAGATTACGGACGAATGGTTCGAGCGGTACAAAGAAGGCTACGAGGCCGCTAAGCAGAAGCGGGCTCAGGACATCGCGAAGGCCGAGCGGCCAAAAAACTCGCCATTGAAACGTTCCACCGCATCGCCAAAGACATCGCAACTTCAAGGTCTCATGAAGTCCGATTGGGCGGGATATGTCAGGCGACTGGCCGTTCGCAAAGACTTGGGCGATCGCTTTCTTGATGGAGGCCGCAGCTCGTATCTTCGAACCCTGTCGCTGACGGGGCCAATATTGAGGTCAGGCCTTGCCGAAGCGGAGCATGAAGACATCAGTCGAGCAATGGGAAGGTCGGACTATTGTGGCTGGTTGGGCACCGTTCATCTCATAAGTGGACGCGGCGCGAAAATCTATCGGGACCGCGCCCTCCGCGCATTGGTCGATCGTTATCTAGAGCCTCTATGGGAGCTACGCGGTGAGCATCAATCGCTGGAGGCAGGGAGGGCTGCCTTCGCCTCTCTCGGAAAGATTGACGGCTTCGGCCCGGGATTCATCACTCGTATGCTGACTCTCGCGAGGCCCGATCTCTTCTACTCACTAAATGCCGCGAGTGTGGACGGTCTTGCATCACTGTTTGGCATCCCTAAGGCCCGTCTTCGGACTTGGGAGGGTTATGAGGAGGGTCTTAAGATCGTGTTTGCAACCCAATGGTACAATTCTCCGTCTCCCACCGACAACAAGATGAAACATCTCTGGGACGCGCGAGTTGCGTTGCTCGATGCTTATGCGTACGTGCCTAGCCGCAGATAGGAAAATCTTCCATGTCCGATCAGATAAGTCCAATACGGCCACACAGTGCATTCACGTGCCCGAATTGCGCCTCCGAAATCACACAAAAGCTCTCGATGGCTCCTCAGGGCGGAAACATTGTCCCGAGACGCCGCAAGGAGTATAGCGTGCGGGCTTTCGTTGTTTGTCTGCTACTTACGCCTCTCACCGCGTTTTGCTGTGTCCCCGGACTTCCCAAGGACACAGAACGTTCAGTAGAATTATTTTGGTTCATACTTCCAATGCTCTTGTGGCCCATCTGTTGCACAATTCTCTTTCTCTGGCTTCGAGGCAACAAGAAATGGAACAGGGAGGTCTTTCCAGCCCTGTACGAACCGTGGACTCGTAAATGGATATGTCATAGATGTGGAACTCAGTTCGAGCCGCAGACTGCCTGACCTCTGTGGTGATGACGTAGACCAGCGCAAGCACGCCAAAGCAAAAACGTGGACAAGACACACTGGCAATAAGCGCGATAAGCCGAGGCTACTTGTCACGTTCGGGGCTCGTTGGCAGCTATCTTTTGCCAGTCCCAACACCGCTTCTCACCCCAGCATCGTTGAATCCTTCAACCGACAGCGACTCGCAAGCCACACCAACCTTCGGTCTTGATTCAAAATCCTAAGCAAACCCTTCGTTTCTGACCCAAAAACGAGCTCCTTCCTCAGACAGCCCCCTTGCCCCTTTGCCCGACTCCGACTTCCCTAATGCCTATTTCCACATTCCTGCAACCAAACCCCGCCAAACATGGTAAATTACCATGTCCACCGGACCACGACCCAAACCCCGCTCGCCCACGCCTGACTGCGCAACATGAACAGAGAGCTCGAACAAGACCTGATCCTCAAAGCCGCCGCGGGTTGCCGCGATTCGGTGACTGCGCTGGTCAAAGCTCATCAGCAGTCTCTCTATTGCTACATGCTTCGTCTCACCGGCCGCCCCGAAATCGCAGATGATGTTGTGCAGGAAGCATTCATCCGCGCCATCACGCACCTGGGCAGATTCGATCCCCGCTATCGCTTCTCAACTTGGCTCTTCACGATCGCAAAACGCGTCTACATGAATATGTGTGCGAAATCGCGCCCGACCTACGACACCGAGGCCGTCGAAGCCCTGACCGTCAGCGTCAAACGGCCGAGCATCACGGTCGACAACTCTGATTCACAGAGTTGCATGCGCGATGGAATTCAAAAAGCTCTTATGACGCTGCCATTCGTGCAGCGAGAAGCACTCATTCTTTTCCACCAGCATGAATGGCCGGTCTGGTTGGTAGCTGAGCATCTTCAAATCCCGGAAGGAACTGTAAAGAGCCACCTGCATCGCGCTCGTATCGCGCTGCGGCAGCTCTTGTCTGCGGAACCCCAATATCAACCAATGCTCTCGGAGTTGAACAGTGGTGTCGGTGAGCGTGAGGAGGCTGAATCATGAAGCCAAATCAGGATTCCCACAACCCCCACCCAGATTCTCCAAACAATGAGCCCGTGAATAACGCGCAGTCAGTCGAAGCCCAGCGCCGCCGCGAAGCTGTTGAACGGTCACGCATCGAGAAGTTGTTGCACGCCAAGGCCGATGGTGAGATTTCTGAAGCCCAGTCCGCCGAACTCACGCGTCTCTGCTCCGATCACGCCCGCTTCGCAAACGAAGTAAAACGCACACGCCTCGCGCTCGATCATCTTTCGATTCTCGCGCCAACGCCCGATTTCTCCGCGCGCGTTGTCGATGCCTGTGACTCTAAAGTGCAGTTCACAACGCGGCCACGCAGAAAGACTTTGCGTCGAAATCGCCTAGTTCTCGCGGCGGTTTCCGCCCTCCTCGTCATCGGCGTTGTCTTCACACACCGCTTCTGGCCCGGCTGGAATCAGTTCAATAATCGCTCTGAACCACTTGCGTCAGTGCTCTCTGCCGGCCAGAAAGATTTCGCATCTTCAATGCGGTCACTTTCAAGCTCCGGCAAATTGCTCGCGACCGATGTCTCGGTTCGTCTCGCATCAATCCCAGATTCGCCCAAAGCCACACCAACAACTCGCGCTCTCGCACGCGACACCAAACTCAAACTTGGTGACACCAGTCGCTTTGATAAACCAGTCACAAGCAAGGTCGCTCCAGTTGTAGTGATGGCATCGCAAGCAACGGGGGCTGGAGTTGGCCGCCGCAATATTGGGAATGAAGGTCTGATTTTTGCGGATGATCAATGGCTCCTTGCAAGTCTTTCAGCTCCATCTGGGATGCGTGGAAGCGCACCAATCATGGCAAGCATGGTCATGAGCCATCCGTTTGAAGCGAGTCCATCAAGGCAACCTCAGCTCCAGTTCTGGAATCTCCCCAGCGAATCAGATATCTTGCAACACAGCGAGACCGCCGATCCACTCTGGCCATACTGGCCCAATATCGCTGACTGATCGCGCCCCTTCATCGCAACGTCGAAGCAAGTCGCACGGTACTCTTATGCTCTGATGCGAATTTCCCAAATCCAACTCCATTCAAAACTCCTGGCGATCTTCGTTGTGGTTGCGGCGTTGTTCCGAACCACCACCGCCGCAGAGATCGTCCGCGGCCTCCCCGAACACGCTCTCGCCGCACTTCCTCAAACCGTTCAACTCGCAGTTCTATTAGATAACGCCGCCCAACTCCGCACCACCGAAGGCGGCCAGAAAATGTGGAGCATTGTTTCCTCCACCGGATTCTTCGCACAGATCGAGCAATCCTGGCCAACACTCGCCAAAGACCTGGAACTCACGCCCCAGCAAGCATTCGATGAACTCCTCGGCCGCCGCGCCATCATCGCATCTAACTCGACCTTTGAAGACAAGTCTCAATGGGTTTTGATCACACACGTCACAACCGCAATCGAACAATCCCTCCGCAATCGCCTGCGGCCGGCAGCCCGCGAATTGGTCCAAGGCTTTCCAATTCTCTCAGTTGGCGGCGGGAAATACGAACTCGCCACATCCACCATCACGACCGATGACAACACTGAAAAACTCTCAATCATCATCCTCTCGCCCGGCGGCACACCACTCTTTGATGAAGTCCTGAAATCCTTCGGCTCAAGCACCGCAGCAGATCAAGTACTCCCAGTACCCAAACTCAAAGGCCGCGTCGACGTCATGATGCTGATGCGAAATGCAGAAACATCCAGAAGAACTCTGATCGCGGCAACGATCGGCATGCGCTCTTGGGATCTGGAATTTGCATCTGACAACTCCCAGGGAATTCCCGTCAGCACGCTTCCCGCGGCGATTACTCAGCGACTGTTCGCAAACTCGGCAGACATTTGCTTCGCGGCGGCAACCGCAACCGGTGCTAGCAAATCCGCATCCGGACTCGAAATGTTCGACCAGGTCCTCTGGACGCTCTTGCCACTGGATAAAGCGATTCAAGAGTCGTTCGCATCCGGCGCGGCCCTCAGCATTTCCCCCGCCAAATCTGTTTCCTGGGCACTACCACTTCAAGATTCCAAATCTGCCGCCGCGAATACAGACAGTTACATCTCAACCCTCTTCGCATCAATAGATCGCGCTGGCCCCAGTTTCCGCGGCGAGGCTCCCACTGCAATCCGCACCTACCAGACCCACCTCTCAGTCGCCAACCCACTGGCTCGACTCCTCGAACCCAACACCACAGTACAGTGGCAGACTCAAACAGCATCAGACAATCGCACATGGTGGATCGCAACCTGCGGCGATTTCGCAGATTCTCCAGCAGCCACACGATCAAACTGCGTTTACCACTTCATGATGCGTCCTCAAGCGGCGATCACCGCGCTGTCCTCAGCACAGATGCTGGAGTCGGCGCCAATCTCAGCTCTTAAGCAGATACGCCTGATCGAATTCTCGGCATTTGCAAACCCAGAACTGGGCGCAAGCTGGTGTAACGGTTCCGGCAGAGTCGAACTCGTTCCCTGAGTTATTTCACTTCGGCGCGACCAAGTTCATCAAAAGTGCCGCTGGCAGCGTGCGTTGTTCCAGTGAGTGCATCCTCAAACTTCACTTCAAATGTCGCCCCCTGTACATCCGCAGGCAATCGTTCTCCGGCATCGATCAGGTAGTATGTGCCGCTGAAATTAGAGCGAAATGCATCGCGAAGCTCAATTGGGTTCAGCTTCTTTTCAAAAATCGATTCGCTCCCCCTCGCGATGCGAAGCGACATGTTGCCGACGACCTGCACGAACTGGTGCTTGCCATCAATAGTCTTGACATAGAAATCAAGCTTCCCAGTTCGCGCCGCGATCCCCGAAAGCGAATCAATTGAAATCGAAGTGCAGCGGGGGAGCGCTGCCATTTCCTGGGTTGTCAGCGTTCGCACGGCTTCTTTCGATGTCCCAACTTTGGCCTGCAGTTCCGCCCGCTCCTGCGTCAGCGTTTTGATCTGCTTCTGCAGTTCCGCATTTTCAGCGCGAAGTTGGTTGAGAACATCTTCGGTTGAATCAGACCCGCCAATGCGGCATCCGGTCAGTACAAGAGCGGCGGAAAGGCAAAGGATGATCGCGGAGACTTTCATGCGCGCAAGTGTACCCCAAAAACAAACAGGGCAACCCACGATTGGGTTGCCCTGTTGATTAGTTTGAGGTCAGATTCAGTCGTCGTGCTTGCCGGCGGTCTTGTGGATTGGCATCTTCTTCAAGACGGCGTCCACCAGTCCGTACTGCACCATTTCGTGCTCATCGAGCCACTTGTTGCGGTCGCAGTCTTTGGCGATGCGATCGATGGTCTGGCCGGTCTGTTCAGCATAAATGCTGTACAGGCGATCGCGGATGCGGAGCATTTCCTTGCCCTCGATCTCGAGGTCGGTGGCCTGGCCTTCCATCACGCCTCCCAAAAGGGGCTGGTGCATGAGGTTGCGCGAGTTGGTGAGTGTGAAGCGCTTGCCCTTGGTGCCAGCGCACGCCAGGACGCTGCCCATGCTGGCGGCCTGACCGATGATGTAGGTAGCGACATCGCACTGCAGGAAGCGCATGGTGTCGAGCATGGCAAGACCAGCGGAAACGCTGCCGCCGGGAGAGTTGATATAGAGGTGGATGTCAGATTTGGGATCTTCGTTGGCAAGGAAGAGCAATTGGGCGACAACGACATTGGACAGTTCATCGGAGACGGGGCCACCGAGGAAGATGATGCGGTCTTTGAGCAGGCGTGAGTAGATGTCATAAGCGCGTTCGCCGCGGCTGGATTTTTCGATGACCATGGGGACTAGATACGACATATGTAAACTCCTGGAGAGTGAAGACTATTTACTTGTTGAAAGCGCTGCGAACTTCTTTGGGGGTTTCCTGAAGGACTTCGTCGACCAGGCCATATGCAACGGCCTCTTCGGCGGTGAAGTACTTGTCGCGCTCGGCATCGCGAAGAATGGTTTCGACGGCTTGGCCCGTGTGGCGAGCGATGATCTTGTTGAGTTCGGCCTTCATCTTGCCCATCTGCTCAACCTGAATACGGATGTCTTCGGCCTGGCCGGTGATGCCGCCGTAGGGCTGGTGAATCATGACCTTGGCGTGGGGCAGGATGTAGCGTTTGCCTTTGGTGCCAGCGGTGAGCAGAACTGAGCCGCCGGAATAAGCGCGGCCAATGCAGTAGGTGCTGACCGGTGAGGACAAGAAACGCATCGTGTCGTAGAGGGCGAGCGTGTCGTCGACAGCACCGCCGGGGGAGTTGATATAGAGACTGATGTCCTGCCCGCGTTTGATATTCTCGAGGTAGAGCATCTGCATCATGACACGTGCGGCAGAAGATTGGTTGATCTCGCCGATCAGGAAGACGATGCGATTTTCGAGCAAGAGCTCATCGATCGTCATTTCTCGCGTCCGCTGGTATGAAACGCTTGCTGAACTCATTTGCTGCTTTCCTTACGAATTAACCTACTGTTTTCAGATCCATCGGAATACCTATCGTAATCCGAACGTCGATCTGGTGACCCAGATAGACCTTCTAAGATCGGTCTGAAGCACGTAAGACTGGTGCAATTTTGATGCCATCGGGGCTGCAAAGTGAACCGGCTATTTGGGTATATAAAGGTAGGTGTCGGGTGTGTTTGCATAGTGCCGCGGCGGCTCCTAATATCGCCGCTTGCCGCTTTGGCAGTCTTTCCGGCTTTGTCGGGAGGCGAAGGGGCTAAGCGGTATTGCTTTTTTAAGCGATTGTGAAGAGTTCCCCAGAGGGTTCCCCTTGCCTACAGCGGTTATTTCTGACGTACACGGCAATGCCGAAGCACTTCGAACAGTGCTGGCGGATATTGATCGTCGTGGAATAAAGCGGATCATCTGCCTTGGTGACACGGTCGGGTATGGACCGGACCCGCTGGAATGCGTTGATCTGGTGCGTGAAAAATGCGCGTGGTCGCTCATGGGCAATCACGATTTCGGCGTGTTATACGAGCCCACCAATTTCAACCAGAGCGCTGAAGCCGCTGCATTCTGGACACGTGAGCAGTTTGACAACGAGCAAAATGAGGCTCTGAAGTCTGAACGGTACGACTTTCTGGGTCGCCTCAAGGTGCGCGTGGTTGAACAACCACCGCCAGATGAGACTGGCGGCGTGGTAGCGGAGTCGATCCTCGCGGTGCACGGTTCGCCGCGGCGGCCGATTAATGAATACATCTTCCCCGATGATGCGGTGAATTCACCGGACAAGCTCGAATCGATCTTTAATCGCCTCAAGCACATTTGTCTGGTCGGTCACACGCACGTACCAGGCGTGTTCACCAGCGAGCCGGATTTCTACACACCAAGCGAACTGGGCGAAAACACGTACAAGTTCGTGAAGGGCGAAAAAGCGATTGTGAATGTGGGCTCAGTGGGACAGCCGCGTGATTTTGATCCGCGTGCGAGTTACGTCGTGCTGCATTCAGATCGTGTTGTGTTTGTGCGTGTGGAATACAACATCGATATTACTGCGAAAAAGATTCGCGGAATTGCCCAATTAAATGACTGGCTCGGCGACCGTCTGTTTGAAGGACGCTGAGTGTTTCACATGTGTCGCAGGATCAACGATTGACCTGACCGAGTTTCTTTCCATTCGCCTCATTCACCCGCAAGATCGATCGAACTCATCATGGCTGGCAAGAAAAATACAACTCTTCGAATTCTGGTTCCGCTTCTTGGCGTGGTCGCCGCACTTGGCGTGGCCTACGCGGTGTATGTCAATACGGGCAAGAGAGGCGCTCCGGCGAATCAACCAACTGCTGTCACGCCTCCTGCGCCAGCGCCAACTGCGGGAAACACTGCACCGAGCACCGCTCCAGCCGGCAATGTGCAGACGCCTCCCGTCACCAGCACGCCTCCCGCGCCAACGGCGCCCACTGTTGCGATGGAGCTATCTGCGCTCAAGGTGCAGGACCTGAAAGATGATCCGGCTTCCACGAATTTTGCGGCCATGGGGTCGCTTGACTCCAAGAACAATGCGTACCTGCTGAAGTTCAATCAGCTTGGAGCGGGCATCGAGTCCATGGAACTCGCCGCACATTACAAGACGGTTCAGCGCAAAGAACATGTGGTTATCCAGCGTGCGCACTATGTGCCGCGGCTGAATGCTTCTGCCCAGTTGACCACTGATAACGATGCGGTCGTTCCATTTGCAACCTTGGCAGTCGACATCAATGGTGCGGTAGTGGTGTTAGCGACCGGGACCAGCGACCGCTTCTGGCGGCAAGTAGAGCCAGGAAAATTCGAAGCTTTTATCGTGAACGGCGCTAACCAACGTATCGGCCGGATTGAGAAGCAGTACGCACTTCGCGGCGCTTCCAACTCGGTCTACTTGACGCACGCGTTTACAAACTTAACGCAGCTTCCCATGCTGGTGAAATTCATCACCATGGGGCCAATCGAGCTCGATCCAGAGTTCACCTACGGGCTCGATGCTCGACGCGTTCGCTATGGATACCTGCTGAACAAGGAACGCGATCCGTCGCAATCAACTGTGATGGCCGATGAATTCCGCATCGAGCGTTCAACCGCCTTGGGCAAACGAGTCAAAGGTCCAGGTTCAGCAATCGCGGCGTACACACTCGAACCTTCCGATGAAAAGGCTCGCGAAGCAGGCTGGCCAAACCTGGTCTCAATGAAGGAAGGCCACCAGCTCTCCTGGATCGCAGTCACGAGCCGATTCTTCGGAGTCGCTGTTCATCCCATGTTCGATGTCGCAGCCAATGGGCCGCGGACACTTTCGCAAATTGAGCGTGTCGATCGATTGACACTCGATCGTGGCGACATCTTTGAAAGCGCAAGTACCGACCCGATCAAGCCCGTGATCAGTCTGCGTCTGACCGGCGCGGCCATGCCGATCGCCGCAGGACAGTCTGGAACGCTGGCAATGGGTGTATTCGCGGGGCCAACCGCGCGGCCGGAACTTCGGGCTGATCCAGTCACCAAAGAGCTTGGCCTTGAGCGTCTGGTGTTCTTCAAGCAGATCGGAATCTGTGCGCCGTGCTCATTTGAATTTCTTGGTGATCTCATCCATCGTCTGATCGGCGTGCTCCATGATTACGTCTTCAAAGACTGGTCACTCGCCATCATTTTCATGGTAGTGGTTGTCCGAACCGTCCTGCATCCATTGACAAAGTGGTCACAGATTCGCATGCTGCGGTTTGGCAAACAGATGCAGGGAATGCAGCCGAAAATCAAGAAGCTGCAGGAGCGTTATGGCGATGACAAGGCCACGCTGCAGAAGGAAACTGCCAAGCTGTGGTCTGAAGAAGGTGTCAGTCCATTTGGAATGGTCGGTTGCATTCCGATGATTCTGGTGATGCCGGTGTGGATGGGTGTGTGGGCGGTGATCTTCCACGCATTTGAACTGCGGCAGGAAGCCGCGTTTTATGGAATTTTCCAGACGATGACCGGCGGCAAGTGGCTCTTCCTTTCCGACCTTGCCGAGCCCGATCACGTGTTGACCTTTGCCAAGCCGTTCCATGTCTGGGGCTTGTCGTCGATGATGGGTCCCATCAGCGGACTCAATGTCCTGCCTCTTGTCCTGGGCGCAGTGTTCTACATGCACCAGAAATACCTGACGCCACCAAGCGCGGGGCCGATGACGCCCGAGCAGGAAATGCAGACCAAGATGATCAAGGTGATGAGCGTGGTGATGTTCCCGGTGATGATGTACAACTCGCCATCGGGTCTCTCCTTGTATTTCATCGCGAACTCAGCGCTTGCAATCTTTGAGAATCAGCGAATCCGATCGCGAGCCGAGAAGCAGGGCTTGCTTGACCCGGAAAACTTCAAGAAGAAGAAGGGCGCGCCGACGGGGCTGATGGGCAGGATCATGGCCGCGGCGGAAGCGAAAAAGAACCTGATGGAGCAGGCACGCAATATTCAGGACAAGCACAAGTAGTGATGTATGCAGCTCAACGACACGATCCAGGCACTTGCAACCGGCGCGGGGTTTTCGCCGCGGGCGATGCTGAGGGTTGCGGGTCCGAAAGTTGAAGAGGTCTGCCAGCAGTATCTGGGCGGCGCCATTGCCGAGCGAAAAATGGTCACAGCCACATTTGTGTTTTCGGATGGATTGAGTCTGCCGCTGCTGGCGTTGAAGTTTGTTTCTCCCGCGTCGTATACCGGCGATGATGTGCTCGAGTTGTTTGTGCCGGGAAACCCGCACCTGATCGAACGTATTGAGAATGATCTGCTGAAAGTTGATGGCGTGCGGCGGGCCGAGCCCGGCGAATTTACAGCTCGCGCCTATCTGCGTGGAAAAATGTCTCTGGAGCAGGCCGAAGCGGTGGCTGCGACGATCCACGCGCGTTCTGCGGGCCAGCTCGAAGCAGCGCAGCGCTTGGCGAGTGGAAACACTGGCCGCGAATATCGAGCGATTGCGGATGAATTGACCACGCTGCTCGCGCTGGTGGAGGCCGGGATTGATTTCACCGATCAGGAAGATGTGGTTGCGATTTCTCCGGATCGGCTATCAAAGGGAGTAACGCAGCTTTTATCGAGAATTGAAATTCTCGGCGGCCACGAAAGCTCGCGGGCCGATCGAGCCATGCCGCGGATTGTGCTCGCCGGTGCACCCAACGCGGGGAAGTCGACGTTGTTCAATGCATTGCTGGGTCGCGCGCGTGCGATTGTGAGTGCAATCCCCGGAACGACGCGCGATGTGCTCGCAGAGGTGATCGATCTCTCGGGCGATGTACCGGGCGCAGGGAACGCGGAGTTGGTCGACTTGGCGGGGATTGATGAAGTGACGCAGGGTGAGATTGATGCGCTGGCACAAACGCGGGCCCGGGAAGAGATCGAAACTGCAGATGTTGCGGTGTGGTGTGATCCAACCGGTTTGTTCAAGGGAGAAGTCAAGACTCGCGGCACTGTTGTGCGGGTGATGACAAAGGCCGATCAGGGGCTCATAACAAGCCACGCCGCCGCGATGGTCTGTGCGCTCGATGGCACCGGATTGCCTGCGCTGCGCCGGGCAATTGCGGATGCGGTGTCGGGCGCACAAGGGAGTGAAGAGTTGCTGGTTGTGCCGCGGCATAGAACTTCGCTGCGCGAGGCGAGCAGGAATCTGGCGGTTGCCCTGGGCGGGTTTGACGCAGCACAGCGGCAGCTGCAGGCGCCTGAAGTTGTGGCGGATGCGTTGCGGGGCGCGCTGGATCGAATGGGTGAATTGATTGGACAAATTTCGCCTGATGATGTTTTGGGGCGGATTTTCAGAACGTTTTGCGTGGGGAAGTAGATGGAGAAGGCGATCACAATTGAGGCGGGACAGTTTGGTCCGCGCGCGGTAGTTCATTCCGCGTGGAGCGATTCCATTGTGAAGTCTATGAAGCGAGCTGGAGTCGTCGAACTCGAATTAAACATTTCCAAAGGATGGCACGGAAGTGATCTGAAATTCTTAGCGCAACTTCCGTTCCTATTGAAGTTCAGTATCTTCCACTTTGGAATTCCAGATATTGCGCCAATACACCACCTTTCAAACCTCAGGTCTATCAATATCACGACTTACTGTTCGACCAAGATTGAGTTCGCGGCATTCCCGGAACTCGAGGACTGTTTTCTGGAATGGCGGCCCGGGGCAGAGTCCATGTTTCGATCTACCAAGCTGAAGAGCCTGGGAGTGAATCGGTACAAGGGAGAAAATCTGGCAGATTTCGGTATCCTTGAGAATCTTGAGTCACTCTCGATCTTGAATTCTTCCTTGAGCTCTTTGACAGGGCTGGCACAGTTGCGAAAGCTCAAGCAAGTCAGGTTGGCAGGGTTGCGAAAGCTATGTTCGCTCGCGGAGATCGGGAGTCTTGCAAATTTGGAAGAGTTGGAGGTGCACTCTTGCAGGAAAGTCACTTCAATTGAGGAAGTTCGCGAGCTCTATTCTCTCCGAAAACTCATGCTAATTAATGATGGGAATATCGATTCACTGCGCCCAATTGTAAACCTAAGGAAACTGGAATGGGTGCTGTTCTACGACTCTACAAATATAGTGGATGGAGATCTTTCGCCCTTAACGGGAAGGTCAGCCTTGACCCGCGTGTCATTCATGAATCGTCGACACTATTCCCATAGGCGTGAAGACTTTGGAAAGGCCTATACCGGCTAGAGACTTAGGATTACTATGTATGGAAATGAGTCAGAGAAAAAAGACAATTCGAACGGCGATCCTGATTCTCGCGATTGCGCTTATGACATGGGTTTGGTTTGGATTGGATCTTCGAAAGTACGAATATCGAGCGGAGTGGAAGCGCTCTTGGAGTGCGGCGACCTTCGGTAGCATACCTCCTCCCGATTTTGCAACGATCTGGTTTCCCAAGGATCCAACGGGAATCAAAGTGTTGAGTGAAGGACAGCTTGTCGAAATCTCTCGAGCAATACATGTGAGTGCCCAGGAGATTCGAGAAAAGAACTTTCATGTGCTCGGTGATGACGTTGATGTTCCAATGGAGGAGTGGACGCCGCTTCCGCCAGGAGAGCCCCAGTTGTCGCAGTTTTTGGAAGGATATGAGGCTGCGTGGAGCGAGTACGGAGTGGTATCCCAAGTCCAGTTCAGTCAACCCAAGGGTGGCCTGCTTCGCGCGGTGTTTTCGAGAACGTTTGATGGCAGGAAATATCAATTCACGTACGACATTGTGAAAACGCGCGATGGATGGAACGTGTCGCCCGTCGAGTATTGCAAGGAAATCGTGTCGACTTCGCAACCAGAAGGTTCTAATGAAAGATCCAGCAGACTTCCTCCGGTACCGGCTTCGGAAGTTCCAGGAGAACCGGTTTATACAGCCAGGGACAAACAAATCGATTCATCGATGAAAAGCGACCAGGTGTTCTTTCTGTGGTGCATTCGCATGGGAATTCGGGGTGGGCTGACGTTGATCTTGCTTGTGCCGATTCTGCTAATCTTGGATTCAATGGAGAAGAAGAACATCGTGGTGCGGTGGATTCTGCGGGAGTGCCTGCATTGTTGGTTGCCGAAACGGTTCCGCTCTAGCACTTGAAATTGAGTTTCGGTGCAATGAACGATGCCTGCAACACAGTCAGGAATCGGTCTCGCGCATGGCAGCCTTCAAGAATGGCGTCAAGTAGCGATCCGAGAACGCTTCAACAGCGGTCGCGGTGGATGTTGCATTCTCGCCCCAGCAACTGGCGAGCAACTCATTCATTTCAACATCGCATTGCACAACCAGCACATCTTTGACCGCGTACGCGCTGGGGACTTTGTCGCCCAGATACGCGGCGAGCGCGTTCACTCCGGGGTGACCGATTGAAATAGTGGGGCGGGCGCGAAGTTCAGGGTGGTTGAGGTACCAGATATCTGAGCAGATGATCGGCGACAATGGCCAGGGCTCGCCGAAAACTGGCGGACCGAAGCGGGCTTCAAGCCGCTCGCGGATGCTGGCTTCAAGTTGATAGGCAAGCGGGCGATCCTCGCGCTCGGCGGTGAGATGCGAGCCGGTGACGATGACGATGAGGGTTTGGGGGTCGATGTCCATGGATGAAGAGGGAAAGTTGAACTCTTGTATTGAGTTGAATTGTCAGGAAACTGGATTTTCGCTCGCCCATTTTATGGGCGAAGGAACAGGTGAGCCTTCTACCAGATGCTTCGCATCTGGCAACCATCGGTGGCCCATTTCATGGGCCGAAGGCATCGAGCGATCAAGTGTCGATGAACGGCACTTGAGTTAACGGCTGCCTCGCCACAACGTTATGCACATAACCAGTCGGCGATGACCGATGCGCCATCGGTTGGTCCAAGGGCTACCAGCTGAGCCTTCATACTTGCTCGGGCGGGTGCATCAGTGAGGAGTTTGAGTAAATGCGGGCCGCTGGTTGCGTAGTTTGAAGGTGCAGCGATCTGGTCATCGGCCAGCACACATGCGCCAGCATCGACCAGCACTTTGGCGTTGAGTTTCTGGTGCTGATCTTTGTGGTACGGGTAAGGCAGGAACAGCGTGGGGACGCGATTGCCCCAGGCCTCCGCAACCGAACCGGCACCCGCGCGGCTTACCGCACAGTCGGCCGCACCCCACAATGGGCCCATGTTCTGGAAGAATGGTTCAACGATGTTGACCAGTCCTGCACCGGTGTAAGTTTTCCGCAGCAGGTCAATTTCGCTCGGAGAGTCTCCCTTGGGCTTTCCAGTCTGATGGACAATCTGCCAGCGGGCCGCGCGAAGCGCCTCGCCGTGATGTCTGACAAACTCAACCATAAAGTGGTTGATCGAACTCGCACCTTGGCTCGCGCCCGTCACAAACAGCACGGGATCATGTTCACTCAAACCAAGTTCGCGGCGACAGAGTGCTGTATTCAGATCGCCGTTGCTTCCCAGTGCGGCCTTACGCACGATTGGGCGAACCCGCTCCCATGAAACGTGCTCTTTCCCCGGATCCGCAGCGGTGAATATCCGCGATGCCCCACGCGCAATTAATCGATTTGCCTTGCCCGGCGCTGCATCGAGATTCACAAGCGTGATCGGAACTTGCTCTTTGAACGCCGCCCGGGCCATCGGTGCAGCGACGAATCCGCCTAACGCAACAATGTGAACCTGCGAACCTTGAGCACGAAACTCGCGAATAAATCCGCGGCAGGTGTTGACCACACCGGGCCACGAAGTGGCGAAGCGAGCGAGTCGTGCAGGGTGCAGGCCAAACGGCTTTGCCGCGATAGGGCGGAACTCTGCCTTCTCAGCCGCCAAAATCTGTGCATCAAGCGCCCGGTCTGAGCAGACAAAGATCGATCGGGCGAGCGTGCCCAGGCGATCATGGACCTGCTGTGAGATCGCGATCGCGGGGAAGATGTGGCCGCCTGTCCCGCCGCCGGCAAAGATGAATACTCGACTTGGCATGTGGGAGGTGGTGGGGGTGGGCTTTAGATCGCAGAAGGGACAACGTGTGGCAGTTCAGAAGGTGCGGGGGTAGTTGATGAGCCGAGCGTGGGTTCGTATGCAGCTTGTGTGCGATCGATCGCCATCAGGATTCCGATGGAGAAGCAGGTGAGGAGCCAGCCGGTCCCGCCGCTGGATACGAGTGGAAGTGCGATTCCCTTGGTGGGGCCAAGGCCAGTGACGACGATCAAGTTGATGATGGCTTGCAGTCCGATGGTTGAGACGATGCCGAGCGCGACCAGCCGAAGCATGGTGCTCCGTTCGCGTATGACGATGGCGCAGCCCATACAGATGATGACAACAAAGAGCACAATGATGATCGCGGCTCCTGCGATGCCGAGTTCTTCGCAGATGATGGCAAAGAGGAAGTCGGTGGTGTCTTCAGGCAGGTAGCCAAATTTCTGGAGGCCAAAGCCCAGCCCGCGTCCAAAGCCCTCGCCGCCGGCGACGGCAAGCATCGACTGGATCATGTGGTAGCCGGTCTTTTCAGAGTCTTGGTAGGGGTCGAGGAAGGCGGTGATGCGGGCGACGCGGTAAGGGCTGGTGACGATTGCCGCGAAAAGGCCCATCAGGCCGAGCGGGATGAACATGGCGAATTGCCAGATGCGGGCTCCCGCGGCGAGCAAGATGATGCAACCTGTGGCAAGGACAAGGACTCCGGTGCCCAGATCTTCGAGAATGATGACAAAGCAGACCGAGCCAAGCAGGCAAAGGGCGGGAAGTAAGCCGCGGTAGAAGGAAGGAATGATGGAAAGGCGGCGGGTTGCGAACCACGCGATGATGAAGACCATGGCCCATTTGGCGATTTCGGAGGGTTGGACGCTGAGGGCATCGCCGATACCGGGGATGGGAAGACGGAGCCAGCGATGACTGCCGTTGACGGACTTGCCGATGCCGGGGACGTATGCGAGGAGCAGGACGAAGATGATGGCACCAGCGGCAATCGCGGCGAACTTGAAGTCGAAAATGCCCCAGCGGCCGGAGCGATAATCGGGGATCATCGAGTCTTCGGATTGCGTAAGGCTGAGAAGGCGGCGAATGGGAAGGCGGCTGGCCAGCAGCATGGTGCCGATGGCCAGGACCATGTAGACCGTGGTGCGGGAGAAGAGGATTGCCGTCGCGGAGACGGCCGGGGCGACAAAGGTGCCATCGGCCAGCTTGGTCGGCTTCATGCTCATGCCAGCAGAGTTGACCATGACGACTCCAAAGGTCAGGAGTGCCACAGCACAGAGGGCGATGAGGGAGCCGGGGATAGAGGGTGAGCGTTCGCGCGACATAAGCACTGAGTATCGGTCAGGTTTGTCGCGGGGCTGCAGATTGTGAGAAGGAGTTGCAGCGTCGATTGGCGAGGGCTATTTCAAGACGACCCAGAGGGCGTGGATGATGCCTGGTAAGTAGAAGAGGATCGTGAGGATGATGCTGATGACAAGGTGCAGGCCGATGCCGGTTTTGATGCCGACTGCAACCGGGGGCAGGAGAACCGCACAGATGATCATGAAGAGTTTGTTTTCGGTCATGGCTGGAGCCCTTTTATCGAAGAGTTCTAAAGACAAGGAGTTGGTGGAATCGGTCCAAAAGGCTGGCTGGCTTGATATTGTCAAGCATGGCCTCGGACTTCGACAAATCAGTCAACCAGATCGGCATGCACCGGGGGCGGGAAATCGACCTCAAGTGCCTGGCGATGTGGGATTTTCGAATGGACTGGGCCGTCATTGCCCTGCTGATATTTGTACCCGGCGCGCTTTTGTTGCTGGGTTCTTGGAAGACAGTGATATTTCTGGTGCTCGCAACGCTCGCGCTCGGCGCGTGGGGGTGGACGGCATGGTGTACCCATCGAATCATGGTCGAACTGAAGGATCAATTCGTGCTTCTGCTGACGTTCTGGTTGATGGTGCCATGCTTGCCCTTGGGAATGATCTACATGGGCGTGATCGCAATGCGGTCTGGAAGCGTGCTTTCGCGGCATGGGATCAAGGTTGGGTTCTTTGGAATCAAGCGTCAAGCGTTGAAAGAACTCTCGCCGGGAATGTGCCGCTATTGCGGCTATGACGTGCGATCGATTCGGACCGGTGTGTGCCCGGAATGCGGCGGTGCAATTGAGCAGCAGTGATCCCGAATAATGAATGAACGAACCGAGGAGTAGACCATGCGATTTGCAATGAAGCAGAAGATGTTGGCGTTTGGTGATGACTACATCGTGAAGAATGATGAAGGCGATGATGTCTATTACATCGATGGGAAAGTCTTCACGCTTCGCGACTCGCTGGATATTCAGGACATGGAAGGGAACGTGGTTGCGACGATTCGCAAACGTATATTCGCGTTGCGGCGGACATATGACATTGAAATCGGCGGGCGAGTGACCACTGTCTACAAACACATGCTCACGTTCTTTCGGTGTTCGTACACAGTGGATGTCCCTGGGCCGGATGATCTGCAGGCGCAGGGGAACTTCCTTGAATACGAGTACACCTTCACAAACGGCGCGGGTGACCAGGTCGGCGAAGTGTCAAAGCGCTGGCTCACAATTCGCGATACGTACACGATCGATGTCGCCGATGGGGTGGACCCGGTAATGATTATCGCATCAGCCGTCGTCATTGATCAATGCTGCCATGAAGATCGGCATTGATCACGTGACTAATGAATGAGTGGTGTCTGGGCAATCTGCGTTGAGCCGATCGGCTCGCCACACTCCGGGCATCTTCCAGCCCGAAGGTCGAGCAATGTGTAGTTGCACTTGATGCAGTGCGGCTCGGCGACGCCTAGAAGGAAAATGATGCCGCAGCCGGTGCAGCGGGATTCGCCAATTCCGGCGTCCTGTTTCTTGGAGCAGCGTGGGCACACCAGACTGATCTGCTTGATATCAACGATGCTTTGAGCTTCGGTAATGACCGCGCGTCGGTTAAACGCTTTGAGGACTGCAATCGCAAGTATGCCGCAGGTTGTGACGATTGCGCCCGCGGCGAGGATTCGAATTGAGAAATCGTCGATTCCAGAATTGGCCTTGCCGCCGGTAACAAAGTTGACATAAATTGCGACAAAACCAGTGACAATCAGGCTTCCAGTGGTGGCGAGTGCGAGCCAGCGCTGGTTCAATGGAAGCGGGAGGCGGAGAAGGATGTTGCTGCCGCCGATGACGGTGGAAATGATCAGGCAGTGGATGATGTTGGTTGGCTCGCCGCCAAGATCGAGCCAGATTCCAATCAGGCCCATGCAGACCGCGGCCGCGCCGGTGAGTACACCGATCCATCGCCAGTATTTGCGGTCATTGAGTTCGCCAAAGAGGCACGCGCAGATTGGGAGCGCTGCGATTGCGAGCATGCCAGCGGATTTGAAGCACTTCTCAGCAATATCGTCGAGGCTTCCGAATTCAAACCAGATGGCAAACACCCAGATGAGAAAAACCAGGGTCGAGAATGCGACGCCGGCGATGCCGCACATGCGACCGCCGGGCTGTTTGACAAGAGCGAGGAATCGCAGTGCTGGAACAACGCAGACGCAGTAGGCGAGAGTGGTAACCGGAAGATGCCAATCGCTTGATCCCAGAACGACTTCTTGCCAGATCGAAGCGAAGCTCAGGCAGAAAGCGATGGTGATGGCAAGAAGGATGATCAGACCAGCGGTGCGTTCGGCTTGTACGCCAAGTTTCTTTGATGCAGGGATTGCAATCGCAATCGCGATCGCCGCAACCAGCAGGGTGCCCGCGACGCGTCCGAGAAATTCGCGGTCATCAAAAAAGATCGTGGCAACGCCCACGAGCGCTGCGAGACCGAGCAATGCGAGAATGGCGTGCAAAAGGCGGCGTTGAAGAGTCATGCTTGCTCCGGGCGGGTGAGCGGGGGGGAGGGGTCGACCAGGGGAGGATAACCACTACCGGCAGAGAGCGCATCTGCCAGTTTGGCAGGAAAACCGGGCCAGCGAGGTGAAATGAGGTGAAATCGCCGCGGAATTGATGGGTTGGGAGTGAAACCACGGCACGCGTGTTGCAGTCTAAGGAGGATGATTTCCTGGTTGAACAATTGGCGTCGAAAGCGGATAGAGGCTGAACCGTTCGCGGCGGAGCATCGAGAGGTGTTGTCTGCCCAGTGGTCGGCGTGGGATGCGTTGACGCCTGAGTCGCGTGCAGACCTAGAGAATCTGGTGAAGGTCTTCGTGCACGAAAAGGAATTCGAAGGGTGCAGGGGCTTGAAGGTCACCGATGCGATGAAGGTGTTGATCGCGGCCCAGGCGTGCATGTTGATCTTGAACAAGCCTGGGGATGTCTTTCCACTGTGTGACACGGTGCTGGTGTACCCAGAAAAATTTACGCGTGTGCAGAAGTCGATCGGACCCGGCGGGTTGGTCACCGAGACCGATGTGGTTGTGAGCGGCGAAAGCTGGAACGGCCTGTGGGGAGGCGGCGGTGGCGGGCCAGTGGTGCTTAGCTGGGCAGATGTGGTACAAGGTGCGGCTGGAATCGATGGTCGCAACGTGGTCTATCACGAATTTGCACACCAACTCGATGGACTGAATGGCGCGATGGATGGAGTACCTGCGCTCGGAGACAAAGGCGCCGAAATGGACTTCGCCAAGGCAATGGGCACCGAGTTCTCAATGCTGCGCCAGCAGATGGCACGGGGCGGCCCGCTCTTCATGCACCCCTACGGAGGCACGAATCCTGCGGAGTTTTTCGCGGTTGGGACCGAGAAGTATTTTGGAATGGCCGAGCGCGGTCAGCATGAAAACTCGAATTGGACCAGAAACATGGACCGCGTGTACGGCTTTGACGTTCAGGCGTAAATGTCGAGATTGCCGCCAAGCAGCGGCATGGGTTCGCAGCGAACAGCCTGTTTCCGAGGCAGGTTTGCGAGATACATAGAAAACGGCAGTACCGTAGTTTTGCTGGCAAGAAGCTCGCGAGAGAGCTGATTGTCGGCTTTCAGCACTTTTGAAAACGGCGGGACGCGTCTGGAGTGATGCGGATCGCGATTGCTTGACCAGCACCGAAGCGGTACGGCAGGTGTGTGGCTGCTTTGGCTAGAGATCGGGCGCATGGAAAGCCAAGAGACAACGAGAATGCCTGAAACTTGTGGCTTATAAATGCGGGTCTGGCACGCGAATTTCGAGGGTTGCCCGTTGCGGATGGTGCATCTGTAACGAGTGTTGCGGCGGGGCAACGCGGGTTGTGGGTTTTGGAGCAAGAGATGTTGCGGACGAGTGAGCTTGAGTACGAGCTGCCGGAGGAGCTGGTAGCCACGCGCGCAGCCGAACCCAGAGACTCAGCGCGGTTGATGGTGGTAAGTCGAAGCGATCCAAAGGTGCTTGAACACGCGTTTGTCCGGGATATCGCAAAGTTCTTGAAGAGCGGTGATCGGCTCGTGCTTAATTCGACGCGGGTGTTGCGGGCCCGGCTCGTTGGCAAAAAGCCCAGCGGCGGCAAGGTTGAAGGGCTTTTTCTCTCGGCTCCCTCGGGAGATGAGTGGATTGTGATGCTGGGCGCAAGTCACCTTCACGAAGGCACGCGTGTCGATCTGATGCTCGAAGATGAGTCGCCCAGCGGTGTTTGGCTGGAACTGAAGCAAAAACTGATCGATGAACCCGGTGCGTGGCGAGTGCAGGTGCACGGAGCTGGCGCAGGGGCCGCGGCGGAACTGGAACGGGTGGGACGGACGCCTTTGCCGCCGTACATTTTGAAATCGCGGAAACGTCACGAGATCGCAGTCGCCGATGGTGAGGATCGCGCCCGGTATCAGACCGTCTTCGCCTCGGCCGCCAACCCCGTGAGTGAATCGCTGGGTTCGGTCGCAGCGCCGACAGCAGGATTGCATTTCACGCCGCAGTTGCTGGAGGATTTGAAGCTCCGCGGCGTGACCAAGTCTGAAGTGGTGCTACATGTAGGTACTGGAACTTTTCGGAGCGTCGAAACTGAAACGGTCGAAGCCCACCCGATGCACAGCGAATTGTGCAGCCTGAGTCAGGCAACACGAGAGGAAATCGGCCAAACGCGGGCGGCCGGCGGCCGGGTGTTCTGCGTGGGGACAACTTCTGCACGAACTGTGGAAAGTTTCGCACAAGCAGGTAGTTCTCAGGAAGAGTGGATGCACACCCGAATCCTGATCTCCCCCGGGTACCAGTGGCAGTGGACCAATGGCATGTTGACCAACTTTCACTTGCCCAGGTCGACTCTGATGGCGATGATCGGCTCGCTGCTGGAAGAAAGCGGCGGTGTTGCCCGGCTTCGTGAGTTGTACGCAATCGCGGTCGCTCAGCGCTATCGCTTTTACTCCTTTGGCGATGCCATGTTGATCGTGCCGTAATAGTCTGGAAAAGTGGCAAGAAACACGCGATTTGACCGATACGATTCCCTCGACGGCTGCTGATCTTCAAAGAGCGAGAGGGGCGGGAATGGACCTTGAAGAACTCATCAAAGGGCTGGATGTCCGCATGACCCGCGGCGGAGCCATGCCATCGGTTCGAGTCTGCGACTTGACCGAAGACAGCCGCACGGTCGTCCCCGGTTCACTCTTCGTCGCTCGCTCAGGCACCAAAGATGATGGCCGCAAGTATGTCGCCGATGCGATTGCGGCGGGCGCTGCCGCGGTCCTTGCAGAAGATGGCACCGACAGCAGTTCTGCTTCAGCTGTCCCCGTCGTACTCACCAAAAACGTTGCACAGATATCCGGACAAATCGCGGAGCGTTTCTATGGCAACCCATCGAAGAAACTGAAACTCGCGGGCGTGACCGGGACCAATGGCAAGACCACAACCACGTGGCTGGCCTGGCAGATCCTGAATCACGCCGGTGTTCGCACGGGATTAATCGGTACCTGCACAGTCGATGATGGCCGTGAATGTGCCGCGGCTCACATGACGACTCTGCCCGCAATCGAAACCAGCCGAGCGCTCTCAACGATGCTCGAGGCAGGCTGCACCGCGTGCGTGATGGAGACGTCAAGTCACTCGCTCGATCAACATCGGGTTACAGCACTTGATTTCGATGTTGCCGTGTTTACCAACCTCACTGGCGACCATCTCGATTATCACAAGACCATGGAGCACTACGCCGCTGCGAAAGCATCGCTCTTTGCGTTGCTTCCCCCGACCGGCGTTGCGATCGTCAATGCGGAAGATGAACACGCGGCAGAAATGGTGAAGAACTGCAAGGCAAAAATCATTTCCTGCAGAGTTGGCGAGAAGGCTGATGCGTCGATTCAACTTCTGTCTACCTCGCTGCAGCAGATGCATATGGAACTCGATGGTCCGTGGGGAAATATTCAGACAACCCTCGCGCTCATCGGTCGCTACAACCTGATGAACGCTCTGCAGGCCGCCGCGATCTGTCATGAATTCGGTCTTACGGCTGATCAGATCGCCGCAGGCATGGCCGCGGCGACCGCACCTCCCGGTCGCCTCGAACGAGTCAGCACCCCTGATGACGAGATC
The DNA here is from genome assembly GCA_964484185.1 of uncultured Phycisphaeraceae bacterium. Classification (GTDB taxonomy): domain Bacteria; phylum Planctomycetota; class Phycisphaerae; order Phycisphaerales; family UBA1924; genus F1-120-MAGs238. The sequence goes on from CAZAEQ010000017.1 coordinate 26,621, forward strand.
GTTGTCCTGGTCGATTACGCCCACACCGATGATGGGCTGAAGAATGCAGTTCATGCGGTCCGAGAGGCCATGAAAGCGTCCCGTCATAGCGGGCGCCTGATCTGCATATTTGGCTGCGGCGGCGATCGCGATGCCACCAAACGCCCGCGCATGGGCCGTGTTGCAAGTGATCTTGCTGATGAAGTCGTGATTACGAGTGACAATCCAAGACGCGAACAGCCCAGCGCGATCATCAATCAGATTCTCAGCGGCATCGATGCCAATCATCGCAAACACATTCAGATACACGAAGACCGCGCCATCGCCATTGCTACGACAATCGATGAAGCACGCGAAGGCGACGTCATCATCGTCGCCGGAAAAGGCCACGAAACTATGCAGATTCTGCCCGATGGCAAGGGCGGAACGCGCACCATTCACTTCGATGACCGCGAAGTCGCCCGCGCAGCGCTGAAAGATCGCCGCGATGCACACTCACAAAAGTCCCACGGAAAGGCAGGGAAGCCTTGAATCTGTTCTGGTCTCTGGAAAATGTAAAATCGGCCCTTGGCGGCACCTGGCTCGCCCGCCCCGAAGTCCCGTCCCGGGCTGCGCTCGGCGGCGCGAGCATCGATACCCGCACCATCAAACCTGGTGAGATCTTCTTCGCGTTCCGCGGCGAGAAAGTCGATGGTCACACGTTTGTCGAGGCCGCCCTCGAAAAGGGCGCAGGTCTGATCGTCATCGATCGTCTCGAATCACTTCCCGCCGGACTCCTCAAACGCATCGCGACAACGCACGCCGTCGTCCAGGTCCCCGACACTGGCGCAGCGCTCATCAAAGTCGGCGCGGCGTATCGCAAGACTCTCGAAAATACGAAGGTCATCGCAGTCGGCGGCTCTAATGGCAAGACGACCACGACACGCATTATCCATAAGGTTCTCGCCAGTGCTCTGCGTGGCGCGGCATCACCCAAGAGTTTTAACAACTCGATCGGCGTCCCGCTCACCATTCTGCAAGCCAAGCCTACCGATCAGTTCCTGCTCTGTGAGATCGGAACCAATTCCCCCGGCGAAATCGCAGCGCTGGCAGAAGTACTTCAGCCCGACATCGCGGTTATCACCAGCATTGGCCGCGAACATTTGGAGCTTCTTGGCTCCATCGAAGGTGTTGCACGCGAAGAGGCTTCGTTGTTGCAGAGCCTCCGGCCGCATGGGTGTGCCATTCTGAATGCTGATGCGCCGTGTCTGGCTGATGCGGCAAAGCGAGCGATTTCTGATGGTCGTGCCAAGAACCACACCGTTATCACCTTCGGTGCAGCGCCGACGGCGGACCTTCGACTCACGCACGTCGCATCGTCCATCGATGGTCTTGTACTCACGCTGAATGGCAATATCGATATTCGGGTTCCACTTCTGGGCGAGCACAATGCACTGAATACAGCTGCGGCCTTTGCGGTCGGACGTCGGATGGGATTGTCTCACGAGCAGATCGTTGTTGCTCTGGCCACTGTTCGCGGCCCGGAAATGCGGATGGAACTCAACCATCTGTCGCTCGATGCTCAGCCGCTCACCATTATCAATGATGCTTACAACGCGAACCCTGATTCGATGGCGGCGGGCCTCAACGCGTTTGCCCAGCTCACTCGCAACAGCAATCGGCGGCGGGTGATTGTTTTGGGGAACATGCTGGAACTTGGGGAAGATGCTCCGGCCATGCATGCTGAAGTTGGCGAGCTTTTGTGTGGGCTCACTTGCGTGGACCTGCTTGTCTGTGTTGGGAACCTGATGGATTCTGCCGCAGCTATTGCTGAACGGTGTTTGCCGGCGGCCAAAGTTGTGAGATTTTCTTCGCTTTCTCAGGCGACTGCCGCCGAGATCGCCGGCATGTTCAATCCTGGCGACATCATCTTTATCAAGGGTTCTCGCGGCATGGGGCTTGAGCGGGTGCTGAATAGTGCCAAAGATCGGTGCGACTCGCCGCATATTGTGAGCGGTGTCCGCGGGAAGACTGCAGTGTAAATCTCTGAAGGGGCCTTGAACGGATGCTTCTATGGCTCGAACATTATTTTGGTGAAGGTCTGTCGCGGATCGGTATGTACCCGCGGCCATTGGAACAGGTTCAGTTCCGGGCCCTTGCCGCTACTTGTCTTTCATTCTTCATTGTCTTGTGGTTTGGCAAACGCACGATCAAGTGGCTGAAGAAAATGAAGATCGGGGATTCGGGTATTGCCGATGTCGCGGCACTTGCTGAGGCCGCCAACGCCAAGAAGAACACGCCGACCATGGGCGGCATTCTGATTGCCGCGGCGATCGCTGGTTCCACGATCCTGCTCGCAGATCTTTCTACTTCGTATATACACCAGGCACTGATCGTGCTCGCGTGGCTTGCCGCGGTTGGTGCCTCGGATGACTGGTTGAAACTTACTGCGGCTCGAAGAGGTACTGGTCGGCAGGGTCTTTACTCATGGGAGAAGTTTGTTTTCCAGCTTGGTGTTGGCGCGCTTATTGGGTATTTTGCCTATTCCAGCGGCATTCCGCTGAAGAGCGATGCGATGCCGGTGAACAATGGGCCGGTTGTTGCACACGTTCTAAACTTGCCCGGTCAGAAAACCTATGTTCCATACGACGCCGACAAAGAGCGCAAAACTCCGACGTTCAACCCCGCGCCCAACCAAACTCAAGTCGTCACACTTGCTGATGCTCGCAAACTCGCACCGGCACAAGGTCTGACATACTTGCCGCGGTGGGCGTACATGCTGATTGCGATGCTGATGATCGCGGGCATCAGCAATGCGCTCAATATTACAGATGGAATGGATGGTCTGGCGGCAGGCGTCTCGACTGCGGTTTCGATAGGCATGGTGATTCTGACGTTGATCGCCGGCACGGTGGGGATGGCTACGTATTTGCTTGTGCCTTTTGTGCCAGGGTCGGATGAGTTGGCTGTTGTTGCGGGCGCGATGGTTGGCGCTTGCTTAGGGTTTTTGTGGTGGAACTGCTCGCCTGCGCAGGTGTTCATGGGGGATACGGGGAGTTTGTGTCTGGGCGGGCTTGTGGGGTTCATGGCTTCGGTCATTCGGCAGGAGTTTGTGATTCTGCTGATGTGCGGCGTGTTTTTGCTGGAGCTCGGCAGCGTGGTAATGCAGGTTGGGTTCTTTAAGATCACCAAGGGTCAGCGCATTTTCAAGTGTGCGCCTATCCATCATCATTTTCATATGAGTGGATGGACGGAGCAGCAGGTGGTGGCAAGGGCTTGGGTGGTGAGTGTTTTGCTGGTGGTGCTTGCGCTGGCGACGATTAAGGTGCGGTAGTGCAATTGAATTCCGGCATTGTTACCATCCACCATGGCTGATCCCTCGCCCAAGGAACTCAAATCCATAAGTGCTTCGATGAAGAAACTTCGAGCGGTTGCGCCGCGGGAGAACTTTGACTCACGCGTCGCGAGAATTGAAGGAATCCTCGGCTACCCACTTCCGCCGCAGTACAAATACTGGCTGTCAATCTGCGGCGAGTGCTACGTCGAACCGCTCATGATGAGTTTCTATTCAGACTGTTTTCAGAAGGATCAGCGATTCGTTCAACATCACAAGAGCGAAATTGCCCAAGTGCTTGACGTTCTTCATTGGCTTCGTGAACACGGTATTCCATTGGTCGGGGACGGTTGCGGCAATTTCTACATGATCATGGTCAAACATCCCATGCAACCCATCGTGTTTGTCGAAGCCACATGCGCGGACGAGATTTCGCATGTGGTCTCTAGTTCTCTGGAACGTTTTTTGTCACTCCTTTGCAAGACAGTCAAACATCCAGATCAAGAAATGGCTTGGTGCAAGAAAGAGTTTTTGTTTGAACATGATCCTGCGCTCGAGCAATGTTCGGATATTCCTTACATCTGGTCGGATGAGCCGGGAAATTCCTAGTCTGTTCGTGAATATATAACGTTTGATTACATCTACAGATTGTGTCGCCCCTTCAGGGCTCGGAATCATTTGGGTTCGCACCCAGGGCTTTGCCCTGGGCTATGGCTGGGCCGCACCTTTGGTGCTTAAGGCTGCTGAAACGCACTATCCAAATGCACTATCTATCTAGTTCGGCGGCGACGACGTTGATTGAACCGATGACCGCGGGGACGTCTGAGAGCAGGTGGCCCTCGGTGATTTTGGCCATGATTGAGTAGTTGATGAAGCAGGGGGGGCGGGTTTTTGCGCGCCATGCTTTTGGGCCGCCGTCTGAAACGATGTAGTAGCCGAGTTCGCCGCCGGCGGTTTCCTGGCAGGAGTAGACCTCGGCGATTGGGGGTTTCCAGCCGCGGTTGCTCATGATGAGTTCGAAGTGTTGAATGAGGCCTTCGATGGAGCCGTAGACATCTTTCTTGTTCGGCTTGGTCATTTTTGAGTCGGCGAAGCTGTCGATGCTGCCGCCGGGGATGTTGTCGATGAGCTGTTCGATGATCTTGCAGCTTTCCTTGATCTCTTCGCAGCGCACGCGGTATCGGGCGTAGGCATCGCCTTCGGTTGAGATTGGGACCTTGAACTGCACGGCTTTGGCGCCCTGGCCGTCCCAGTTGTCGGCGTAGCAGAGATATGGCTCATCTTTGCGGACATCGCGGGCTACGCCAGAAGCGCGGGCCATTGGGCCGGTGAGCGACCAGTTGATGGCATCTTCTTTGGTGATGACGCCGATGCCCTGGGTGCGGTCCATGAAAATCTTGTTGCGGTTGAGGAGGTTTTCGAGGTCGGCCATTGCCTGGGCTACTTCTTTGTAGATCAGGTTTTTGACCATGGTTTTGAAAGTTTCTTCGTTGGGGAGGTCCTGCATCAGGCCGCCAACACGGGTCCAATCTGGATGGAAGCGCTGACCGGCGATGAAGTCGCAGATGTCGTAGATTTTTTCGCGGACATTGAAGACGTAGATGAAACCGGTGAAAGCGTTGAGGTCGAGGCCGGCAGCGCCGACGCAGAGAAGGTGGTTCTGGATGCGGCCGATTTCGGCCATGATGGTGCGGAGGACTTTGCAGCGGGGGGTTATTTCGATGCCGAAGAGTTTTTCAACTGCGCCGTGCCAGGCGATGTCGTTGGAAACTGGGGAGAGATAGTCCATGCGGCTGACGATGGTGACGTACTGGTTGTAGTCGAGGTGCTCGCCGAGCTTTTCGAAACCGGAGTGCAGATAGCCAATGTGCGGCGTGCAGCGGGCGATTCTTTCGCCGTCGAGCTCGAGGACGAGGCGGAGCGTGGTGTGGGTAGCAGGGTGCTGGGGGCCGAAGTTGAGTACCCAGCGATCGCCGGTATCAACATGGTCCTTGATGTAGTCGGTCTTTTCGACATCGACATCGAAACCTTCGTGTGGCTTGATGGTGTAGGGCATTGGGTCTCCGGTTTGGGTGCGATGATAGGGGGAGGGGGCGCAGGAAGTGACGAAGTGGCAGAGTGGCAGAGTGGCAAAGTGGCAAAGTGGCAGAGGGGCAAAGGGATAGAGTGAAAGGCAGGGGGTATGAAATTTCGCTGTCGCGGCGTTGCACCGGCATTCTTGCCGGTGTTTGGGATTGAGTTCTAAAGGCACACCGGCAGGAGTGCCGGTGCCACATCAGAGGGGATCAACGAAAATTTTCAAAGGGGATCATGATCCCCTGATCCCCTTTCGTTTTTGAGTCAAAAACCTAAGGGGGCCAAGTGTTTCTAAGAAGGCCAAATTGGTTGGCCGCCTTAGGGTTTTGGAGTAAAAACGAGGGTGCCCTTAGAAGCAGAGTTTCTAGTGCTGAGTTCTGAGTGCTGAGAGAGGGACAAACTGGGGGCTTGCATGTTGGCGCTGGCCGGTCTGGGCGGAGTTGGTGGGGTTTGGTTTTCATGGGTGCAGCTTATTTGGTTGTACGGTGCAGGTCAAGGTGAATTGCGGTAAAAATCTGTACCGGACAAAAATAGTTCAAAATGTGTCCGGTATGGGAATCTGGCGATGTCGGAACGGGTCGACTTGTCAAGTGGGTGCGGGCTCGGCAATTAAGTCGCAATAGGAAGGCACGAAGTGCGGCCATGGAACTCGTTAGAATCCAGTGCGTCATGTATTGCGAAACTCTAGGGGAACACTTTGACCACGATAAATAGTCAGAATCGGGCGCCGATTGAAGTCCAATCCTCTCATTCAACGAATCTCAAGACGCGGCTTGTGAGTATTCGCGATGCGCTGTGCAATGGACTGATTGAACGAGACATCCCAATCCGACTTTCGCTTCTGGCTGCCTTGGCTGGGGAACATGTCTTGCTTGTTGGGCCACCTGGTACAGCTAAGAGTGAGTTGGCGCGACGGCTGCGACTTGCGTTTACTGGTCAGAATTATTTTGAGCGACTACTGACACGTTTTTCAGTGCCTGAAGAACTGTTTGGGCCACTATCGATAAAGGCACTTGAAGAGGACAAGTATCAGCGGCAGATTGAGGGGTACTTGCCTACTGCCGCGGTCGCGTTTCTGGATGAGATATTCAAAGCCAACAGCGCGATTTTGAATTCGCTGCTCACGTTATTAAATGAGCGGGAGTTTGACAATGGCACGCAGCGAATCAAGACGCCGCTGGTTTCGGTGGTTGGAGCCAGCAACGAGTTGCCACAAGAGGAAGAACTGCTGGCGTTGTATGACCGGTTTCTTGTGCGATATCACGTCGGTCCGGTGACGGATGATGGGTTCGCAAAGTTGCTTGAGTTGCGCGGACAAATCAAGCCAGCGATTGATACAGCACTCATGCTTTCACCTGACGATCTTCAGCGTATTCGAGATGAGGCGTTAAAGGTGACAGTGCCGGGAGAAGTCGCATCACTTTTGAAAGCGATGCGAAAGTATTGTCAGGATCAGAAGATTCCAGTTTCGGATCGGCGTTGGCGCAAGGCTTTGTTTCTGTTGCAAGTGGCGGCACATACCGATGGGCGTTCAGCGGTGTCGGTGTGGGATTGCTGGTTGCTGCAACATTGCTTATGGCATAAGCCGGAACAGCGGGCAGAGATCTTTGAGTGGTACACCGCCCGTATTGGCGAGGCCACTGTGAATGACCCTGGTCAACTTGGCAAGCATGTGTCCGCCTGGGAGGACAAACTCGAAGCCGACAGAAAGCAAGGCCCGCATGGAAACGACAAGCGCGGAGCTCGCCTCTATTTAACTGCCGACGGAAAACAGACAACCGAGTCGCACCGGCACGATAACGGGCAGCGGGTAGAGAATACACCTATGATTGTGACGCGGTACTACTCCATCCGCCATATCAAGGAGCGGACCAATGGTGTCGCATGGGTACGCGAACAAATCTCCGCAGGGCGGTCTACGCTAGATTTTGTCGCCGCCGATGTCGAGCAAGCCGTTACTTCGCACATATGGCTCGATCACTCGTTCGCGACACCGGCGCAACGACGGATTGCCCAGCAGTGTGACCTTCTTGTCTCACTTGATTCCCGTGCAGCGAAAGCACTATCTGGCTTCGAGGCTTTGCCAAAGAAGACAGGAGTTGTCCCACCGGAACTCGCTTCGCTACCGCCTTCATTGCTGAGAGCGTACAAGACACTCGCAGTATTCGCATTGAGCGAACAGCGTCGCACCAGCAATCCGCTCGAAGAGGCTTTGAAGGTTCTGGCCGAGCACGATGATTGTGATGGAATTGGTGGATATGTTGGAGTTCAGGGTGGCGGCGCGGTACCTGAAGAAGTTCGCGCGGCGATTGGGGTGATTCAGTTCTCTGTGAATAGGCACCGCAACCATTATCGTGAGCAAAGAAATGGAGATAATGAGACGCTCAAGACCTATCTAATGCTGCTGCGTGAGTTCTTGGTGATGGACAAGGCACCTGACGCCTTATTCAAGCGATTGGATGGCATCGAAGCCTTGATTTCAACAGTCAATACTACCGAAGATGGCGATGAAAGCTGGGAGCACATTGTCGGAATGATTGAGGCGATCCGATACGGCAGCAACGATCGAAATGGTGAGTCGCTGACCCGGCGCTTTGACCAATTCTGGTCGAAGTCAACGGAAACTTGCATAACGCGCTTTCGCGATTGGATCGCTCTCGGGCTCTTGACGGACGAGGATTGAGCCATGCCCACGGCTCCGACACAACCAGATACACGGGGGGCATTGGACACGATCACCGCGTCCATGTCGGCGTTGCCGCCCGCGATCTTCGCTGCCGTAGCAACCAATGCGGCGGGGACACTGGCTGATCGGGCCGAGGGTGTGCAGGTACTGCGCTGCGCACTTGGGCGAGGGCAAGTGCCCGCCGTGAACGAGACGAAGTGGCCGAGTGCCCGCGTGCAAGCCGATGTCTTTGTGTGGCTCAAGGAATCCGGCCTTGCCGAGCGATGTGCCGAGTCGTCCGAGTTGGCCGACGAGGTCACACTGAGCGTCCTTGACCACGCCGCCGCCGCCGAGCGGTTCAGTGGCACCGAGGCCGACCGGCTTTGCGCCGAGTTGATGGCGATCGAGGCCGCGAGGAAGGATCGCGTAAAGGAATCTGCGGAATCTGAAGCATCGCGGCGGGAACGCATCAAGCAACAAGAGGCGGAAGCGAGGCAACAAGCGGAAACGGCGGCGGCTAAGCAAGCGGCGGACAAAATGGCCGCCGCATGGGGCGAACGCCTCCGCGCCTGGGCCGCGATCGAAGAAGTCTTCGGCGAACTCGGCAGCATGTGCGGTCTGGGCTGGGACTTGTCGCGCACCGTCTTGCGACACACTGGCTGGCAGGATGCGAAGCGACTCGCGGACTTGCTTCAGAAGTTGCCGCAGATTCAGGAAGTTGTGCGAATGCTTGGGCGGATGCAGAGCACCGAGAAGCCCGAGGAGACTCCGATCCTCGAACGACTCTTCGGGCCCGTCCGCCGTGCCCCCGCCGAATTCCGCGACATCGACACGCCCGCCGTGCCGCGCGACACACGCGGTGTTGAACGATCGGGCGACATCGCCCGGATGCTCCCTTCCGAAGCGATCCTTTTCATGCGGCCCGCGCTCCGCCTGCTCTGGCACGCCAAGCGTGCCGAGCGGGCCTTGGCAACGTACCGCGTGCGCGGCGTGCAGCAAGAACGCCTCATCGCCGACGATGCGGGCACCGAGGCCCGCGATGCCGAGCGCCGGAAGAAGAAACAAGATCGCGGGCCGATCATCGTTTGCCTCGATACGTCCGGCTCCATGCAGGGCGCGCCCGAAACCATTGCCAAGGCGGTCACGCTCGGAGCCGTCCGCATCGCCACCGCCGAAAAGCGCGAGTGCTTCCTGTGCGCCTTCAGCGGACCGACGCAGGTGGCCGAGTTCGACTTGTCGATGAAACGCGGCGGCGTGCAAGCGCTATTGGAGTTCCTTGGCTGCTCATTTCACGGCGGAACCGATGTGTCCGAACCCATCGCCCGCGCGATCAAGCGGGTCGAGACAGCCAAATGGTCAAGGGCCGACGCGATCATCGTCAGCGACGGCGAGTTCCCTGTCCCCAGCGCGACGAGCGCCGCCGTCGCTTCAGCGCGAAAATCGCTGCACTTGCGCGTTCACGGCTTGCTCATTGGCGCGGGCCATAGCGCCGCGATGACTTCGCTCTGTGATCCCGTCCACGTCTTCAAGAACTGGAACGCGCTCGCTCGCGGAAGTAATGGTTAAAAGCGCCCTATGGATTTGCGAAAAGAGACATCGATCACATCGTTAGTGAGTTTACAGGTGATCGAGGTCGCAGCGTAGACGTATTCCAATGCCAAATTTGAAAGAGAATGAAGGGGTAGGGGGATTGCGAATGAATGCCGGGATCGAGTCGAAAAATTCAACGACAATCGCGCTTTCCGCGTGCGAATGCGGATTTATGGATTCTGCAATCTGGTCGGGATTTGCCCGAGATACTCGCACCGCCTTCGGGGTGCAAAGGCATTGGATGCTACCCGGGGGTGGCGGTCGCGACGCGCGACCTTCACTCCCCGGCTACTCAATGTCGAGCCCTTCGGGCTGTTGAGGAATGCAATTCGAGGCACGCGAAAAATCGTATAATGCGTTTACGCTGAAATTACTGTGGCCTGTTGGAAGTACCGCTAGTTCGAGGGGGCAACGTATTCAACCCAAAATACATCGCAGACATCTTTCCGCACGAACTCGTATGTCACTTCGTCGAAGCGATTGAGCGCGGAGTCTTCGGTGATGAATGTGCCGCCGCCGGGTTTGGTGGCGTCGTCTTTGTAACCGACCAGGAGTCTGGAATGGCCTGAGCCGGCGGCGATTGGGTTGCCGCTGCGGAGGACTCGTTTGATTTCGGCGAGTTCGGTGTCGTTCACGCCGCGTTTTCCGGCGTTCCAGGGGATGATCCAGTTGATCTTGATTGTGTCTTTTGAGGCAGCGCGGGTTGCGGCGGCTTCTTTCATTGCTTGTTCGGAGGGGGCGTTGTTGGAGTCGTAGGTTTTGGAGTAGGGCATGGCGGTTTCGGAGCAGAGGCCGAATTTTTCGTAGCCGTTGAGAGCGTTGTGGAAGAAGTTGCCATCGGAGACGCCGCCGACCATTTGGGCGCCGGCCCAATTGAGGAATTCGGGGCTTTGGCGTTGTGTGGAGCCATCGCGCATGGCCATTGCGTATTCGATGGCGGAGCAGGTGGTGAAGATGGAGCATGTGCCGCGGTGGCCTTGTGGGCGCGGGGTGAGGCCGAGTTGGGTGAGGCGCGGGCGGAGGTCGACGGCGATGGGTTCGAATTGGATGGGTGCTGGTGCTGGGGCGACTGATGCAATTGGCGCTTGCCCTGGAGCGGGGGGAGTGCTCGAGTGTGTGTTATGCGTGCAGCCAACGAGAAGGATGGTTGGAACGAGCAGGAGAGTTCGCATGGGAGGATTGTAACAGAAAGCAGCGGAAGAGAGCACTATGTGTACCCGAGGACGAATCGCCTGGATCGAGAAAACACCGCGGAATTAGAGGGTGGAAAGCCATGTCGAATGAGGCCTTTAGCCAGTACTTTCTACCTATACTTGGCCCCACTTGGATTCACCTAATACACCCCTCTGGAGCAGTACCATGCGTCGCGCGAAAATCAGCATCATCGGGTCAGGCAATATTGGCGCCGAGTGCGCCCGTTCAATCGCTATGAAGGAACTTGGCGATGTGGTGCTTGTTGATATTCCAAACAAGGACAAGCCTGAGCTGCACATGCCCAAAGGCAAGGCGCTCGATCTGGCATGCTGTGGTCCGGTTGAGAGCTTTGATGCGAAGATCACCGGCACCTTTGAGTACAAGGACATTGCCGATTCTGATGTTGTGATTGTGACGGCAGGCGTGCCGCGTAAACCGGGGCAAAGCCGCGATGATCTTGTGTCGATCAATGCGGGCATCGTGAAGAGCGTTGCCCAGAACATCAAGCAGTACGCACCCAACGCGATCGTGATCGTGGTGTCGAACCCGCTCGATGCGATGGTGTATGTGATGTGGAAGGTCACAGGCTTCCCGGCCAACCGCGTGCTCGGTCAGGCCGGCGCACTCGACGTCGCCCGCTACAAGACGTTCCTCGCGTGGGAACTCGGCGTCAGCGTTGAAGACATTCAAGGTCTCCTCCTCGGCGGCCACGGCGATGACATGGTTCCGCTCCCGCGCCTCACAAGCGTCAACGGAATTCCGGTCAGCGATCTGCTGCCCCCAGAAAAGATCCAGGCTTGCGTCGATCGCGCCAAAGCCGGCGGCGGCGAAGTCGTCAAGCTCATGGGCACCAGCGCGTGGTACGCACCAAGCGCAGGCACCATCGAAATGGTCGAAGCAATCGTCCGCGATAAGAAGCGCGTCATCGCCTGTGCGGCATGGTGCGAGAATGAGTACGGCGTCAAGGCCGCGAACGGCGGCAAGGGCCTGTTCGTCGGTGTGCCGTGCGTGCTTGGCTCAAAGGGTGTCGAGAAGATCATTTCGTTCAAGATGAACGAAACAGAGACGGCATCGATGAACGAATCGATCAGCCACGTGAAGGATCTGATTGGAGCAACGGTCAAGCTCTTCCCAGAGCTTGCCTGATTCCTGATCAAAGACGTTCGATTACGAGCAATAGCGCAATTAAGAACGCCTCCAGAGCGCCCCTCTGGAGGCGTTTTTTCACTTGAAGGACCGCTTTTTGGTTGGGTATACTTCTGCCCTATGTCGAACCCCACAAAGATCGTACTTGTACTCGCCGCAATAACAATGACTGGCTCTGCGATGGCCCAGCCCGCTGGCGCAATCGCACCGCCAACTGCTCCGGCTCCGGCGGCGGCTCCCGCGGTTGCCACAGTTGCACCGTTCACATCTCCCGAAATCGAAAAAATCGGCAAGGCGCTCATTGGTTCATGGAAGTCAAAGTCGTCGATGGCTGAGGGCTCAGATCCCTCCAAGCAGACCGAAGTCGTCTTGAACATTGCCCATGTCAACGTCGGCGGCATGACCGATGCCCTTTATGTTGAGCAATCACGTGCGAACCAAATGAATCGCCCCGACCGCGAGTCGATCTTCCAGATTTACAAGTCCGGCGACAAGTTCAAGATTCGCACATTTGAATTCCGCCGCCAGCCTGGCCAGGGCAGCTCGACCACCGGCACGTGGGCCGTTCCGGAATTGTTCCCCAACTTCACCGCAGCGGAACTTGTTGGAACGATGGACCTGGTGGTGAGTGGCAACGAAGGCGGATATGTCGCCAAGTCGACACACGCATACGCGACAGGCATCAACAATGCAACAGAGATGACGAGCGAGTTCACCTTTGGCCCAGCGGGTCTGAAGACCATGGACCAGGGAATGGATGCGAGCGGCAAGGTCGTGTGGACCGCCGCCGCGGAGTTCGCGAAATTCACGCCCGAAGTCACAGTCAATCGGATGCCCAGCGGGCTTGTCACGATTGATTACGTGAAGGGAAATGGCGAACCAATTGTTGCTGGCGACTCGTACACGGTTGAATACGAAGGCTGGCTCGCCAACGGCTACAAGTTTGATTCGTCACGTGAAAAGGGTCAGCCGCTGACTGTTCGTCCGGCGATGGCAGTCATTCAGGGCTGGACAGAAGGCGTGATGGGAACATCAAAGGGAACGGTTCGCCGCATTCTTGTTCCTGGGAATTTGGCGTATGTTGGAATGCGCCGCGGCATGATTCCCAGCGATGCGCCGCTCTACTTTGAAATCGAAGTGGTGAATGTTGAGAAGTCAACCGCACCAGTCAAGGCTCTGCCACCAGCAAAGACTGATGGGCACGAAGGCCATGATCACAAGGACGATGTAAAGCCAACTGGCAAGTAATCTGCGGGGATTGCATATACAAAGGGCCCGGGGATTCCCGGGCCTTTTTCTTTCGGTTGCCGCGGCTTACATAGAATGAAAACGGAAAATGGCGAAACCTGACCTCTACAAAATCCTCGGCGTTGCGACATCGGCTTCAGACGATGACATTCGCAAGTCATATCGCACCAAAGCGCGACAGCTGCATCCGGATATTAATAAGGCTCCAGATGCGCAGAAGAAATTTTCGGAGTTGCAGCACGCGTATGAGGTGCTGACGGATGCGAAGAAAAGAAGCCTGTACGACACCTATGGGCATGAAGGACTTGAGACAAATTTCGTTCCACCGGGGGCTCGCAGCGGGTATCCAGGCGGTGCTGGGGCGCAGTCGTATCAATATTCACAGGCGAACAATCCGTTTGAAACTGAAGACCTCAACGAAGTGTTTTCCACATTCTTTGGCGGACGCGGTGCGGCGGGAACTGCGGGCGGCTCAGCCGGTCGCAGCGCACGCGGCAAGGCTGGCCGCGGGCGAGCGCGGCCCGCGCCTGAGCCAGTAGAGATGGACCTTTCGATTTCGTTTGTGACGTCGTGTCGCGGCGGGACCGAAAGTGTGCGACTGGTGTTTGATGGAAAGACCAAGACGCTTGATGTGAAGATACCGGCGGGGATTGCTGATGGAGCGCAACTTCGTGTGCGCGAGTCGGGCGGACCGGGTACTTCAGATTTGTTGCTGACGATCAGGGTTGGAGCGCATCCGTTATTTCGGCGGGTGCAGTATCCAGGGATTCCGGTCTCGCCCGGAGCGATGGACCTGTATTTGGATTTGCCGCTGACTTTTGCGGAAGCTGCGATGGGGGCAACGGTTTCTATTCCGACATTTGATGGCCCGGTTGAATTGAAGGTGCCGGCGGGAACATCATCTGGGAAACTCCTGCGCCTCCGAGGCAGAGGGATAACTCCCGTAAGTGGATCAGCGGGGGACCTTTATGCGATTATTCGAATTGAGCCGCCGGCAGATTTGACGGACTCGGAGCGGGACGCAATACGTTCGGCGTCCATGAGGCAAACGCCGCCGCGGAGCGGGCCAGAATGGTCCCGGTGATGAAATGGCGTTTGTTAAGGAAATTGAAGCTGATCAAAAATTAGGGTGGACAGGGAAACATAAGGTGGGTATCTTCCACAGAAGCAAACCCGCCGCCCCTTCGCGGCAATCTGGTATCGTGGCACCAGCGAGTTTGCACACATTCCGCGGCCTGACAAAAGTGTCTGGACCGCGAGGAACGAAGTACGAGCATATGGGAATGGAATCCCAATACTCCGAGGCAACGAATGCTTAAGCAACGTCACCAACTGTTTGCATTTTTGCTCTTGTGTGTCGACGGCTTTGTGGCCGCTGTGGCGTGCTATGCGGCATGGGCGATCAATATCATTGTGACGGAGCAACCATGGCCGACGCTGATTTCTGATTTCATTCGGGAGCCGATTGTCGTTCCGGTGGTGCCGGTTGTGCTCGTGGCAATGTGGGCTTCGCGGCTATATCAAGCCCATCGCGACCGGTCGATTCTTCCCGAACTTGGAGAAATACTGCGAGCATCAGTGCTTTCGTGCGCGGGGATCGTTGTGCTGCTGTGGGCGAGACGTTCTTCATCGGGTGCGAGTTTCGGGGCAGTGTGGCTTGATGGGAATCGACTGCAAATTGGACTCCTGGCGATATTCCTGCCGCTGTTGCTGGGGCTGCACCGAACGGTGTTTCGATTGACACTGCGGCAAATCCGTAGGCGTGGGCACAATCTCCGGCATGTGATGGTGATCGGGACGGGCAGGCTTGGTCAGATTGTGTGCCGCACACTTGAGCGGAATTCGTGGACCGGATTGCATGTTGATTCGTTTGTGTCGCATCATGATGTGACGCGGCGGACGGAGTGCGCGGACAAACCGGTGCGTGGCGGTATTGCGGATTTGAAGGGGATTATTGAGCGTGTGAAGCCTGATGCGGTGTATCTTGCGATTCCCACAGCGCGGTCGGCGATTATTCCAGAGGTGCTGAAGCAGCTTGAGAATTTCGCGCTTGATGTTCGCATTGTTCCCGATGTTCATCCCAGGTATCTGCCGCAGAGCATGTCGATGAGCGAACTGGATGGGATGCCGATTTTGAGCGTGCGTGAGTGCCCGTTGTATGGACTGGGCGGGGCCTCGAAGCGCGTGCTGGATATTGCAGGGTCGATCTTCGGACTGATTGTGCTGAGCCCGGTGTTTCTGGGTATTGCTGTAGCGGTGCGGATGAGCGGGAACGGGCCGGTAATCTTCAAGCAGCGGCGCGTGGGGCTCAATGGTGAAAAGTTTAAGATTTATAAATTTAGAACCATGTATGACATGAGCGAAGAAGAAGCGGTTGATGACGCTCCCGCGAGTGTTCCTGGTTGGACGCCGCGGAATTCGAAGCGGGTGACGCCGATCGGACGGATTCTGCGGCGGACGAGCATGGATGAATTGCCGCAGTTGTTGAATGTGCTTAAGGGGCAGATGTCACTGGTGGGCCCGCGGCCGGAGCGGCCGGAATTGATTGAGCAGTTCAGGGAAGACTGGCGCGGATATATGTTGCGACAGCACGTGAAGGCCGGTATGACGGGGTGGGCACAGGTGAACGGGCTGCGCGGCGATACCAGTTTGCGCAAGCGGCTGCAATATGACCTTTTCTATGTTCGGCACTGGTCGATCTGGTTTGATATTCGCATTTTGTGGATGACGATTTATCGCGGATGGGTGCATCCGAATGCGCATTAAGGCGTGAATAGCGGCAGATTGCACGCGTACGATTGCCGCTCATGCACAGAGAGTTTTCGGTCATTGTGATTGGCGGGGGCCACGCAGGCGTTGAAGCTGCGTGGGCGGCTGCCAATATGCTCGCGGTGAAGCCTGGTGAGGCGGCGACGGTTGCGCTGGTCACGATTGATCCAGAGAAGATCGGGGTCATGTCGTGCAATCCTGCGATTGGCGGGCTGGCCAAGGGTCAGTTGGTGCGCGAGGTTGATGCGCTCAATGGGCTCATGGGGCTGGCAACGGACGCGACTGGGATTCAGTTTCGGGTGCTCAATACCAGCAAGGGGGCGGCGGTGCATGGGCCGCGGGCGCAGTGTGATAAGCACGCGTATGCAAAGGCTGTGCAGAAGTTGATTGCGTCGCGTCCGGAGATTGAGGTTGTCAGCGGGATGGTCGAGAGTCTGGTGGTTGAAGGCCGGACGATTCGCGGAGTTGAGATTCAGACGGCTTCGGGGAAGCAGAGTTTGTTTGCGCCTTCGGTAGTGCTGACAACTGGCACTTTCATGCGCGGGCTCATGCACACAGGTGAGAGCAAGACGCAGGGCGGGCGGTTTGGTGAAGAGGCGGCGGTGGGGATTTCGGGGGCGCTCTCGAAATTGGGTTTTGAGTTGGGAAGGCTCAAGACGGGTACTCCGCCGCGGCTCAAGCGGAGTTCGCTGAAGCTTGAGACGTTGAAGGAGCAGAAGGGCGATGTTGAGCCGGTGCCGTTCAGTGATTTGAGTGTGCACGGGTTGGGTGTGAATGTGCCGCAGAATGTGCGGGATGCGGCACCTTCGCTGGACCAGTTTGTGTGCATTGAGCAGTTGTCGTGTTTTGAGACGACGACGAACAAGGCGTGTCATGATGTGATTCGCGCGAACTTGCATCGTGCGCCGATGTATTCGGGGCAGATTGAATCGGCTGGGCCGCGGTATTGTCCGAGCATTGAGGACAAGGTGGTTCGGTTTAAGGAACGCGATGTGCATCATGTGTTCCTGGAGCCGGAGAGTCATAGTGATGATTGGATTTACTGCAACGGGATTTCGACGAGTTTGCCGGCGGATGTGCAGGATCTGCTGGTGCGGTCGATGCGCGGATGTGAAGATGCGGTGATTTACCGCTATGGATATGCGGTGGAATATGACATGGTACGGCCGCATCAGATTTTTGCCACGGGCATGACCAAGTTGATTGATGGGCTCTTTCTTGCCGGGCAGATTAATGGGACGAGTGGGTATGAAGAGGCCGCGGCGCAGGGAGTTATTGCGGGGATTAATGCGGCGAATCGCGTGCTGGGTAAGGGCGAATTCACGCTGGGGAGGCATGAGGCGTATATCGGTGTGATGATGGATGACCTGGTGACCAAGACGCCGCTGGAGCCGTATCGAATGTTCACGAGTCGCGCGGAGTATCGACTCTTGCTGCGGGCGGATAATCCGATTGAGCGATTGGGTGCGCGGGCGGAGGAAGCAGGGCTGCTGGGCGGGCCGTATGGCGAACTAAGGCGAGAAGTCATGAAGCATCGGACGGATGCGAGGATACGGGCTGATCGTGCGATTTCGGCGGCGACATTTAACTCGCAGACATTGACCGAGGCGATGCGCGGGTCGGATGTGACGCGCGAAGAGATGCTGGCGGTGTTGCCACTGGAAGTGCAGCAGAATGTGCCGCGGAGTGTGTGGATGACTGCACATGCGGATTATCGATATGCGGCATATATGAACCGGCAGCGGGCGGATATCAAGCGGCTGGCAGAGTCGGAGTTGCGGCGATTGCCGGATGCGATTGATTATCACACGATCATCGGGCTGCGCAATGAAGCGAAGAATGCGTTGATGCGGTTTCGGCCGGCGACATTCGGGCAGGCGAGCAGGTTGGAAGGTGTGACGCCGAGCGATTTATCGATTGTGGCCGTGCATATGCGGCGGTATGGTGATGGGCGCAAGTCAACACAGGCGCCGATGCCATGAGCAGTATTTCGTTTGTGCTCGCAAGTGGCGATGCTGAAGGTGCCTCGCTGGCAGTGGGCTTGCTGGCGATGCTGGCGACGGCTGCGCTGGTCGCGACAGTGTTTCGCAAGTTGAAACTGGAGTCGATTCCGGGGTTTCTGGTCGCGGGATTTCTGGTGGGGCCGGTGTTTGGGATTGTGAAGAGCGGCGAGTCGATTCAGCAGATTTCAGAGCTGGCAACGGTGCTCTTGATGTTCATCATCGGGCTGTCGCTGGAGCTTGACACAGTTCGGCGTGGCATGGTGCCGATGTTGATCGTGGGTGTGGTCTCGACGCTTGCGAGTGTTGCGATTGCTACGCCGCTGGCGCTTGGGTTTGACCGGACTGTGCCGCAATCTATTGCGATTGCGATGGCGTTTTCGATGTCTTCGACCGCGCTCTTGATGCGGATTTTGCAACAACGGCGAGAGACCAAGGCGATGATCGGTCGGCTGTGTCTGGGGATTGCGATTTCGCAGGACATACTTTCGGTGGTGTTCCTGGCGTTGATTCCGCCGCTGGCGAAATGGGCAGCTTCATCGGGCGCGGCTGCGCCGGCGGCGAATTACAGCGAATTGCTGTTGTCCGGACTCACGACACTTGGCGCTGTAACGGTGCTTTTGCTGTTTGGCAGATATATCTTGCCGCGAGCGCTGGGACTTGTGGCCAAGGCGGCATCGCAGGAATTGATTTTGATTTTCTCGGCGGCGACTGCGCTTGGCGCGGCGATCGCGGCATCGATGTTGAAGTTTTCACCAGAGCTGGGGGCGTTCCTGGCGGGGATCTTGCTGGCATCGACGCCGTATAAGCAGCAGTTGGTGAGTCAGTTGTCGCCGCTGAAGGATCTGCTGTTGCCGATCTTCTTTATGGCGGTGGGGTTGCAAGTTGATCCGGCCGCGATTTCAGATGGGTGGGGAAGGATTCTGCTGGGTGTTGCAGTGCTATTGATCTGCAAGACGCTGATGATTTCGATATCGGCGTGGGCACTTGGCGCTTCAACTTCGCTGGCAACGTTGGCGGGTTTTTATCTATGGCAGGGCGGCGAGTTTTCGCTTGTCATGCTCGATCAGGCGCGGAAGACTGATCTGCTTCCCCAGGATTCGCAGGCTCGCGTGATTGCAATGGTTGTGGTTTCGCTGGTGGTTGCGCCGCTATTGGTTGAGCCGGCACATGCGATTGCGCGATGGATGAGCGCGATTCGGCCTGCGCCGTGGATTCGCGGGTCGGCGATGCGTGAGCGGCCGGTAAACGAAGCGGGCCGTTCAGTTGAGGCGAGTGATAAGTTAGGGCTGGTGATTGTGGCGGGGTATGGGCCGGTCGGCCGCGATATTGCGGAGAAACTGGTGCACGGCGGGTGGGCGGTGAGCATTATCGATTTGAATCCAAAGACGGTGCTCAAGCAGACTTCGCTGGGACGGTCGATTGTGTATGGGGATATGCGCAATCCGGAAGTGCTGGAGGCGGCGGGTGTGCATGAGGCAGAGGCGATTGTGTTGACGGTGCCTGATGATGCCTCGGCGATCGCGGCGTGTCGGGTGATCAAGTCGATGAATCCGACGATGTTGATTGCTGCGCGAACGAGCTTTTTGAGTCAGGCGATGCAGGCGCGGGAGAACGGGGCGGATTTGGTTGTGATTGAGGAAGTGGTGACGGCGGATGGGTTATCGCGAGATGTGATGAGTGCGCTGAAGAGTCGGTTGGCGAAGAGGAAGGCTGAAGAAGCGAGCCCGATTGCCTAATAGTCAGTCCTTGAGATGCTTGAGTTCATCACGCAATTTGGCCGCGTCTTCGTAGCGTTCTTCTGCAACTGCTTTTGCCATTGCTGCGTTGATGTCTTCGCGCTTGGTCAGTGGGGCGGGAGGGCTGATTGCGTTTCGCAGTTCGCGGAGAGAGCCGATCTCGCTGGAAGTTTCCGCGGCTTTGGGATCGCCGATTGCTTCGTAGTGTTTGGTGAGCAGGTCGATACCAGTATCGAGCATGAGGACTGCTGCGCGGGGTTCGGAGTCTTTGGCCATGAGGGCAGCGAGGGAGCGGTGCCTGGTCAAAATGATGTAGGGGCGGAACTGCTCGAGGGTTGAGCGTTCATCTTCGGGGCCGTGTTCGATGAGGAAATCTAACAAGCGGAGATTTCGGACTGTGTCGCGCACCACGCGGTCGTGGTCATCGAGGGTTGCTAATGCAATGTAGCGATGGGCGAACTGCAGGCCCTCTTCCCATAACGCCTGGCAGTCATCGACGGTGAGGCCGACGGGCGGGGGCTCGGGGCGGGGCTTTCGTTCCGCCGCTGGAATCGCGGAATCTTCCTCCTCGATCTCTTCCAAACCCATATCTACTCTGCCTGCATCATCAAATCGGGATTCGTGATATTCGAGTAGAGAAGGAAAGCCGTTGGTGGCCTGCCCATCGGGGCGGCCATCTAGGTACATCTGGATGATGCCAAGATCCAGACGTACTTGCAGCCTTGGGGTCCCATCATCTGCCTCTATGAGTCGGGCGTTGAGTTTCCCGGGTTCGTGCGGCCAGTCTTTCAGTAATTTCGAGATATCACGCCGCATGTGATGGAGTATATGAGGGTTTGAGGTCAGGATTTAATTTAGTTATCGGAACTAAAATCCTTAACAGAATGCTGAATTGAAGAAGTGCAACCATGGAACAGGTTTCCGGGCCTAAAAATGTGAGAATCTGTAACGAAAAAGCGCAAGATGGTTGGCATTCCTTCTTTTCTGTGACACATTAGTAGTTGGAGAGAGTGCGCGAGTCGCTTTACCTTAAGGGCTCGTCTTTCGCAGTCGATGCAACCGGTGGTCGGTTTCTTGCGCATAACTCTTCGTGGTTACCTACACTCCGGTGTGTGTGTAGGTGGTGTGTGGTAGAGGGACAGGACGGTGCTATTTTTGCGCCGTGGAAGGTGGGTAGTACAGTGGTTCCAACGCGTGGCTCCGATGTTTCGGCCACCGCGGCAGGAGAGAGAGGGTTGAAGAGTGATCTTCAACTTTACCTGCGCGAGGTCCAGAAAGTTGCCCTGCTTACTCCAGAGGAGGAGCGGGAACTTGGGTGGAAAATTATCAACGAAAACTGCCCGGTTTCGCGCGAGCGAATGATCCGGGCCAATCTGCGCCTTGTTGTCGCGATTGCCAAGAACTACACCAACAGAGGTTTGTCGCTTCAAGATCTGATTGAAGAAGGCAATATCGGTCTGTTGCGTGGCGTCGAGGGTTTTGATCCTGCACAGGGCGCCCGCTTCAGCACCTACGCGAGTTGGTGGATTAAGCAGGCCTGCAAGCGAGCGCTGATCAATGCGTCGCAGCCGGTTCATATTCCAGCCTACATGGTGGAATTGATCGCCAAGTGGAAGGTCGCGTATCGCAAGCTTGAAGCGGAACTGGGCTATCCCCCGCCGCTGACTGAGCTTGCGAAGGCGATGGACCTGCCGCTGAAGAAGGTGCGAATCATCCGTCGCGCTGTGAAAGCATTCCAGTCGAGCATGCAGGAGAACGAAGGTTCTTTGATGCAGCTTGGTGAACTGGTGTCAGATGGCCGCAGCGGCGGCCCTGGCGAATCAATGCTCCGCACAGAAGAACTTGCGATTCTTCGTCGTCTGCTTGAGACGATTGATGATCGCGAAGGACAGATCCTGCGGTTGCGATTTGGACTCGATGGCACCGAGCCGCTGACTTTGAAGGAAGTCGCGGATGAAATGGGCCTCAGCCGTGAACGCGTCCGTCAGATTGTTGACGAGGCGTTGACCAAGCTGAACACCCGCATCTCTGATGAGATTCCCAGCCAGTTCTTCCGCCGCGATATGGCTGCGGCGAATGATGTTGAAGGCGAAGATGAGAAGGATGAAGGATTCCGGTCTGAAGAATCCGCTCGGTTTCGCTGAATAGTTTGAATTCATTTCAACAACGCCCGCGATTATCGTGGGCGTTGTTTGTTTTTGGGCTTTATTTCACGCGCAAATCAACGACGACCGGCAGGTGATCGGAGGCGTAGCCTGCGGGGTAGGGCATGGTGTCCCAGTCTCCCTTTGCCGCTTTGACTGGTGTTCCCAGGATGAAACGTGTTTCTGTGACGACATCGGCGCTCAGGCTTGGAGTCATGAAAATGTTGTCGATGGAGCGGCCGGACATGTGGGTGAACCACTTTGGTTCTTTCTTGCGATCGGCGAATACGTCGATGAGGCCGCCGGTGATGTAGGTTTGAAAGGATTCATCGGTAGGCTGGGCGTTGAAGTCGCCGACCACCGCGATCTGGCGATCTTTGTCTGCTTTTAATTCTTCGCTGACGAGCTTGGAAATGAACTGCGCTTCGGCCGTGCGCCAGTAGCCAAATTCGCGGCCAGCTTTGTGGTGCATGACAAAGAGAGTCAGTTCGTAAGGTTTGCCGCCGGTCTTGTCGGCGGGGACGGTGACAACGACGTGAAGGGGTGAACGTTTGAGATCCAGAGGCGTTCCCGCCTTGATGCGCTCGGCAGAGTTGTCAACGTGGTGGACACCTTCGAGCTTTGCGTGCAGCCAGTTCTTTTCCTGGGAAAGTGGAAAGCGCGAGAGAACGCTCTGTTCTATGCCGCGGCCGTCGCCAGCATCGAGAGAAGAGATGTAGGTGTAGCCCAGGTCCTTGAGATAGAGGTCGCGGAATTCTGTGAGGGCTTCTTTGGATTCGATTTCGACAAGGGCCAGGACATCTGCGTTGACTTTGCGGATTGCTTCCGCGGCGGCGGCGCAGTGTTCCTTTGGCTTCTCATCAGTCACTTTTGATTTGCCATCAGCGCGGGCATCGAAGAGATTTTCGATGTTGTATACCGCGAGACGGATCGCGCCTGCGGGTTTGGCGATTGGCTCCTTCGAGCCCAGGCGGTTGGCTGAGTCGTCGGCTGGTGCGGTCTTTGCAGTAGTAGGAGAAGTCGCCGTTTTCGCGGCGGGCTGCTGGGTCGCGGGTTGTGTGGCTGGTTGATTGGCCGCGGGAGCAGTCGATTTGGCAGGTTCTTTGGGCGCTGAAGGTTGAGTTTCTTTGTCGCAGCCTGAGAGACAAAGAGCGGTAGCGAGCAGGAGCGATGCGGGAATTGAGGAATGGGGCATGCATCTAGGGTAGCAGGCGGGAGGATGGATTTGGATGCGATGGCGAACCGGAAACGCCGGTTTTCGTAGTGCGTCTGGGGCCGCGGCAACCGAGCGTACAATGAGGCACGAAACTGCATGAAAATCATTCTTGCTAATCCCCGCGGCTTCTGTGCTGGCGTCCGCATGGCGGTCGATGTTGTCGACCAGGTTGTGGAGTTGTTTCCGGGGCAGGCGATTTTTGTGTATCACGAGATCGTGCACAACAAGCATGTGGTGGGGCGGCTCCGCAATGATGGTGTGGTGTTTGTTGATGATCTGGATGAGGTTCCTGAGGGGTCGATCGTGGTGTTCTCAGCGCATGGCGTGAGCCCGGCGATTCGTGAACAGGCGCGGCAACGGCGGCTGAATGCGATTGATGCGACGTGTCCGCTTGTGACCAAGGTGCATTCAGAGGCAATCCGGTATTCCAAGCAGGGATATCAGATTTTGCTGGTGGGGCATAAGAATCATCAGGAAGTTATTGGTACGAGCGGCGAGGCTCCGGATGTGACGCAGGTGGTGGAATCGCCTGCGGATATTGCCAGCCTGAAGATTCACGATGCGAGCAAGCTGGTATATCTGACGCAGACGACGCTTTCGACGGATGATGCGCAGGTGATTATCGATGCGCTGAAGCGAGCGTTTCCGTTGATCAAAGATCCGCCAGGATCGGACATTTGTTATGCGACGACGAATCGGCAGCACGCGGTGCGGCAGCTTTCGCCGGAGTGTGATCTTGTGCTGGTAGTGGGTTCAAAGAACTCGTCGAACTCAGTACGGTTGACAGAGATTTCGCAGAATGTCGGCACGCCGGCGCGGCTGCTGGATGATGCGAGCGAGATTGACTGGGCGTGGTTTGCGAGCGGCCAGGAAGTTGTGCTGGTGACTGCGGGGGCATCTGCGCCGGAGGACTTGGTGGCGGAGGTCTGCCGCGTATTGCTGGCGAAGTTTGGCGGCGAGCTTGAGCAGCGGAATCTTGTTGAGGAAGATATCGAGTTTAATCTGCCGATGGGGCTGCGTAAGGCGATGATCGAGCGCGGAGTGCCCGGCGAAAATAAGAGGATCAAAGTTTCTACACCTGTTCTGACACCCGAGCGATACGGCGCTGTGCCGCTGACGATCAGTGCCAAGCCTTGAAATGACACAATGAAAAACCCTGACAATCACATTTTCGATCAGACACCAGAGAGCATGGCCATTTGGGCAGAGAAGGTTGGGATGCCCAAATTCCGGGCCGACCAGATTCTTGAGTGGATATATCAGAAGGATGTGATTGATCCGGCGGGGATGTCGAATTTGTCGAAGCTTGATCGTCAGAAGCTCAACGATTCGTTTACGTTTCTCTCTGGTCGCACGATTCAGGAACTGGAAGCGACGGATGGAACTAGGAAGCTGCTGGTTGAGTGGGACGATGGGAATACGCTGCCGCAGAGTGAGGCGTTTATGTCGCTTCCGATTGCGGGGCAGATTGAAGCGGGCGATGCATCGCGGCAGACTGAGTGCGTGATGATTCCGGTGGAGGATCGCAAGACAGCGTGTATTTCGTCGCAAGTTGGTTGCCCGGTTGGATGTCGGTTTTGTGCATCAGGGCTGACGGGGCTTGATGCGAATCTTTCGGCGGGGCGGATTGTGGAGCAGGTGTGGCGGCTGGGGCGGTTGCCGAATATCAAACGCATTACAAACGTCGTGTTCATGGGGATGGGCGAGCCGCTGTCTAACTTCGACAACGTAACGCGGGCCATTCGCACGATGTCGGGCTTGTGGGCTCTGGGAATCTCGGCACGCAAAATTACGATTTCGACAGTCGGACTTCCCAAGTTCATCGATCGGTTGGCGAACGAATTTGAACTTCCGGTGACGCTCGCACTTTCGCTGCATGCGCCGAATGATGAGATTCGGCGGAAGCTGATTCCGTGGGCGGAGTTTTGCACGATTGAGGATTTGCTCAAGAGTTGCCAGCGCTGGTTTGAGAAGACTGGCCGCGAAATTACGCTGGAATACACACTTCTTCGTGGCGTGAATGATCGGCCGGAACATGCACGCGAGCTGGTTGAGGTGTGCAAGAACATCCGCGCCAACGTCAACCTGATTCGCTACAACGAAGTTGAAGGGTTGCCATTCCAGCGTCCGAAGGATGATGATGTCCGCAAGTTCCAGGATTTCTTGAAGTCGAAGAATGTGAATACACACATTCGGTCGAGCCGTGGGCGCGATATCAAGGCGGCGTGCGGGCAGCTGCGGCATGAGAACAAGTCGAAGAAGGCGGTCGGCAGCGAGGCTGGGGCGTGAACCCGCCGCTGGGCGACAGGTCGGGAATGCTTGGGGCCTCGGTGCCATCGGGGGATTGGCTGGTTGATTTCGAGCCGTTCTCGTGGCAGCACGTGGCCTCGTCGAGCTTTTTTCTTGGGATCATTGCGGTACTCATTGTGCTTGGACTGCGCTGGCGTGGCACCATTCGCGAGCGTCGATTGCGACTAACTTGGGGATTCATCGCGCTGGCAACGCAGACGTTTGAGTTGTATTGGTGGTGTCGGCCAGGGTTCTATCAGGCGCATATCAGCCTTCCAATTCACATGTGCGACCTCGCCGCGTGGTTTGCGGTTTTCTGCCTGCTGACTGATGCAAGATTGATGCAGATGTTGTTGTTCTACATCGGAATTTTTCTCTCATCGATGGCGTTCTTTACGCCGGTGCTGGAGGCTGGCGAGGGAATGAGCACGATGCGGTATTGGCTGTTTTTTATTGGCCATACGCACATTGTGGGGGCAGGGCTGTATTCCGTGGTGGTTCGCGGGTATCGCCCGACGTGGCGAGATTTTTTCCTTGTCGTCGGGCTCGGCGTCAACTACGTAGTCATCGTGACGTTCTTGAACGCGTGGCTGCACCCTGATGCGAACTACGGATTTCTTGGCAGTCGAGACAGGCAGCCTGGCGTCATACTTCTGCTGGGGTCGTATCCCATGCGAGTGGTCTGGATGTCGCTGATTGTGACCACGCTCTTTGCGATTGCGACGCTGGTCTGCCGACGTCGCGCTACGGCATCACAGCCGCAACCCTCCTAACCTCCAGCGATGATATTGCTCTGCCTCGCGCTCATCGCAATTTCGCTTGCAATTTCCCTTCCCGCGACGTTCCTTATGCGTGAACTGGGACATCGCATGAATGCGCTTGATTCGGCGGGTGTTGCGGGGCAGTTGAAAGACACCCGGCGCAAAATCCCCAATCTCGGTGGCGTGGCGATCTTCTTCGGCATCGCTATTCCGATGTTCGCGGGACTTGTGCTGGCAAAAGTTGGTGTGCCGGACGCGCTGCTAAAAGCTGTGCCGCTGCTGGAGCAGCATTTGCCCGGACTTCTGGATAAGTCGCGTGATGCGATGGTGTTACTGAGTGGACTCGCGGCGTTGCATGTCTTGGGCGTCCTGGATGACCGGCGTCCGATGGGACCGTTTATCAAACTTGCGATCATGGCGGCGATCTCGCTCGCCGTGATCTGGTTCACTGATTCTCGATTGCTCACGATGCTTGACAGCCACGTTGGCGGACCGTGGGCATCGACGCTGGTCACGCTGGTCTGGTTTCTCATAATCATTAATGCGATGAACTTCATGGACAACATGGATGGGTTGTCTGGCGGCGTTGGCGCGATTGCGGCCGCGTTGTTTCTAGTTGCGACCATTGTGCATGGGCAGTGGTTTGTCGCCGCGTGTCTTGCACTGCTGGTTGGCAGCTTGATGGGCTTCCTGCATTACAACTTTCCAAAAGGGAAGGGTGCGAGTATTTTCATGGGCGATGGCGGCAGCCTTGTCGTGGGATTTCTATTGGCGTTTTTGACGACACGCACGACGTATGTTGCTGATTCGGCGGTACATCCTTCGGCGTGGTACGGTGTGTTTATGCCGCTGATTGTGCTCGCGATACCGCTTTATGACTTTTGCAGCGTCGTGACGATTCGCCTGTCGCAGGGCAGGTCGCCGTTTGTCGGTGATCTTCAGCATTTTTCGCATCGGCTCGTCAAGCTTGGATTGTCAAAGCGTGCGGCGGTATTGGTGATTTACGGATTCACCGCGATAACAGGTGTTGCGGGCGTATCGCTCGCATCGCTGGCGCCGTGGCAGGCGATTCTGGTTGCGGTTCAGGTGCTGTTACTGCTTGGAGTGCTCGCGGCGTTTGAACGCGCACATGCTGTGAATGCAGGTGCCCGCACATGACAGAGTCAGGGGCAATCTCCGTGACACGGCCTGCGGGCTCGACTGAGACCTGGGCATTTTCGATCGTGCTTTCGGCGGCGAGCTTGCGTCTCTTGAGTTCGTTCGACCCATTTCCGTATTGGGGCGGCGATCCATTGGTTCGATTCGCGCCGCTGGTAGGGATCGGTCCTGGCATGTCTGGCGTGCTGGACAGTGTCACTCTTGCGAGTGCGGCGTTGGCGGTCTTTACATCGAGCCGGCGCGGCGTTGGTGTCTCCTGGATCTATGTGTTACTCTGGAGCATCGGAGCACTCGCGGCGTTTGCTCACATTGGTCTTAGTGCGAGCCTGACGATTCAGCACGCGTTGATCGGGCTTCCGTGGGCAGCTGCACTTGCCGCGGGACTTGCTGTGCATGTGCTTTCGCAGGATGCTCGCAACCGCCGCATGGTGATCGCGGTGTTTGCGGGGCTCGTGGCGATCCTTACATGCAAAGCAGTGGTGCAGGTGTATATAGAACACCCTGCGTTGCTTGAGGCGTTTAAGCACGATCGACTTGCGATATTCGCCGAGAACGGGTGGTCACCAGATTCCAGTATGGCTCGCTCGTATGAGCGTCGACTCAGCCACGCTGAAGCAACGGGCTGGATCGGACTGGCGAATCCGTTTGCAACGTTCGCGGCGATTGCTGCGACAGTCGGGTTTGCCGGGATGCTTTTTCCACTTCAGCGATCACTGCGCGATCGCGCGCCTTGGATTGTGCTCTTTGCCGCTGGCGTGTTTTCGACGTATCTCGCCGGTGCAAAAGGCGGATTGGCATCGCTTGCCCTTGGCGTGTTTCTGCTTTTTATCGCTCGTTGTATTCCGCGCTTGAAGAAGGCGGGGCCCGTGATTGGATTCGCGGTTCCATTCCTCGTATTGACTGCGGTTGCCGCACGCGGAATTGTTGGTGAACGAATCGGTGAACTCTCAATTCTCTTCCGTTCCATGTACGCTGAAGCGGCGCTCAGAATTTTTTCACAGAATCCGATCGGTGGAGTTGGCCCGGCAGGTTTCAAGGATGCGTATCTACTCGCGAAGAACCCACTGAACCCTGAGGAAGTGTCCAGCCCGCACAGCGTGTTCCTCGATTATCTTGCGACTCTTGGAGTCGGCGGAATCGCGTGGATTGTTCTGTTACTGCTGTTCTGCATCGCCGCGGGCAAGTCTCTTTTCTCCGCATCTGACTCTTCCGCAAACGCTACTGAGACAATCGATCCCGTCACTCGCGATGATTGTCGACGCGCGATCGCAATTCTCACAATTCCAACGCTTCTCGCGGCGTGGCTTGAGACTTCAA
The DNA here is from genome assembly GCA_964484185.1 of uncultured Phycisphaeraceae bacterium. GTDB lineage: Bacteria > Planctomycetota > Phycisphaerae > Phycisphaerales > UBA1924 > F1-120-MAGs238. Next base: position 55,225 of record CAZAEQ010000017.1, read on the forward strand.
TGGCCACACCTGAGGGCCTGCTCGTGAGAGTGGGGGGGCTGGTCGTTGCCGCGGTTGTCGTCGTGATATTTCTGAAGAACATGCTCTCTGAGCGGCTGATCGCCGCGGCTTGTGGCGCGGGCGCGTTGGTTGCGATTGCACACGGACAGATTGAATTGACGCCGATCCTGCCGCAGACGGTGTTGCTTTTTGCGATTCTGCTCGCGGCGAATCCAAGTGTGCTCGGCCACAAGGCGTTTTCGCTGGAGCGCCTGAGCCTGCTCGCGATCCCTGTTGCTCTAGGCGCTGCCTGCACGGTTGTCGTGTCGACAACGTTGATCCAATGGCAGACATATATGGGCAGTGCTGCTAAAGCCATTGAACCCATCAGCACGATCAGGCAATTGCTCGCGATGGCACCGACTGATTCGCGGGCATTGACAGAGGCCGCGGCGGTTGCTTCTGAAAGCGCAGGACATTCGGTTACGCCCCAAGTCGCGGCGATTGAATCCGCATTGAATTCCATCGCCGGTCGGGCGGTCGATCAGGCGACGGCGGAACTGGATGCAGCTGTATTGACCAGCAACGGTGATCCGGCCACGCTTCGGGCTGCCTCGCAGTTCTATCTTCAGACAGCGGGCAAAGACGGTGCGAGGAGCTTCCGTGCAGAGGAGTTTGCCAAGCTGGCGACCATGAGCAAGCTGAGCAAGGCAACATCGTTCGCATGGGCAGGGACGATTGAGCGAGGGCTGTTTGACCAGGATAAGAAGCAAACTCGACTGGCAGCGTCAAGAGATGCATATGCCCAGGCTGCCGCGCTTGATCCATACAGCCTGCCACCGGTGTTAAAGCTGGTCGAGCTTTCGCAAGCGATGAACGATGCAGCCAGCGCGAAGAAGTGGGCGCTGAAAGCGATTGAGCTTCATGCATTGATGCGACTCGACCCGCTCAAGGGGCTTTCAGATGAACAGCTCAAGTTGATGCAAAAGCTTGCAAATTGAGCAGCGTGTCAGCTGACTCTGCCACCGGAACTGACGCTTGCACGATGTCGAGGCAGTCAGAGGAGTTGGCGAGCTTGCCGAAGTGCTGGAAAAGAAAAGGACCCGGCACGGGCCCGGGTCCTGGACGCTGTATCTGGTAACTGGATCAGCAGTTGGTGCTGAAAGCTTGGACAAAGTCGAGGTAGTCAAAGAAGTCAATTACGCCGTCTCTGTTGAAGTCGGCACCGGGCTGATTTGAAGCGAAGTCGTTGACGAAGTCGAGGTAGTCGAAGAAGTCGACGATTCCATCACGGTTGTAGTCCGATGATGTGCCTACATAGAGATTGAAGGTCCCGGTGTTAGCGTTGTACCCAGCCACGCGGATCAGGTAGGTGCGACCCGCGATCACGTTCCACGTCACGTGAGAGGAGACGCCCGAGCATCCGACTTGTGCGTAATCGTCATTGCATGCGAGCTGGGTTGCACCAGCTGTGCAATCTGTGAACACTGCCAGGGAGGTGTCGAATGTGCTGCCGCAGGTATCAGCGACTCCTGTGCCGCTGCAATGGGCGGTCCAGCGATACCAGACATCGGTGGTGTCATTGAAGGTGCAAGTTGTGATATCAGTGCCGGTGGCCAGGACGTTAGATCCGGTGATGTTGCCGCTGGGGATCGCGATCGAATCTGAACAGTCGTTGTTGCGAGGGCGGATGGTGAGCTGCGCGGGACGAGTGATATCCGCGCCGCCATTGGCGCAATCGGTGAAGTGGATGGTGGCGTTATAGATGCCGACAGCGAGGGAGTTCGCCGCAGAGTTCACAGTGATTGAGACTGCACTTGAATCGGGGGTGTCATAGAGTTCATCGGCGGAGACATTCGAAGAGAGCCAGCTCGCGCCATCATCAACGGTGAAGCGAAGCCCTGTCTGACCAGTGTTTGTGAGTGTGAAGACAGTCGCGGGCGAGAACGGTCCGCCTTGAGAGCCTTCGGCAATAATGCCCGTGGCGGGCGAGACCGCGAGTGCGCCCTGCGAGAAGGTGCTGGTCGAGCCGATGTGTGTTCCCCAGCTGCCTGGCAGCCCGTGCATGCCGTTCATCCAGAAGCGACACTGATCGGCGTTGTTGTGGAAGTAATCATCCCAGTCAAGAGATGCTCCAAAGTAATCGCCCCAGCGGAAGCCGGAATAGTTCCCTGTGCCAGACCCTAGTCCCGTGGAGGAATTCACGAATGTACCGCCTTCAAAGCCGACGTAGCGACTTTCGGCGAACTCGCCCGCCGCTATACCGCAGCGAGCGAAGACCCACATCGCAGTGTCCTGGTAGTCGGCGGCGACGCTTGGGAACCAGTAATAACGTTCGGGCGAGCCAAAGACGCGGTCAAAGACAACAGCGTTGGTGCCATTGTTGATGTGGTAGAGCTGGGCGACCGAGCGCATGACAGTATCGCCAGACCAGGTGTATCCCGCGGACATGCCAGTGGAGATCATGGTGCCGGTGCCATTGCGATAGTCGCTGGCCTGGACCACGCACATAAGGCGGCAGTCGATGGTGTCGAGAGTCTGGCCGTTTGGCTGGATTGCATTGGGAGGAAGAACGTAATCAGAAACAGGGATGTCGGTTCCGACGCGGGTGTTGGCGCCGAAGGGATCAGAAATAACCCATTTAGTGAGCCTGTCGCCGCCGGTCCGGCGAGAATTGAGGAACATGGCGGTGTTGGCGTAGGCGGATTGCTGTTTAACAGCGCGCGGGAGCCGCATCGGGGTGCCATCGGGGTTGTTAAAGTTATAGTGGTCGCGGCGGTACGCGGGCGCTTCGTTGTAGACTTCGCTCTTGAGGAAAATCGTCATCCGGCTCCAGCGGAACGCGCTGGCCGTGAATTGATCGCCGGCGATATAGAGCAGATCGCTGCTGTACCCGACATCGTAATAGTCAGGAAAGCTCTCGTTTGCGGTGCCTGCGTCCTGGACCATCTCAAAGGCGTAGTAAAACCATCCCGCGGCTCCGACGCCAATTGGATTATTATCGCGGCTGACGGTCACGAAGATCTTGCCGTAGGAGGGAAGCGTGGGGTTTGTAACATGCCAGATCATGACCCAACGGCCATTCCAGGGATCGAAGATAATGTGTGGATCGAAGATCTTGTAATTGGTATTGAGACTGTAAAAGTCGTTCATGTCGCGCGTGAAAATAACATTGCCGCACTTGTCGTAGACGGTGTAGTCGTCATTTACCACCTGGCAGACATAGCCGCCACCGGCAGCAACATCGGGATCGCCAGGGGTCCAGCCATTGATACTCGCACCTGCGAAGTCCTGGAAGCGGGAAGGGGCCTCCGGAAACGCCTCGTCGATGGTGACCAGGGCGGAGTTGCGGCCGGAGGCCTTAAAGACAACTTCGCCTGGGTCGGTAGTCTTGTAGATGGCGCGAGTAGAGAAGTCGTCGTTAGTATCGCCGAAGATGACGGGCGGAACTCCTGCACCAGTGATCGGAATCGTCGGAACTTGGATTTCAGAACGCGGCGCGGGAATCGGTGGGACGGGAAGATATTTGCCCTTGGGCGGATCGATCGCGCGGGGGGTCTCAGCCATTGAAGAGCCAGCGACGGCGGCGAGTGACAGAACGGAAAGCACTGCATAGATACGCGATTTCATATGAACCTCCGGGGAAACAACGGGCCGAAGGGTTGCGCCGCATCACATTGATGCGCGCGTCCCATCACGTAGTAATAAGTCACCAGGTTGAGGATCTTCGAAGGGAAATATCCCTCATAAGAATGGCGTAAAAAGGACCCGGCATGGGCCGGGTCCTACGCGTTTTGAAGAGTTTTGTCGTTCGACTCCGGCGGGCGGGCTCAGCAGCCAGAACTGAAAGCCTGTACAAAGTCCAGGTAATCAAAGAAGTCGATCACCGAGTCGTTGTTGAAGTCGGATGAAGGATCGTTGGCGGAGAATGCCTGCACAAAATCGAGGTAGTCAAAGAAGTCAATGATGCCGTCCTGATTGAAGTCAGCGGGACAAGTGATTCCGACGAAGTGGTTGGAGTCGTCGAGATTGACCCAGCCGATGTTTTCGCCCCAGGCGTACCCGCGGAGCCGAGCGGCGGCAGTGTCAAAGCGGGCCTGTTGTGCACCGGGTAGCGTCGCAAATGGGCCGAAGTTAATCCACCCAATGTTTTCACCCCACGCCATTCCGCCCAGTCGACTGTCGCCGAGTATGTTCACTCCAAAGTCTGCGCCAGTTGCATTTGCGTATGACGAGCCATTGCCGGGCGTTCCATCGCCAAGGTTGACATACCCAACATTCTCGCACCACACAAAGCCAGACATGAAGGTGCCTGCGATGACAGCGCCTTGCGAGCCGCTGGGGCTGCCAGAGTTGCGCCAGTTCATCCACCCAATGTTCTCACCCCAGGAGTACTTGTTGGTCGCATCGACGTTGGTCTGAGCACATGCGACACCCGCAGACATGAGAGCGGCAAGAGAAGCGAAGGCCGTAGATGTCAAGCGGGTATGCATTGCTGGTATCCTAGTTGAAATTGACGCGCGTTCCAAGTCTAAATGAGTGTGAGAAATTGGCATTTGGATCGGCAGAGTTTGAGGGAACTTGTGGCACTAAAGCCGTTCACTGAGGCGCTGGCGAGGTTCCGGCTATCGATTATCGGGCAGTGGGTTTTGGAGGCAATTGACCGGCAATTAGTACGTGAAATTGGCCTGGGAATCGGTCGAGGCGAGGGTCGTGGCAGCGGCGTCGCCCGAAACGGCGGCGGTGAGGATGCCGGTGCGGTTAATAATCGGCCCGTAATAGTTGTTGGCCGCTATGTCCCAGTTGGTCCCGTGGCCCGAGCAGGTGTTCTTGATGATGATGTTGCCGGCAACGTCCACGTCGATCCCGCGATCGGCGGCCTCGCAGCTGTTCCCCTCGATGCGGTTGTTGGAGCCGACGACGTGGATGCTCGCCCCGTCGCTGGCGTTCAGGCCGCTCGCGTAGACAGAGTTGTCGCGGACCACGCAACTGTTATTGGCCCAGATGCCGTCGAGGGTGTTGAACCCCAGGGCGCAATTGGCGACCGTGCCAACATTGATGACAATGCCTCGGCCATTGTTGCCGTACGCCGTGCAGTGTGTAATCTCGGCGTCGGATCCGGATATGCCAGTCAAATTGTTGTACACCGAGCAGTGGGCGACCATGCCGCCGCCTGCTGTGGAGATACCGGTGGCGCCGTTATCACTCGCCGTGCAGTCTGTGACTTGACTACCAAGGCTGCCGGAGATGCCGTTGAACGAGTTCAAACGCGCTGAGCAGTTGACGATTGTGGCGCTGCGGCCGCCTTCGATTCCGTTGGAGCCATTCTCAGCAGCGGTGCTTCCGGAGATCGTGCATCCGTCGTCTGCGCTGATGCCGGCGCCGACGTTGTTGAACGCAGAGCAGTCGGTCACGGTGCTGCCAATGCCGACCTGGATGCCGTCGCCAGTGTTCTGTGTCGCCGAGCACTTGGTGACCGAGCTGCTTTCCAGACTGCTGATTCCAATGGTGCCGTTACTAGTCGCGGAGCAGCCCGAGACCGTGCTGCCGCTGGCGGAGAGAATGCCCGCGCCAGTGTTGTCGCTGGAGAGGACGCTTTCCACGCGACAGTTGTTCGCCAGGGCAGTGCCAAGGTCTACACCATCACCGCTCCAGTTGCGTAGAGACCCGTTGATGACCGCTACGTTCGACACGCGGCTCGCCGTGATGCTGACTCCGTCGAGGGTGCCGGTGACGCCGACAAGGTCAAAGCCCATAAGGTCGAGAGTCACGCCGCTGGCGGCAATCTCGATTCCGTGGCGGCCGGCCACGCCGGTGAGATTGCCAGTTAGGTAGTACGACCCGCGCTGAGTAATTTTGAAAAGGCTGTCGGCGTCGCCAGGTGTGTTGCTCGCATTGATGGCGATCCGCGGCTCGACTTCGGCGAGAGGTTTGGCACTGGACGCAACCGGCCCGGCAGGCGGGTTCAGTGGACCCGCATGAGCGAGTCTGGCAGCCATGAAACAGAACAGCGCAATGGTGCGGCAACTAGTTACGAAGTGAGGATGGATGCGACTCATGAATGAAGCTCCTGAGGAATTGGGTATCTACACAGATAAGCGAGAACTGATCGTCTAAAGCTAAAAAGTAATTGCTCACCGCCCGATGTTGGTGATCGGGTTGTCGGTGCCCATGCGTCCGTTCTCGATGACGCCCAGCCCCTCGACGAGCACACTGCTCGGCGTCGGCCACTGGATATTCGCGTGGAAGTTGCCGTCGCTGATCCGCCAGTTGAGCGGCGAGTTCACGAACGCCCGGCTGCCCGAGAGGACGTTGAACTGGCCCTCAATCCAGAATCCGATATCGTTGCCGGTGGTGTGGTTGTCGGTGACGTTGTTGAAGTTGCCGGTGGTGCGCACACCCGCCCCCTCGGCTGAGGCCGTGCCGTTGTCGGTGGAAGAGTTGGCGTGGACGGTGCTCTCGGCGGCGACGTTGATGCCGTGGACGCCGCTGCGGCGGACGGTGCACGTCTCGATGCGCGTGCCGTTGCCGGCGGTGATCCCGTCCCCGCCGTTCTCGTAGGCGCTGCACGAGCGCACGATGGCACCGCTGCCGGAGGTGATGCCGTTGCCGGTGTTGCCGCCCGCCGTTGTTGACTCGATGATCGCGCCGGTGGTGGCGAGCACGCCCGCGCCGGTGTTGCCGCTGGCGGAGCAGCCGCGCACCGTGCCGTAGTTGCTGGCGGTGATGCCGTTGCCGCCGTTGCCGCGCGCTGCGCACGCGTCAAACACCACGCCGTTGAGCCCGCGCATGCCGGTGGCGGCGTTGCCGCTGGCGGTGCAGCGACTCACCACGCCCTCGCTTACAACGATCCCCTCGCTGTTCCCCTCGGCGTTGACCCCTTCGACGCGGCAGGCTGTCGGGCCGCCGTTGCCGAGGTTGACACCGTCGCCGGGCCATCTCCGGACCGAGCCGTTGACCACGCTGATGCACGAGATCGTCGTGCCGGTAGTAATAATCCCGTCGAGCCCGCCCGTCACTCCGGTAAGGACGAAGCCGCTCAGGTCGATGGTGACGCCGCTGGTGGAGATCTCGATGCCGTGCTTGCCAGACACGCCCGTGATGTTCCCGGTGAGGTAGTACGACCCGGGCTGGGTGATCTTGAAAAGGCTGTCCGCATCGCCGGGGGTATTAACAGCGTTGATGGCGATGCGTGGTTCAGCTTCGGTGATCGTCTTGCCTGTAGAACCTACCGCGCCAGGCGGCGGCGTGAGCGGGCCTGCCAATAAGCCGCTGGCGGCAAGGAAAGAGATCGACGCTACAAAGAGGACAGCGGGTGACGGGTTGTTCTTCATATGGACTCCGGATACTTGAAGGTTGCTTCCTACATAAGCGAGATGGCGGCCGCTCAGGGCCAGAATTCAAGCCGCGGAAGTGTCCAGCACCGATAACCGGCGCAGTCGCCTGACGCAGGCGTTGTGGACGAACTCATTTCTGTGCGAGATTGATCAGTTGTTGTTACTGGCATTCGCGCAGTCGCTGGTTGTGCAGCCGTCATCCACATAGATGCCGTTGTTGAGATTCGACGAGGCCGTGCATCCGGTGATCGTCAGGCCGGTGCCAGCGAGGCATGAAATTCACTATCTGGATTGGCATGGAGCAGACTGCTTCAGAGGTTTTCCACACCGGGGTAAGAATTCAGTTTACGATATTTGCCCAGGAACTGGCGGTAGCAGGAGTGGCAGACGATCCACCGCTGGTATCGCCTCCCGGCAGGAAAAGATGTGTTGAATTTGCGGAAAGTATATTGCGGATAATGATGTTACTGGAACCGGTGATGCTGGTGCGAATGCCATAATCATCGTTGCCAACCACCATGCCGGTGACGTGGTTTGAGTCGATGGTGTTGCTGAAGCCGTCGCATGAAATTCCGGCAAAACTCCCGGCAGCGATCCCGTTCGATGCAACAAGGTTGTTGAGGACGGAGCTTCGGCCGCCGCTGATGATGATGCCATGATTACCATTTTGCTCAACCGTGTTGCTTTCTATTCGACACGCGGAGAACGCAGAGATGCCGTCGCCTGCATTAGATACTGCCATGCAGTTTGAGACCGTGCTGCTGCGGACTGAGAAGCCGCTATTCAAATTGTTGGTCGATGAGCATCCTTTGAGCGAACACTCGCTCTCCGCGATGAATCCATAGCCGTTGTTCGAACGCGCGATGCAGTTCACTGCCGTGGAGCCAGCGCCAAGAACGTACGCACTTTCGCTGATGGTGCCGAGCGTCCCAACAGCGACGCAATCAGTAATGGTTGCACCACCCTGGATATGGAACGCGTGCTGCCGGGCGAACTCTACGGTGCAGCCGGAGATATTTGAGTTGAATCCAGCCGCAATCCCGAGGGCGGCATCATTCACATAGCAGTTGCGGATGATGGCGCCGCGCCCGCCGAAGATGCCAGCGGTGGCTGCGCCTGGGGAACCGCCGATCGGAATTCCCTCACCCAGAATATTGAGAACGCGGACGCTCTCGACGGTCAGACCCGGGGAGCCGGTCGGGAACAGGTTGCTGGATATGCCGCTCAAGGTCGTCCGGGTGATTGTGCCGTTGCGGATTGTCACGCCGGGTTGGTCGACCGTAATGCCGCCGGCATTGTTGCCATTGCCATCAATCGTGAACCCATTGAGGTCAAGCGTGACACCGGACGCTTCCACACTGATTCCCCAGGAGGCTGTTGCTGGTACCGACACATTCTGGCTGAGGTAGTACGATCCGGGTTGGGTGACCCGAAAGAGATGAGCCGCATCGCCTGGCGTATTGGTCGCGTTGATGGCAATCCGCGGCTCGACCTCGTAAAGAGTCTTGGAGGTTGAAGCGATCGGGCCAGCAGGTGGGTTCAGTGGCCCGGCGTAAAGCAGGCCGCCCGTCATAAGCAGGGCAATGGCGGAGAGAAGGACGTTTTGGGCGCGGGGGCTGGTGTTCGTGCTGGTCATGGTGTGAATCCTGAATGAAGGCGACCGGGTGCGCAAGTGGATCGGACGGAAAGATCAGTATGTGAAGTTGGCGTTGGGATCAGTCGACCCAAGGCTGCTGGCGTATGTGTTACCAGCGACAGGAGCGACGTTGGTGCTCGCAGCGACGATTGGGGCCAATGCGTTCCCCATGGCGATATCCCAGTTGGTGGTGTTGCCCGAGCAGGTGTTCCGGATGATGATGTTGCCGGCACCGTCCACATCGATGCCTCGGTCGGCGCCGGTGCAGTTGTTGCCCTCGATGCGGTTGTCGGTGCCGGTGGCGAGGATGCCCGCGCCGTCGCCACCATTGCCGTTGAGCGCGCAGGTGTTGCCACGGATCGTGCATTGGTCGGTGCAGATGATGCCGTCGATGTTGTTCCGCCCGGCGGAACAGTCGACGATTGTGCAGCCATCACCGGTGAGAATCCCAGCGCCACCGACAAGGCCATTGTCGTAGGCCGAGCAGTTGGCAACCGTGCAAACCTCGCTGACGACGATCCCTGTGCCCGTGTTGGCGACTGCGGAGCAGTGCGTGATCGTGCTTCCAGAGCCGGCCTTGATTCCGACGCCACCGTTGCTGTTGGATGAGCAGTTGGTGATGGTGCCGCCGTTGCCGATGCTGATGCCGTCGCCGGTATTCTCGGTCGCGATCACGCCCTGGACGCGGCAGTTGGGCGCGAGGTCGAAGTTGAACGGCCCAAGTTCAACGCCCTCTTCGCCCCAAAGTCGAACCGTACCGTTGAGCACGACGATGGTGGTCGCAGCGGGGTCGGATACCGTGATGCCGGTCAGCGACCCCGCGACACCGGCGACGTCAAAGCCGTTGAGGTCGATGGTGACACCGCTGGCGGCGATCTCGATGCCGTGCCTGCCGGCCACGCCCGAAACGTTCCCGGAGAGGTAGTAGGAGCCGCGCTGTGTGATCTTGAAGAGGCTGTTGGCATCGCCAGGGGTGTTGGCCGCGCTGATGGCGATCCGCGGCTCGACCTCGGCGAGGGTCTTGAACGTCGGCGTCACTGGCCCCGCAGGCGGATTAAGCGGGCCCGCGACCAGCGCGGCGGTGGCGAAGATGGTGACTGCGGCGAAGGAGATGATGGTGTTTCTGCTGATCATGACATTGGGTCCTTGCGATGCGCTGAATGAAGAACGAATCAGTACGTGAAATTGGCGTTGGGGTCGGTCGAACCGAGGCTGCTGGGGGCGGAGTTGCCGAGTATGGCCGCGCTGGCGGGAGCGGTGCGGTCGAGGACCGGTCCGCAGACGTTGTTGGCAGCGATGTCCCAGTTGGTCGTGTTGCCCGCGCAGGTGTTGCGGATGATGATGTTGCCCGCGGCATTGACCTGGATGCCCTGATCGGCGCCGGAACAGCTGTTGCCATCGATGCGGTTGTCGCCGCCCGTGGCGGCGATGCCCGCGCCGCTCCCGGCGCCGGCCCCGTTCGCCGAGCAGTTGTTTCGAGTCACAAGGCACGCGCCCTGGACGAGGATGCCGCTGTTCAAGTTTCCTCTGGCGGAGCACCCGGTGATCGAGCCGCCGGCGCCGAGTTGGATGCCCACGCCGGAGTTGGCGGACATCGTGCACATGCTGACGGTGCAGCCCGCGCCAGCGAGTATCCCGATGCTCGTGTTGAGGTTGACCGTGCAGTTGGCAAGCGTGCAGTCCGAGGTGGCCCACAATCCCGTGTCGTTGTTGTACGCGGTGCACCCGGTGATGGTGCAACTCGCCCCGGCAAAAATGCCGTAACCGTTCAGGGTCGCGGTGCAGCCGTTGATGCTGCATCCCGCTCCAGTCCAAATCCCAGCGACGGTGTTGCCGTGGGCGCGGACATCGGCCACGGTGCTGTTGACGGCCGCCAGGGTGCCAAGGTCAACCCCGCTGCCGCCCCACTGGCGCACCGATCCGTTGCGCACCGCGATGCCCGTCAGACCCGCCACCGATGTTGAAACGCCGTTCTGTGAACCGGGCTGGCCGGCCAACTCAAACCCCATGAGATCTATGGAGACATCGCTCGCGGCGATCTGTATTCCACTCTTGCCCGCGCCCCCGACGATATTGCCCGTGAGGTAGTAACTGCCGCGCTGGGTGATTTTATAGACACTGTCGGCATCTCCCGGCGTGTTGGTCGCGTTGATGGCAATCCGCGGCTCAACTTCGTTGAGCGTCTTGTACGTACTCGTCACTGGCCCCGCAGGCGGATTAAGCGGGCCCGCGACCAACGCAGCGGTGGCGAAAATAGTGAGCGCGGCGAAGGAGATGATGGTGTTCTTGCGGATCATGACGTCGGGTCCTTTGCGGATGAATGCGATCTTGATAAATGACTCCTGGAGTGACAGATGACATTGGGCTTAGTGCTGGATGTTGGAGAACGGGTTGGTGGTTGTGTTGAGATTGCCCGGGGTCACTATCGGGGCAACCCCGTTGGTTGCGCCGCCCAGGTTGCTCACCGCCGTCCCGCCGCCGAGGTTCACGAACTCGTTCTTGGTGATAAGGTTGTTGGTGGAGCCGAGGGCGATCAGAACGCCGATGATCGAGTTCGCGCTGCTGCCGGAGATGCGGGAGCCGGTCACGGTGTTGGATGCACCATCGAGGCGGATCGCAGTGCCCGTCGTTCTCATGTTGCCGTCAGTAAACGTGTTGTTGGCCCCGGTGACATCGACGGCGACGGGGATCGCGGCGCCCGAGATGTACAAGAGCCCTTGGTCGATTGAGACGCTGTTCGCAGCCACCCGCACCCCAACCGGTGCGGAGGTAGTGTTATCGGCGCGGATTTGCAAACCGTGAATCTCGGCGCCGTCGCGTGCCACATCGACGATCCCGCTGCTGAAGACGCTGCCAGCGACGATAAAGTGGCAGAGATGGACCTGAAGCGCGTTGGCCTGGCTGGCGCCGGGGTTGGCCCGCAGCACGGAGGTTGCTGTGACCCCCGTCATGAAAGCCGTCCACCCGCCACTGTCGGTTGTCATGTCGCAGTATTGACCCGCTTCAATAACCGGCCCGCTGAAGATGGAGTTCCGGGCACGCACCGTGACGCCAGAAACGGTGGTGGGTCCTCCCAGCGAGAGAAGGGAAGTGGTGTTGCAGCCGTCGGCTTCGATGACAGTGTTACGGATCACCAAAGGCGTGGCCTGCTCGTTCAAGATTCCCATCCCACCGGTCGTGCGGAACCGGCAGTTCTCGATGGTTGTGGTACCGTTTCCGCCGCCGGTAAGGGCGGTGCACCCGTCGGCGGGAGACATCACGTTGAGGTTGGCGATCCTGCCCGATCCTCGCGCATAAATGCCCCACCCTCCCCAGCCGGTGACCACGCCCGACCCGCCGCCGCTGTCGATGTTCCAGGCAGTCTGGCTGTCGCTACAAATGTCCCCATGAAGACCGTTGAGCGAGCCGGACACACCCTGGAGCGAGTGCCCTCTCATATCGATGCTCACCGGGCCGCCCACCTCACATAGGGCGATCTTGATGCCGTGCTTCCCTGCCACACCGAGGATGTTGCCGGTGAGGTAGTACGAACCTGGCTGTGTGATCTTGAACAGGCAGGTCGCATCGCCGGGTGTGTTGGTCGCATTGATTGCGATTCGCGGCTCGACATCGCTGAGTGTTTTGTATGTCGAAGTCACCGGCCCGGCGGGCGGGTTGAGCGGGCCAGCGTAGAGCAGGCCAGCGGTGACAAGGCCAAGTGTGACGATCGCAGTGCGGTTGATGGCGGTACGGTTCATCGATACTCCATTTATGTACTAGTTAATATTGAATATTTGCCCATGGGCTTGTTGCGGTCGCAGCGCTCCCGATAGGCCCGACGTCGTTCCCTCCCACAATGTCAAAGTTGACGGTGCATCCCTTCAGGGAGTTGCTGACGATCACGTTCCCGCCGGAACTCGCGAGAATCCCACGGTCGGCAAACGTGATGTTGTTCGCTTCGATGCGGTTGGCCTGCCCGGACACGCGCACGGCGGCCTCGAAGCCGATGCCCGTCCCGTCGCCGTTGCACGAGTTGCCGCGCACCAGGCAAGAGAAGTTGACGGCGATCCCGTCGTTCTGGTTGTTGCGGGTGGTGCAGTTGACAACGGAGCCGCCGTTGGTCATTGAGATGCCGCGCGCGAGGTTGTCGTTGGCGGTGCATCCTTGCACGGTCGCGCCGTCGCCCAGGTCGAACCCGTCGCCGTTGTTGGCCGCGGCGGTGCAGTTGATGAACGAGGCGGCAGAACCGGCGTTGGCGAGAAACCCATCCCCCAGGTTCTGCGCCGCGGTGCAGTCCGTCAGGGTGCACCGCGGAAAGAGCAGGAACCCGTGCAAGGAGTTGTCGGTGGCGCGGCACTCGGTGAGCAGCGAGTTAGGCCCGATCTCGAACGCGGTTTGGGCACCTGTCAGCCCCGTCGCCGAGCAGCGTGTGAGCGTCATGCGTCCGCCCTGGAACCAGAACCCTCGCCCGCCGCCCGCAGCCCGGCAATCCGTCAGCGAGATTTCCGAGTCCGAGATGGTGGAATAGAACCCGATCGACGAGGCCGCCGCCGGGTTTCCCGAGCGACAGTTCGTGACGGAGCAGTTCGAGCCAAGCCGGAACCCGACGGCGTTGCCCTCGCACACGCAGTCAAAGACGGTCGTCCCGCTGAGGGCCTCGATCCCGTTGACCGCGTTGGCGCTGCAGAGACACCTCGAGACGATGGAGTTGGACCCGACGCGGATGCCGTGCGAGCCGTTGCTGCGGGCCATGCAGTCTCGCACGCGCGAGAGCGAGCCCAGGTCGATCCCGTTCCCGCCGCAGGTGCCGACATTCACGCCGACAACTTCGCACATGAGCCCGTTGGCCGTGATGCCGTGGCTGAGGCACCCGGCGACAAAACCGTTCTTGATCTGGACGTTCTGCACGCCCGGGTTGATGCGGACGGCGTTCTGCGCCGTGCCACCGCCGGAGATCAGGAAGCCGCCCAGGTCGAGCGTGACGCCGTTTGACGCGATTTCGATGACCCAGGTACGACCGGTCGGGGCGGTGACGGTACCGGTGAGGTAATAGCTGCCGGCCTGGGTGATGCGGAACGCCGCGCTGGCGTCGCCGGGGGTGTTGGTCGCGTTGATCGCGATCCGCGGCTCGACCTCTGCGAGAGTTTTCGCAGTCGAAGCCACCGGCCCCGCTGGCGGGTTCAGCGGGCCAGCGTAGAGCACGCCTCCGGTGATGATCAGCGCAAGGGCAGAAAGGGAAAGGACGGCAGAGGTCGGAGTAGAACTGCGTTTCATAGTGCTGCTTTCTGATTGATGTGTATTGGACTCGAACCGTTGTTGATGCGTGAGTCAATACGAGAAGTTGGCGTTGGGGTCAGTGGAGCCGAGGGAGACGCCGCCGGTGTTGCCCAGGATGGCCCCGCTGACAGCACCCTGGACGACGAGGCAGAAGTTGCCGGACACGATGTCCCAATTGGTCGTGTTGCCCGAGCAAGTGTTGCGGATGATAATGTTGTCAGCAAAATCCACGTCGATGCCGCGGTCGGCCTGGGTGCAGGTATTGCCCTCGATGCGGTTGTCGCCACCGGTGGTGTGAATGCCGGCGCCGTTGCCCAAACCGTTGCCGTTGAACGCGCAGGTGTTGCCTCGGATCACGCAGTTAAAAGAGCACGCTATACCGTCGACGGTGTTGGATTGGGCGGTGCAGTCGGCGACCGTGCTGGCGGCGTCGACGCTGATGCCGCTGCCAGTGTTGGAGGATGCCGAGCAGTTTGAGACTGTACAGCCTGAGCTGGTCGTGATTCCGATGCCGGTGTTCTGCATTGCTGAGCAGTTCAAGATCGTGGTGCCGCCGCCGGCGCTGATGCCGTTGCTGGCGTTACTTTTCACCGAGCAGTTCGAGATCGAGTTGGCATTGCCAGTGGCGATGCCGTTGCTGGTGTTGCTGTAGGCCGAGCAATTCGAAACCGTGTTGCCGTGACTGGCGTTGATCCCGGTCCCGGCGTTGTCATACGCCGAGCTGTTCGAGACTGTGCAGCCAACGCCGGTGCTGATGCCATCGCCCCCGTTGACACTTGCTGAGCAGTTCAAGACGGTTGAGCCGTTTGAGGTCACGATCCCACCAAGTGTGTTGAGGCTTGCAGAGCAGTTCGTGATGGTGGTAACTTCGCCAGTCGTGATGCCGGCGCCGCCGTTGACGTATGAGAGCACTTTCTCCACACGGCAGGCGATCGCGCCCGCACTCCCAAGGTCGACGCCAGTGCCGGTCCAGTTGCGGACCGATCCGTTGACTACAGCGACTCCCCCGGCACCAGCTGCAGTCAGACGCACACCGTTGAAGCCGCCCGGCCCAGCAACGCCCACAAGATCGAACCCGTTGAGGTCAAGATTGACGCCGCCACTAGCAATCTCGATGCCGTGCTTGGCCGACTCGCCGGTGATGTTGCCCGTGAGGTAGTACGAGCCGGGCTGGGTGATCTTGAAGAGACTGTCGGCGTCCCCGGGCGTGTTGGTTGCGTTGATCGCGGTGCGCGGCTCCACCTCGTTAAGAGTTTTGGCGGTTGAAGCAACCGGCCCTGCGGGCGGATTCAGCGGCCCGGCGTAGAGCAAACTCCCGGTGAGGAGCAGGGCGGCGAGGGTTAAGAGGGAGAGAATGGTGCGAGTTTGCAAGCGGTTCATAATGTGAGTTCTTTCATGTTGTGTTCAATCTGGAACTTGGCCCGCGGGCACGTCGACGCTGGTGGCGTGTATGCCCGCGCCTTCGCCGCCTTTGGGAGTTTCATGTGTGTCCTTTCTCGATACAAGAAGCTAGTAGACAAAGTTTGCCTGCGGATGATCCGAGTTGGCGATGCCCCCGATGCTGCCAACGCCGTTGGCGATGACGAGAGGGCCGTAGCTGTTTCCCGGAACGATCACAGTGGCGGCGCTATTGCCTCCGAATGTATTCTTGACTATCAGATTACCTGTGCCCAGAACGTTGAGGGCATTGTCCTCAAGCGAGAAACTATTTCCTTCGATCAAGTTGCGCTGGCCGTTGACCTGTATCCCGTCCTGAGTACCCGCGCCTGCGTTGTTGCCGACAATGTTGTTGCCGATGATGCGGCACATTGCGGGCACACGCATGCCGCCAAGAGCATTTGATCGCACGATGCAAGATTGAACAATATTTGCGGTTCCGAGGCGGATCCCGATTTCGGAATTGTCAGCCGCGAGGCATTCGGTGAGTACGCACGCATCGGTGGTCGCGAACCCATCACCTGTATTGCCGATCGCCTGGCAGTGAGTGAAGGTGAAGCGTCCCACAGGATTGCCAGCAAGCGCGAAGCCTCCACCGTTGGCTCGAGAGATGCAGCCATCAAATCTGCAGGCGGTCTTGGCGATAAAGCCCGCCAGCACATTTGACGCGGCGGTGCATGCGGTCAGCGAAACGTTTTCAAGCACGATAAACCCTTCGCGAGTATTGCCAGAAGCAATGCAGTTCTCCATCTGTCCATTGTTCCCGACAAAGAACCCCTCATCGATATTAGAAATGGCCTGCACGTTGTAGATGTTGAAATTCGAAATCGCGTCGGTGGCACTGGTGTACAGGTTAACGCCGCCGTTTCCCCAACCCCGGACCACGCCGTTGCGAATGGAGCAGCCGGTTCGAACTCCGGACACCCCGATCCCGGAGCCGCTGCCCGCGACACCGAAAAGATCGAAGCCCATGAGGTCGAGCGTCACACCACTTGCGGCTATCTCGATCCCGTGCCTGCCTACGACGCCGCCGATGTTGCCCGTGAGGTAGTACGAGCCGGGCTGGGTGATCTTGAAGACACTGTCGGCATCGCCGGGCGTATTGCTCGCGTTGATCGCGATTCGCGGCTCAACTTCGGCGAGAGTCTTCGCGGTACTCGCGACCGGCCCACCTGGCGGATTCAGCGGCCCGGCATAGAGCGCAGCTCCCGTGATGAACACGGTGATGGAGGAGACCCAAAGGACGGCTGGCGTGGTTCTGATCATCGTGAAACTCCACATTCGATTTCAACGCGGACCTGACTGTGAATGAAATCCAGGCGACTTCCGCATTTGGAGCCGAGCTCAGAACAGAAAGCGAGATTGAAATGCGGATCTGCGATATTAACAAAATCTCCGCGATTATCGATCAAGAAATGGAATGGCTGATTGGTTATCAGAGCTTTTCCGCGATTTTTCGGAACACCTCAAAAATACCATCAAAACACTTGACAGATGTTCGCTCATCCGGTAAAATGCCGTACAGAAAGCAAGGACTATCCACATGATTTTAAGCCAACCCAACCAGTTTCGACAAGTTTCCCCGATTCAGTTCTCCAAGTCAGTGAGATCGAAAGGCGCGCCACCATCGGTGGCCTTCTTCAAATCCGTGGCCCCCTTCAATTCGTCCTCTCGGCACTCATAGCTCAGCACGCAGCACTTTGTCTTGGGCGCCACCCTCGTTTTTGACCTGAAAACGAAAGATGCTCAGATGCTCACCTAAAAAGTGAGCACCTTTGAAAAAAGTGAGCGCCTTTCGTTTTTAACTCAAAAACGACGCTTCCTCGCTCGGGATATCTGCCCCTTTGCCACTTTGCCACTTTCTCTCGGCTTCCGTCCCGCTCCTCTCCCCCGTTTTCATCCCCTTCTTTTCTCCACAAATTCTTGATTTTTCCATCGGACTGGTTAGTATTCTGCTCGCATTTTTGCGGAGCCAGTTCACATGGACGATGACGGGTAACAGGTTGTCCTGATTTATGTCCTCGATCTCATTTCGATCGAGTGGCTCGCTCCTCATTCGCACATTTCGCTCACCGTTTCGGCGGCACATTTCCCGCCCTGTTTATCAAAACCGATTCGCATCGATGCTCTTCCTTAAAAAACCGGCAGGCATCAGTTTCAAAGGATTTTCAGTATGGCAGACCTTCTTCACACTCGCAACTTCGGCATCTGTGCTCATATCGACGCTGGTAAAACCACCGTCTCTGAGCGCATCCTCTATTACACCGGTAAGACCTACAAAATCGGTGAAGTGCACGAAGGCACCGCCACCATGGACTTCCTCCAGGAAGAGCAGGAACGCGGCATCACCATCCAGTCCGCCGCCACAACTTGCCCATGGGAATTCCTGGGCAACGAGTTCAAGCTCAACCTGATCGATACCCCCGGCCACGTCGATTTCACCATCGAAGTGGAACGCTCACTTCGCGTCCTCGACGGCGCGGTTGCCGTGTTCGACGGTAAAGAAGGCGTCGAAGCTCAGTCTGAAACTGTCTGGCGCCAGGCCGACCGGTACAAAGTGCCGCGTCTGTGCTTCGTCAACAAGATGGACAAGATCGGTGCGAACTTCGATTACTCATTCGACACCATCATCAAGCGCCTCGGCGCCAACGCCATCCCGATCCAGTGCCCCATCGGCACCGGCCACGATCACGTCGGCATCATCGATCTGATCACGATGAAGGCGTACTACTACGAAGGCGAAAAGGGCGAAACCGAAGTCGAGCGTGAAATTCCAGCGGCAGAGCTTGAATACGCCGACAAGTGGCGCAAGGTCATGCTCGAAAAGGTCTCTGAGCTCGATGACAAGCTCATGGAGAAGTACCTCGAGAACATCACCCCCACACCCGATGAACTCCGCGCAGCGCTCCGCAAGGGCGTGGTTGAGCGTCTCTGCTACCCCATCCTCTGCGGCGCAGCTCTCCGCAACATCGGCATTCAGCGTCTGCTCGACGCCGTTTGTTGCTATCTCCCCGCTCCGACAGAAAAGCCCGAAGTCACCGGCACCAATCCTCGCGACAAAGACGAGAAGCTCTCACGTCCGCACGATGCCAAGGCGCCGTTTGCTGGCCTGGTCTTCAAAGTCGTTTCCGACAAGCACGGCGATCTCACCTACGTCCGCGTCTACTCCGGCACGCTCGCTAAGGGCAGCCGCGTGATCAATCCCGTCAACGGCAAGACTGAAAACGCTTCACGTATCTTCGAGATGCACGCTCAGAACCGCATTCCGCTCGAAGAAGTGACCGCTGGCAACATCGTCGCCATCGTCGGTATCAAAGACTCGTACACCGGTGACACCCTCTGTGATCCGGATGATCCGATCGTCCTCGAACGCATGTTCTTCCCCGAGCCCGTGATCTCGATGTCCATCGAGCCCAAGAGCCAGGACGACAAGCGTCGCCTCACCGAGTGCCTCTCGACCATCCGTCGCGAAGATCCAAGCTTCCGCTACACCTTCGATGACGAGACCGGTCAGACCATCATCAGCGGCATGGGCGAACTCCACCTTGAAATCATCAAGAACAAGCTCACCCGTGACTACAAGGTCAACGTCGAAGTCGGTAAGCCACGCGTGTCCTACCGCGAAGCTATCACCAAGAAGGCCGAGTACGTCCGCGGCAAGTTCGTCAAGCAGTCTGGTGGTCGCGGCCAGTTCGGCGATTGCACGATTCACCTTGAACCATGCACCGCAGCTCAGGCAGAAGCCGAAGAACTCGACTTCACCGACAACATCGCAGTTTCCATCGAAGTCGTCGGTGGTTCGATCCCGAAGGAATTCGTTCCTTCAGTCGAATACGGCATCCGTCAGACCTGCACCTCTGGCGTCAAGTTCGGCTACCCGCTGATCAACGTCAAGGCCACCATCGTCGACGGTTCATACCACGATGTCGATTCAAGCCAGATCGCCTTCGAACAGGCCGGTCGCCTCGCGGTCATGGAAGCAATCGATCGCTGCGGCCCCGTCCTTCTCGAACCAATCATGAAGGTCGTCATCACCGTTCCCAATGAGTTCCTCGGTAACATCACTGGCGACGTCGCATCACGCCGCGGCATGATCATCGACACCGAAGATCGTGACCCCGTCAAGATGGTCACCAGCGAAATCCCGCTCGAAGAACTCTTCGGCTACACCACCTCCATCCGTGGTATGTCCCAGGGCCGCGCCTCCGCGACCATGGAATTCCTCGAGTACCGCGCCATGCCCGCGGGCAAGATGAAGGAAATGCTCGAAGCCAAGGCAGGTCCCAAGACTGCCGGCAAGAAGTAAAGTTAGTTTGAAAATAATATCCAGGAGACCAGAGCACCTTGCTCTGGTCTCTTGTGTTTTTGGAATGTTTCACGTCAGGCGCGCCCTCGTCTTGTTCTTCAGCCTGAAAGGCTGGAAGTTTTTAGCCGGGGGTGAAGACCGCGCTTCGCGGTCGCCACCCCCGGAAAGCCAAAACGCATCGCACCCTGAAGGGGTGCAACTTCCCATCATCGTCACACGCTCGTAAATTGGCATCGCGACTCGACAACTCGTTCTACTGCTTCATCCGCTCAACCATCCCCGTCGTGCTCCGCCCCTTCACCAGATCAATCAGCACAACCTTTCCGCCCGCCGCTTCAACCACATCAGCACCGACAACTTTGTCCTTGCTGTAATCCGCGCCCTTGATCAACACATCTGGCTTGATCGATTTGATCAATTCCAGCGGCGTGTCTTCACCAAACAACACTACTGCATCAACACACGCCAGCGCGCCGAGCACCATCGCCCGATCAACTTCAGTATTAATCGGCCGCCCCGGCCCCTTCAATTTCCGCACACTTTCATCGGTATTCACTGCGACAATCAACATATCACCCTGTTGCCGCGATTTCTCCAGCAGCGAAATGTGCCCCGTATGCAACAGGTCAAAGCACCCATTGGTAAACACAACCTTCTGCCCATCGCGCCGCCGACTCGCTACCTCCACCATCAACTGCGAAAGCGTCCGCAACTTCCCGGCATGTCCATGTTCCATCGAAAGCAGCGAATGGTGAATGCGCTCCAGGGGAATCGGCTGCACACCAAAGATCTCAACTTCCAGTCCCGCCGCCGCATTCGCGAATTTCACCGAGTCCGTCCAAGTACACTTATTCGCCCGCGCCGCGGCAAGTCCCGCCAGAAACGCATCGCCCGCGCCGGTGACGTCGTACACCTGCCGCGCAACAGTGGGAATCGAAACCGGTTCCGCCGATCCTTCAATCAACACCGCGCCATGCTTATCCAGCGTCAACACACATGCTTCCATCGCAAGTTGTTTCATGAGCGCTGAAGCAATTTTCGCATTGTGCACCACATCGGCATCATGATCGGTAGCAATCCCAGTAGCAAACTCGGCCTCAGTTCGATTCGGCGTAATCGTCGTACATCCGCGATACCGCGCGTAATCGTTTAACTTTGCTGGATCAACAAACACAGGCTTGCCCGCCTTGCGTGCCCGCTCAATCACACCCTGGCAGACTTCAACCGAGCACACACCTTTGGCGTAATCCTCAATGCAAACTACATCACACTTGGGCAACTCCCGATCAAATGCTGCGAGCAACTTCGCTGCAGTCTCCGATGAAATCGGCTCGCGCGACTCAAAGTCCACTCTGAACATCTTCTGCGGATGGCGACCTTGAGCAAGCCCGACCATGTTCTGTTTCACAGTGGTGGGGCGGCTCGCATCACGTACCAGTGCAAAGGTCTCAACGCCGTCCGAAGCCAACTGCTTCGCTAGAGCCTTGCCAAAGTCATCGTCCCCAATCACACCAATCGCCGTGACCGATGCCTTGAGCGCGATCAAGTCCAGACAGACGTTGGCAGCGCCACCCGGCCGCGAATCTCGCTTGCGGATGTGAAGAATCGGAACCGGAGCATCAGCGCTCAGCCGTTCAGCATCCCCATACAGATGTTCATCAAGCATGAAGTCGCCAACCACGATCGCCTTAAACGGCTTCCATGCATCGAGTTTGGTGAGAAGGTCGCTCATCAAGCAGCTGGGACAGGTACATTGCCAACTGAAATGCCGGAGACAGGACTTGAACCTGCACGCCTGTTAAGGGCGGCGGATTTTGAATCCGCTGCGTCTGCCATTCCGCCACTCCGGCTGGATTGGACACGATGGTAGGACCGCACTTTTGCGACTTCAGCGTTCTGAATCAACCGTTTTGGGTGCCGGTTTCTCAGCCAGCTTGGCCTTCAAAATATCCCGGATATGCATCTTGTTTTCTACAATCGGCCGGGCACTGAACAGGACGAATCCATGAGCCCCCGGTGTGGCCCGGATAATGTCAATCTGACGGGTTATCTCCATCGGGCTGAAGTCCTTTGTCGCGTCCGGTCCGACCTTTGACACATTCAGTCCCACAAACATCTGCTTGTGCCTGGAATTCTGCGCGACCCACCAATCAAGCAGCGGCTTAAACGGCTGCTGTGGCGCATCAACCTTCCAATACAACTGCGGCACCATGTAATCAAACCAGCCTTCATTGGTCCACTTCTTCGCATCGGCGTACAGCGACTCGTACGCGTTCAAGCCCTTCACGCCTTTGGGATTGTCGGGCTGCCAGATTCCAAAAGGACTGATGCCAATTGAAATCCCCGGCTTGATCGATTTCGCCCGCGCGTTCATTTCAGTCAGAAAGCTATTGATGTTCTCGCGCCGCCAGTCTGCTCGCGACAATTTCCCGCCGCCGCCTTGGTACTTTCTCCACGCACCATCATCAGGGAAATCCTTGATCGCGCCGTTGGCCTGTTTCACGGGGTAGGGATAGAAGTAGTCATCGACGTGCAACCCATCAATTCCATATCGCCGCGTGATGTCCTCAATCACTCGCCATGAATGTTCGCGGGCGGCAGGCTCCGCAGGGTCAAGCCACTTGTACTCACCATACTCCCGCGTCACATCGGCGAGGTGCTTGGCCGGATGATTCAGCGCAAGCGGGCTGGTCATCTTGGGGTGACCCACGCGAAACGGGTTCAGCCAGACATGCAGTTCCATGCCGCGGTTGTGTGCTTCGCTGATCCAGAGTGCAAGCGGATCAATTCCATTTGCTGGTCCAAGTCCGCTTTTGCCGGTCAGGAATTCTGACCAGGGTTCAAGCTCAGATTTGTACAACGCATCGCCACACGGCCGGGCCTGAAAATAGATCGCCGTAATCCCAATCTCTTTGGCGGCATCAAGTATCTTGATCATTTCCGCATGCCGCTGCGCATCGGTCAATGTCTTTGTCGTGGGCCAATCGATGTTTGCGACAGTTGCCACCCACAAACCACGGTGTTCATGAGCTGCTTTCCTGATGTCAGGTTTTGAAGTTGGTTGCGGAACAAAATCCGGCTGCGCCATGCAACCAGAGATCGCTGCGACAGATACAAGCATCCATGCCATATTTATCATGGCACAACAGTATTCAACTCCCGGGCATCAATTGATCAACGGTCCATTTCATCTCAGTTTCGCGGCAATCAATATGCACCGAGAAGAACCCCGGCTTGCCGCCCGCGGTCTGCCGCTCGGCCTTTCGCATCAGCGGCAGAATAACTTTCCGGTCAGTCTCGGGGATATCCAGTTTCATCATCTCTTCTCTGGTGTACCAATCCAACCGACCTTCGCGCATGTCGTGTGGCTCAACCCACACAGTCCCCAGAACCTGGTAGACAAACATCAGCCAATGCCCCTTGCCTTCGAACGCAGTTTCGGCCACCATCCCCAGCAGGTGAAGTCGCTCCAGCGGCAGGTCAAGTCCGACCTCTTCGTGGATCTCGCGCTGGGCGCATTGGGCGGGAGATTCACCGGTATGGACATCGAGCTTGCCGCCGATTGGGGAGAAAAGGCCCAGGTTGGGGGCCTTCTTGCGATGGAGCAAAAGGTGCCGGCCCTTGTCATCGACAAGGTCGCAGATACATGCAAGTTTGTAGGGCAGATTGGAAAGGTGTGTACCGACTTCGGCCATATGTATGGAGGATAGTGCAGCTACCCTCCGGCGAACTTTGAGCCGAACTTTGAGGATTTCCCATGAGCAGTTATCCACCGGTTGATTCGAATTTCGAAGGTGCCCCAAAAGAGTCAGCTGGCAAGGGCCTTGCGATCGCCGCGATTATCCTGGGAATCCTGCTCATCACATCTCCAATCGGCCTGATTCTTGGAATCATTGCCTTAACCCGATCTGGCAAGCCGGGGCAAGGCGGGGCCCGAAATCTCGCAATCGGCGGCGTGGTTGCCTCAAGCATCGGCATGGTCCTGGGCTGCGGATGTATTGGAGCCGGCGTCTTTCTCCCGGCGCTGGGTAAAGCCCGCAACGAGGCGCGCAAGGTGCAGAGTTTGTCACAGCTTCGAGATATTGGAACCGGGCTCCAGGCCTACGCCCAGAAGTACCAGGAACACTTTCCTCCCAAGAATTCGAATTGGCAGTCGCTATTGATCAGCGAAAGCGTGCCGGCGACGTCGTTTGTTTCCCCCGCATCTGAGGCTGGTCTGACTTCGTACTTTTACGTGCCGCCGGTTGTGACGATTGACAAGATCAAGGATCCCAGCACCAAGGTGATCGTGTTTGAGGACCCAGTGAACTTCCGGCAGCAGGGGAGCAACGTGTTATTTGCCGATGGGCATGTCGAGCACCTTAAGGGCGAAGCGCTTTGGTCCAAGATTGATGGGCTTTCGCTGGTGGATGGCACGGTTTACAGCAAGCCAGCTGGGGCAAGATAGGCGATCGAAGTCGGCTGCTGTCGGTTGAGCGCAGGAATTGCCGAGGTTTGACTACAAACACCTGTTCAGCGTTGGTCGAGCGATGGCATGATGCCGGAGTCCGGTCGCGCTGTCTGCATCAGGTGTTGGCCGACTCGCACGGAGGGGAGCCGGTCAATGCCTGGGCACCTTTGTTTTGCGGACTTGTTACCGGTTTTTCGGGTGATTGAAAATTGGCGCAGGCAAACTTGTGAGCGACACTCCAACTTGCCGATCTTGAGCGACACAAGTAGGTTTGTGTTTTTTGTCTGTGGTCGGAGGAGTCGCCAGTGAGTCAACCCATCGAAGTCATGCCTCGTGTTTCCCCTGCAGACCTGGCCCCGGCGCTGTCTCGCACAATTGAGCGGCTCGATGTTGATGGCAAACACGTGTACATGATCGGAATCGGCGGGTGCGGCATGTCCGGCCTGTCACGATTACTGCTGTCTCGCGGGGCCAAGGTGTCCGGTTCGGACCTGGCGCAGACTGCCGAGACGGATTTCCTGGTTTCTCAGGGAATCAAAGTCGGATTCGATCAAGCTGGAACCAGCGTGCCCAAGCGGTGCGACTTGGTCGTGGCATCGGCAGCCATCAAGCCCGAACACTTGGAAATGCTCGAGGCTGAGCGGCGTGGGATCCCGACACTGACCTATGCCGAGGCACTGGGCCGCTGCATGGTCGGGCGGACCGGGGTCGCAATTGCCGGAACCCATGGAAAGTCAACAACGACCGCCCTTCTGGGATGTGTTCTGACAGACTGCGGCATTGATCCCTCGGTGATTGTGGGGGCTACATGCGGGCAGTTACTCAATGGTCCGGCCAATACCAAGGCTGGGGATGCGGCAGTGGGTGTGCGCATGGGTGCGTTGCAGATCCCAACTGGAACGCATGCTGGCAAACCGGGTGTGCTGGTTGCTGAGGCCTGCGAGTTCAATCGGAGTTTCCATCATTTCCGGCCGCTGATTGCGAGTATTAGCAGTGTCGAGGCGGATCATCTGGACATCTTCGGAACGCTCGATGCTGTGATTGAGGCGTTTCATCAGTTCGCTGAACTTGTGCCGCCGGCGGATGAGGGCGGGGTTCTGCTCATTGGCTATGAGAACAGCCATCGTCGCGAGGTGACCGCGGGCCTGAAGTGCAAGGTTGAAACGATTGGGTTTAATCCCAGCGCTGACTGGGTGGTTGCGTACGAAGCTGAAGGGCGGCATGTCAAACTCAAGCACCGCCGCAAGATAGTGGCCGAATGGTCGATGATTCTGCCCGGGCAGCACAATGCGCTGAACGCCGCGACGGCGATTGCGATTGCAACCATGCTGGGCGCGGATGCCAAAGCGGCGGCTGTGTCAGCATCGAATTTCCGCGGGATTCACCGGCGCAGCGAGTTCATGGGAGCGCGTTCGATTGGCGGCGGATCGGTGCGTGTGTATGACGATTACGGGCATCACCCAACTGAAATCGATGTGACGCTCAAGGCGTTGCGCGAGTTTGAAAAACCAGAGGCGCGGGGCGGGCGATTGATCTGTGTCTTCCAGCCGCATCAGCATTCGCGAACTCGTCATCTGCTCGAGGAGTTTGCTAATAGCTTCTCGAATGCAGATGTAGTGATTGTGCCGCATATTTACTTTGTTCGCGATAGTCAGGCCGAGCGCCAGAAGGTTTCGGCGGCGGACCTGGTGGATCGCCTTCGCAACAAGGGGATTAAGGCCAAGCACGTGTATCCATTTGAAGCGATTGTCGAAGAACTCGAGAATCTGTGCCGCCCCAATGACATGGTGGTGGTGATGGGCGCGGGGAACGTGTGGCAGATTGGCAAGGAATTTGTGGATGGCCAGGCGAGTTCCATGGCAGGCGTAGCCTGATAGTGGCGTGATAGTATTGGGCAGATTTCGGGGAGAAAGTGAGTCGAATGGTCGTTTCTGGCACGCTCAATATCCTGCCGCAGGCACCGATTCCAACGTGGTTCAAGATTGGCGGAGGCGCAGATCGCAAAGCGGTCTTGAAGTCTGTTGATGACTTGCGCTATGCACTGGATATTGATCGGAATCTGAAGATCCTGGGCGATGGCGCGAACCTGCTGGTTGATGATGATGGTGTGAGCGAACTGGTTGTTGAACTCAAGGGCGCGTTTGAGCGGATCTCGATTGATCATGATTCTGGCCGCGTGAGTCTGGGCGCTGGCGTCAAATTGCCACGAGCGATCAATGCAACAGTTGCGGAGGGCTTGGGAGGACTTGAAGTTCTCGCAGGGTTCCCGGCCACGATGGGCGGCTGTGTGGTAATGAACGCGGGCGGGAAGTATGGAGAGATTTCTGACCTTGTGATCAGTGTTCAAGCACTGAATCGAAACGGCGAAATCCTCTCAATTCCGCGGCAGGAGATCAAGTTTGCATATCGCCATTCCGGCCTCAATGACCTGTTGATCACTGGCGTAGAAATTCAGCTTGCGCGCGGCAACGTTGCTGCACTCAAGTCGCGGCAGGTTGAGATCATGAAGTACAAGAAGGACTCGCAGCCACTCTCGGCCAACTCGGCGGGATGCTGCTTCAAGAATCCGACACTGGATCGCGATGTGCTTGAATTTGCGAAGGGTGCACGAGTTGGGGCGGGAATGCTGATTGATCGCGCAGGGCTGAAGGGATTGACTGTTCGCGGGGCGAGCGTGAGCCCGGTCCACGCGAATTTCATTGTTACTTCAGCGACAGCGCGGGCACGGGATGTGATTGAACTGATGGAGCAGGTCACCCATCGCGTGCAAGATGCGTTTGGAGTTACACTGCAATCTGAAGTCGTTATCTGGAAGCGGTCGGTCTAACGAGAACTGTCATGGCACACCCCACAATTCTCCTACTCGGCGGCGGACCAGATGCAGAGCGCGATGTGAGCCTGGCTGGCCAGCGTGCGGCCAAAGATGCTCTTATTTCCGCTGGATATGAAGTGAATGCGGTGGTCATTGATCGGCCGACTTCGGCTGAACTCAAGGCGATGAAGGGCGATGTGATTTTCCCGCTGCTTCATGGGCCGTATGGCGAAGGTGGTCCGCTGCAGGATTTGCTCGAACTGGATGGTCGTCCGTATGTCGGGTGCCGTGCTCCGGCCGCGCGGCTCGCAATGGACAAGGTGGCGACAAAGGCAATTGCTTTGGCGGCGGGCGTACCGACTGCACAGTTTGCGGTGCTCAATACGCGCGACTCGGTGTGTCCCCTGGCGTTTCCAGTCGTGGCAAAGCCGGTGCATGAAGGGTCGAGCGTTGGGGTTCATATCTGCCGCAATGTAGCGGATTGGGAGAAGGCACTTGGGGCGATACGGCTCGATATCAAAGAACATCCGACGCGGGTGTACATGGTCGAGGCGTTCATCAAGGCTCGCGAATTGACGCAGGGCGTCATCGACCCGGCACCTGTTTCAGGGATGGCGGGTCCGAGGCTTGGAATCGTCGAGATCAAACCGGCGGTTGAATTCTACGACTACAACGCAAAGTACCACTCCGACGATACGAAATACGTTGTCAATCCAGAGCTGCCCGCAGGGGTTGCGGATGCCATTTATGGCCATGCGATGACGATGGCCAGGAAGATTGGTGTTCGCCATTTAAGCCGGATTGATTTCCTGCTGGATGAGCAGCATCAGCCCTGGCTTCTGGAAGTGAACACGTTGCCCGGGTTTACCGGGCATTCGCTGTTGCCGATGGCGGCGGCGGCGAGCGGGATCAATTTCGCAGGATTATGTGAGAAACTCGTGCAGTGGGCGCTCCGCGACCACGTACGGCACTGATAGAATGTTCGTAATTGGAGGTGACCTGTCATGGACGATCAGGTACACGGTTTGGAATCAGGCGGTAGTTCTGTTGGCACGGATGCGGGCGAGCACGTCGCTGCCGCTGCGCCTGCAGAATCTCAAGATACATCAACGGTATTGACCACAGGGAAGCCTGCATTTCGCTGGGGACTCTTTGTGCAGCATTTGTGCACAGTTGTGATTGTGGTGCTTGTGCTTGGAGTCGTAGTTGGATTTGCAATCGGGTATCGCCCGTTGCACCGCGAAGCACGCAAGAAAATTGTTGCGACACCGGCCAAGATCGAAGTCATTTGGCCAGCAATCAAGACTGCGCCGGGTGAAGCGGCCAAGACCTGGCTGCCGGAGCAATTTCAGAAAGAGATCATGAACCTCGCGCTGGTGCAGCTCGGCGAGAGCCCGGCGGTGTTCAGCAGCGATCCGCTTGAGAGTGTTGGAATTGCGATGGAGGAATCGGGCTGGTTTGTCGGCCGCCCGCGCGTGAGCCGGGTTGGAGAAAACACGATTCGCATTGATGGAACATGGCGGACCCCGGCGGCGGTGGTGCGTGTGAATTCGAAGGACTTGCTTGTGTCATGGGATGGCCGACTCATGCCACCTACATATGAACTCAATGCCAGTGGGTTGTGTGTGATTTTGCCGGTGACAACACCGCATCCACTGAAGAACGATGGAAGCACTGATTACAGCAGTGTGTGGGTTGGAGATGATTTACACGCAGCGCTTGAGCTCTTGAACACGTTGTCCGGGCAGCCCTGGTCGGGTCAAGTGGCGGGGATTGATGTGACGGATTATGTGCATACGCAGCAACTTGCGATCATTACGCGTAATGAGACGCGGATTATCTGGGGTGGCAAGCCGTCCAAGCCGCTGCTTGGCGAGACGAGCACGCAATCGAAGATTGATCGAATTGCCGAGATTAACAGGCGTTTTTCACGAATCGATGCCAAGCGGGCGGCGATTGATATTTCCGGCGTTCATGCGGTCGAGATCAACATCGCGGCATCGGCCCAGGCCGCGGTTGATGCGGATCAGGAAAAGACGGGGCTGCGGCAAGCTGCTCGCAATGACGAGTAAGATGATCCCGTGAACGAGCCACATCAACCGGACCCGTTGCAGCCTCCGCCGGTTCCACAGGAGCCGCCGCCTTTGCCAGCGGCAGGTGAACAGGCACAGGTCGCGACTGCGGAAGTAGTTGCACCAGAAGCGATACCTACAGAGGAAGAAATTGTCTGGCCGCCGCCGCCGCGGCAGGATCGCTGGGCGCATCGGCGTGGTGAGCCGCGGTTGTTTTCCTTGTACTGGATTGCATGGCTGATGCTGAGTTCCAGTATGGTGCTTGCGAAACTTGGGCCGCGGGGATTGCTGGATCCGGCAGTTTCGAGGCCGGTGACACGCGGCCTGTTCATGATGATCGCTCTTGGAGCTCTGGTTCTGTGGCCGATGTTTCGATTGAGTCAGGCGATGCCGGCAAAGCGGCCGTTGGCGGGGCTGCTGCTTGATGTACTCATTATGTTTACTACGGCGCAGATTGTTTTCTGGCCGCAGGTGTTGCTTGCGTATTGGCCGATGAGCGCGATTGGGGCGACATCGGTGAGTTTACTTGGATGGATGTTGATTGCGGCGAGCGCGTTATCGATCGTGATGGAACGGCAGCGGCGGCGCGAGGTTGTGGATGGAGAAAAGAAGATTGCCTGGCAGCGCGGGCTGGGCATGGTGACCTGTCTGATTGTTGCGCTTGGCGGGTTGATTCTCCCTGCG